>QCGC01000032.1 GCA_003278225.1 Prochlorococcus sp. AG-363-P01 | reverse complement strand
TGCCCTTGAGGGTATCTTTGCCTTTTTCTCCATTGAGAACATTATCGCTATCATTACCCGTTACTTTGTCATTCCCTTTTCCAGCATTGACGTTTTCAATATTGGTTAACGTATCTTTTCCATCTTTTGTGTTTTGACGACCTGTTTTTCTTAAGTCGACTTTATTGGATTTAGAACTAAAGACCGCAGTATCGGTTCCATCTCCACCATCAAGGATGTCATTCCCTTTTCCACCGTTGAGGGTGTCATCTCCGGCGAGACCATAAAGGATGTCATTGCCTGCTAGGCCAGAGAGAGTGTCATTACCGGATGCACCCGTTAATGTGTCGTTGCCACTGGTTCCGTCTTCATTGACATCAGTAACACTCAGAGTAACTGCTTCTTGATAAGACAATCCTTCACTATCAGTTGTCTTTACGCGAATGTTGTACGACGATTGGGTTTCATAATCTGGTGATGCATTGATCTTTAGTTGATCACCCGTAATCGTAAATACTGCATTATCAGTGGAACCATCTCCACTGACTAATTCATAAGTATGAGTATCATTAGTATCTTCATCTGTAGTTGAGAGTGTCGCGACAACTGATTCAGTACTAATATTTTCATCAAAGATGGAATCTGAAAGATTGATATCTGTTGGTGAGTTTTTTTCAGATAATCTCATTACATATACATCTCTGTCTCCAGTGTTAACTTCATTATTGAGATCACCTTCTGTTTCACCAGTGATATAAATTTCTCCATCATTATTAATAGTAATATAACCTCCTATATCCATGGTTGAACTCCCAATAACCTTGGTCCAGCTGTGAGTGCTGTCAGATTCTAATTTAATAATATAGGTATCCACAACTCCACTAATAATCTCACCATTTAGAGCATCACCAGTTGTAGATCCAGTGACATAAATAGATTCGTTTTGACCTATAACTATTGAATTTGCCACATCTAAAAAGTTATTTCCAAAAAGTTTTGTCCATTCATCAGTTCCATTACTATTTAACTTGATAACAAATGCATCGACATCTCCGGAATTTAACTCCCCATTTAGGTTACCCTCTGCATCTCCAACAACATAAATAGAACCTTCTTCGTCAATACTTATAGAATATGCTTGTTGTTCTTGATTATCTCCATAAAGTTTCGTCCATTGATGGATTCCATCGCTACTTAACTTAGTGACGAATGCATCTTGTTCTCCACTATTCACTTCTCCATTTAGATCACCCTCTGTATATCCTGCAATATATATAGACCCATCGTCACCAATAATTGAACTGGTTGGATAATCATCAGCTTCTGATCCTATAAGTTTTGTCCAAACCTCAGTTCCATTTGGATTCAATTTAATGGCATATATGTCTTCATCTCCACTATTGCTCTGACCATTTAAGTCAGAATCTGCATCTCCAAAGACATAGACATACCCGTCTTGGTCAACATTTATAGAAGTTGCCTCCTCTTCATAACTTTGATTGCTATCTTCATCATCCAGCGTCTCTATTATTTTTGTCCAAACTTCAGTGCCATCTGGATTTAATTTAATGACAAATCCATCTGCGTCATCTTCGGTATTATTCTGACCATTGAGATTGCCTTCAGTATATCCGGCAATATATATAAAACCATCATCCCCAGTAGTTAAATCAGAGATATAATCTAACTGATCTGAGCCTATAAGTTTGGTCCATTGCTCGTTACCATTTGAATCAAATTTTACAATAAATCCATCTTCTTCTCCATTATTTATTTCACCATTCAGATCTTGATCACTGAATGTCTGTCCAGCAACATAGATTGAACCATCGTTGTCAACACTTATAGCAGTTGCTTCATCGTCTTTTGAAGTTCCTATAAGCTTGGTCCAATCAACTATTGGGACTAACGCCATAAATTACTCCTAAGGGATAAATCTGATAACTATTCAAAATACTAGGGCATCTAGTTGCGCTAGGTCTTGCCAAGAGATTTACGAAGCATTTTTAACCTTTAGATCGATCAGCAAGAGGTAGTCATCAAAGACCTTACGGGCAAAAAGAACACACTCACTTTTTTACTCACCGCTTTATTTATCATTCACATCCTGTTCTAAAGGGGTACTCAGCAGTCCAATTGACGTAGAGGATATGTAATTACTCAGAGGTTTCTTCTAGAATTATTGAAA
>QCGC01000031.1 GCA_003278225.1 Prochlorococcus sp. AG-363-P01 | reverse complement strand
AAGGGTGTCGTCTCCGCCTTTGCCTTTAAGGGTATCTTTTCCTTTTTCTCCGTTAAGAACATTATCGCTATCATTCCCCGTGATTTTGTCATTCCCTTTTCCAGCATTGACGTTTTCAATATTGGTTAAAGTATCTTTGCCGTCTTTAGTGTTTTGACGACCTGTTTTTCTGAGGTCGACTTTATTGGATTTAGAACTAAAGATCGCAGTATCGGTCCCATCTCCACCGTCAATGATGTCATTGCCTTTACCCCCATTGAGTTTATTGTCACTAGCATTACCTATTATTGTGTCATCTTCGGCCGATCCAAACGCATTCTCAATAACGCAGTCACCTGTTGAGTTATAAGCAATTGTGTAGCCATAGTACTCATCATCATCTACTGTTGATGCATATCCACCACCACCATCAGCGTTATTAAGAGTTGCATTACGAAGATCTATAGTGCAATCGTCATCCACCAGGCTGGCATTAATTTCATCTGTACCTCCAGTATCCCAGATGCATTCATAACCATTCAGATCATCAGGGTCTAAATAATATGTATTATCTTCTGAATTGCTAGTAGTATTGGCGCCATACATATACTGAATAGCCGCGATATCGAAGGCCCCAAGTGTGGTTGAATATCCAGATGTACTTTTAGGATTACCAGGTGTCAGTCCATTAGAGGCAGTGTAGTCGTTATAGGTCATTACAGTCCAAGGACTTGCGTTAAGGTCGTAATATCCCTCGTCGGTTGGATCATCACCTGTAATACCCGGGAAACTGCCGTAATAATCATTCCCCTCATGAGGATGTTCTAGCCCTAATGCATGGCCAAGCTCATGAACATAAGTAAGGTAATAATAGCTACCTGGAGCTAGAGTGTCTGAATCGGGAACCCCATAGCTTTCCCAATTTATAGCTATAAAACCTGCACTATTGCTAAGGCTATTAGCTTCATCGGGTATATATGCATATCCATAGCTTCCTTCAGTATCGTCGTCGTCGTAGCTGGCCCAGCTTATATTGGCTATGCTGGAATCCACAGTGCGAGTGAATGTAATATTGGCTATATCTGCGTAGGCATCCATGGCAGAACTGCCTGCCTCAAGTTCTTCAGTTTCAGGTGTATAACCAAATTTATTGTCATCAGCTTCAACATATTCATCTTCAAAGACGTAATACAGAAGTTCTGTAGTCCCGCCATTATCTGGGTCGTTATCACCCCATACGGCTCCAGTCAGCAGCCCTGCAACATGGTCTGTTAAAGGGATACCAGACCATGCATTTGCGCTAGAGAATTCTCCTATTTCAGTAGCGGGATATGATGATCGGCTCATGTGATCTTTGACCTAGTGCAGGAATTCAATCTATTCTAAATATTTATTATAGAAGAACTAGTTTCTCCGGAAATTTGCAACACGAGATCAATCTGAATTATTCTTATTGCCTCAATTTGCAAGGCTGATCTCAATCAGTCCTTTTTTAGTTGTTCATAGTAGAAGTCATTTTGTGGTGAATTTGTAATTGTGTCCGCCTCATTTTGAGGATTTTCTATATAAGAATAATGTTCAAGTCTTGGGTCGTCACTCCACTTTTCAGGTTTATCCGCTCGGCCTGGTCGGGAACCAGGTGCATAATCTCCTCTTCCTGAAGACTTCCAAGGTTTTCCAGTTTTGTTGTGTATCCATCTTCCTAGCTGTCGAGGCCTCTTATTGGAGGCCTTTTTGTTTCTTTTTATCACTTCAGGAGAAAATTCTTGACTTGCTCGTCTTTTCGTAGAAGGACAACCCAAAAAATCCCAGGAAAAGATACTGCCTGTAATTGACAGGGCAAATAACAAAGAGGAAAGAAGAATATTATTAATTGTTTAACCTATGGAAGTTGCACAATTTTAACTCATCTTTAATGCGAAGCATCGTCCAAGCAAGAAAAAGGAAATGAGCTCTGTTGTCATTGTTCCATGAATTAAACTATGCATCTTTAAGCTTGCTTTTTAGAGAAGCGGACGGGGAATATCCACTCTTGATGTTGTCGTTAAACCCGTTCAGACACTTTTGACCAATATCCTTAGAAGCTATTATCTGATTTCCTTTTAAATACGATAATCAGCGCTTTGAGTTAGTGCTAAGACGATTAATGCAAATCCAGTGCCAGGAGCATCGATATTTAATTTCAAGCCTTTGAGCCAATTGGTTTTAGGCATATTAGAACCTCTAAAGTGTTGAAGTCGGAAGCGATGTCTTTGAGACACCACCGACACTAATCAATTTTCCCTAAAAACTAATGAACATCACATG
>QCGC01000030.1 GCA_003278225.1 Prochlorococcus sp. AG-363-P01 | reverse complement strand
AGACCGCAGTATCGGTTCCATCTCCACCGTCAATGGTGTCATTGTCTTTTCCTCCATTGAGGGTATCGTCTCCATATCCACCTTCTATGGTGTCGTCGTCTTCTCCACCGTCGATCGTGTCGTTGCCTGACATGCCATAAAGAGTGTCATCCCCATCATCACCTTCTATGGTGTCAGAACCAGACCTGCCAGTTAAGGTGTCATTTCCACTAGTCCCCGCCTGGTCATGGGAGTCGTAATTGATAGTGAAATTTCTAACATGACCAGATTGAACACCAGTCCCATTGTTACCATTAGCTCCTATAGAAAGAGTGATACCATCTTCTGAAATAGAAACTGATCCATCTGAAGTATCAGGGTCTGCTTCTCCATCAATATCGCTTCCAATCTGAACCCATGTATCCCCTTGACTTTCATAAACTCTATATAGGCTAGTGCTACCGCTCCCATCGTTATAAGGAGCTCCTATGGCAACAACTTTTCCATCGCCAGAAAGACTGGCCATAATGCCTGATTCATCCCCAGCAATTTCTACATCAATATCGTCACCAACTTGGGCCCAGATACCAGCCACATCCTGGTACATTCGTACATATCTGCTATCAGTTCCATTTGAAGAGTTAACTACGGTCCCTATAGCAACAATAGAGCCATCTGATGAAAGACTGCATGCGGAGCTTGATTGATCCCCAGCTTTCCCATCAATATCACTACCAATCTGAGTCCATGTACCGCCATCATTCTCAAAGACTCTTACATGACCACTATTACTGCCATTACCATCATTATAAGGAGCCCCTATGGCAACAGCTGTACCATCTTTCGATAAACTGACAAAGCTGCCGAACTCATCATCATCAGCTTCTCCATCAATATCGCTACCAATTTGAGTCCATGTACCGCCATCATTCTCAAAGACTCTTACATGACCACTATTACTGCCATTACCATCATTATAAGGACCTCCTATAGCAACAGCCGTACCATCTCTCGATAAACTGACAAAGCTGCCGAACTCATCATCATCAGCTTCTCCATCGATATCGCTACCAATTTGAGTCCAGGTACCACCATCATTTTTGTAAATTCGTACATGGCCTGCAGCTTCGCCATTGCCATCATTATTCACAGCCCCTATGGCAACAACTGTTCCATCACCAGAAAGACTGATTGACCTACCAGAATTATCATTCGCAGCTTCTCCATCAATATCGCTACCGATTTGAGTCCAGGTACCACCATCATTTTTGTAAATCCGTACATGACCGGCATCAGAGCCATTCCCATCGTTACCACTAGCCCCTATGGCAACAACTGTTCCATCATCGGAAAGGCTGACTGACTGACCTGATTGATCATTCGCAGCCTCTCCATTGATATAACCACCGATTTGGGTAATCGTTGCCAGTTCACCCTCCCAGCTGTTTAAGGCTTTTTGCTCAATAATCTCAGCGGCATGGATGGATTGGCCTTGATCGCTATAGACCCATCCATTCTCTCGATTGACTTTTCCCTGACTACTAAAAACTTCTGATTGGGTGGAATTAGAGAGTTGTTTTATGAATGGTTGGTTAGCACCAATCTCACACGACCAGAGTATGAGCCTCTCAATTTGCCAATGGGATAGTTCTTTGGCTTTAGTGAGTAAAGAAGCAAGATCAATCTGTTGACCCCCCAGTTGAATGCCTTCTGCACTGCCATGGGCCATTAAGTGCAGTTCTTCTACAGCTTGTCCTTGGTTACGTTGTTGATTGAGTTGCTCTGTGATCCATCCCAAAGGATCGACATGACTCCCCAGCGAGACAGTCTTGACCTGTGCACCTTGAACTAAAGGCTGGAGATCAACCGCAAAACCGTCAGTAACAAGAAGTCTGAGGATTGTTCTGCATTTAATTCACCCACTTAATTTACTAGATCTTCTAGATCGCCTCTCTTTTTGAAAGGTTTTTTCAAGTAGAGATAAAGAGTTGATTCCTAACGAGAATTACGAAATCAAAGTTGATCCTCATTGCTGTTTAAAGGTCTGCTTGCGAGTTGGTCGATCAGCAAGAGGCGGTAATCAAAGACCTCACGGGCCCAAAGAACACACTCACTTTTTTACTCGCCGTTCTGTTTATCCTTCACATCCTGTTCTAAAGAGCTTAAAGCATTGAAGATACAGGCGTATGGGGATGAAATTCTCAGAGGTTTCTTCCAGAATTATTGAAAAAAGATTGTTTGCCGTTCTGTCAAATCAAATAATCACCGCTTTGAGTGAGGTCTGTTGTTTCTGTGTCGTAGATCTTGGCGATCAGATCATCACAATGGAGGGGGTTAGCCTCATCCCCACTGGC
>QCGC01000029.1 GCA_003278225.1 Prochlorococcus sp. AG-363-P01 | reverse complement strand
CCTGTTTATTTTATGCGAAGCCTTTTGCCCTTCGAGGCAGAGAGCGTAATGGTTTACAAAGAACAAAAGATTAGAACTCTCTTGGAATAATTCTCTTCAATGGAACCAATGAGTACTGACCCCATTATTGAGTTCCCTTTAATTGGGATAGTTGTGCTTGTTTATTTTTTATATGCTGCTTATCGGTTCCTTATTTGGTTTAACGAAGGTGGCATGAAATAAGGGCTGACTTTATTTAGCCCTTATTATTGGTTTCATCTATGGGCAAGATTCGTGGCTTTAGATGGATAGAACTTTCTACCAAAATCAGTACGAAATCACTTCACCGATGTCTTCTGGTTCTGTTGTTGTATTGACTATCAGCAGCTAATCCACAAAGTTGGATTAATTGCTTGGAACAGGCGGCAACAGCACTTGCTTGGTTATGCAGTAAGCCTTTTTGGATACCAGATTGCAGGTTTGCAATCAGCTGAGCAACCATCATTGGCCTAGATACGTCCGTTTCTTCTAGGTCTTGCATTAATAACTCATAAGCACTAGCAGTGATTCTTCTGGCTTGACGCCTGCTGAGTGCATATGTTTCGGCCACATGGGCCGTTACCACTGTTGCTCCATTTCCCTGAGCAAGCATGGAAGCAGCTTCTCCAATGCGTCGTTCTAATTCGACTTTTGTTGCTCTAGACATGCCACTCAAACCGGGCAAGACCTAGTGCTCCAGGCACTTCTGCTCTATCAATAGATTTCAGCATTTGTTGGCGCTTTGTTGGCTCTTATGGGCCAACAAATTTCTCGCATGATTACATGCTAGCCAAAAGCCTTGCAAATAGAGGATATTCCCAATCGGGGCGACAGGATTCGAACCTGCGACCTAGTGCTCCCAAAGCATTGGGTTGTAAAAATGAGACAAGCAGTAAAATCCAGGTGACCACTAGCTCAAATGCAATCTATACAAGCGATCTGAGACTCAAGACTCTATGATCTTTAAAGATCTATTTAGATCTATTTAACCAGGAGGGACCCCAGGAGGGACCCATCAGGCAAACCTTTACGACCTAGTGCTTCATGAAAGCAAGATCAGAAACAGAGCTTTGGGAGCAAAGTCTGAGGACTATCCTTAGAGATACTGTTGGTCTGAATTGGCAAGTAAAGGAGAACAAAGGGAAAGCCAAGATCAGAATCCGTCACGATGATGGGTCAAGAATTGAAAAAGCTTTAGGACTGGAATGGTGTAAAGCCAATTCATCCAGCATCCGAGAATCAGTAGAAGAAATCCACGATTTAGTTATTCGCCAAAAGGTCTCAGTGGATGATGCAGTGGAGCGAGTCAAGAAAACACGCTCGAAAACTCCTAAAGCAGCAAGACGAGCCAATCCAAAACTCCTTATGACTGCATGGGAGAGTTATGAGAACTATAAAGTCAACGTCAGTGGTGATGTCTCTGTCAAAACATGGCAAATCGAATATGGAAAAACGTTTCGCAGACTCAAGGAAGTTGCAGCATCCAATGCCAATGACCTGCTGATCGAGATTGGCAAACAATATGAACCAGGAACTAGAAGCAGGCAGATCAGAGTTCAACATATAGCAGCATTCTTGAGGTGGGCGACATCTAGAGCCTCAGGTCATTTCTTACCTGCTGACAACTGGACTCCACCCCCTAAAAATGCCCTAGGAGACTACGTGGGACGTAAGTCTGCCAAGAAGCAACAGGAAACATCTAACCCGACTGTGTGTATAGAAAATGAGGACCTGCTGGAGCTCATTAACTCACTTCCAATTGATATTGATAAAGATGAGAAGAAACACCACCTAAGAGATCGTGCGATGAAGTGGGATTTAGCTCTCAGACTGGCAATCGTTTATGGATTACGACCTATAGAGGTCAGCCATGACTATTTAGAGATCAAAAAGAATGGAAAAGAACATTTGTTCTGTACTTACTGCAAGAAAGCAGGTGCAGGCATTACCAAACCCAGAAGGCTTTGGCCATTGGATCCTGAGTGGGAGAAAGAATGGAAGCTAATTGAAAGGATCAAACGTAAAGACCCTCTTCCTCGAATGAAGGCAGGAGCTGGTGATGCGTTTAAAAATTACCTGCGCTTTAACCCAGTCTGGAAAAGACTAAAGGCCGAAAATGGAGTAGTGCCCTACAGCTTTCGGCATTCATACAGCAAACGAGGACATCAGGTCTACAAGCTTTCTGATACGGAGATGGCAGCATTTATGGGTCATACCGTTCAAGTGCATAACGCTGCTTATGCCCAATGGAGTAGCGAATCAATGCTGGAAGATTCAATGAAAAGGGGGATACGATTTAGAGATCAGACTGAAGAGAAGAAGAGATGAGTCAGAACGTTTTATTGTCCATCTACCTAT
>QCGC01000028.1 GCA_003278225.1 Prochlorococcus sp. AG-363-P01 | reverse complement strand
GATAAAGAGAGTGGTAAGTAAGAAAGTAAGTGTGTTCTTTTTGCCCGTGAGGTCTTTGATGACTACCTCTTGCTGATCGACCAACTCGCAAGCAGAAGTAATCACCTCGTCCTTACGGGACGTTTCGGTGATGGTCATTGGTTTAAGGAATTTTGTTAGTGCCAATGCTGAGCCAACAAGCTCAACGCTTTCGACCTGCTTATTTTATTTGGGTATTCCTTAAAAGAGCAGGGAATTAAAAGAAATGACAAGCTCTTCTTTAATAAACACTCTCAACCCTTTATCTATAATGAAAATAGTTATTTATTAGCTATTCTATACCTGGCACACTTTGCCAAGTAATTAATATTTAGTCGATTAATTTGGGAACGGTCCTTTTACCTCTTCCATCATGGGTCGTCCGTAAAAGTAAGCCAAGAAACCATGGGTTCAATAGTTAACTTAAATAGATTCTCTATAAAAGATGCAAAAAGGGCTAACACTAAATGACTACATAAATATTGAGCTAGAAGAAAATTAAATGTTTCGCAATTTAGCTTAGATTATAAAACCTTAAAGTAGCTATAGTCCCGCCACCAAGGCGGTTACGCCTTGAGTATTTCAAACGATGTAGGCAGTCTAGATAAGCTAGTTTGGAACCCTTAATTATAGTATTCTTTTGAAGAAGGTTTTAAAAAACAGAAAAGTGGTTCTGTCATGTGCCATTTATGTAGCCGATACGGACTTGGTCATCTACAGCATTTAACTAATGATGACTTAAATGTAGTTAATACTTCCATTCTAAGTGATAATTTTGATTCAATTTTAACTGCAACAGCCAATACATCTACAATTAATCTAGATAATGGTTTTATCAATACAAACCTAGATAGGTCTAATGTTGATGCTTCTCGCTTAATTACTGGCCCTTCTGGTGGTGCAGGTGCTTCAACAAGCAGTGGAACCATCAATGAAAACATCACAGCTGTTCATACCTTTACAGCGGATGAAAGTGTCACTTGGTCTCTTAATGGTGGTGCAGATGCCTCATTCTTCAATATTGCTAGCAATGGCGCACTAACTTTTGCAAGCGCACCTGACTTTGAAAATCCAAAAGATGCTGGGGCCAATAACACCTATGAAGTAGTCGTTCGAGCAACAGATTCAGGCAGCGGCACATCAGATCAGACTGTCAACGTCACTATTGCTGATGTAAGCGATGACATCAACCCAGATCTTCTTGTTAGTGATACTTTTGGTGATACGATGCAAGATATTATTGATTGGCCTAGTACAAGTCTAAACTACTTTATTGCTGATACCACACGAACAGTAAATTTCCACGGTGACAGTGCTGACTTACTTGCACATACAGCAGAAGCAGAAACATTTATCCAGACATTTTTTAATGATCTCGACCCCTTAATTGAACTTGATTTTACGCAAGTACTCGACAATACAAACTCAGATATCGATATTTATTCAATTGATTCTTGGGATGCCTGGAGTGTGGATACTTTGGGATCGGCTGAAACTTTCTCAACCTGGAAAGAAGCACTTTGGAAAAACACAAATATTGGAGGAGCTCTTAATTCAAATGATAAAAATACAATTACTCATGAAATTAGTCACACTTTAGGATTATCTCATCCAAATGAGGATCCAAACAATCTTGCCTGGACGACTGATTTTACAATCATGTCGTATAACCGAGGCGTTGAAGATTGGCGTTGGGACTTAACTTCGAATGATATTTTAGCGCTGCAAAAAATATGGGGTATCGAGAACCCTGTAATCACTGGACCGTCTGGCAGTGCAGGTGATTCCACAAGCACTAAAATAATCAATGAAAACATCACTGCTGTTCACACCTTTACGGCTGATGAGACTGTTACTTGGTCTATTAATGGTGGTGCAGATGCCTCTAAGTTCAATATTGCCAGCAATGGTGCACTGACTTTTGCAAGCGCACCTGATTTTGAAAATCCAACAGATAATGGGACCAATAACACCTATGAAGTAGTTGTTCGAGCAACAGATTCAGCTAATAACACTTCAGATCAAACCGTTACCATCACTGTTGCCGATGTCGATGATACATCACCGACACTGAGTAGTTCTTCTCCTGCTGATAACGCAACCGCTGTTGCCGTTGGTAGCAATATCGTTCTCACCTTCTCAGAAGCCGTTGATGTTGAAAGTGGCAATATCCTGATCAAAAAATCCTCGGATAATTCCACCGTTGAAACCATTGCTGTCACTAGTGGGCAAGTCACTGGAACCGGCACCAATACGATCACCATTAATCCCAGTAGCAATCTCGATTCTTCTACTCAGTACTACGTCCAGATCGCTGCTACAGCCTTTGATGATCCTTCTGGTAATTCCTATGCAGGCATTAGTGATACTACCTCCTTATCCTTTACAACTGCAGATATTGTCAAC
>QCGC01000027.1 GCA_003278225.1 Prochlorococcus sp. AG-363-P01 | reverse complement strand
ATTCCTATGCAGGCATTAGTGATACTACCTCCTTATCCTTTACAACTGAGAGTTTCCATCAAGTGCTTGATGGAGATGAAAATAATAATGAGATCACAGGTGCCGGCGGGAAAGATTTAATTACTGGCCAAGGAGGTAATGACACTCTTAGAGGTTTAGATGGGGATGATGAAATTCGGGGTGGAGACGGTGATGATGTGATCCATGGCGGAAATGGAAACGATACTCTTTATGGAGGAGCTGGTAATGACAGGATTTATGGAGATGAGGGAGTAGACAATATCCATGGAGGAGACGGTAATGATCAAATAAGAGTTGCAAGTGAAAATAGTTCTACCGAGTCCAACAATACTGATCAACAATTGATTGATGCCGGATCAGGTGATGACCGGATGTATATAAGGGGGTCCAAGGTAAAAATATTAGCTGGAGATGGAGATGATCATATTGACGGTGATTTTATTTATTTAGATGCTGGTGCTGGTGATGACTTTATAGAAGTTTATAACTATAACTACAAAGTTGATTATTTTGATGGTGGCACTGGTACCGACGAATTACTTATTATCCCTGTACATGGTGTTGGTTATGGGAGTAATTTATGGTCATCTGCAATAAAAAATGTTGAGAAAATAACTCTTAGGGAGAGTTACTCGGTAAATCTAGGAGACCAAGCGGCAATAGATGGGCAAAGTATAGAGATTGATGCATCTGCAAGAGGTAATAATTCAGACGGAACATTTAGCGTTAGCTCAACATTTGAAGGAGATATAACTTTCAAGGGATCTGCTGGAGTAGATAATGTAACTCTAGGTAGTGGTGATGATGTCGTTACTCTAAATGCTGGAGACGATATTATTAACTCTGGACTAGGAACTAATACGATTGATGGTGGAGAAGGTACTGATGTTGTCATACTTAATGCTAATGAGAATGATTATGTAAGAACCGATCTTGGTTTAACAACGACATTTACAAGGAATGATTCACTCGAAACAACACAGCTTACGAGTATTGAGACTGTTCGTTTTGCTGACAATTCAACAATAACTATTGAGGCTTCAGGTCAAGTGCTTGATGGAGATGAAAATAATAATGAGATCACAGGTGCCGGCGGGAAAGATTTAATTACTGGCCAAGGAGGTAATGACACTCTTAGAGGTTTAGATGGGGATGATGAAATTCGGGGTGGAGACGGTGATGATGTGATCCATGGCGGAAATGGAAACGATACTCTTTATGGAGGAGCTGGTAATGACAGGATTTATGGAGATGAGGGAGTAGACAATATCCATGGAGGAGACGGTAATGATCAAATAAGAGTTGCAAGTGAAAATGGTTCTACCGAGTCCAACAATACTGATCAACAATTGATTGATGCCGGATCAGGTGATGACCGGATGTATATAAGGGGGTCCAAGGTAAAAATATTAGCTGGAGATGGAGATGATCATATTGACGGTGATTTTATTTATTTAGATGCTGGTGCTGGTGATGACTTTATAGAAGTTTATAACTATAACTACAAAGTTGATTATTTTGATGGTGGCACTGGTACCGACGAATTACTTATTATCCCTGTACATGGTGTTGGTTATGGGAGTAATTTATGGTCATCTGCAATAAAAAATGTTGAGAAAATAACTCTTAGGGAGAGTTACTCGGTAAATCTAGGAGACCAAGCGGCAATAGATGGGCAAAGTATAGAGATTGATGCATCTGCAAGAGGTAATAATTCAGACGGAACATTTAGCGTTAGCTCAACATTTGAAGGAGATATAACTTTCAAGGGATCTGCTGGAGTAGATAATGTAACTCTAGGTAGTGGTGATGATGTCGTTACTCTAAATGCTGGAGACGATATTATTAACTCTGGACTAGGAACTAATACGATTGATGGTGGAGAAGGTACTGATGTTGTCATACTTAATGCTAATGAGAATGATTATGTAAGAACCGATCTTGGTTTAACAACGACATTTACAAGGAATGATTCACTCGAAACAACACAGCTTACGAGTATTGAGACTGTTCGTTTTGCTGACAATTCAACAATAACTATTGAGGCTTCAGGTCAAGTACTTAATGGAGATGAAAATAATAATACAGCTCCCATAATCACGGGTCCTTCTGGTGGCGCAGGGGCTTCTACAAGTACGACAACCATTAATGAAAACAGTACAGCTGTTCATACCTTTACGGCTAATGAAGATGTCACCTGGTCTCTCAATGGTGGTGCCGATGCCTCTAAGTTTAATATTGCTAGTAATGGCGCACTAACGTTTGCGAGTGCACCTGATTATGAAAATCCAAAAGATGCTGGGACCAATAATACCTATCAAGTCGGTATCAGAGCAACAGATTCGGCTAATAATACCTCAGATCAAACCCTTACTGTCACTGTTGCGGATGTCGATGAAAATTTAAGCAACACATCTGTCAACTTAACTAATATAACCATAAATGTCTCGAATTGGAGCACAGTTAACTACGCATCTTCTGATATTCATCAGAGTTT
>QCGC01000026.1 GCA_003278225.1 Prochlorococcus sp. AG-363-P01 | reverse complement strand
TTCATTAGTTTTTAGAAAAAATTGATTAGTGTCGGTGGTGTCTCAAAGACATCGCTTCCGACTTCAACACTCTATTGCTTCTTCTCCATGGATTGGGACTCTGCAAGAAAACACTGCAAAGAAAAAAACTGGCAATGGTCGCTAGATCTGATCAATCAAGCCCAACAAGAGATGGAAGAGCTAGAAAAGAAGGTGAAAAAGCTAGAAGACCAACAAAAAGCACAGCGGTTATACAACGCTTGTAATTACTGATGGAAGCAGCTCAATGGAAACCAACTGAACAGGAACGGGAGATAATGGAAGCCATTTGGATACAAGTCAAAGGAGCTTGCGAGAAGCTCAAGGAAGACACCAACGCTACTGATCAGCACGTCAAAAAGATGCTTCTTGAAATGGCTGACCGCTATTACTCATCAGAAGAATGAACCACCTCACTGCCACCTACATCGACTTCATTCAAACCATTGGTGTAATTGTGATCTTTGGTGTTGCTGCTTATGCCATCAAAGAAATACTGCTACGGGTAGAAAAGGCACAGATCACCATAGAAAAGTGAAATGGATAGCCTTGACCCGTTAAGCCAAGTCGCTGGGGGAAATGCTCCATCTCCTTTGCTTTTGATCATGGGATGTGTTGGAGCATTCTTTGCTGGTGCATTGATCACTTCCCTAATGAGAGGAAGGAAAGAGCAGGGCTGGTTTAAGCAAAAAGAGGAAGACGATGAAGACACGTTGCTTTGATTCCTGACAGAAATTTCTCAGCGGGGATTAACGAGTGACTAAGGACGCAGATACCCCCATACCACCTCCTTGATAGGTACGCAAAGAAGAGATGAATTCGTTCTCAATAGGCCTTTGAATCGACCCTGGCAGCCACCAGGAAGAAAGTGGTCCTACCAATTGAACAAGTAAAAAGCTTGTGATGAAAGACTTATAGGCCAAGATGATGGTAGGACCAGTTATGGATCTTGCGCATTAAAAGAACCATAGAAGAATGGCTAGATCAAGCTATGACTTAGATCTTGTTTCCAATAAGTGTCAAAAAATCAAACTCAGATGATCTGTTTCTTTTCACCTCTACCTCCACACCCAAGCAATAGCTTATTTTTTATTACTTTACGTAAATCTTGGTAGGACCGTTGGTGGGACCACTTGGTAGGACCTGCTGGTAGGACCACCTATTTAGCACCCATGACTGCGACGGGTAAAACCCTTGTGCCGCAGTCACTTATCGGATGCTGAACCACCGTGCCGTGCGTGCCTCAGCGTTCGACCTGATCTATCCATAAGTTATTAAATAGCCAGGTATTAATTTATATCTTGGATTAAGCAGCTATTTTGGTTCTGCAGTTTGGTTCTGCAGTCTTGTCAAGTGTCTTTCAAAGACCTGGTCGTAATGGGTACTACTTAAGAGTCCCTGTGCCTTATGAGCTGCGTAAAAAACTCAACAACAACTCAGTAGTCAAGAAGCTTGGAAAAACCCATCGAGAGGCAATTGCTAACAGATCAAAGATCGAAGCGGAAATACAAAGATCATTTGGAGCACAACTCAATACATTGTCTTTGGTTGAGCAGGTACAAGCTGCTTATGAAAACGTCCCAGAATTCAAAGGTCTTTCTTTAGGGCAACTTCCAACAACAGATAAAGAGAAGATTCGAGATGCTTATCCAATTGAACTTGATCAAAAAGGAAACGCTCTCAACACAGAACAAGCTGCCTTGTGGCAAGCCCTAGACAATCAAACCACTTGGCAGCAATGGGCAAACAGAAGAGAAGCAACTGAATCAGTTGCTAAGAGCACTGTCATCAACTGGAGATCAAAGCTTAAAGCCTTAGCGACTTGGGCAAAGACTGACTTCTTAGCCGAGCTAACCAAAAGTCAAGCGATCGAATATAAGAACTACTTACTTGCTATGGGGCAAGAGCCGTCATCAGTCAAGAACAACATTGCTTGCCTCAATGCTTTTTGGAATTGGGGTCTTGAAAATGAAATCATCAAAACAAATGTCTGGGCTGGATTAAAGAAACGTTTACCAGACCCAGATAAAAAGCCATTACCATCTCAAGAAGTCTTTGATGCCGCAACAGAGAAAGCACGTACGACCTCACCCTGGAGGAAGACGATTGATTATCAATTCCTTATTCAGAGATATACAGGATGTCGAATGGGAGAAGCAGCTGGTCTACGGCACTGCGACATTGATCTAGAAAAGAAAATGGTCTCCTTCTGGGAATGGGAGAAGCTCGTACGATACAAAAAGATAAGAGGTGGAAAGAGAGCAGAAAAACAAATCAGGCGATTTAAAACAGGCAAAAAAGATGAGCGGGTTCTCCCAATGAGTTCTGCTCTCTATGAAGTCCTCAAAGACATGCCAATCAAGACAGATTCCGATGACCCAATCTGGCCAAGAAGATATAAGGCTAATAACGACTCATGGGGTGCTCATCACGTCTCGGAGTACAAAGAGAAATACAACCTCTTAAGTCATGATCTAAGACGTTATGCCGTAACAAAGCTGACACTGGAAGGAGTCTCGCCATTCATCATCTTTGAAATCACCCGCCAAAAGATTGAAGGCATGA
>QCGC01000025.1 GCA_003278225.1 Prochlorococcus sp. AG-363-P01 | reverse complement strand
TAAGATTCTTTACGTTTAATACCACCAATAAAAACTTCTCCTTTGAGATTAACTATTACTTGATCACCTCCAATAGCAACAATACGCTTAATGTAAGCATCACAGGCAGGATCACTAAGACCCGTTAAAAATACTATCAATGGGAAATTAGCAAGTCCACATTTCAAGGGAGAAGGTCCTATCTCTCTACGCAATATACGGTCAAAAGAATAAGGTGAATTAAAGACAACAATTTCACCTCGCCTAGGAGATCTTTGACGTAAAGTTATTTTTTCCACTATCAATCGATCATTAATTTTCAAACCTGGAAGCATTGATCCGGAAGGGATGTATCTAGCCTCACCTATATACTGACGTATTCCTAGATATAGTGAAATAGTAAGAAGAACTGGTCCCCAAAGATCCCAAATATTTTGAGAGTTAGGATTTGAATATCTCATCTAATTAAACTATCAGTCCAACTATCAATTTTAAAACCTGCCAGGATTGTACCGTTTTTATTTATTAGAAGAGGGCGCTTAATTAACTTCCCATCAGAGGCAAGTGCTTCTAATGCTTGAGAATCAGTCATAGCTCTAACAACCTCTGCTCCTAAATTACGATAACTAATTCCATTAGTGTTAAAAAGTTTTTTTCTATCACCTAATTGCTTAATTGCATCTTTAAGAATATCTTTTGATGGTGGACTTTGAACAATATCTACCAGCTTGTAGTCAATATTATTATCTTCAAGCCATTTCAAAGCTTTTCTACATGTTGTACACCTTGAATAAGAATAGACCAGTACATGTGAATTCATAATTAGTCATTAAGTCATAAACAAAAAACTTTAAGACTTTTTAGGTCTAAAAGTCTTCTCTAGTTTTGATTTCTCTGCAATGATGCAACTTTCTAATAAGCTTTCAACTGCATCAGAGTCACGCCATCCATCAATAATTATTACTCTTCCCTCTAAGCTTTTATAAGTCCTAAAAAATTCAGCAACATCTTCAAGTTGATTCGGTGCAATCTGTCTAATGCTGTTAATAGCCTTCTGACGAGGGTCAGCTTCAGGGACGCATAAAAGTTTGCCATCATAAGCACCTGAATCATGCATATCTAATACCCCAATAGGCCTGGCCTTGATAAGGCAACCTGCGAAAGTTGGCTCAGCCATGATTACCATTGCATCCAAAGGTGCTCCATCCTCAGCGAGAGTATTTGGTACAAATCCATAATCAAATGGGTATCGAACAGAAGAGTGAAGCACTCGATCAAGTGCCATTACTCCAGCTTCTGAAAAGTATTCATACTTATTCCTACCTCCTGCTGGGATCTCAACAACTAGGTTGACCATACCTGGAGAAGGAGATGGGACAATAGTACTTAAGTCCATAACTTTTACGAGCTAATAGGGACAATGGTTTCTCTTCATATGGGTTTCAAACAAAAAAGAACGACTAAAGCCACGACTGACTGGAACTAGCCATTGAAGTTCAAACCCAAAGAGTAACCAGACCAGGTACGTCTCAAGGATAAAAAACTTTTTTAGCCATGTGTTATTTAAACCTCGATAAGTTGCTTAATTAAACACCTTAAACTAATCAAAGGGTGGGAAAAGCTAGTGAGAGAAAAGCCTCAAATATATCTTTATTTATTTTTCATAAATTTACTTAGTATTGTTATATGGATAATTTAAAAAAGTTATTTTTTACAGGTAGATTTGATCAATGAAAATTATGCAGCGGGTCGATCTATGCGATCTCGAAGTGTTGAAAGATCAGCTGCTGGAGTATTCTGAGTTCCTTCAATAATAGATCTAATAGCACGTAGTTCTTCAAGTATAGATAATAAGACTTGCTGTGTCGCCGTTGAGGGGGAGTTTAAAACCTCAACTGTCACCTCTTTAATTCTTAGAATATCTTTGGCAAATCGAGCAATTTCATTTGGGTGAAATAAAAGTGGATCCTTTTGATCACTTCTATATTCAGGATTAAGCTTCCTAGGGTTAAAAGGGGGATTCAAGTTTCGCGGATCAGTATTTGTATAGCGATAAACAGAAGCCCTTGATCGACTTAATGATTTTTGAACCTCATCAACACCAACAAGCGAGTCTGACTGGGAGATTACAGCTTGAATATCTGCATTTATGCTTGACACTGAAATAGAACTTTCAGAAGAAGAATCAGCTGACCCACTTAACATAATCTCTATCCGGGTCGCTAAATGCTGATGAAAAAATAGCAGAACCAACTCAGTTCTACCAGAGAGATTTACGGTATTGTGACAGTTGTTTCTTTGTCTATTTATTTGTCGGGTGTTAGTTTCCAAGGCCCTATGCAATTAGAGCCATGCGCGTCTCCCGCCTAATGCTGGTGACGCTTAGAGACGCACCTGCCGAAGCCGAAATAGCCTCTCATCAACTACTTCTGAGAGGTGGGTACATTCGTCGCATCACCTCAGGGATATATGCCTACATGCCACTGATGTGGAGAGTTATAAGCAAAATCACTGCAATTGTTCAACAGGAAATGGATTCTGCAGGAGGGCTACAAACTCTTCTACCTCAATTACATCCTTCTGAGATATGGGAAAAAAGTGGCCGATGGCAAAGCTATACAGCAGGCGAAGGGATAATGTTTCACTTAAAAGATCGTCAAGATCGAGAATTTGGACTTGGTCCCACGCATGAAGAAATAATCACACAAAT
>QCGC01000024.1 GCA_003278225.1 Prochlorococcus sp. AG-363-P01 | reverse complement strand
TTGGGCTGCTGTGGACTACAAAGAAGCGGTTAAATCCAAGTCGTTCAATGTGAACTACGCGGATTGGAGTGAGGTGAACACTGCGAAATCTTCGACCATCAAAAAGGTCTATAAATATGTGGATTGGGAAGATGTGACCTACTCAAGTTTAGAGACAGAGACTTTAGACGAGATCAATTGGGCTCGAGTGGACTATAAGGAAGCCGCCAAGTCTAAGAATTTCAATATCAACTACGCGGATTGGAGTGAAATTAATTCTGCCAAGTCCTCCTATAGCAAAAAAGTCTACAAAGATATCAACTGGAAGAAAGTCGATTACTCAAGCTTGGATACAGACACCAAGACTGATATCAACTGGGCCAAAGTGGACTACAAAGAAGCCACTAAGGCTGATGATTTTGATCTCGATGATGTCGATTTCACAGAAGTCAATGCTTCCAAAGATGTTAAGTCCATCTACAAACGCTTTGATGAGGACATCCTAGAAACAGCCTCGGTCGATACTCTCACTGGACTCAGTGAAAGCGGCAAGCTCAGTAGTCAACAACAAACAACAGTCGATACGCTCCTCTCAGGACACACTGCAAAGACAACAACTGGAGTAGCCGATGGTCTTCAGGCTGGAGGACGTCAAAAGATTCGGGCTGATGTCATCGATGAGTGGTCACTGGTTGGCAGTGGTGATCATCACATGTCCAATCAAGGAGAAGATCTAATCGCCAAGATCTATGGCACAGACACAACAGACCTCACTCAAAGCGGTGATTATTTGATTTAACAGAACGGCAAACAATCTTTTTTCAATAATTCGGGAAGAAACCTATGAGCAAATTTCATCTCCCTTACGATTGTATTTTCAATGCTTTGCACTCTTTAAAACAGGATATGAATGATAAACAGAGCGGTTAGTAAAAAAGTGAGTGTGTTCTTTTTGTCCGTAAGGTCCTTGATGACTGCCTCTTGCTGATCGACCAACTCGTAAGCAAACCTTTAAACAGCAATGAAGATCAACTTTGATTTCGTAATTCTCATTAGGTATCAACTCTTTATCTCTAGTTGAAAATACCTTTCAAAAAGTGAGTCGATCTAAAAAATCTAGTAAATTGAGTGGGTGAAATAAACGCAGAACAATTTCCAGACTTCTTCTTATTGACGGTCTTGCCGCTGACTTACAGCCTTTAGTTCAAGGGTCACAGGTCAAAACTGTATCGTTGTGTAAGTCTTCTGATCCTCTTCAGTGGATCACAGAGCAATTAAACGATCAACGCAAACAAGGACAAGCGGTAAAAGAACTGCACTTGATGGCCCATGGCAGTGCAAACGGCATTCAATTAGGTGGTCAACAGATTGATCTTGCTTCTTTACTTACCAAAGCCAAAGAACTAACAAGTTGGCAGATCAAGAAGCTTGTTCTTTGGTCGTGTGAGATTGGCAGCAATCAACCATTCATAAAACAACTCTCTAATTCCACCCAAGCAGAAGTCTTTAGTAGTCAGGGGAAAGTCAATCGAGATCATGCATGGCTTAAGAGTGATCAAGGCCAATTCATCCATGCTGATGAGGTAATCCAACAAGATCATTTACGCGAATGGAAGGGTGAGCTAACAACTACACAAATTGGTATAGATATTTATAGTGATATTTATTGGGACCCTGATCCTGGTGATGGATTAGGCCATTCAGTAAGTCTTTCACGTGATGGGAGTGTCCTTGCCGTAGGGATACCCTGGACTGACGAGAGCAATTCAATGCAATATAATGAAGATGCATTTACCCCTGATGAATATCCTAATAATGATATAGGCCGTGTACAGGTATTCAAAAAAGAATACTGGGAGCTTGGTGGCTATACGAAGTATGAAGAGTGGGGAAACGGCATCCCTATTGAAGGAGAATACGGTGTACACCAAGATGAAGACGGGATTGGGATTGGGGGTGACTGGTCAGGTTATTCAGTCAGTCTTTCCGATGATGGCTCTATTGTTGCTATAGGCGCGCCCTGGAACGATGGAGCTGAGGGCAAGGATAGTGGCCATGTACGCATTTATGAGTCAATTAATGGCCTCTCTTGGAGTCAAATAGGTGACGATATTGATGGGGAAAAAGCACAGGATGGTTCAGGCATTTCAATCAGTCTTTCAGGAAATGGTTCTGTTGTCGCGATAGATTCATATGAACAATCAGCTCCTCTAAGAATTTTTGAAAGGAATGGTAATGCTTGGCATCAGGTCGGGAACGACATTGATAGTCATTCGTCCATTAGTCTTTCATACGATGGCTCTACTGTTGCCGTAGGTCCTAGAGTCTACGAGAGGAGTAATGACAACAACTGGACTCAAGTAGGTAGCAAATTTGATGGATTTGCGTCAAGTCTTTCAGGCAACGGCTCAATTGTTTCGATAATAGGTCCTGGCAATCCCAAGAAGGGCCTTGGCGAAAGCAGTGGTCATGTTCAAATTTATGAGAGGGATGGCAACTCCTGGAGTCAGATAGGTAATGGCATTGATGCAGAAAATCCAGACAGTGTAAGTGAAGTCTATGGTATGAATGTTAGTCTTTCAGATGACGGCTCCATTGTTGCGATAGGAGAGTCGGGAAATGATGAGAATGGATTTGATAGTGGTCAGGTAAGAATCTTCAAGAATGTGTCTGGTGCTTGGACTCAAATCGGTGATGATATCTATGGGAAAGACGCTTATGACGAGATAGGTAATGCATTAAGTCTTTCAGGTGATGGATCTATCGTAGCGATAGGGGCCCCCACCCACGAGCACAATTGGGGCAAGGCCACAGGACATGTAAGGGTATTTGACATTGCTGATCCCTTAATTACTGGTCCTTCAGGAATTGAAGGTGATCCTGTAAGTTCTTGGACCTATTATGAAAACATCATAGACGTTCATACCTTCACAGCTAGCGAAACTGTCACCTGGGCTACCAGCGGCGGAAGCGATCAATCGAAATTCAGTATTGATTCCAATGGTAAGCTGAGTTTCACGAATGCTCCTGATTTTGAGAATCCGACAGATTATGATGGCAATAACATCTATGAAGTAACCATTAGGGCAACTGATCCACAAGGCAAGTTCTCTGAGCAAGATACCAACGTTCGGATTGCTGACGAAAAGATTGAATTTAATTGGAAAGAATTTGATACTCATGCCGATGACCATAAAGAACAATTTGACTGGTCTTCAGTTGATTATCAGTTGGCCATAAGGAATACTGATTTTAGTTGGCTTGAAGTTGATTTTGAGGAGGCTTCGGAAGCTGAAAGCTGGGACTGGCAACAAGTTGACTACTCCCAAGCATCGAGGTCTTCAGACTTCTCATGGCATCACGTTGATATTGGAGAAGCAATAACAGATAGCTTCAACTATGAATACATCGATGATTGGTCAGAACTCGATTACTCAAGCTTTGATGCAACCGACTCTGCTGCCTTAGATTGGAGCAAAGTCGATTACTCAGAAGCCTCTAGCTCAACAAGCTTCTCTTGGCAGCATGTTGATATTGG
>QCGC01000023.1 GCA_003278225.1 Prochlorococcus sp. AG-363-P01 | reverse complement strand
TTCAAAGTTGTAGGGGGTCTGGATCAACCGCAAGACTAACCCCCTTAGGGAGCAGAGACCAAAGCTCTTTGCCTTTTGGCAAAGGCAAAGAGCTTTTCTCTGGACCATGCAACAATATTTGCCACCGACTTTTACCTGCTACCTTTGCAATCAGAGCTGGAGCGGGTCCTACTAAACACCACCCTTGAGATTCACATAAAGGTTTAATTTGTTCAGCCAAAGCTGTAGCAGCTGTAGCAGTAATAACAGCAGATACTCCTGAGAGCCGAAGTAAACATGCCCTACTAAATGGAACCAAACCTGCTTCTCTCCTAAGCGCCAATTCTTTTTTTAGAAACGCCTCATATCGACCATCAACTAAATGCGAAATCACAGGATGTTCGGGACAATAAGTCTGAATCAATACTTTTCCAGGACGTTCCCCTCGACCAGCTCGTCCAGCAAGTTGCAAGAAAAGCTGAAGGCTCTGCTCACCTGCTAACAAATCAGGTCGATGCAATAAGCCATCTGCCGCCAATACAGCTGCAAGGGTGACCTTTGGTAGGTCGATCCCCTTCGCAAGCATCTGAGTGCCAATAAGCACATCTGCCTCCCCAGAAGCGAATTTTTCAAGTAATCGCCTATGGCCATCACGACCTCCGGTGGTATCTCTATCAAAACGCAAAAACCTGACTTCCTCTAATTCATGAGTGAGGTGGTCCATAACTCTCTGCGTTCCTGCACCGAACGGTTTAAACGCAAAAGAACCACATTCACTGCAACATGATTCAACATTCGTGCGGTAGTCACACCAATGGCAGCGCAACCACTGTTGGCCATTCCCTCCTCGATGAACAGTTAATGCGACATCACAATGTGGACATTGAACAACCTCTCCACAACTTCTACAACTTAAAAAGCTGCTATAACCCCGTCTTGGGACCAAGAGAATTGCCTGTTCTCCAGCTGCAGGTAATTCCGATATATATCTCATCAATGACCGGCTAATTAATCGACTGTGTCCTGCCGCTAGTTCCTGCCTCATATCAACAACTTGAACGCTAGGCAAAGGCTTATCAGAAATGCGATGCCTTAATCGCGCTAAAGCTATTGATCCATTTGGTGAAAGATTCTTCCAAGTAAAAAGCGAAGGGGTTGCGCTTCCTAAAATGACCTTTGAACCAGACCTCGCTGCCCGGTCAAGAGCCAAATCTCTAGCGTGATAACAAGGCATAGGCGACTCTTGCTTATAGGAACTGTCATGCTCTTCATCAAGAACAATCAACCCCAAAGGCATTAGAGGAAGAAAGACTGCTGAGCGAGTCCCTATTACTACTAATGGTTTTTTTGATCTCAAAATCTTGCGCCAAGTTCTCACACGCTCCCTCTCAGAACACCCGCTGTGATATTCCAAAACCTTCGAGCCAAAACGTCTTAAAAATCGATCAACTAATTGTGGAATCAATCCAATCTCTGGAGCAAGTATCAAACAATTCCTACCTGCAGCCAGTTCGTTCGCAGTTATTTGAAGATAGACCTCTGTTTTTCCTGATCCAGTAACTCCCCAGAGCAGCAAAGCCCCACCTGGTCCTTTTGAGTTAAAAGTTTTAATGGCTTGTATTTGTTCATGATTCAAAGTTCTAGGTCCTTCTAATGCAGAAGGGAAAGAGCTTTGACCAACAACACTTTGTTCATCGTCATCAAGTAGCTGTCTTTTTTCTCGATCAATACACCCTTTTGAAATCAAATTTTTAATAATTGCAATCGAAAATCCATCACTCTGCAGATCCTTTTGCCATGTACCACCTCCAAGTTTCAGTAAATTATTTTTTAATTCCTTTTGACGCTTTGTAAGGCCATTTATATCTTGATGAGTCTTGTTGAGAAAAACCCACCAATGATATTTAGTATCCAAACTTTTCAACTTTCTTTGCCCCAACCAACCCGGGGGCAAAGCAGCTTTGAGCATCCGAAATGGACTAATGTGACAATTTAAAGCAACATTATCTAACCAATCCCGCCATTGAGGATCAACAGCAGCAGGCTGCACAAGAGCATCGATATCGGACAGATCATTTAAAAAAGACTTGGTTGGAATTTGATCTTGATTTGAGACTGAAGCAGACATTCGCCTTGCTACTACTAGACCATGCATTGGCCTGCCGCGTAGGCAAACTCGAACCAAATCACCAATATCAGCCCCTAAGCAATATTTATCTCTATAAGTAAAGCAACGGCCTTCTTTCCCTACATCTAACCACACATCTACTTCCGCATGGTGATTTTTAATATCAATACTTGCCGAGGTCACAAGTTTTTTTTAAGATTAAGTTAATGACAGCCCATAGGCTGTTGTCGGAACAGAGCAGAGTTCCGTCCAGAGGGAAGACACGAAGCATGAGTTAAATGGGGATCTCCTCATAACAATGCATGCCTGTCTGAGAAAGCCCCTGATAGTCCTGCCCCGATCCTCATTTGTATCTTTTACAGCTTCCACATCAAAAACCAACACAACTCTTATGTAATTGGATAAAAAAGATCACCTAACTCTCTGGAGGATTTGATCAAATGCATTATCCCTTTTATCAAGAGCTTTTGTGTCAGGCCATAGATGTTATAGCCATCTAGGCATAGTTTTTAAAACCATGTTTTTTTTGGCTGATCTCCTTTGTTAGTTCGCGTGTACTGAAATGAGCCAAGTTGCCACCAAATCAAAAGCTACAAAGTCCAAATCTAAATCTGCGGAGAATGCGCTAATGGTTCCAGCTATCAAAGGGAAGGAAAAAAGCAAAGCTAAAAAAACAAAGCAGCCAAAGGAAGCTTCCTCAAAAAGCTCTAAATCAAAATCTAAAAAAGTTGATATCCCCGTTCAATCATTAGATGTCGCTGCGGATGAATTATTAGATGAAGCTTTTCAAGAAAAAGTGAAGTCTTCTAGCGAACCAGGAACGATTGACCCACTATCCATAACTGAGCAAGAAGCAAGAGCAAGAGCGTTAGCGAGCATCAAAATAGGTCCTAAAGGAGTTTATACAGAAGATTCAATAAGGGTTTACTTACAAGAAATTGGTCGCATACGCCTACTAAGACCTGATGAAGAAATTGAACTTGCCCGAAAAATTGCAGATCTTCTCCAACTGGAAGAACTTGCGGCCCAATTCGAAAGTGAGAATGATCACTATCCAACTACCAAAGAATGGGCAGCTCTTGTAGAGATGCCTTTAATTAGGTTCCGACGAAGGTTAATGCTTGGGAGAAGAGCCAAAGAAAAAATGGTTCAGTCGAACCTAAGACTTGTTGTTTCAATCGCAAAAAAATATATGAATAGAGGCCTTTCATTTCAGGACCTCATTCAGGAAGGAAGTCTCGGTCTGATAAGGGCTGCTGAAAAATTTGATCACGAGAAAGGCTACAAATTCTCTACATATGCAACCTGGTGGATCCGCCAGGCCATCACAAGAGCAATTGCAGATCAAAGCCGCACTATTCGTCTACCAGTCCATTTATACGAAACTATCTCACGAATCAAAAAAACAACCAAAGTTCTTAGTCAGGAATTTGGGAGAAAGCCCACAGAAGAAGAAATTGCCGAAAGTATGGAAATGACTATAGAAAAATTGCGGTTTATAGCTAAAAGCGCTCAATTACCAATCTCACTAGAAACTCCTATTGGTAAAGAAGAAGACTCTCGTTTGGGAGATTTTATTGAAGCCGATATAGAAAATCCTGAACAGGATGTTGCCAAAAATCTGCTTAGGGAAGATCTAGAGGGTGTCTTAGCAACACTAAGCCCAAGGGAAAGAGATGTTCTTCGACTACGTTATGGACTTGATGATGGAAGGATGAAAACTCTAGAAGAGATTGGCCAAATCTTTGATGTAACTCGCGAAAGGATTCGTCAAATTGAGGC
>QCGC01000022.1 GCA_003278225.1 Prochlorococcus sp. AG-363-P01 | reverse complement strand
TTTCTTTCGTGAGGATTAAAGAAGGGTCAGTTTTGTTATTTAATTGCAATAATATTTACTAGTTAAGTCCTTATTCCTAGCCATTAAATAATAAATAGGTACTTAACCTTTGGTAAAAAAATAGTTGCAATAATCGATTCAATGCTAGGTTCTCCAACTAATTAAGGAGGTGCAAGTTATGATCAACGAGCGAATCCATTCTATGGCAGAACTCAAAATTGAACACGATGCGATTGATGATTATTATGAATGTATTAATACCTGTTCGATAGGAGATGATGGTATTCATTGCATAAGTCAATGTATCGATATTCATCTAAGAAAGGAGGAAGAATAATGATCACTACAAATCCTTTATTCATCAGTTCCAGAGGCGGTTCCATTACTTGCTTTAAAGGAGAATCTGGTCGAATCTTTAGGTCATGCTCAAGAAGTCGTTGCGTGTACTCAGCTGACCTACATTCCGCGAAAGCTTATTTAGATGATTTAGAGAAGAAAACTATTTTATTGACAGGAGCAAAAGAAAAAATCCCCGCTCAACGCAAAACCACACTGAAATGGTCTATTGATGGCGAACTCTCAGCAGTAGACATGGCAAGAATTCTTGATCGGCTTGCAAATCCAGAACTCACAGAGTGTGATCTAGCTTGCAATGTTGATGACCATTCTTCTGCTTATCAGGGTATGGAATCTTTTCAACGGCTGCCTTCCAGTTCGTAGCCACTTTGAATCGATTGATGGTTCTTGGAGCAGAAATAATGCCTTGAAGACTATAAAAGATAGCTTGAATATGAAATAGCACTTGAGAATACTAAAAAAGCTATGAAATAAAACTCAAGGAGAACATCATCAAAATAAAATCCAAAACTATATTTTTTATCTTCTTTGCTAAGTTAACCAATACACAAAAAGGACAGAGCCCCAAATTGGTAGTAAATACAATGCAGCGATTACTCCCATCAAAACCACCCAAAGTCCTCCAAGCCCTATTCCTAAAAAAGCAGCTGTGACAAACCATTGAGAAATCTTTTCTGGCCAAGTTTTGGTCTTCAAATATCTCGGATCATTGTCAAAGTGTGTTTCATGGAGACTACTGAGAGAGGTGTAATCGCCATGTAAGTAAGGAGTTGTCGACCTTTTAATGACCCAGACCCTCATAATGAAACTCCCAAACCTTATCTCTTTAAACTAAGTTCAACGATCAGAATTAATATAGTTCGGTCTTTGGAGGGATCACCGAATAGAAAACCTTGACTAAAGCACCTAAAATTCAATAGCCCAAAAGATACGATATGAAATTAATTGTTGCTACTGCATTAACTTTTACGTTTTCTATTAGTCTTCCTCCTGCATTCGCATCAGAGATCACAGATAAGGCCCATAAAAGATGTTTAGAAGCAAGAGATTACCAGGGTTGTATAAAAGTTTTTAGGAAAGATAAGAATAGGGGAATACAGGAATTTGTAGGAATAGGTATCCAGATTTTTCTAGATCAAGATACTGCTAATATAGTTGTTCATTCCTCGATTGAAGGATCGCCAGCAGCTAGATCTGGAGTTGAATCGGGTGATGTAATCCTTTTCATTGATGGCAAGTCTACGAAGGGAATGGGACTCAAAGAAGCAGTTAACTTAATTCAAGGGAAAGAAGGAAGCAAAGTCAAAATAGTATTTCAAAGAACAAATAAATCAGGAAAAGAAAAGCAAATCAAACTTAATTTGACGAGAGATAAGATCCAGATTCCAAACCAAAAAATAGATTTGCAACCACAGATTCAACAGTGGATTTACAAAGGATTCCCAAATAATAGCTCACCATTATTTCCTAATACAAAATGTGAACCTAGCGAAGAAAATGTCACGGATTTTGGTTTGCAAATATAAGAAGAAGTATTCAAGAATGATTGCCTTAACTCTTATAAGCAGAAGTAGCCAAAAAAAGGCCCTTGCGAAACCGCCGGACCTGGGTGATGGGGGATCAAACGGTCTGAATAAGAGAGCCTCTTTTCTGTACGGGGGCTTTTTTATTGGATATTGATTGAAGACTTGTCTGTAAAGGTCATGATGGAGATATGAAATCCAATCAAATTCATGGGAGAAGCTAAACGACGCAAAGAGCAAGGCCTACCCCCTAAGCAAAAGAAAAAAGAAAAAAAAGAAGAGAAGTCAAACTCCTTCAATTCATTATTCAAAGGTCCCAGGCTCGGCTTATATCTAGGCGCTGCTTTTGTTATTTATCTAATTTATGACGTAATCCACTACTACACACGTGGCTAATTATTATTTGTCGGATGATGTGATGGCAGGCGTCTATCCAGCCAAGATCATCTCAGATCTTTGGATACTTACTCAATACAACAACACAGCCTTATGCGTACAGAAACGATTTCAATTCAGACCAGCTCATCATTTTCCTGTCACGCAATCACTAATGAAATTAAGAGCATTATCCAATGCGGCATCCAGTTAGAAGGTGTTGTATGCGTGTCTTGTTTGCATACGACTACAGCCTTAATTGTCAATGAGATGGAAGAGAGATTGATACTGGATCTAGAAAAATGGTTGAAGGAATTAGCGCCAACATTGCAGGGTTATAAACATGATGATCTACAGCTAAGGGATAACATCCCGGAAGATGAGCCAAAGAACGCTCATTCCCATATGCAAGCCTTATTGCTTGGTAATGATGTGAGCGTGCCATTTAAAGATGGAAAGCTGCAATTAGGGCAATATCAAGATGTAATCCTCGTTGAGTTAGATGGCCCAAGAAAAAGGAACGTTGTAATCAGCGTTCAGTAAAGGAAACAATAGGAAAGTTGCTCAAAACCTTCATAAGAAAAAGAAGCCAAAATTGGCTCCTTCAGAAGGTCCTTAGTGATCCAACTCACTCAGCTTGCTGTTCCCGCTTTTTTTATCACCTATCTACAAATAACGACTATTGCGTCTGATCCTTTCAATTTTGAATAGCCAAAGAACAAAGACGTTATTATCAATTTCATTTCGATTGTGGAATCGATGACCTACTGACCTAGGACCATGAGCTATCGCTATGAGGACCTAATAGAAATGGATTCAATAACGAAATGGTTAGTAAGGATTGCTTCTGTGATGATCATTCTGACCTGTTTGACACTTGCTTTGGCAGTTCCTGTGATTGCTTTTACTATCAGCTCCAAACTGTCAGTTGCCCAAGATTCATTTAAATCAACCCTTGAGCTTTTGATTGAACAAGTATTAACTTGAGCAGTCTACTCGTGTCAGTAAGTAGTTAAGGCTGCAAGATTACTCATTTTTCTTACTCACAGTGTACAAAACTGCTGGTTTATGCGTTTTATCAAGTTTATTGGGTCCTTCTTAGCAAAATCACTGTGGCTCATTAGTTAAGTAAATTATGCTGGGCTAACTCTAGTGATACCAACATCACGATTATGGATGGCTCAGTAACTCACTAAAAGTAAAGGAGAAAATGATGGGTGAGATGCCAACGGTAGAAGCAGCAAATAGAGCAGTTGGAACTGTTGGACTGTTTTTGTTCATAGGGACCTCTGCCTATTTGGTTTGGCAGTTCAAAAGATTTTTTGGAAATAAATAATGCAAAAACTACTAATAACTCTTGGACTTGGAATTGCCGCTATAGGTGTTCTCTACCCTTATTTAAGGCAATTAGGTGTAGGACAACTGCCAGGCGACATAATTCTGAAGGGGGAAAACTCAACTTTTTATTTTCCAATAGTTAGTTGCATTGCTATTAGTTTGCTTATTTCGGTTCTCCTTAACTTGTTCCGCTCCTCCTAATGCCCCTTCAAAAGCCTATTCCTGATTCAGTTATGCGCCTGTGGCGGCGTATTCGCAGGTTTGAATTAACACGCACTCTTCGGGCTACTGAAAAAAGGATGGCGTACGTTAAAAAATCATTGGCTTATATAGATCGAGTAGAAGGCAGAACACCGAAATAGAGGGTCCTTTCTAGGGCTTTCTCTGTGGGTCGTCCGAAGGATTAGGGTTTGACTAGTAATTAATTGCTTAATTTGGAGACACCACTGTCTCTAACTCTCTCATGGGATTACTTGGTCGCCAAAGGCATCTTTTAACGTTTTTCAAGTCCTGCTCCCTATAAAAGAACAAGCAATCTATCCTTATTCCTTTGTCTCAGTTAAAGAGGCCTATCAGCCCGTTCTTGCTAAACCAATCGATGAGGTTCATCGACCTGAAAGAAAAATCATTGCTGAAGGTGAGCCAACAAGCTCAGTACTTTTAAACGAGCGATGCAGAGCTGAATGAAAAACACTCTGATGCTTTCCAAAGTTTGATGTCCTCATCTATATCAACAATAGAGACCTTATCGATAGCAATAGAATTTTTGAGCTGAGGAAGAGAAGTTATTAAATTTTCTTTGGCTTTCTTTTCA
>QCGC01000021.1 GCA_003278225.1 Prochlorococcus sp. AG-363-P01 | reverse complement strand
CTATGACCAGCCCACTTATAAAATGAGACTGTTGGAGCAGGGACCGCAAGTCAATTTGCTTCTATTTGATACTCAGGTGGAGTGTCGATCATTAATCCCTCCATGTGACTTGCAATGATTTTGTAGCAACCGATACATTATTGCAATCCGTCTTAATGCTCATTTGTCCGCTGACTTCTCCTTGGGTAAAAAGCCAGCTTTTTGATCTGCGTATTGGCTAGGCAACTAATGGGTGACGTGAGAGGGATTTGCAGAAAAGTGAAGCAGCAAGAAAGTAAACAGTATCTATTTTTTGCTTTAGCTAGCTCTAAAACACTGATCGTTATAGACGTATCAAATTGATTAGTGCGGAGAAAAAAGCCAATGCAGAATTAATGTGACGATTACACCAACTACAAAATCAAAGACCCAACTCAAGTTGAGCATTTGATAGTTGCTAAGCCTTAAACGCTTCTGTATTGACTGAACAAGGTTTTTATCTAAGGCGATTAAGTCCATTAGAAAATCAGTGTTAGCAGAAATACACCCAACCCACTAGCTGAAAACAAACCCACTCCTAAAACGCATAAAGAATGTACTTCTGAACAATGGTAGCGAAATCATTTTCCATAGCGCTATACAGTCGATTTGGGAGCAGTGGTTCTTTTTTCGATGAGATCATCTGTGCTAGCACGACCGACTTTCAATCTTTTTATTTCCCCATCATCCCAGACCCAAAAAACAGGCTCGACTTCTTTTGCTTTACGCAAATCGGCTCTATCACGCAAACTGACAGGAATAAATTCTTTGCTTGCATCAAAATTGCTATCTCTTACTGCTTGATTCAATACCATGCTTCCATCCGGGCCAGAGATTGATCGGTGATAAGTACCAACAGGGATTTGTAGCGCACCCATTTTTTGATTGAGGTAAATCACGTGATGAGGTTCATCCCATTCAGGGTTGAGCAAAGTAAAAGTACGGCTTCCATCTAAGACCAAATTGTGGTCAATCTGATGATGATGAACGTAATACTGCTCAAAGTCATCGTCATTAGGAGGAGAGAGTGCACTTCCATGATGAATCACCACATCAGAGCCATTAGACTCTTTGACGCCTGCATCAAAAAACGTGACTTGGGGAGTTTCCCTAAAGACATGAGTTGGGACAAAATTAAGCGTTGTGTTTTTTTTCTTTTGTGCTTGATTCCACTTGACTTTGATTTGTATTGAGTCGTTTAAATTTCTCAAAACCGGACAGTCCTTGGTGGCTTTCTTAAGGGCTTTTAATTGATCCGGTTTTATATCAGCTGGCATTTCAATTTGAAGTGATAAAGATTCAATCTTGCGAGCCCCACGAGTAGTCATCTTCTTATCAATTTCAACCCTCATTCCATTTAATTTCCACCCTTGTTCTTTAGCGGCTATTCCCATCACTGTCAGGAAACAAGTTCCTACAGCAGTAGCAAGTAAGTCAGTTGGAGCAAAATTTTCACCTTTACCTGCATGGTCAACAGGTGCATCCGTTCTAAGCTTTTGGCCACTACGCTCATGCTGAGCCTCGGTATGCAAATCTCCAAGATAGCGACAAAGAATCCTGTCTACACTTCGTAGAGCTTACAGGTGGATTTTGTGGGATGAAGTTTGCATTCCTGTTCCCAAAAATCACCCTGCCTTTCTTTCGGTAATTGATAAGAGAAATCGTGAATACGATCAATATCTCTAAGTGGGTTGGCAACAACAGTAAAAGGAGTTCTTAGTTTCATAATCCTCCTATTCGGTTACTTCCTTTCTAACACATCTATAAGAATTACATATAGGGCTTTTACTCAAGTATTTAGGCTTTACGGTTCTCACTCACTAAAGTGTTATTAACCGAAGCAGGTGATATTTACCTAATTAATTTCTTCGGTTTACATCATTAGGTATTTTAAAACCTTTGAGCAAAGTAGGGGAGTCTCGCAAGGGTAATCATGTACACCTCTTTATTTGATACTTTCTTTCCCGACTCTTTCTTCTCACCTTCCAGGACTGTTTATGTGGTCTCTGATAGCCAACTTGAGGAAATCAAGCGTAATCAACGTCAACTTGAACTCGACGATCTAGAGGCTTCTCGCAAGCGGCTAGAAGAGACCTATCAATCACGCATCAAAATCATTGATGAACGTGAGCATGAGCTTCAAGAAGAACTCAAGGCACTAGCACTAGCAGAAAAAAAAACTGAACTCACCGCTGAAGAACCTGAAAAGTGCGCTGTTAAGGCTTAATCCTTTCAACTAGCTGAGTGATGGGGATCACTAGCAACATACTTGGGGGGACCGTAACTGGTCCCTTTTTTCTTATTCAGTTCAGATATTAATAACCCTGCCGCCTTCCAGCGCATTCAAGGGCTCTCTAATTTCCTGTCATTGCTGTGCATTCTCCCTGCCAGTTACACTTTTATCGATGATGGAAAACACTGCTTGGCAAGTATTCAAAACTGCGTAGCGCATGGTTGTCTATATGTTCTTTGCTTCACAGGCACAGGATCAGCCCAGGAACTAGAAGCAGACAGATCAGAGTGCAACATATAGCGGCTTTCTTGAGGTGGGCGACATCTAGAGCCTCAGGTCATTTCTTACCTGCTGATAACTGGACTCCACCCCCTAAAAATGCACTTGGAGACTATGTGGGACGTAAGTCTGCCAAGAAGCAACAGGAAACATCTAACCCGACTGTGTGTATAGAAAATGATGACCTGCTGGAGCTCATTAACTCACTTCCAATTGATATTGATAAAGATGAGAAGAAACACCGCCTAAGAGATCGTGCGATGGAGTGGGATCTGGCAATCAGACTGGCAATCGTTTATGGATTACGGCCTATAAACGATAGTGCTTTCGGACTGCTTTATGTACTTTCCATGTACAAGACATTCCTTTGGGAAAGACAACTAGATCCCCGACCCCAAACCTGACAGGCTGACCTTTGTTAGGCGTCACCGTCACATCTCCTTCCAGAATTAAACAAGTCTCCTTATCGCTATATGTCCAAGGAAATGAACTTGGATCACAAGTCCATATTGGCCATTCCTTTATCCCTAACTCGTTGATAGTGCTTTCAGGGCAAGGTGATGTGATTGAGATTGCCAATTAATTTTTTCGAGCTCAACTTCTTTTTAGCTTATTGAGATCTGTTAAACAGTCTTTAATCTTTCTCTCAGGTCTATAAGGTCAAATTTCTTAGATTGAAGATTCAGCATTTGACTGAACAACGCGTCTTTTAAGTTCATGCATGCCTTCAAGCTGGTTGTGAACAGCTAGTAATTGCTGTTTTATATGCTCTGCATGCTTTAGTTTTACTATAACTTGTATTGCCTCTTCAATATTTGCCTTGGCTTTTAGTAATGCATAACATTCTTTTGTACCTGCTTCTGACACCATTCGTAAAAACAGTTTCATTCAACTAAACTAATTTAAAGCAATTAACCGTTCAATTATGTAGTTATTTATACTGTCAAAGGTGGTCTCTATGAAAGTTTTTCAAGCCTGAAAATTATTGGCTATAATTTATACAAATTTGAAGCAGTTTGTAGCTATTGATATCACTCCAAACTAGAGAATGAACAAAAACTTGGTCAATCGATATGACATGTATTTTAAATTACATTGACTAAGTGCTTATTGTGATATCTTTTGATTATCCTTTTTTTGGAGATTTCTTATGACTGCTAAAGACCTGATGAGTGAGAAAGCTGAAAAATATAATGGATGGGCTGCAATGCTTGGGTTTCTAGTGGCAATTGGAACATATGCCACTACAGGCCAAATAGTTCCAGGCATATTTTAATTACATTTATAGGAGCCTTTTGGCTCCTATAAATTCTTCTCTTTCAATCAATAGTCTCTATCTATTTATGTATAAATTCTCATGATGAGCAATGTTTTGCAGAATTAGAGCCATATGAATCTTTTTTGATAGCCAACGAGTTTGATCCGCATGAAAGTTTGATTGAAGTTCTTCCAAAGAAAGAGTCATTAGAAATTGGGAGGCCTTCAAGTTTAAAGGCTGGTCAAGAAAGCTTTTAGAAAATAATTGTGATTAAAATATTTATATTTCATATTCTCTATTGTGAAGTTCAATCTCACGGATCCAATAGTCATCGATTCTCTTTTCAAGAGGCCGCATTATCGATGGAGATATATAGCAATATCCTTGTGGAGGAGAATTTTTAAAATGCCTAACGATTGCTTTAACTCTATTTAGCTTTTTTGTGCTGATGGAATTTTCCATATGAACCTTATAAAAGTGATTTAAACATATAGATTAATGAAGGTGCTTATTGTTCTTTTTGGTACATTTTTCACTAAAATAGAGCTTTGTCTTGATAGACTAACTATATTGAGTCTCAATAAATACATAATATTGGATTTAAGTATTCTCTAATACTTATCGAGTTCACTAATTCTTAGTGATACTTACTTGTGATTAATCTCTTGGATGCAAGTTTGAATAAAGTTTGAGTAGAAATTCTTGATTAGCTGAGGTCGGTTGCTATCACTCAAATGCCGCTTTTCATTAGCCAGTAGTTAATTTCAGTCATAGCAAGCGATCTTGGAAAATTGCAGGGTGCGAACAAGTTTTGCACAGAACCTTATAAGGAACTATGTCCGGACAAATTCTTGCCAACCAGGAAAATTTGATTAGCCTCGACTTGAGCAAAGCTGTGCTGCGCTTGTCATCGAATTGAACCACTGAATCGTTGAGGGCTGTGCCCAATTCTCCCTGCGGGAGTCACGATTGGTAGCTGTGCTGGTGGGTGTCTTCGGGTAAGTCGTCTCTCCCTGCGGGATAAAGAGCTGTAAGCGACTAATTCATTTATCAATTTTCAGCAGTGACTAAAAGATGTTTAGTTCTCAAGGTTCAGAACAGGATGTGAATGATAAACAGAGCGGTGAGTAAA
>QCGC01000020.1 GCA_003278225.1 Prochlorococcus sp. AG-363-P01 | reverse complement strand
ACCAATCATCGATGACCTCATAGTTGAAGTCGTCTGTGATGGCTTCTCCAATGTCAACATGCTGCCAGGAGAAGCTTGATGAGCTAGAGGCTTCTGTATAGTCAAACTCACTCCAATTTAAAGTTTCTGTATTGATTGTTGAGTAGTTAACTGAACTCCAATCTGATATGTTTATTGTTACGTTTGTAGTTGTTGTCGTTGTTTGAGTATTTATTGAACTTGCTATTTGACCAACAATTGATATATCTGATGTATTGAAATTAGTGCTATTGTTGTCTTCATGGTATGAATCATATGTATCTAAGTCATTTAAATACCAATCTTCATTATCTCCTGAGGTCCTTTCATAAAACTCATCCCAATTAGTTGGATTGACTTTTCCATTATAAAGATCTTCTGTTAAGAACCAGACATCGTTTTCATAATTAGGGTCACCAAAGTATATTCCTTCTGTTGAGTAATCGACCCAAGCTGATACTCCAGACTCTTCATAGGTATTATCATAGAAATTAAATAAAATACCACCTTCTTTAAATGTAGTGTCAAAGGTTATGGAAGAAATATCTACGTCTGTTGGTGTAGTAAAGGTATCCTGTCCATACCCTCCATAAACGTCTACAAAACCCCAAGAATCAATTGAGTAGGCACTTAGGAAATCATCTCCATCCCCACCATATAATGTATCCCATCTCTCACCGACGGTATTTTCATCATCCCAATCTATAAAATTTGCATTTAAAGTGTCATCTCCTTTCCCTCCATAAACATCAAATCCCTCAAATGCATCTGTAACAGTATATATATCAAAAAGATCATCTGTACTTATATCGTCATCTGAATTGGTGCCAAAATGTTCTACATATATATCTTCCTTAATATTATGATAAGCATTATATGTATCTAATCCATTCAAATACCAATCTGAATTCGCACCTGTCGTTCTTGCATGATATTCATCCCAATCAGTTGGATTTAATTTGCCATTATAAAGATCTTCTGTTAGAAAATAGACTGTGTCATCGTAATTAGGGTCATTAAAGCTAATTGCCTCTGTAGTGTAATCTACCCAAGTTGATAGTGTATGGTAACCAAAGACCTCACTATTATCGCTAATATTGAATAAAACCCCCCCCTCTTTATAACTTGTGTCAAATGATAAGGTAGAAGTATTAACCTCCTCAGGGGTGTAAAATCTATCTTGTCCCGAACCTCCAGATACATCTACTAATCCATTCGAATCAACTATCCACGCGCTTAGAAAATCATCACCGCCCTCGCCGAATAATCTGTCATATCTATTACCTGAATTTCCTCCGATAAAGTTTGCAGTTAAACTGTCTCCTCCATTACCCCCATAAACATCAAAGCCTTCAAAGTCAGCGGGAAGATAATATGTGCTGACCAGTTCATTAGTAAGTATTGTCTCAGAGGCGTTTGATCCAGTGTGTGAAAAGTAAGTCATTACTAGCTTTTTGCTCCTATGCCCTGGAGAGAGAACAATTCTTCAATCAAATATATTCGACTTTTACTAGATCCTCTTGTTCTACTAGCTTGATTGATAAAAAAATTAGGCTCCTGATGAACCACGAAATCAAAGTTGATCTTTATTGCTGTCTAAAGGCCTGCTTGCGAGTTGGTTGATCAGCAAGAAGCAGTAATCCGAGACCTCACGGGCAAAAAGAACACACTCACTTTTTTACTCACTCTTCTGTTTATCTTTCACATCCTGTTCTAAAGGGCTAAGGAGTCGCAATCAGACGTAGAGGATATGTAATTTGCTCAGAGGTTTCTTCTTGAACCTCTTCTTATCTTTTGGGTTTAATGTTTTGGAGTTTTGAGGCTCCTTTTGCTTGAGCAGCTTCTATCTGAGCGTCTATCTCTTTAAGGATTTTCCTGGAAGGAGGTGATGTGTAAGGAGGATCAGCCCACATCATTCTTGAATTGGACATAGTTTTGTATTAGTGATTGTGAATTGGTTGAGTTGTGAGTGGTTATAGGTATTGAGTTGGTTAGAGAAAGTTGGAGGAGGGAGGGAAGACTCACTTCGTCGCTCCGCTCCTCGTTCGTTTTAGAACTATTGAATTGTTGTCTTCTGTGTGTTGATGGTTGGTCTTTCTCTTACTACGTAAGGGGGGTAGGTACCTTTTTCTAGTTATTGCAAGCCTTTTGAGCGGAGCTCATGAAGTTGTTTTTCTAATTGATTCTTCAATTCGGTTGCACCGATGATGCTTGCGTTAAAGATCTTTTCTTCGATGACTTGTTCTTCGGTCCATTTGGACCTTCTCTCAGCACATTCCTCTAAGAATTTCTTGATGGATTCCTCTCGTCTTTGTACTCCAGCTCTTCTTCGTTCTTCTTGATCTTGCTCGAACTGACGTTGGACCTTGTCTTGCTCTAACCAAAGCTTTTTCATATAGGTCATATATTCAGGAAATGACATTGCTGAAATCTCATCTGCTTCCAGCATTTGGAGTTCATGGATGTCTTTGGCTACTTCGTAGGTGTAGTCATACCTTGCTATTAATGAGTAGATCGCAAGTTGATCAAGACTGAGTTCATCTTCTCTGAGCTGCTCTTGCTGGATGATCTCGTTGAATCTCTTTGCTTCTCTTTCTTCATCCAAGCTCTTGAACTGGTAGTCATCTGCCTTTTGACGTCTGTTGAATTCCTGCCAAAAGTCTCGTGTCTCTTTTAATGCTTGAGAGCTACTGCTTGCTGGTTTGTCTTTATTGAGTTTTGCCCACTCATCTGCGAGCTTATCTTGTTTGATCTTTTTGCTATTGGTGAGCTTGGTGATCGATTCATCTTTGATTCCTTTGGCTAATCGGATGATTGCTAAGCGAACCACCTCTTGCTCGTTGAGTTTGTAGATTTCAGATTGGGATATGGCAGACATCTTTTCTTCTTTTGATAGTTGGGCTATATACGTCCTTGAACGACTTGTGTGACCTCTTTGGTGTGTGGATGACCTTGAGTGATCCACTTGGGTTATGTCCACTCTGCAGGGGCTTCTAGCTAGCTCATAGAGGGCAATGCGAACAGCCTCTCTTGCCTTGCACTGCAGGGAGTTTGTAATGCCTTTGAGCATTAACTCCTCTTGTTGGGAAAGGATTGTTTTGAGTGAATATGAGCACCGATCTTTGGACGCAATGATGGGATGATTGGAGGTGTCAAAGCGATGTTGTTTGATAAACCAGAAGTCTTTGTGATGTCTTTTAGGAATGAATTTATTTGGTTTCATATTGAGTAGTGATTGTGAATTAGACCAATAGCTCCATGGCTTCTCTGAGTTCTTCTGGGGATGGGCGTAAGTATCTCAAGGTCACTTCACTTGAACCTGGGATCTTGTGCCTAATGACTTCATAGATGATGCCTGGAGTGACTCCTGCTACCTCGAGCTTGGTTACTGCATAACGCCTAAGGTCATGACTCAGAAGGTTGTATTTATTTTTGTATTCAGAGACCCAATGAGTTCCCCAGGAATCATTCGTAGCTTTATATCTTCTTGGCCAGATTGGGTCATCGGAATCTTCAATGAGTGGCATATCTTTTAAGACTTTATATAAGGCTGAACTCATAGGAAGAAGACGTTCGTCTTTCTGTCCTGTCTTGAATCTCCTAACTTGTTTTTCGGTTCGTTTCCCTCCTCTTTCTTTTTCATAGCGAACCTTTTTCTCCCATTCGTAGAAGCTGATTGTTTTCTTCTTGAGATCAATATCACAATGTCTGAGACCAGCTGCCTCTCCTTGCCGACACCCTGTATACCGCTGAATGAGAAATTGGTAATCCTTTGTTTTCCTTAGAGAGGTGATGTTGCTTGCTTTCTTTGTTGCGGCATCAAAAACTTCTTGAGAGGGGATTGGTTTCTTGTCTGAATCTGGTAGTCGTTTTTTGAGCCCATACCAAATATTCTCTTTAATGATCTCGTGTTCTATGCCCCAGACCCAAAAAGCATTGAGACACCCAATAGTGTTTTTTACTGATGATGGCTCTAAGCCATTAGCAAGAAGATATTCCTTGTATTGGATAGCTTGCCTTTTAGTGAGTTCAGATAAGTAATCAGTTTCAGACCATTCAGAAAGTGCTTTTAGTTTTGAAGTCCAATTAAGGATGGTTGATTTAGCTCTACCCTCTACAGCCTTTCTTTTATTGACCCATTGCTGCCAGGTGCTTTTGCCATCTAGGGCAAGCCATAAGGCAGCTTCTTCCTTTTTGGTTGGATGACCTTCTTCATCGAGATCAATTGGATATGCAGATTTGATGTTCTCTTTTTCTTCATGAGGAAGTTCTGAAAGTTTTTCTGAGTTGTATGACTCCGTTAGTTTCTCGACCAAAGACAATGTATTGAGCTTCGCCCCAAACTCTCGATTGATTTGAACTTCTATGGAGTGCTTCTTTGCATCAGCTTCTCTTCGGGTGTTTCCGAGTTTTTTAACTAGCTCGCTTCTTCGATATGAAGAACGAAGGCTTCTTGGAATAGGAACACTTAAGTAGTACCCCGCTCTGCCAGGTCTCTGGAATACTCTTGACAAGATGGTCCTACCAAGTGGTCCTACCAGTGTATGGATGAGAAGCTAATTATCAAGCACTTAACTGGGATATTCAATTCTTCTGGTTATTTCAGGTCGAACGCTGAGGCACGCACGGCACGGTGGTTCTGCATCCGATAAGTGACTGCGGCACAAGGGTTTTACCCGTCGCAGTCATGGATGCTTAATTATATGCAGAACCAGATTGCAGAACCAAACTGCAGCACCAATTGCAGAACCAAATTAACGTTTAGTAATAGAAAAGGTTGTGAATACTTGGATTGTGTGAAAAGACGAATAAAAAGAACAGATCATAAAGGAGGAATTTTCATGCAAGTCATTTAAATGAGGAGCCAGTTATAGATTGATTTGAGAAGAATCTTATAGATAGTTCTATGTCAACTAACTGCTAATGCAGAACCAGTATGAATCCTTAAAAGTACTGATAATAAAGGATTCTAAGAGATATAATGGTTCTGCAGTGGTTTGTTTGTTTTGGAATGGCTTTCTTTTTGGTCTTATTGAGAACGACGCTGTCCTTTTCGGCAGCTTTTTAAGGGGTGGTATGGGGGTATCTACGTCCTTAGTTAATCGTTAATCCCCGCTGACAAATTTCTGTCAGGAATCAAAGCAACGTGTCTTCATCGTTTTTCTGACTTCCTTTAAACCAGCCTTGCTCTGTTCTTCCTCTCATTAGGGAAGTGATCAATGCACCAGCAAAGAATGCTCCAACACATCCCATGATCAAAAGCAAAGGAGATGGAGCATTTCCCCCAGCGACTTGGCTTAACGGGTCAAGGCTATCCATTTCACTTTTCTATGTTGATCTGTGCCCTCTCTACCCGTAGCAGTATTTCTTTGATGGCATAAGCAGCAACACCAAAGATCACAATTACACCAATGGTTTGAATGAAGTCGATGTAGGTGGCAGTGAGATGGTTCATTCTTCTGATGAGTAATAGCGATCAGCCATTTCAAGAAGCATCTTTTTGACGTGCTGATCAGTGGCGTTGGTTTCTTCTTTGAGTTTCTCGCAAGCTCCTTTGACTTGCATCCAAACGGCTTCCATGACCTCCCGTTCTTGATCAGTTGGTTTCCATTGAGCTGCTTCCATTAGTAATTACAAGCGTTGTATAAGCGCTGTGCTTTTTGTTGGTCTTCTAGCTTTTTAATTTTCTTTTCTAGCTCTTCCATTTCTTGTTGGGCTTGATTGATCAGTTCTAGTGACCATTGCCAGTTTTTGTCTTTGCAGTGTTTTCTTGCAGAGTCCCAATCCATGGAGAAGAAGCAATAGAGTGTTGAAGTCGGAAGCGATGTCTTTGAGACACCACCGACACTAATCAATTTTTTCTAAAAACTAATGAACATCACATGCTTTATTGCATGGATGCTTGTTCTGCTGTTACTACCTCACTTCATTTTGTGGTGGGCTTGTGAGAGTCGACATACGCGCATCCAAAAGCTCCGTCAGTGGGGCTACACCTGGCAACAAATTGCTGATCGCTATAACTGTTCAGTCTCTACGGCAAGGAGGTGGAGTATTGCACCTTGAGCCCCCAATTGCTAAGGATCATTGGGAATAGCTTTTTTCGCCCTAGTGGAGTGTTGTTCTGTTAAATCAAATAATCACCACTTTGAGTGAGGTCTGTTTTGTCTGTGTCATAGATCTTGGCGATCAGATCTGCTCCGTGGAAGAGTTTGACATCATCCCCACTGGCAACGAGTGAGAACGTATCCCCGAGTGCACTGATATCAATCTTGTCAGATCCACCCTTATAACCAAAGTCTTTGATCTTGTCGTAACCCTCACCTGTTGAGACCACAAAGATATCGTCTCCTTTGCCTCCATAACAAGTATCGGTCCCAGTTCCACCGGTCAGGATGTCATTGCCTTTCCCGCCTTTAAGACGATCTTTTCCGGCATCTCCTAAAAGCGTATCGTTGCCTTTGTCTCCATACAGTTTGTCTT
>QCGC01000019.1 GCA_003278225.1 Prochlorococcus sp. AG-363-P01 | reverse complement strand
TATAAATCGAACCATCGCTACCGCTGGTTATTCCGTAACCAATATCATGTTCAGAAGACCCTAAAAGTTGTGTCCATTGTTTATCTCCATCACTGTTGAACTTACAAATAAATGCATCTGATCCACCACTATTGATTTGACCATCAAGATCACCGTCTGTATAACCCGTGATATAAATCGAACCATCGCTACCGCTGGTTATTCGGTAACCTTCATCATATTCAGAAGACCCTAAGAGTCTGGTCCATTCAACTATTGGGACCAACGCCATGGTTAATTAACTAAACTCAAAGAAACAAACATTGTTTCTAGCTAAACGCGATTGATTGTTGAGTCTAGAACAAGTCCTATTCCCATCCCCATTCATTAAGACCTTTAAACTCTTGGTTCCATCAGGAGTCAGTCTCTTCAATGGATTTATGTTTTATATCTATTTAGAGATTGCATTGAAGCGTTCTTTCATCAGGAAGTGAGATCCCTATATCGAATACCACGCCCCATCGATGCTTCAAGAACACACTCACAGTTTTACTCACCCTTCTGTTTATCATTCACATCCTGTTTTGAACCTCGAGAACTGAATACCTAAAAACTGATCTCTGCGTCCCAACCCGTCTTCCAGATTTGTTGATGGCAATTTGTGCACTCCCAAGAGGCATCTGGACCAGGGTCATGGCAACAACCACCAAGAATCAGTTTCCCTTGTTTTTCTAATTCCAATAATTCTGGACCGGGGTAGCCCCCAATGATTTCCACCACTGAATTAGCACCGCACTTTGGACATTTTTTTGGTTTTCTAGAGCGAACTTCTTCTGGATAAGGCGGCATGGCCGCTTTGTACTCCTCACCGGTCGCCTGGCCAATCATGATGTTGTGTATCCAACCTCGATGCCATTCCTCCATCTCAAGACGTTGCTCAACAGTGAGATGGGGATAAAGCTTTGCTAGTTTTTTTGTAGTTAGTGGTGGTTGCATTTGCAAATCTGGACGTATTGTTCATCAAGCCAATCAAGGCATATATAACTTATCGCTTAAGTTTTTCTGATTAATTGATTGAAGAAAAATACAAGTAATTTTCAATAGACAACTCGATGATCGAAAAGAGAGTAGAAATAGAGAAGGACAGAATCAGAAAATGGCTTTAAGACCAAGTCAAGCTTTGCTCAGGATATTACAAGCATCAGAGGAAGGAAGACTTGGTAATAAAAAAGCCAGAAGTCTTTTAAGTGCGAAGTGTGGCAAGGCTGTAAGTCTTGAAGATTACGAGAAATATAAGGAACAACTACTTACTTCAGGAACAATTAAAAAAGGCCGTGGTCGCGGGGGCAGTATTGAACTAGTTCAGTTGGAATTATATAACTCAAAAGGTAAAGAAAATAACCTTCAACTTAATGAACAAGAACAATTACATCATTTGCATATTTCTGTCCGTTCTGTTCCAGGACTAAGAGTAAAGAAACATCGAAAAAGTATCACATTCTTGTGTGGGAATGACAGTGATAAATTGTCTTGTGGTTGGAATAGAAGTCAGTCGACTTTTTTCATCAGATATAGAATTGAATCAAATAAAAAAGACTATTCTCAACTAGTTAAAGATCTATTCACTAAAGCTAAAGAAGGAATACCAAAATCTAATATCATAAAGAGAAAGAGTGACATAGTCTTGCACGTTGGTGAGAATGTAGCTCAAGCCAATCGAGTCATAAGGAGACTATATAATTTACTTGAAGATGTATCACTTAAAAATGCTCCAGCAAAGGTAGGTTTAGCAAGAAAACCAAGGGCGGAGAATTATTACACTGACATTGCTTCTTTAATTAAGCATTGTATAGACAATGATCTTCGTTGGCCATTGAAAAATTGGCGTAAGGCATTTGGTTTTGATGATGTTGATGAGCTAATTGTTCTTGGACACTCCCCAAATGGATTTATATCCAACAATCCTTGGCGTGAGCATGTTGTCCCAGTTTGTCTAATTAAAGATCAGGCTATTAAAATGGCAGAACAAGGAGCAAGTGTTAATGTTATTGCTGATTTTATACGACACCATTTATATATTGTCCATATAACGAACGATGAGAGAAAGCAACTTGATTCTAATAAGCAAGAGGGTGGATATAATCTAAAAACATCAATGCCAGAAGACTGGATTTTTGGATGTAATCCACTGGAACGTCTCACTGCTGCAGGTATAGAAATTAAATACGATAAGCAAACTTCATTAACTAATTGGAAGCCATGGAAGCAAAGAAGACGTGACAAGGTTAGAGAGTATATTGCGCAGCAATTTTCACGTGAAGATGATGATTAGAAGATGATCCTCAGAAGCTAGATCATGCCACTTTAGTGGCAGCGTTTCTTTTCGCATAGAGATCTGCCGTCCCATCTGGTGTAAAGCGTGAGTAGTTGCCTAAATGTACTTCGATTGTGTGACCCATCGCTTTGCAGATATTGGCGATAGGAAAACCAGCCGCATGAGATTCTTTGGCATATCGATGACGCATTGCATAAGGCTTTAGTTGCTCACCTTGAGCAGCGGCTACTTTTTTGAGAGATTGCCAAAAGAGTCTGCGTTTTAGGAACGTTCCCAGTGCTTCACCTCCTTTCCCTTCTTTCCCTAATGGTGGCAATTTTTCCCCCACTGCAATTCTGTCTTGGAGATTCCAATCAATAGTGTTTCCATCTCCATCACGAACAAATAGTGGATTCAATCGACGTGGTTCTGTTTTCTCTCCTCTCTTTCCTCCTTTGCTTTTTTGATAGGTAGACCAAAGCTCTTTTCCGTTAGGCCCATCTTTTATCGAGAGGTGGCGAAGTTCTTCTGGACGTAATCCATAGACGCTGCAAAGTTGAATTGCAAACTTCCAACTGTCATAGATTGCCTTATCACCAATGGAATCAAGAAGAGCAAGAATTTGAGCATCAGTAATTGCATAACCAATCGCTTTCGGTTTTCTTATTTCAGGGATATGAGCAGGTGGAGCATATGCAGCTTTTAACTTGCCTCGCAAAACTGCCCACTGGAGAAAGTTTTTAAGACATCGCCTTGCAATTTGACGTGATCGACTTCCTTGCTCCCATTGCTCCAAGGCTTTAATCATCAATGTTTCTCCATCTTTTGGTTTGCCTTTTACTCGTTTCATCAATAAGCCGCCTTTAGTCAATACAGGGAGGTAGCTCTTGCTCCATGTCTTTTCACTTGCATTGGGAACATATTCTCTAAATTGAGCAATTAACCCATCCCAATCTTCTTGATGCTTTGAGCTGGATACTTCTGTGATCTCACAAGCTTGAGCAAGAGTTTTTCCTCCTTTGGCTTTGATGTAGTTCTTGTAGATCTGCTGGATTCTTGGTAATGCTTTAGCCACAGCTTTTGAGTTCCATTCAAAAGGCAAAACCCTTGATTGTTTTTGTCCATTTTCCCTTATCTCTAAACGCATTTGCCCACGGCTATTAGAGACAAACCATTGAGCCCAAGGATCAAGCGAATCTTTAAGAAGTCGCCTGAAGTTAAGGACCCAAGGTTCTGTCTCTTTCCTAATAGGCATCGGGATTATTGCGTTTGTTCTGCCTTGATTTGGAATGACAACTGTCAGGTGACCAACGATTCCTTATCGCTTCCATAAAGTCGTAAATAAATTCATCAGGACAATCCAGCTCTTCTTGTAATTCATTGAGTTCATCAATGAAAAATTCAGAGACACGAGATATAGGTCCTTGGTTTTGATCGTCAGTTGGTTTCCACTTCTCAGACAAAAGAGCACTTGGTTAATAGCTGTTCTTATTGTGGGAACCTTGTGGGAAAAAGTCAACTTTTAATGGGTTTTCCTAAACAATGATGGATTGGAATTTGTCTATAGCACTACGCTTATAGCTAAGAAGTTAGAGATAGCCGTATAGAGACCAAGTGATTTGGGAGCACTAGGTCGCAGGTTCGAATCCTGTCGCCCCGATTGGGAATATCCTCTATTTGCAAGGCTTTTGGCTAGAATATAACCATGCAAGAAATTTGTTGGCCCATAAGAGCCAACAAAGCGCCAACAAATGCTGAAATCCATTGATAGAGCAGAAGTGCCTGGAGCACTAGGTCTTGCCCGGTTTGAGTGGCATGTCTAGAGCAACAAAAGTCGAATTAGAACGACGCATTGGAGAAGAGTTTTAAGGAAGTTACATTCTCAGAATCTTCTAGCCAGACGATCAAGACCTAGTACGAATGGAAGACCAACTCATATTTATGGTCATCCCGAATAGGGGGTTTTTGTACATGATGGAGATACGTGATTTCTTTTACATGTGATGTTTGATCGAACTAGATCAGCTAGAAAGGAAAAATAAACTTCTTATTAGTTCATTCGTGTATGGCTTCTAACGAAAAAGATCAGAGACCTTTATCTAAACAAAAAAGAGGTTATTTGTTATCCATACTCGGTGGAACCCTTGGCTTCCCTATTGGATGGGTTGTTTCTCCATTGGTTCTCTTTGGATTAAACAGAATAATGAAGGAACAAGATGGTAAAAAGCCAAATATTTTCAAAACATGGGCTCTAATTGGGATCATTGGTGCTCCATTATGTGCATCTGCATCTAGTTTTTTCGTCGAAGGGGACTTTCAAAGAAAAGTAGATAGATGTAATAATGGTAGAGACGCAGTATGTGAAACTCTTCTTGAGAACTACTCATCGAGATTAAAAGCTTCCAAAAGTGATAGAGAAAAAGTCACCAACCCTATATTTATTACTAACTTTGAAAGACTCAATGCAAAAGATAGAGCTAATGCCTGTATAGAAAACAAAGGTGGAGAAAATTGCTTAGGGATTAAAACAGAACTTATAGACGCTGATCTTCTTGCCAAGGCTCAACGTTATATCGACACTCAAAAAATGATTGAAAAAGGTAATAAAGTTGCTGAAGCAAAGTTAAAGGCTGCTGAAGCAAAGTTAAAAGCTGAGGGTTGGTGGGAACAGAAACCAGGGATTTTCGTTAAATGGTGCAAGAACGCAAGTTCTTCTTACCCCAAAAGAGGAGATTGCCCTTACACAGATAGTTATATGGACTCAGTATGGAGACTGATGGTTTGGTGCAAAGAAAGAAGTTGTGGAAATATTTATGCAAAGATCAATATTCTTCAAGGTAGTGGTGGACCTGTAGTTGGTTGGACTAATGACACATCCTATGGAGATTATGGTCAGAAAGTTGTTTTGACTTTTCAAACCAGTTCAAATGGGGATAGAGCTAGGTTGGTTGAATTTAAAACTTATTGAATTATCTAGAGATAACGAAGAGGGGCTGACTTAGGTCAGTCCTTTTTTATGTTTCTAAATAGAAAAATTTAATTAGAGAACATTAAGACGATATAAGAGTAAACAAAGAAAAAATCGCACTTTTCTTGTTCTCTAATAAAAAAGCTGGTCGAGATTTTGGCAAAGCACTCGTTCGATTTACGTCTCAAGATGCAAGTCCTACACCCAACTTCCGCTACCCCAACAGCCAAGGACCACAAGATACTCAAGGGAGGGATAAAGGTTTAAATCCTTACGACAACCCACCTATTGAAGATTGGAAAAAGAAAACTACTAAATAGTTTTAAATAACGGGTCCTTACCGCGAAAGCGTCCGAAGGTAATTTCGCACCCCGCAAATTTGCTAGCGACAGCCTTTCTAGTCATAGACAAACCAGCTATTATAGCTTGAGAAACCAGTTATACAAAAGTTTTCAGTTGATTTAGTTGGATTAAAGAAATGACCTTTGCAACCATCAGCAAAGCCGCAGAAACTCTTGGTTTTAAGAGTCGCAGCACTCTTTATTCCTTTATCGATAAGGGGTATTTGGATGAGTTCCTATACGTCAACAATAAAGGTAGACGTTTTCTAAAAATGGAAGGGTTGAAAGAATTTATGATCGCTAATACCGTTCCAACTATTCGAGGAAACGTATTGAGTTAAGCCAAACTCTCCATGCATTTAGACGGTTAACACTAGGCAAAATCTGAGCGCTTCGGACGACCCGCAGTGAAACTTTTGGTAAGGACCCATTTAAAATCCAGTACTTCGTCCATAAATCCTCTGTGATTTTGGAGGCTCTTTATAAGGGGAATCACATGTACTCTGCCAACCTATTTTCGGTTCTCCTTTAGGGCAATTTGGATTAATTCCTATTCTTACTTGCTTATCAACTTGCAAGTTATGGCCTCCACGAAGAGATCGTTGGCATCGCCATTTTTTTTTACCAAGAAGTTGGGTGGCTTGTGTATAGCCTGCCCATTGGCATACAACTTCACGGCAATATCCTGACCCCACATAGGCGTGACCATTAGGGCAAGCATTTCCTTCCGAAAGGGAAACCCCTTGATCGATTGTAAGTCGATCTTGACTTGATTGTCCTGATTGAAGTCTCACACAACCCGCATAGTCCGTTGCTGCTAAACACATCTTGTGAACTTCAGGATCAACTGCAGCTTGTACAGGTGACGAAAGACCAAGCACTAAAGGGAGAAATAGTAAACGACGCATAAAAAACGGCCTGTGCAGAATCAGACCGTATCAGGCATCTCACTGCCTTGCAGGTATATAACCGCTTCTATCACTCACGCGCCCTCGTAAGGAATACCCAAATAAAATAAACAGGTCGAAAGCGTTGAGCT
>QCGC01000018.1 GCA_003278225.1 Prochlorococcus sp. AG-363-P01 | reverse complement strand
TTCGCGATGTATTTTTTGTTTGCTTAATGCTTAAAAGTCTAATAAAGCCAAGAAAAAGATCCTTATCTTTTTAAGTGTTGGTTTTGATTCGGACCTACCGTCTTCTTCTTCTTTGTTGTGCTTTTCGCTTGTATTTCTCAACAGGGGTCTCATGATGTCTTAACCGTTTAAAGTCTGAGAAAATGCCTGACCTTGAGACTTGACGCTTGAATCGACGAAGAGCTGATTCAATTCCTTCGTTTTCTCCTACCGTGATTTGAGTCATGAAAATAAATTTTTGTAAGCTTACTAATTTAGCAAGATAAGGCTCGCAGAATTCAGTTTGGGCCTTTCGGTTTTAGATAGAACAAACATCCTCACTTCGAAAACCATGCTCCTTGAGAGCCATGTTTAGGTCTTCTTGATTTGAAACCCTATCTACGAAAAGTACGCCATTGAGATGATCAATTTCATGCTGTATGCATCTCGCCATTAATCCATCAGCATTCATTTTTTTAGGCCTGCCCATTTCATCACGAAAACTTAATTTGATTGAAGCAGGGCGAATAACATCCATATATACCTCTGGGATACTTAGACAGCCTTCTTCATAGGTTTCAAGACTTGCGCTTGATGAAACTATCTCAGGATTAATAAGTATAAGAGGAGGATTGGCAGGGTTCTCTAGATCAAGATCAATTACCAAAAGTTGTTTATGTACTCCTACTTGTGGAGCTGCTAGTCCAATTCCCTTAGCTGAGTACATACTTCTGAGCATATCTTTGGCTAACTCCCTTATGGAATCATCTACTTTGCTGATACGACGTGCTGGTTGTCGCAAGACTTGATTCCCAAGAGTATGGATTTCAAGAGGAGGATTTTCAAGAGGCTCCTTAGAAATGGCTATGGAAGCCTTGTTTTTTTCGGCATTTCTTGCCAGTCCAGCAAAGCTTCGAGCCAAGGAGTTCTCTCATTTATATAAGAATAGATTTTACGCAATTTTGTCAAAATACAGAGGATTGATCCATGAAAGAAGCAGCTAAGCACAATAAATTTTCTTCGAATTCTTCTAAACCTCTTGCGGCAGAGGTGGTTCTCGGTGAGGTGCCGATTCTTAAAGAACCACGTTTACTTAACAAGTGGGTGGTGTGGTTAGAACAAAGGCCTAATGAGGGAGGTCGAACAACGGTTTTGATTCGTCCTTGGGGTTGTTCTCAATTTCCTGGTCAAGAGTTAACTCCGGCCCCTATCGATGTGCGGACCAGAGTTCATAGTTATGGGGGAGGTGCTTTGGCAACTTTTGCTGAGGGTGATGAATTGCTTTTTGCTTGGATAGATGATTCGGATAGTTGTTTATGGACTCAGTCTTGGAAGCCTCTTTTGAATCCAGTCAAAGATAAAGGATTATGGATTGAGACCAGTCAATCGCCCATATGTCTTTCCCGTAAGTCTAATTACGCACTTGCTGATGGCTTGATTGATCCTTTGCGTAAAAGGTGGATAGGGGTGATGGAGAAGGATGAAGTTGATTTTTTAGTTAGCTTTGCTCTGAATAAAGAATTTCAACACCCTGTATTGATTTATTGCCCTGAAGACTTTATTGGTTATGCAGCACTTAGTCCCAATGGTAGTCAATTGGTTTGGGTGGAATGGCAGCAACCTTCAATGCCATGGGAATCAAGCCAGCTTTGGTTGGGATCTTTTAACAATTCCGGAGAGATTAAAAAGAAGACATTAATAGCTGGAAGTTCAGCTGACAATCAAGGCTTTATATCTGTTTTTCAACCAATTTGGATGCCTCAGGGTGAGCTTGTAGTTTCAGAAGATAGAAGCGGATGGTGGAATTTAATGATTACAGGTCCCAATATTGATATTGACTCTGTAGTTTCATGGCGACGTCTTTGGTCTATGAAGGCTGAAACTGCTATGCCTCAATGGGTATATGGAATGTCTACTACATCTTCAGCAGGAGAGAATATTGCTACCTCAACTTGTGTAAATGGAAGCTGGCAAATCAATATTTTAGGTAGAGGTGGATCAATTAGTACATTTGAACAACCTTATGATGATTTGCAAGGTATGAGTGCAGATAAAAATCGAATATTAGCTATTGCTAGTAATCCTTTGCATGAATCTGGCTTGCTAGAGATTGACTTGAACCTTGGTAATTGGACCCATAAATTACTGCGAGAATCAATATTAGATAAATCACAAATTAGTGTTCCAGAGTCACTTTGGTTTGAAGGGTTTGGAGGACAAAAAACCCATGCCTGGTATTACCCACCAGCTAACTGGAATGGTTTGGCGGCTCCGCTTCTAGTGAAAAGTCATAGCGGCCCAACTGGAATGGCTGGACGAGGATTAAATCTTAGTATTCAATATTGGACATCTAGAGGATGGGGAGTTGTAGATGTTAATTATGGTGGCTCTTCAGGATTTGGTCGTTCGTATAGGGAACGTTTAAGAGGAAGGTGGGGTGAAGTAGATGTTTTTGATTGTTCAGCTGCGGCAAAGTCATTAGTTGCTTCAGGGAAGGCAGATAGCAAATTGTTGGCGATCGAAGGAGGCAGTGCTGGTGGCTTTACAACACTTGCTTGCCTCTGCTTTACAGATCTATTTCGTGTTGGTGCTTGCCGGTATGGGGTCAGTGATCTTATTTCTATGGCAAAAGAAACTCATCGTTTCGAAATGGGTTATTTGGATTATCTGGTAGGAACTTGGCCTGATCAAGTTGAGAAATATCAAGGTCGTTCACCTTTAAATCATGCTGAAAGAATTGAGTGTCCTGTGATCTTTTTTCAGGGTTTAAAAGATATGGTGGTTCTTCCTGCTCAGACTGAACGTATGGCAGATGCTTTAAGGGAAAAAGATATACCTGTTGAAGTTCACACTTTTACTGAAGAAGGACATGGATTTCGAAATGCAAATAGTAAAATAAAAGTCTTAGAATTAACAGAGAAATTTTTTCGAAAACATTTAGGACTTTAACTATTATCTTTCAAGAAAGTAATGGTTGATTTTAGCTCATCGATAAAGATATCAATTTCATGAAAAGTTGTTGTAAAGCTAAGACTAGCTCTTGCAGAGGATTTTATTCCGTAATGCCGATGCAATGGTTGGCAACAATGATGTCCACTACGTATACAGATACCTTTAGAGTCTAGTAGTTCAGCTAAATCATTTGCATGTAGATCTTTTATTATAAAAGTTGCTAAAGACCCTCTATCTGGTTGTTCTTTTGGGTTTGGACCAAAAATAAAAATATTGTTAATCGAAGACAATTTCTCATACAGATATGAATTTAATTCTTTTTCCCATGAATGTATTTTATCTAGTCCAATACTTTGCAAATACTGGAGAGCTACACCCATCCCAATTGCTTCACCAATTGCAGGTGTACCTGCTTCAAACTTATGAGGTAGCTCAGCCCAGCTAGACTCTTCTAAAAATACTTCTTGAATCATTTCTCCACCACCAAGAAAAGGTGGCATTTTATTGAGAATCTTTTCACGAGCCCATAAAAAACCAATGCCTGTAGGTCCACAAAGTTTATGTGATGAACCAGCTAAAAAATCTATATTTAAAGCATTAACATTGATTTTTTGATGAGCAAGACTTTGACAAGCATCAACTAAAATTAATGCTCCGACATTATGAGCCATTTCTGTTATTAAATCTATTGGATTGCAACATCCAAGTGTGTTACTTATATGAACAAGAGTCAATAAACGTGTTCTCTTATTGAGTTTTTTTTGCAAATCTTCGAGATCTAGCTCCCCATTAGCAGTAATACCAACGTGACGTAGAACACATCCCTTTCGTTTAGCCAGTTGTTGCCAAGGGACTAGATTGCTGTGATGCTCCATTATTGTCGTCAATATTTCATCTCCTTCTTTTAGTTCTGCATCACACCATGTTCTAGCTACAAGATTTATTGCTTCAGTTGCATTGCGGGTAAATACTATTTCCTTTGATGTAAATGCCCCTATGAAACTTGCTGTAATTTCCCGAGCACGTTCAAATTTCTCAGTAGCTTTTGCACTTAATTGATGAGCTCCACGATGAACATTTGCATTGTTGAAACTATAATAATTTTCTAAAGCTTGTATCACCTGAATTGGCTTTTGACTTGTAGCAGCATGATCTAAATAAATAAGATTCTTTTGTGAAATCAATTCATCATTAAAAAGAGGAAAGTCCTTCCTTGTTAGTTCAGCAATGGTTGGATTCCTAATAGTCATTAGCTAATATTTCCTAAAAGAGTATTAAGAATTTTCCATCGGTTTGCTTGTACAGGAAGATTATCAATGATTTCTTGGCAATAACCTTTTAAGAGTAACTTAGAGGCCTGTTTTGCATTAATTCCACGACTACGAAGATAAAACAACTCTTCTTCTTGAGGTTGACTTATAGTTGCTCCATGAGCACACTTTACATCATCAGCAATAATTTTTAACTCTGGCTTTGTATCTACTCGTGCTTTACTTGAAAGCAATAAGTTACGACTTAGTTGTGATGCATTTGTCTTCTGAGCTATTTGTGGAACTTCAATAATGCCATTAAAAATAGAATGTGATTCACCATTAGCTGTTGCTTTTTGCAATTGATTTAAAGATCCTTCAGGACCTTCAAAACGTACTGATGAGTGCGTAGCTAATTGTTCATCACCCTTTGCAATTTGTAAACCATTTAAGGTTGTTTTGCTATGCCCATTTTTTTGTATGATTTTTGGCTCAAAGCGGCTTATAGACCAACCATGTTGAACTGAATTTAATGAATAGCTGCTAAAAGATTCTTGTACAACAGATACTTGTGCAAGACAACTAGCTTTACCACCTCCTATTGCTACAAATCCGTGATTCAGAGTTGAGTTTTTAGCCATATATATTTCTAAAATATGACTATGAGCAGAATGAGTGGCACCTAATACAACTTGTAATAAGTCAAGCTGTGCATCTTCTTCTATTTTGATGATAACTCTGCTTGGGATTAATACATTTTCTTCTGCTGGTATTATTAATTCTAATTGTGGACAAGTATTGCCAGATACATGTAATCCAAAGACTTCATTATTTGCCGCACAATTAACTGATAATGGCCACTGCTCCTCATGAGGAATATATTTAAATGAATCATCTAGACATGCTTTAATTTCTTTATTAGTTAGTGGACGCAATCCTGAAGGTAAATCTATTAAATTTTGAAGAATTTCATTCGGTTTTAAAACTAATCTAAAAGCATTTTCAGGGGCCTTGGCCCATACTTGAGATCGCAAATTCGCTTCCTTTTCTCCTTCTACAGAGGGTTGAAGAGTTAAAAATTTTTCCAGACGTTTTAGATTGGTTAGGCGCCATGCTTCCATTTTCCGTGTAGGTAGTCCATTCTTTAAAAGTGATTCCCGCCCACTCTTTTGAATATCTTTAAGCATTCCTTTTGGTGAAGGCAATGCATTTATCCATTGGCCATAGGATGCCATTATTTAGTTTCCCTCTCCGAGATTGACTTCGTCATTGTCTAACCAGTCGTACCCAGACTGTTCTAATTCTATTGCGAGTTCTTTGCCCCCTGATCGTTTTATTTTCCCTGCTGCCATTACATGCACAAAATCAGGAGTAATTTCATTGAGTAATCTTTGATAATGAGTAATTAGAAGGGTTGCTGTATTTGGCTTTGTAAGTTGACTTACTCCTGACGCAACAATTCTGAGAGCATCTATATCAAGACCTGAATCAGTTTCATCCAGGATTGCAATTGTTGGCTCTAATAGTGCCATCTGAAGAATTTCATTTCGCTTTTTCTCTCCTCCAGAGAAGCCCTCATTGACACTCCGCTCTAAAAAGGCAGGATCCATTTGAACAATTTTTAACCGCTCTTTGACAAAGTCTTCAAATTCAAATGTATCTAGTTCTTCAGTACCGCATTTTTTACGCCTAGTATTAGTAGCTACTCGTAAAAATTCCAAGTTACTAACACCAGGAATTTCTATTGGATATTGAAAGCCAAGAAAAACGCCTAGGCGAGCTCTTTCTTCGGCCTCCAATGCAAGAAGATCTTGACCTTCGAATTGTATAGATCCTGAATTAACAGTATATGCAGGATGCCCAGCGATAACTTTTGAAAGAGTACTTTTGCCACTCCCATTTCGACCCATTATTGCGTGAATCTCACCAGCATAAATTTTTAAATTGACTCCTTGAAGAATTGGTTGATCATCCACACTTGCATGTAGATCAGAAATTTCAAGAATTAATTTGGGGTCTTGGCTTTTCACTTCGAAAGGGAAAATTTAAGGAGCAAGAAATTTGAATTGTGGAAAATCGATTGTGAGCTATCAATTCAGCCAACCGATCCTTCCAGTTTTAATGCAAGTAGTTTGTCAGCTTCTGCTGCAAATTCCATAGGTAATTGATTGAAGACATCTCGACAAAATCCGCTAACCATCATTGAAACTGCTTCTTCGAAACCGATTCCTCTACTTTGAAGATAGAACAGTTGATCTTCTGAGATTTTGCAGGTACTAGCTTCGTGTTCAATATTGGCGAAGGGTTGCTGAGATCGGATGTAGGGATAAGTGTTTGCTTCTGCCTTATCTCCAATCAACATTGAATCACATTGACTGTAATTTTTTGCTCCTATAGCTTTTGGTCCCATCTGTACTAATCCACGGTAACTGTTGCTTGAATGACCAGCACTTATTCCTTTACTAACAATGGTAGATTTAGTATTTGGACCAATATGAATCATTTTTGTTCCTGTATCTGCCTTTTGTAAATTATTAGTTAAGGCTACAGAGTAAAACTCACCTACAGACCTCTCACCTTGCAAAATACAGCTTGGATATTTCCATGTAATGGCTGAACCTGTTTCAACTTGGGACCAACTAATTTTGCTTTGCTGGCCTTTACATAGCCCTCGCTTGGTGACAAAGTTATATATTCCACCAACTCCTTTTTCATTGCCAGAA
>QCGC01000017.1 GCA_003278225.1 Prochlorococcus sp. AG-363-P01 | reverse complement strand
TGAAAGGTAAATCTGATAACCCCATGATTTTTCTTGTTTCATTAACCATTTTCATTTCCTCCTCGCAATAGCAATTGTCTTGCAGTGGGGAGTTATGTAGAAATAAATTAAAAGCCAATGAATAAGGCAATACCTGACTATTTGGAACACCACCATTCAAAACTTCTTGACTTAACTTTTTCAACTCTTCCATTGCGCTTGCACCAGCACCACTTGCGGATTGGTAAGTAGACACAATTACTCTTTTTATGGGTATATGTTTAGCTAAAGGTGCTAAAACCAAGGCTAATAAAATTGTTGTGCAATTAGGGTTAGCAATAAGACCCTTATGCTTATATGCTTCATCAGGATTAACCTCTGGAACCACTAGTGGAACATCAACCTCCATTCGAAAAGCACTTGAGTTATCAATCATTACTGCCCCAGCATTATTAATAACCTTTCGCCAACGACGTGAAACTGAACCACCAGCAGAGGCCAAAACAATATCAACATCCCGAAAAGCCTCTTCACAAACCTCTTGCACTTTCAAAGTGGAGTTATTCCAAGTAAAGAAGCGGCCTGCTGATCTCTTAGATGCAAGTAATCGCAACTCTTTAAGAGGAAAAGAACGTTCCTCTAACAGACTTAAGAGCTCTTGACCTACTGCCCCGCTTGCACCAAGCACAGCAACTGTTAGTAATTTATTTGGTTGGAATGATTTGAAGGACAACGAATTGATTAGGTATAGACGATAAGCAGAAGGTTTATCTGAACAAGCAGTATTCCCTCATGAGATGGAAGGAAAAACTTTTGTCAGTCAAAACGTTGAAGCCACAATACGCGTCAAGCGTTTGACCTACGCTTAATTAATGTGATTTGTACTTGTGTCTTTGCCAACAAACCCAATGGATGCTGCCGGATTAAAAATAACTACCCATTGCTTGCCTGCTAGTCGCATAGCAGTCGCATTAGAAATACCAGCAGAGCGCTGTAAAGTCAGTTATGAAGAGGCATTCGCAAGACTGAGTCGATCAATTAAGCTTCCTGGCTTCCGCAAAGGGAAAGTTCCAAAAGCAGTAATTCTTCAACAAATTGGAGGAGAAAGAATCAAAGCAGCAGCATTAGAGGGACTTTTAGAAGCAGTCTGGAGAGAAGCATTAAGCTCCGAATCAATAGAGCCCCTTTGCGAACCTGAGGTTAATGGTGGATTTGAAGAAGTCTTTAAAAATTTTAATCCTAGTGAAATACTGAAAGTAACTTTAGAAACTGATATTAATCCTACTCCAAAATTAAAAGCTACTAAAGAATTAAATGTAAAGGCTGAAGTAGTCACGTATGATCCTACAAAAATTGACGACTTAATAGAACAATCACGTAAACAATTAGCGACGCTCATCCCAATTGAAACAAGACCTGCAGCTAAAGGAGATGTGGCCGTAATCAGTTTCAAAGGAACTTATAAAGACGGGAGTGAGATCGAAGGAGGAAGCTCTGATTCTATGGATGTCGAGTTAGAAGAAGGCCAAATGATACCTGGTTTTATAGAAGCAATATTAGGCATGAAAATCAATGATCAAAAATCTTTCGAATGCACATTTCCTGATGACTATCAAGATAAAAAATCACAAGGTAAAAAAGCAAACTTTACCGTAAACCTAAGAGAGTTAAAAACACGCGAGCTTCCAAACCTAGATGATGAATTTGCTCAGCGGGCCAGTGATAAAAAAACTATGGTTGAGCTAAGAGAGGATTTAGAGAAACGTCTAAAAGAAGATGCAAATCGAAAAAATATTAATAATCGAAAAGAAGCTTTGTTTGAAGGCCTAGTGGAGCAATTGGAAGTTGATCTTCCTAAAACCCTGATTGATCAGGAAGTCAGAGCTCTGGTTGAAAAAATGGCACAACAATTTGCTCAGCAAGGAATGGATGTAAAGAAAATGTTTACACCGGAATTAGTGAAATCGCTAATGGATTCCTCGAAAGGGGAAGCAGAGTCGAGTCTCCGCAGAAAATTTGCCCTCCAAGCCCTTGCAGAAGTAGAAAAAATCAATGTTGAAGAAAAAGAAATCGAAACAAAAGTCAAAGAAATAAAAGAAGAGCTTGCTGGAGAAAAAAACATAGACCACAACAAATTGCATCAAGCAGTGATCGACGACTTATTAGAAGAAAAACTCTTTAACTGGCTTGAAGAAAACAACGAAGTACTTGAAAAAACCACTGAAGAAATTAATAGCAAAAAAAAGTTGACTTCCACAAAAAATAAAAGCAAATCTGCAAAACCCACTGCAAAAAAAACCAAAACTTGAGCTATACCAAATAGATTGATTACAGAAAGTCAGAAGCCGCTTAGCGTGATTAACGCAATCAAAACACACCCAGTTAAGGATCAGTGGATTGGGTCTCGTCCCACATCAGGCCCAGGCATTCTCCCAACAGTCATTGAACAATCTGGGAGAGGTGATCGGTCGTTTGATATTTACTCTCGATTACTGCGAGAAAGAATCATTTTTCTTGGTACTGACGTAAATGATCAAGTAGCAGATGCACTTGTTGCACAAATGCTTTTCCTTGAAGCAGAGGATCCTGAAAAAGATATTCAAATTTATATCAACTCACCTGGGGGCTCAGTAACTGCAGGTCTGGCCATATACGACACTATGAAGCAAGTCACCCCTGATGTAGTAACTATCTGCTATGGACTAGCTGCTAGCATGGGTGCTTTTCTTCTTTCAGGGGGAACCAAAGGGAAAAGACTTGCGCTTCCAAATTCAAGAATCATGATCCACCAACCTTTAGGAGGAGCTCAGGGTCAAGCAATAGAAATTGAAATTCAAGCTAAAGAAATACTTTTTCTCAAAGACACTCTTAATGAACTAATAGCAGAGCACACGGGCCAGCCAATTAAAAAAATTGCTGAAGACACTGACCGTGACCACTTTCTTTCTCCGAAAGAAGCGGTTGAATACGGCCTGATAGACAAAGTGATGGACAGTATCTAAACACTGAAATCGTTAAGGAAAGCTGACGCAACAGCAAACCCAGGCGATCCTATTAGTTCAGGCTGACCATTCATTAAGTCCAACCTGTTAAAGCTCTCTAAATTCTCAAGCGCCCGATGGCAAAGTTCGACGCCCATCTGAAGTGCTCTTTTTGTGGCAAGTCCCAAGAACAAGTACGAAAATTAATTGCAGGCCCAGGGGTCTATATATGTGATGAATGCATAGATCTATGCAATGAAATTCTTGATGAAGAGCTTTTAGACAACCAAGGCAACTCAAAACAGAACACTGAAGAGAATCCCAAAAGCACAACTGTTACTCGCAACAGCGGAACACCAGCACCAACACTCGCCTCAATACCAAAACCCCTCGAAATCAAAGCCTTCCTAGATCATCAGGTAGTTGGACAAGAAGCAGCTAAAAAAATTCTTTCAGTAGCTGTTTATAACCACTACAAAAGACTTGCTTGGCAAGGCGATGGCAAAGGTGAAACAGACCGTACTGCCACTAAATTACATAAATCAAACATTTTATTAATAGGACCAACAGGTTGTGGAAAAACACTTCTTGCTCAAACTCTTGCTGAATTATTAGATGTTCCATTTGCAGTTGCAGATGCCACAACACTTACTGAAGCTGGCTATGTAGGTGAAGATGTAGAGAATATTTTGCTTCGTTTACTGCAAAAAGCAGATATGAATGTCGATTTAGCACAAAGAGGAATTATTTATATAGATGAAATAGATAAAATTGCTCGTAAAAGTGAAAACCCATCAATAACTAGAGATGTATCTGGCGAAGGGGTACAACAAGCCTTACTAAAAATGCTTGAAGGCACTGTGGCCAATGTTCCTCCACAAGGAGGGCGAAAACACCCATATCACGATTGCATTCAAATAGACACGAGCCAAATACTGTTTATTTGTGGGGGTGCATTTGTTGGTCTTGAAGATGTAATACAAAAAAGACTAGGTAAGAATTCAATAGGCTTTATGCAAAGTGATAGTCGTGGGAGGAATAGAGTTAATCGCGATTTAAAAGCACATGAAGTTCTTCATCATCTTGAACCAGATGATCTAGTGCGATATGGCTTAATCCCAGAATTTATAGGGCGAGTACCAGTTAGTGCAGTCCTTGATCCTCTTGATACAGAAGCTTTGGAATCAATCCTTACAGAACCTCGCGATGCCTTAGTGAAGCAATTTAAAACCTTATTAAGTATGGATAATGTTCAACTAGAGTTTGAAAATAAAGCAGTCGAAGCAATTGCTAAAGAAGCATATCGCAGAAAAACAGGTGCAAGAGCGTTACGAGGAATAGTAGAAGAAATAATGCTAGAGCTGATGTATGACCTCCCATCCCAAACGCATGTGACAAGTTTCACTATCACTAGAGCCATGGTTGATGAACATACAGGTAGGAAAGTCTTACCACTTCCTTCAAATGAAGCACGAAAAGAGCAAAAGCCTGCATAAGTTAAATTAATGAGTGCGGCTGATCATATTGAAGTACCAAGACAACATGGGCTTTTTAAACATCACGGAATAGACTTAGGAGATGGAACAATTGCTCACTATTTAGAAGGTCGTGAAATACTAAGAAGTTCTCTTAAAGATTTTTCAGCGGGCCAAGATTGCACTGTAATTATTCATATGCACTCCTCTCCGAAGGAGATAACTTTAGAGCGGGCAATCAGTCGAATTGGAGAAAAGAAATACAACTTACTTTTCAATAACTGTGAACATTTTGCGAACTGGTGCAAGACTGGAAGGCATCACAGTGGGCAAATCAATAACTGGATTAATAAAGCAAGTATTGCTTTTTTATCTGTACAAAAATTCTTACCAAGGTCTTTATTTTTTCAGTTAAATAAATTACTAGAACAGAGTTTTATAGATCAATCTTCTGAACAAAAAGCCAGAAAAATAATTGATTATTTAAACAAAACAAAAGAAGCTATGCTTCGTGAACTTGAGTTGATTTTAGAAGAAATAAACTATTACCATGATAATTCCAAACAAAGCAGATCAGCAAAAAAAACGGTCTTATCTAAAAATCTGCTCCTAAAAGGTCAAGGGCTTGCTGATCAAATAAACTCTTTAGAAAATGTTGAAGTACAAATCACTAACCTCCTATCAAAAAAAGATTCTAAAAACTGAGTATTCTCAAAGTCCCGCAAGCAGCGAATGAATCAAACATACCAGCCGCTGCATCACAAATATCGCCCAAAGCGTTTTGATGACCTTGTTGGTCAAGAAGCCATAACGGCTGCCCTGAAACAAGCACTAACTACCAATCGAATAGCGCCCGCATATCTCTTTAGTGGTCCTAGAGGTACAGGAAAAACTTCAAGTGCAAGAATCCTTGCACGTTCTTTAAATTGTTTAAAAAGTGACCAGCCAACTTCAGAGCCATGTGGGGGGTGTAATAACTGCAAAGCCATCACGCAGGGAACATCTCTTGACGTCATAGAAATTGATGCTGCCTCCAACACAGGTGTAGATAACATTCGTGAATTAATAGAAAGATCTCGTTTTGCTCCTGTTCAAGCTCGCTGGAAGGTATATGTCATAGATGAATGTCACATGTTGTCTACAGCTGCTTTCAATGCACTTCTAAAAACCCTAGAAGAACCCCCACCACAAGTTGTTTTCATTCTTGCAACAACTGATCTACAACGCGTCCTGCCAACGATTCTTAGTCGTTGTCAATCATTTGATTTTAGAAGAATTCCTCTAGCAAAATTAATTAATCATCTAGAAATAATTGCTTCAAAAGAAGCAATTGCTATTGAGAAATCAGCTCTCAATTTAGTTGCCCAAAAAGCACAAGGAGGTCTAAGAGATGCAGAAAGCATGCTCGATCAATTAAGCCTTCTACCTCAACCAATTAAAATTAACGCGGTATGGGATTTATTAGGAGCAATTCCTGAACAAGATCTATTTACAATCACAAAAGCATTAGCCAATTCAGATCCAATAAAACTTTTAGAAACTTGCAGACATGTTCTGGATAATGGCAAAGATCCACTGCCATTTCTTCAGAGCCTGGCATCAATCCTTAGAGATTTAGTATTACTAAAAGCAGCCCCGGAAAGACCTGAGCTAACAAATATATCAAATGAATTACAAGAACCACTAAGCCATTTGGCCAACAAGTTAGATCTTCAAAAACTTCTGCAATGGCAGGCAAAATTAAAAGGAACAGAAATACAACTTCGTAATAGCGTTCAACCTCGTCTTTGGCTAGAAGTCATACTGCTTAGCCTTTTAACTAAAAATGAGAATTTCATAGAAAGTATTCAGCATGAAAACAAAAATGGAAAGGAGCACAATGATTCAGCCAAGTCAAAAAATCAAACATCAATACAAGAGCATGAGCCAAAAATTAATCCCATAGTTTCTAGTACAAACCAACCTGCTCAAGAAACAATTGAACATAACAATAAAGACAAGCAAAATCTATTAGAAATTTGGCAGCAAATTATTGGCAATCTTGAACTGCCTTCTACAAGAATGCTACTTTCTCAACAAGCAAAACTTGTTCGCCTAACCGAAAATCAAGCTTATGTGGCAGTTTCATCAAATTGGTTGGGAATGGTCCAAAGTCGAACAAATCTTTTAGAGGAAGCAATTAATCAAACTCTTGGAAGTCCAAGAAAGCTGATCTTAGAAAATAAAGTCGAACTTGAAATTATCGACTCAGTTGCCGAAAATGTCCAGCCATATAAAACAACAGACATAACAAAAAATAATCTGCAAGTAGATGAGAAGTCTGAGAAATTAAGTTCAAAAGATACGGCTCATAATACAGAAAATTATTCATCAGGTAGCAAGGATTCTCAATTTAAAAATGAAGCTGAATCCAAGCATAATAATGAGATTGAAACTAACGCAAAAAATCTTGCTAATTTTTTCAATGGAGAAGTATTAGATATTGATTTATAACGTCCCACTTTACCTGTTAAAGATTAATTTCCTTCATGAATTGTCTTAGCCCAAACAAGCTTTTTAGGAAATAAAGCCATTCGAAAAGCAACCCAAGGAATCACTACAAACCAATGCGATAAATAAATAATTGCCAACAAAAGTCTGAATGGCTTAGGAGCAGGTAATGAAGGACCTTCACTGAGAGTCAAGCAGCCTCGCCAATAAGCCAATCCTGAAATACCAAATGCCGCAATTGATAAAGGCCAATAAGCAGGCATTGTGCTGGTAAGGAAGCTTGTTACTACATCAGCAAAAGACACTAACGGGAGAGCATATTGCAAAAGGAAAAAGCACATCAAATCTCTGCGCTGGGTAAAGGTCAAGTCACTAGATATCAAGCAACTCCAATAGTCAAAAAATCTCTGTAAGCCGCCCTCTGCCCAACGCTGTCTCTGTTTCCAAAGAGCTGAAATTGTTAAAACTGCCTCTTCCTGAACTGGTGGGTCCCAGAGAATACCAACGAATTCTCCAGCAATAAGCAAGCGAAAGCTTAAATCCAGATCATCAGTGACAGTTCCTTCATTAAAACCCCCGCAATTATCAAGAGCTTTACGGTTCAGCAACTGTCCATTTCCTCTAAGTTCCACTACACCCCCACCTACCAAACGTCCCTGTTGGATCACTGCATCCATAGCCATTTCCATAGACTGAAAACGAGTTAACTGGTTTTGCGAAGAATTAATTACAGCCTTCCTCAACTGAACTGCTGACCAACCACCTTCCCTAGCAAAAGAAAGAAGACGGTCCAGAGAATCTTCTTGTAACTGTGCATCCGCATCAAGAATCAATAACCAGTCGCCTTGAGACTTATCCAAAGCGGTATTCAACGCTCCAGATTTTCCTCCACCAGCAGATCTAGACCGCCTAATAACATGAAGATTGTCAAACTCTCGATTTAATTTATCCAAAATATGTGCTGTTCTATCCTTACTTCCGTCATCAATAATCCAAGTTGATAGTTTATGTTTTGGATATCGAAGAGATGCAATCCGATAGACCAATCTTTCTATCACTGCTTCTTCATCTCTTGCTGCAACTAAAACATCAACAGTAGGCAAACTGTCTGGATCAAACGATTGCATTTGAATTGGATTACGACTTATAAGTGCTTTATCTCGATCTCGAAAACAAACAGTTTTTAATCCATAACCACCCAGAAGAAATACTAAAGATATTGCAGGCAAAATACTTCTTGATGAGTCAATCCAATGGGGCGCTGCACCAGCGAAACAACACGCAATCAAGAACAACGCTGTCTTGCCACGTCTGTACTGTCCAGTCACAGCAGCCGTAGCCATGGACGATCCCGAGTTAAAACGACTCTAAGGGGCTTTGGGTAGGTCCCGTAAAGTTCTATATCTTGTACCAGGATAATAGTGCCTAAGAATCTTCGAAGTATTCCATCCTCTACGCGCCAAATCAATTGCCCCAGCTTGAGACAAGCCAGCACCATGACCAAAACCTCCGCCAGAGAACTTCCACATCCCATCTTTTAATTTCTCTACAACAAATAATGTGCTTGGCAAATTTCGAAGAACTCTACGAATTTCATCAAGTTTCAAGACCCTTCTCAATTGCTGCTCTTCATCAAAAATCTCTAGAGCAAGCACTCTGCCACTGACTCCACGTTCTAAAACTTTGACTCCCGTAGGCAATGTATCTGCACTTGCAAACAAATCCAAAGCATTCTTCAATTCTTCCGAGTCAAAAAAACGAACCCACCTAAAACGAGGGTGTGTATTCCCATATGCTCCATCGACTTGCCCCAAAAGGTTTTGTACAGCTGACTTCTTTTGCAAAGGCAAAATAAAGCGTTCTCGCCATTTATTAGAACCGTCTAATTGAGATATCAAATATGGCAAAGGAGAAATTGACCAAGCCTCAGTACCTGAGGCCATTACTCCTCCATTACTTGCATGATATACAGCATGAATA
>QCGC01000016.1 GCA_003278225.1 Prochlorococcus sp. AG-363-P01 | reverse complement strand
ACTCTTTCGACCTGCTTATTTTATTTGGGTATTCCTTACGAGGGCGCGTGATTGATAGAAGCGGTTTTATATCTGCAAGGTAGTGAGATACCTGATACGGTCTGAGTCTGCACAGGCCGTTTTTTATGCGTCACTTACTACTTGCACCACTTTTCTTGATTTTGTCTTTACCTGTTCAGGCAGCCGACCCTGTTGTGCATTTAGTACTTTCTTTCTCTAGAGGGACGATTAAAGCTTATCGCCCAATGACCCAGGCTGCTGTAGTAATGCCAATGATCTCCATGGATAAATGTCAGGAAGAAGGTGCGCTTGCGACCACACGAAACAATGATGAAGTGAGAACATTCTTCTGGTGCATAGAGGGAGGCGTTCGTTGATATGAATCTAATAAAGGTATTTTTTCTGTTGCCATTCTTTGCATCTTTATTTAGTCCTGCTAAGGCAGATTTTGGAGATGCTGATTTTCCAAAGGAGAAATTTAATGATGGACCAAAAAGTTATCACGATGCTTGGTGTAGATGGTTAAAGAACGAATGTAGGGTTAGGTTTCAGGGGTCAGCAATGTGGGTTGAGGGACAAGGAGGTATTCAAGCGTCTCAATACATCAGATATAGGCATGACATAGATGGTAAGGAGCACTACAACTACATCTCATATAAATCAAGCAATTGGGAAGAAAAGCAAGCCCTTTTCCTTTTTGCTAATTACAAGGCTCAAAAAGATTTTGTAAAAGCCTTTATACGTTGGAAGAAGCAAGTCTCTTTACCAATCCCCAACTATCGCTTACCCGCAAGCCAAGGACCACAGGATACACATAGAAGGGATAAAGGCTTAAACCCTTACGACAATCCACCTATTGAAGACTGGAAAAAGAAAACAACTGATTAGGTTCTTCCTAAAGCTTTCGCTGCGGGTCGTCCGAAGCGCTCAGATTTTGCCTAGTGTTAACCATCTAAATGCATGGACAGTTTGGCTTAACTCAATACGTTTCCTCGAATAGTTGGAACGGTATTAGCGATCATAAATTCTTTCAACCCTTCCATTTTTAGAAAACGTCTACCTTTATTGTTGACGTATAAGAACTCATCCAAATACCCCTTATCGATAAAGGAATAAAGAGTGCTTCTACTCTTAAAACCCAGAGTTTCTGCGGCTTTGCTGATGGTGCAATAATCCATTTAATTAAAAAGGCTTAAATCGACTAAATTGGCTTAAAACCTTTATACAACTGGTTTCTCGAGGTATAATAGCCGGTTTGTCCGTTACCAGAAAAGCTGTCGCTAGTAAATTTGCGGGGTGCGAAATTACCTGCCCTGGACGAGGCAGTAAGGACCCAAAGAAAAAGGGGAATTACATCAAGCCTTACCCTCGAACTTAAAACTTGAACACCCCTGAGAATAAAAGCGGAAGCTGCCTCAGGTGCCTCACGTGTTTTTGCAAAACTTTCCTTTTATATATCTCTCTTTTTTTATTTATTCGAAATTAAGTCAGTCATGAGGCGGCTAGTTGAAATGCATTGCACTAGCAGGGCTTAGCCCCGCCTCAGGAGAAATCATTTACCTGAGTCAAGTGAGGCGCATCGAGTCCACATTCTTGGCTGCTTTTCTCCTCCTTTCCTCAGCTGGTTGCCCTTTTCAAATCCAAGTTGTCTGAGGCATGTCGCGGCATCTTTTAAGTCAGGCATTCTCATTGCAGATTCTTCTCTACAGCCCGATTTAATTAAGGCCGTTTCTGTTGTGAACCCAGCTCCATAATCCAAGTCAAATAGCCCAGCATGTACCCAGTCATAAAGCCGAGCGAAGAATGGATGCTCTGCTTCGTAGAGGTCATTAAGCCGATTTGATTGGTTCTGTTCTTCTGAAGTAAGTGTTGGTTTTTGTCCTTTGCGATAAGCACGGATCGCTGCTTTAAGAATCCGTTTTCGATCACGCTTTACTTTTTCTATATCGATCCTTTGATCCTTTTCTGGATTCTGAGGAAGATCGATTACCCAGAATCTTCTGCTGCCTGTTGGGTCATTTAAGAAGTCATGCCGATTGCATGAAGCGACCATGATTGATGGTCTTGGATGTCTTCCAATTCCTCTGGCATAAGGACGCTTAAAGGTATCGACCGACGAGGAAAGCATTGCTTTGATTGCTCCTTGATCTTTCTTTGAGGTCATTGAATCAAGCTCTGCTAGTTCATAAAACCAACAGGTTTGAATGGCCATAAAAAGATCTTGGTCTTTGTCCTGCCATGTATCGCAGAACCATTCATCTCCTGCGAGTGCTTTCCAAAAACTACTTTTCCCTATTGCTTGCGAACCTTTCAAAACGAGGCAGTTATCGAATTTGACCCCTGGATTGAATACTCGTGCAACAGCAGCAATAAGCACTGCTTTAAGCATCGAGTCATAGAGAGGTTGTTTTGTTCCTAAGTAGCGAGTGGCGATACTATTTAGATCAACCGGTTTGATCGAATCATCAAATTCAATCTCGTTTAGAAATTCAGCGACAGGGTGATATGAGTTCTTTTGAGCAGCGACAAGCAGTGCATCAGAAGCAGCAAGTTTTGGGCTTTTCCAACCAAGTTCAGATAAATGAACGTAGAAGTTATCCACCACATCAGTGGTTAATGCTGTTCGATCAACTTCAGGATCAAGGCTCAAAAGGTTGTATTCCAACCTTGGCCCAAAACTTTTTTTGAGTAACACCGATAACTGACCAGGTTCAATTTTTTGATAAATTTCTCCACCATTTTGAGTGGACTTCCAACCCGGCTCAATTTTATGAAGAAGCTCTATGTCAGAAGACATGATGAACCTCCGCTAACTGTTTATTGATCTCTTGAAGCGTTGAAGGTCGGTGTCGAACAAAGACTGAAAAGGTTCCAATCCCATCAACATGTTGCTCACTAGCAAAGGCCCAAACTTCATCAATTAATTCCCCTTTTTGGAGGTTTGTTGGAGGTGAGAAGGTTGATCCTTGAAAGCACTTGATGGTGTTTCCATCTCGATGCTCAGAACAAAGATTGCGTTCTGTCCGTCCACAAATGGGGCAGCTAGAAAGTCTTCTCCAATTACTTCTGCAAGATGACTTGGTGATCTTTCTGGGTTGTTTCTTATGGGCCATTTTCAAGACCCAATCCCATATTTCTTTTGGAGGAGCGGCTAAATCTTCTGGGCCTAATCGTTCAGGCCAGTAATAGTTGCCACCGTCTTCATGCTTCCCAATCACAATCGCGTAACGACCACGATCTAAGAAACACTCAAGAGCTTCTCCTTTTTGACCATCAATCGCTCCTTTGGTTTGATGCTTCGCTACGAACTCACCATTTGGGAGCTGCTCAATTTGCTCTGCTGTTGGTTCAAAAAGGACCTTGAACCTAGAAAACTCGTCATCTCTTCTGACGTGCCAAGAGTTAACAGTGAAATTGATGTTTTGTTCAGCTGCATAATCCAGCGAACTAAGGCCATCAAAATCAAGGCATAACAAATCAAGACCAGTAAGAACAGAGATTGCAGCGCAATTCCAATTTGAAAGACACTGCTCAATTGTTCGTCCTGAGTGATTCCGCCACTGAACTAAAGGTGCTTTTGAGTTGGGCTTAATTGGTAAAAAGCCAAAGCGATCCTCTAGGCATACCAATCTTCGGGCATCATCCAGCCAAGTTTTAGAGGGAACCATTTCATAGCCCTCCAGCGATTAGGCGGTTATTGGTTATTTCTATGTGGTTCTTTTGCTTTGAACTGATCTCAAAGAAATTACTTTTCCATTGATCATGAATTTTGCAAAGTTCCTCATAGCCCTTCTTATACGTATTGAGGTCTTTCCTTAGAGCAACTACTTCCTTAGTCAGTACTGCCATTGCGTCTTTGTAGTCCGTGTCTTTCCTAAGGACTGCACCTTTTAATTGTTCGAGGAAGGCTCTGTTAATTGAGCCCTCATGGCCCAAAAGCATTTCACCTTCGCTCAAAAGATAAGGTCGCCATTCATCTAGAAGTGAATCAGTAAATTCCAGAAGGTTTACGACAACTAAACTGTCATCAGATTGATTTTTGCCTTCTGGGTGATTCTGGGAGGCATTTTCTTTTGTCATTGTCCCCGCGCAAGATTTTCAGAATTACCAATCAAAATTCCTTTAGCTAACTCGATAGCTTCAGGAGCTTGAAGGCGATAGATAAAACCATTTCCGCGAGCAACTTTCTTGATAACCCGTTGAGGAAATTTCCCAGCATTAATCCATTTCAGAATTGTTCGACCATCACGATTGACCTTCTTCCCTAATTCACCAGTAGACAGCCAACCCACTTGGTTAGAAGCTTGTGCTGAAACCAACTGGTCAACTCGACGCAGAAGAAAATCCAATTTCTGCTCAATATCAGCATTAGAAGGGGTAGCCCCTGATTGAGTTATTGGCATTTGCTTATTACGCTTCTGCGTTACGCCAGTTGAACTCTCCAGTTGCAGGATCTTTCCCACCAACTTTCCGAGTTTTGTCTGAATAAGACTTAATTTCTCGCCTTAAGTGGACAATTAGATAAATTAAATTCATAGAAATAAAAAAAGAAATATGAACTGCGATTGGACACGCCCGAATCTTTTTGAGTAATTCCCAAAATATTGATTCTTGCCAAAAATAGTAACAAGTTCAAACCGTAAAAAGCAACCTTTTTCTACGAATTAGCGATTCATCACTCTGGTTCAAAAGACAAGGATCATCACTCAATAAACAACAAAATCGAGGGATTTATTCAAGTGGGTAACTATTGGGGAGTGGACGCGAACTGTTGCTTTTTTGCTTGGCTTCAAGATCCAGTTACATCAACACTTCTCGAGGAAAAATTTTGTCTGGCAAGGGAGGTTTTCAAGACCAGAGCCATCAACCACTCGACCACCCCTCCTGATTTGGTCTGATCAATCTCAGACTAAACAATTCTAGCAATTGTCTTAGTCATTGATAGTGTTTGTCTTTGGATAAAATTTTTACAGAATATGATTAATTTGCTATTCCAAACTTATAAGCAGGTCCACTTTTGTATTAAGAACTTTGGTTGGGATCAAGAGAATGATTTTTATTACTTGGGTTAAATAGCATAATCTTTTTTTTTATTTTAATTAAAAGAATAATATTTACTTTTGGATCACCGAATATTTGATAGTTCACAAACGATAACCCTTTTGAGATCTTCTTGATTCATATGCCATAATTGGAGGCCGAATAACCCTCAGATCCGCTGTCATGGCAAGCTCAAGCAAAAGTAGTGAACAGTCTCGCTTTTTGGGTGATCTCCCTATGACTGGTGAAATAGGAGATGTTGAGCGCATACGCGTAATTACACACCTTATGTTTTTTGGTGGATGTGCAATTTTTTCTTTTGGCATCTGGGCTTTATCAGGCTTTACTTCAGCAGCAGGCCAAAGTGGACCTTTCCCCTTCTAGCTTCTAGCTGGTTAACCAAAAGCCATACTTCTAGAAGGATGATTGTTTTTGGTGTTTAGAATTATTGGGAACTCAAAGATAAACCTAAATAAAATCTCATTATTAATGATAAGAAAATTAAGTCAAATCAATTGATTTTTAAAGCTATTACTTAAATCTTAGCTTTTCCTCTCTATCGCTTAATAAAATTTCAAGCCATTTCGCTGCTAGACCACGGGATATTGATCTTGTTCTAAGAAATTCGCATATAACTTCATATAAGGGACCTGAATTTGCTTCCGAATTGAACCAGGTTTCAAAATTCAATATTTCTTCTGTTGTTTTGCAAGCTCGAAGTTGATCTACAAGGGCATCATGAACAACCCTGCTCATTGTTACGACCGGCTTTTGTGTTGTTGTGGTCATTTGTTTGGGGAGGGCCTAGAGCTTCTTTGTCTACTCCTTTACTAATAGCTGTTTTTGTGACTAAAGGGCTAGTTAATCTTTACTTTATGTTGAGGATTTAAGAATTGGTCATAAAAGCCTTTCCTGTGTCTTCTCACACAGGAAAGGCTTTTATGACCACAAAAAGGTCCTGAAGTTGTTGAGTTAATGAATTAGTTGCTTGGTTGGGCTAAGGGAAGTAAACACTTATCAGAATCACATCCTGCAGGCCCAGCCTCAGTTAATTCTCCTTCGTCATATCTGCTTAATGCTTCGAAGAAGTCTGTGCTTACTCTTCTTTTCACCACTTCTGATTGGAGGCGTTCGTAGGTTTCGGCATTAATTGGCTCAAAAGGTAGTCTTGGGAAAGTTACATTCGCATCAAATCGAGCGAGAAGCGCGGCCGAGATATAACCCTCATTATTTTGGATGGCTTTATATAAGGCATCTGCTAGTGGTTTAATCTCATCTTCCCTGAACTCTATTGTTGCTGAAGTGTTGTGTTCTGTGTAATGACGTTGCACTTGCATGTAGAAGTCAAATTGAGCAAGAGCTGAGAAGTTATTGATGTCAACTTCATCTGCGCCAGGTAAGTTTGCCCAACTGACTTCGGTTGGTATTTCTACAAGCCATTCCGTGCAAAGTGGATCAAATGGATCATCAAGTAAACGACCATTTTGGTCTTTGTCTGATTGCGAAGGGACCACTGTGTACCCATAGTCCATGCAAGCCATAGCTACTGGGTCGTTTTTCCGGAAAGTGATTCTTCGTATGAAACGTTGAGCTTTTGGGGGATGCCAACCAGGTGCCGCTCCTGTTAACAAACTTTTTGTGCCTGCAGGTTGAACAGTGGTACATCGGTTAGGACGAGTGAGGCCATGTTTATCGCAATAGGCCCAAATTGTTTCTTTTACAATATTTTTCCAACTATCGAGATATTTAGCTTCTTTTTCCTTGAAAAGAAGTCCTTGTTCTGTAGCAGGTCTTCCAGCCTCCCACCATTTCAACCAAGGTGTGCCAAAAGCATGAACAAAAAAATCGAAGAGGCCTGTAAAACTCACTCCAACAATTGGGTCCCATTCACGACTTTGCCTATAACGGGTGACTTCAAATTTATGGTTTAACAGACACGCCACAGATAATGCTGCTGCTGAGAAGGCATCAGTTAGATCTTTTTGGTTAGAAGGGTCAATTTGGTTGAGATGAACTTCCGCTAGGTTGCAGTGGAAATCCGCTCCAAGAATTTCTCCACAAGGATTTAGTCCATATCTGCTTAGGCGATGTTCTAATTCATCTTTACTAATAGGTCCATGATGTGTTTTGAGCCATGCCCCTGCTTCTTGTTTACCTTGATCGCAGTAAATATCAATGAACTCTTCTTTTAGCGCTTGTGAAGTGAGCAGGTCAGCATTGGCTCTTGCAATTGCTTCGGGTGCAAATTGGATAGCTCCCTCTCCTGAATGAAATTGCTTTGTTACTGCTTCAATAATTACATCTAAGTTAGGGCGATTGTGATAAATACGAGTGTGATTTGCCATCCTTAAGGCATCTTTTTCTGGATCAATACTCCAGTTTCCTTCCTTATCTTGTTGCCAAAGATTTTCTTTTGCTCCTGCAGCCGTTAAGTCACTTGCTGCGAATTGACGCATTCCGGCACTGCGTCTTATGTTGCCAGCAACAATTGTTACAGCGGCTTCATCTATTAATAAACAACATTCGATGGAAGTGAGCTTTCTCCCAATCGAGTTGTTAAGTAAATTAGCAACTCTTCCATAGAGATCTTTAAGTTTAACAGGATTCGCCATGCCTCCGAACCCTTTTAGAGATTCGCCTACAGGCCTAACATCTGATAGGTCAATTGTTAAATTGACTTTATTTCCTGAGAAGGTTTTATCACTACTTATTTCTAGAAGTAATTCATAGCTGTCTACCCATCCACGGCGACTATCTCCAACTTTTATATAAACATCATTCCCTTCAATTTTGGAGATTGTTTCCTCTTTTCGCTTACTTGGATGGGTAATACCTAACTCTGTAACTTCTTTAATATTTATAGGATTAATTACAGTTGGAAGCTTATCAATAAGGTGAGGTTCTATTACTGCTCCGGTCCCGCAACCCATCATTGCGAGGTCCATCATGAGCCCAAAGGCTTTCCAGTCAACCAAATTGGTAGATGTGCAGTTATAGGCACCTGAAAAGTTTTGTTTTTTTTCTATCCATGGCGTACCGCCGATCCATAGCCATCTACCTGATGGAAGTGCTTTTTTTTCGGCCTGCATACGAGCCATCAAAGTCAGTTCTTCTTTACCAAGTTCACCGAGTGCAAGTAAACCTTTAAGGCTCCTATCCCCAACTTCATTCCAACTCTCTCTACCTAAGGCAGTTTTGCGACTATATGTTCTATAAAAAACTGGGTTTGCTGCTGGAGCAGTAGCAGCGAAATCAGCTCGATGATTGCCAGCACCAATAGTGGACATTGTTATGTCTGGTTTGTTAGGAGTAAGCGTCAAGTTCAATTATTCGCAGAAGTATGAGCACGCTAACGCCAGTTGTAGGGTCGGCAAGCTTTCTTAACACCATCTGCAGCGGTTGGAACAAACTGTAGGAGGTCTCTTATGAATTTTCTTCGTGTTCCTGAGCCTGAATTGATGCAGGACTTGTCTCAGGTAATTGCCTATGCAGAAGCAGATTTCTCTGACAGTGAGGATTCCTTGATATCTGGCCTTAATGAATACCTTGTTATGACAGGCAAAATCCTTGGATCAGAAAGTTTGATTGTCGATTTGGGCTGTGGACCAGGAAATATCACTGAACGTTTGAGTCGCAAATGGCCAACAGCAAGCATCTTTGGTATTGATGGGTCTCAGGCAATGCTGGCTATTGCAAGGAGTCGAGAAGAAAAGGGGAAAAGTAAAGGAGAGTTGATTAACCTCAGTTATTGTTGTTGGGATATTTCTTTAATAGCTCAAGGACGACTGAGTTTTGGGAAGCCAGTTGATTTAGTTATTAGCAATAGCTTGTTGCATCACATTTACGATCCCAGTAATTTTTGGAAAGCACTTAGTTATTTGACAGCTAAAGAAACTGTTCATTTTCATAGAGATTTGCGAAGACCCTCTACTTTTGATAAAGCAATTGCTTTGCAAAAGACTTATCTAAGAAATGCTCCAGAAGTTCTAGTGAAAGATTATCTGGCGTCACTAAGAGCAGCATTTACTATTGAAGAGGTTAAGGAGCAGATTAATAATCAAGGACTTGATCATTTAAATGTATATGAGATGGATGACCGTTATCTTGAAGTGGTTGGGACTTTCTGAAATTCAGTTTTGAGAATGTCTTTTGTAATCGAAATCGATGATCTTGGTCAATTCAGTCGACAATTCTCCCTCATCTAATCCAGATGAGGCCTTTGCAACTGCTCTTGCAGAGGCAGTGGAAAGACGTAGGAATTTTGCAATTATTTCGCATCCTGATGCAGGGAAGACAACTCTTACTGAGAAGTTATTACTTTATGGAGGTGCAATACAGCAAGCTGGAGCAGTAAAGGCAAGAGGTGAACAACGCAAAGTTACATCCGACTGGATGGACCTTGAAAAGCAAAGGGGAATATCTATTACTTCTACAGTGCTTCAATTTGATTATAGAGATAACACAATTAACCTTTTAGACACTCCTGGTCACCAGGACTTCTCTGAAGATACTTACCGCACTCTTGCTGCTGCAGATAACGCTGTAATGCTTGAAGATGCTGCAAAAGGCCTTGAGCCTCAGACCAGAAAATTATTTGAGGTTTGTCGAATGAGAGAAATACCAATTTTCACGTTTATAAATAAAATGGATCGTCCTTGCCAAGAGCCTCTTTCATTACTTGATGAAATCGAGGCTGAACTTGGTCTTTCTACGTGGGCAGTTAATTGGCCGATAGGGAGCGGAGAACAATTTCGTGGTGTGATTGATCGTCGGAGTAGGGAAGTTGTCTTGTTTGGTCGTGCAGAAAGAGGGAGGCAGTCAAGTGAGCGTCATTTAAAACTGGATGACCCAAAATTAAAAGACCTTGTTGAAGATGATCTTCTAGAGAAAGCATTAGAAGAAATTGAATTACTTGAGGTTGCAGGCGCAGAGATGGATCTAAACAAAATTCATGCAGGAGAGTTGACACCAATATTTTTTGGCTCTGCAATGACTAACTTTGGAGTCAGGCCATTCCTTGATGCTTTTCTTTGTATGGCAAAAGGACCTATAGCTCGAAATAGTAGTGATGGTCCGGTTGATCCTTTGCATCCAAATTTTAGTGGCTTTGTATTTAAACTTCAGGCAAACATGGATCCTAGGCATAGAGACAGGGTCGCATTTGTTCGTGTTTGTAGTGGACGTTTTGAAAAAGATATGACTGTTAGTCATGCTCGTACTGGAAAGACAATTCGATTATCTCGTCCACAAAAGATTTTTGGCCAGGACCGTGCAGTCGTTGATGATGCTTATCCAGGAGATGTTATTGGTTTAAATAATCCAGGAATGTTTTCTATTGGAGATACCTTATATTCAGGACAACGTGTTGAATATGAAGGCATTCCATGTTTTAGTCCTGAAATATTTAGTTGGCTACGTAATCCAAATCCATCTGCTTTTAAGAATTTCAGAAAAGGAGTTAATGAACTAAGAGAAGAGGGGGCTGTTCAGATTCTTTATGACACAGATCAAAGTAAGCGTGATCCGATTCTGGCAGCTGTTGGTCAACTTCAATTAGAAGTGGTTCAACATCGATTGGAAAATGAATATGGTGTTTCCACTAGATTAGATCCATTGGGGTTTCAGGTTGCTAGATGGGTTAGTGGTGGTTGGAAAGCCTTGGAAGAATTAGGCAGAATTTTTAATTGCAAGACAGTGCAAGATGCTTGGCAGAGGCCAGTTCTACTCTTTAAGAACGAATGGAACCTTAATCAATTAGAGGAAGATCATCCTGAATTAAAACTATGCTCTGTTGCCCCAGTCGTCAGTGGTGTAGACCCTCTTAAACTTTAGCTCGTGGGATCGTGAATTTTTACGTAGTGCTTATTAGAGGCTTTCCCTGAGATGGTAATTTCCTTAAGCATTATTTTGATTACAGTTATCAACTTGATATAAATTTTGCTATTTTCAAATCTACAAATCATGAATCAATTTTCTGCCTCTTTCTAGGGGGGCTCAATTAATATTTTCTTATGGCTTTGGGAAGTAACTCCGATTCAAATTTAGGATCCCAAGATCCATATTCCAATCTTGGATTAGAACCTGGTGCGAATTTCGATGATGTTCAGAAAGCGAAAGAAAGGCGATTGAGTGAAGTCGGAGAAGATCCATTAGCCAAGGCAAAGATTGAAGCTTCTTATGATGCTTTATTGATGATTAGTCTTAAAGAAAGGCAGCTTGGTAAAGTTAGCAATGCAGCAGTCAATGCATCTAAAAGAGAAGATAAGCCTATGCAAACAGCGGGACAAGTTGATAATTCATTCTTGTCTAGGTTAAAAGGCTTAACGACCTCTAATAATGATACATCTAGTGGCAAATTTGCTCCTGAATTGTCTTTACCTGAAGGACAAGGGCTGACTATTAGACTTGCATTGGGATTACTTTGCTTAGTACTTATTCTGTCTTCTTCTAAAGAAAGTATTCAGATTATCCTTTCATTGTCAACTCTAGGCTTATTTATTAGTCAAATCCGTAGAGGTAGAAAACCCCTTATTTCTTTAGGATGGAGTGTTGGATTGCTTTCTATAGGTTTAATTATTGGAGGATTACTAATTACTGGTATATCTGATGTTTCATTATCTGCAATACCTCTATCAAAAGAGCATTTTGAAGCATTGCCAGCAGTTGTTTTGGTTTGGCTTGGAATACTTTTTTTAGCATAGTTTTGCTATTTAATTACTATTTTAGATTTGGATACCTTTTGGGGATAATTAGATTTCGTTAATAAGATCTTGAAGCTCATTGGCAGATATTAGATATTTTGTACTGCAGAATTGGCATGACAATTCACCTTGACCGTCTTCATTTAAAATTAGTTCTAATTCCTTTTTCCCAATAGATTTTAGTGCTGCTAAACTACGTTTCTTTGAACAATTACATTTGTACTCTACTTTTGTAATTGAGTTAACTTCTTGACAGGCAGGAGGATCGAGATCAGGAAATACATTTTTGAGGAGTTTGTAAAGATTATCCTGGCAACTATCAAGCTTTTCACTGAAAAGAGTGATTTCCCTACAGCGTTCTTCTAGCAATGCTATTAATGCAGGTTCATGCGCTGCTTTTGGAAGAATTTGTATCAGTAATCCACCAGAACATTGTAAATCATTTCTTGTGATTTTCTCGCCAACGAAAACAGCTGATGGGGTTTGTTCTGAGTGAAGAAGATATGAGGCAACATCTTCTCCAATTCCACCCTTTACTAACTCGACTGTGCTAGTAAAAGGTTCACCTTTGCCTTCATCACGTATTACATGTAAATAACCTTTACCTGTGGCGGATTGAAAATCAAAGGTGTATTTCCCATTTTTAGTTTTAACTAGGTCCATTTCCAATCCTGGTTCGCCGACGTAACCTCTTACAGTTCCATCTCGGCCAGCATCAACCATTAATCCACGTAATGGGCCATCTGATCCGACCCTTAGGTTTACTCTCCCATGATTTACCTTCATTGAGCTCGCAAGCAATAGGCCTGCACTCATAGCTCGTCCAAGCATGACGGTTGTCAGATAAGAAAGAGAATGCCTGGACCGTGCTTCTTTAGTGGCATTTGTTGTTGTTACGGCCACTAGCCTTATGCCGCCTTTTGCAGCTGTTGCTCTGACCAAGCGGTCAGTCATATGCTTAATTCAGTTCAACTTAATGTTGTCATAGGCTTGAGTTTTCCTTGTTGAAGTACATAACCTGAACTAAATAGATTTTGAAAAAGCTCTGGCTCATGAGTTACGACAATCAGGATTTGTTCTTTTGCAATTTTTGCTATTAGCTCAAGAATTTCATTGCGTACGGACCAATCGACACCGGCCGTTGGTTCATCAAGTAGAAGGATACTTGGTTTCCTTAACAACTGAACTGCAACTGCTAGCCGTCTTTGTTGCCCCCCGCTTAATTGTTCAGGTGGCTGTCTTAGATCAATTCTAGAAAGTCCAACTTCTTTTAGTGCCTTTGATTGTGACTCTTCGCTTAGTCTTTTGTGCCCTACCCGTAATTCTTGTAAGACTGTTAAGCCTAGAAAATAGCGTTCAGGAAACTGAAAAACGACTCCACAGAGCGATCTCCTTTGATGAGCTTTAAGTGGCTTTTGCTTCCAAAAGATTTTTCCTTCTTGGGGATTAGCTAATCCACTGATTATTTCAATTAGGGTTGTTTTTCCACTGCCACTGGTACCTGCTACCAAAATGGGTTTCCCAGAAGTTGCTTTTAGATCAACTCCCTGTAAAACAGGTTCCTCTGCAGTGGAGGGTTGAAAATGTATCCCTTTTAGCTCTAGCATTTGGATAAATAGTTCTCTTTGGTTAGACAATCTTCCAAATTGGGTAAATAATAGTTTTTAGCTGACTCTCATTTGGGGTTATACCAGTGATGATGTAAGTAATGAGTGAAATTTATGAAAGTTCGTTTTCGAGAGGTGGATCCATTCAATTGTTGGATTTGGCTTCGTTTCCATAATGTGCCCAGCAAGGCTGAAAAAGATTATGTGGATGGAGTTTTTGATAGTTGGTATGTGCTAGGCCGTTTAGGGGGGTTCAATGCTGCAAATCTTCAATCCCAAGAAGAAGGCTCTTCACTGAGTTGGCTGACTTATGACAATGAAGAGTCATTGAATGTTTTGCCTTCTTTAATGCATAACGTTGGGCAGTTGGAGTATCAAGATGATTGGGCTCGGTGTTGGGTTGATCTAGGAACATCTGATGCTTTAGCAATAGATGTTCTGATAAATGCATTGCGTCAGATTCATGTTGACTTTGTCCAAATAGAAGAGTTGTTGATTGGAGGTATTAATGAAGATTGGACAGTAGAGGAGCATCCTGATGCAATTTTCTCTTCAAGACTTTAGAACCTTCCATGGCTGAGTTGAGACGCCTACTTATTGAAAATATTCGATTAGAGAATGATTTTGGAGTTGATAGCTCTTTAAGTTTGGAGCCACAAGAGGCTCATTATCTAAGGCGCGTTTTACGTCTTAGACGAGGTGATTTAATTGAGATTGTTGATGGTGTCGGGCATCTTTGGGAAGCTGTTTTTCAAGGAGACACGTCTATAAAAGTTTCTTCATTGCTTGATTGCCCTCTAAAAACGCAACCCCGTCCTAAGCCTCTAGTTGGATTGGCTGTAGTTGTTCCAAAAAGAGGTTTTGATGAACTATTGCGTATGAGTTGTGAGATGGGTGTAGACATTATTCAACCTCTTAGCTCTGACAGAGGAGTCGTCAGAGTTCAGATTAATGGCGAGAAGTTTTCAAGATGGAATGGGATTCTTAAGGAGGCTGTGGAGCAATGTGAGAGACTCTGGAAACCAGAGCTTCGTGAAGTCATTGATTTCAGAGCTTGGTTAGGGCAAAGGCCTTCAAAAGCAATTTTTGCTTTTGCTACAACTCGCTTAATAGAAACAATAGACTTTCAACTTTGGATGATGGAATTAAAAAAGGAAATGGATCAGATCTGGGTGGTTATTGGCCCTGAAGGTGGATGGACTAAGACAGAACAAAATTTAGCGAAACAAGCAAATTTCAAAGAAATTCAGTTAGGGGACTCAATTATGAGAACTTCCACGGCAGCCGTTGCTG
>QCGC01000015.1 GCA_003278225.1 Prochlorococcus sp. AG-363-P01 | reverse complement strand
TTACAGAATTGATGTATGTTTGTCTTGCATGATTTAAATGGAGACATCCTAAATTCTGTAAATGAGGAAGATCTTCTTAATAGGCCAATATTTAAGATTACCCAAGCCAAGTATTGGATTTGGTTTAATTCTCCTAGCAAGTACACAGATTCCATTAGCCATTAATGAGAGCATAAAACTTATTTGTATAACAACCACTTGGGCAGATTATGCTGTTTTTTGGGATTGGAATGATATCCCTCTTGATTCAAGAGTCAGATACTGTTTAGGAGGGACTCCTTCATTAGGAAGATCTACAACAAATACGTCACCCTCCGATAAAAATAATAAGGTTATACAAAGCCAATAAGATCTTTTATGCTGTTTTATTGATCCTTTAAAACTTATTGTGGCTTTGATGAGCTTTCAGTGATAAATATTTAATAGTCTTATTAGCTTGGATTTTGTGGACAAATCTTTTGATTTAGTTGTCTTAGGTGCAGGCTCTGGAGGTCTAGCAGCTGCTAAAAGAGCAGCAGCGCATGGTGCAAAAGTTGCAATTGTTGAGGGTGATCGAGTAGGTGGCACTTGCGTTATCCGTGGATGTGTTCCCAAAAAGCTTTTAGTCTATGGATCATTGTATAAAGAATATATAAACAATGCTTCTGCGTTTGGGGTTGAAATTAAGAACGTTTCATTTAGCACTAGTAAACTTTTAGCGAATGTTAGGGCTGAAGTTGACCGGTTGAACTCTCTGCATATTGAATTACTTAGGAAGGGTGGTGTTCAATTAATCTCTGGATGGGGAAGCTTTGTTAGTGGTCATACAATTCAAGTGAGTTCACATATTGATGGAGAGAAATTTCGAACTATTTCAGGAGAAAAAATCCTTGTAGCAGTAGGTGGTGTCCCCGATCGACTTTCTATTCCAGGTTCAGAATTAGCTTGGGTCAGTGATGATATTTTTGAGCAAAAGGTATTGCCAGAAAATATAATTATAGTTGGTGCTGGTTTCATAGCCTGTGAATTTTCATGCATACTTAATAGTCTTGGCCTTAATGTCACACAGCTTGTTCGTGGAACTAGTCTTTTAAAAGGATTTGATAGTGACCTTTCAAATATCCTTGAAAAACATATGATAGAAAGAGGAATAGAATTGAATTTTGAGACATATCCATTATCTATACAAAAAATAAATGATAATCTACATATAAATACTAATCACGATAAAACAATAAATGCTAAATCAATACTATTTGCTATCGGAAGGAAACCAAGACTAAAAAGACTTAATTTACCGGCAGCGGGTGTTAGAACAGATAAAGGTAGGATAACTGTAGATTTACGGCATCAAACAAATATCTCTCATATCTTTGCTATTGGTGATGTAGCAAATAGAATTAATTTAACCCCAGTTGCTGTTGATGAAGGGAGGGCACTATCTGACTTTCTTTTTGCTCATAAAAATAGAAAAGTTAATTATGAACTGGTTCCAAGTGCGGTTTTTAGTCAGCCTGAGATTGCTGCTGTTGGGCTCACAGAACATCAAGCCACTGAACTTTATGGAAAAGATAATATCAAGATTTATCGAACAAAGTTTAAGTCAATGGCGACTGCTCTCCCGAAGAGGGGCGCCCCGTGTTTATTAAAGTTAGTAGCCATTCGAAATACTGGAAAGATAATTGGTTGTCATATGGTTGGCGAACACTCTTCTGAAATTATACAAATGGCTGCAATAGCATTGCAAATGGGTGCGACTAAATCAGATTTTGATAAGACGATGGCTTTACATCCAACAGTTGCTGAAGAGTTTGTAACTATGACTTAAATATTTATGTTCTCATTTTAGCATTAAAAATTAATTATTATAGATTGATTCATTTAATTCTTTTGACTTTAATCCAATAACGCATTGTCTGATAAGTAATTATTACCATTACAATTGGCAAGGCTAAACATAATGTTATTAATCTAAACTCATCTTGCCAAGTTGGTAGTGTTTTTGGTAAAACTTGGTCAATTAAATAGATAATATAAATAAAAAGTAGTATTGCACCTTCTTGTCTGCTTATCTTTCCATTTGACCAGAATATTGGTAAGCATGCCAATGTAGTGAGAATCATGAATGGCAGATCTTTTTGAATTAGTAAGTTATCGACTTGAAGCCCATTTCTCCCTGTGACCACTGATGTGCCGCCCAATACAAGAAGTTGGTTTAGTAAACTACTACCGACTACATTTCCAATTGCAAGATCTGTACGTCCCCTAAAAGTTGCGACTAATGAAGTTATCAACTCAGGCATAGAAGTTCCAGCTGCTACTATCGTTAAACCGATAACTGCTTCATTTACACCCAGTAATAATGCTGCACTACTAGCACCTTTTACTAGGAAATCTGATCCAATTGTTAGTAAAAGAATTCCCACTAAAAGATTTATAAGAGCCCTTAACCCCTTTTGGGATATGAGTTGGATATTTGTCTCAGGGTCTGAATTTTTTGAATCTTTTGCTTCTTCCCTAACAGTACGTATTTCCCATACGGTATTTATTACCAGAGCTGTTACTAAAGCTAGGCCAGCTTGCCAAGTTATTGTCCCAGAAGAAGCCATTCCCCATACGGCTGTAGATACGATAATTAGAATGGGTACATCTCTTCTTACTAAACGACTTTCTACTTTTAGTGGAACTACAAGTGCACTCCCTCCAAGTACAACAAGGATGTTAAATATGTTACTTCCTACTACATTACTCACCGCAAGAACATCAGACCCTTTTAAGACAGAACTAACACTGACGAATAATTCAGGAGCACTGGTGCCAAGTGAAACAATAGTTAAACCAATTATAAGTTGAGGAATTCCTAGAATAAGAGCAAACGTTATAGAACCTTTTACGAAAAGTTCACCACCACTAAACAATAAGATAATTCCTATTACTATTTCTAATGAGGAGGTTAAAAAAGTAGGCATGGGACTGCGGAATCTATAAAGTTTTTTGGATTAGTTTTCAATTAAGTCAATTAGCATCTTAATTATTAATTAGCTTTGATCATTAAGGCCTAGAATTGGGCTGAAAATTCCTGGTTTTGGATTCTGAAGCATGGGTGCTAAATTCAGTATTGCTTATTATTTTATAATAAGAGCTTGGTTTTTTTTATTTTTCATCACTTATAATTAATTCTTTAATAAATTAGACTTTCACTTTCACTTTTGCTTTTAGCTTAGCAATTGTTGTCTGATTCAATAAGGTTTATACTCTTTTTACCTGTTTGTGAAATTATATATTTAGTAAAGTACCATCAAATCCTTATAGAATGAAAATATCTATCAAAAGTTGCTTCCAGCAAATTTTATTACCCAAAAATCAAACCAACTTATTCTAGACATTCTGTCCTACACTCATTAAATGAAAACTTCACTAATAAACATAAGAATACGTCAACCTGATGACTGGCATCTACATCTTAGAGATGGATCTTTGATGCAAGCAGTTGTTGGTCAATCAGCTCGAGTCTTTAGAAGGGCGGTTGTTATGCCAAACCTTTCTCCACCTATTACAAGTATTGAGGCTGCTATTAATTATAAGGAAAAAATCAACTCTGCCACTCCTCTTGGCAGCTCGTTTGAACCTTTAATGACTATTTATTTAACTGATGACCTCTCTCCTAATGTTCTAGTGAATGGCTATAAGCAAGGAGTTTTCTTTGCTGCAAAGCTATATCCCGCCAACTCAACAACTAATTCCTCTGAAGGTGTTTCAGATTTGAGGTTAATTTATCCTCTTTTCGAGACTATGCAACAAATCGGGATGCCCCTTCTGATACATGGTGAAGTTACTGATCCAGATGTTGATATTTTCGACAGAGAAGCAATCTTTATTGAACGACATTTAGAACCTCTTTTGTATAACTATCCTGCTCTTAGAATAGTCCTCGAGCACATCACTACTGAGAATGCCGTTCAATTTGTAGAGAATTCTAGTCGAAATCTTGCTGCGACAATTACCCCTCATCATTTACATATAAATCGCAATGCAATGTTTTTGGGAGGTTTTAAAAGTGATTTCTATTGTTTACCTATAGCCAAGAGGGAAAGACATCGCCTTGCTTTGCGGAAAGCAGCAACTAGCGGTAAACCTTGTTTTTTTCTTGGTACTGATTCCGCGCCTCATTTAAGAGCTTTCAAAGAGACAAGTTGCGGATGTGCCGGCATTTTTAATGCTCCAGTTGCCCTTGAGAGTTATGCAGAAGTATTTGATCAAGAAGGTTCACTTGATAAGTTGGAATCTTTCGCAAGTCTGAATGGTCCTAATTTTTATCAAGTTCCTATAAATCCTGATTTTATAACTTTGACTAAGAAGCCTAATCAGGTACCCAGTTTTATTGAAGTAGGAACTTGTGAAAATAAAGTTGAGAAAATCGTCCCATTTCATGCAGGAGAAATACTTAATTGGTCTGTGCTAACAGATTAGAAATGAAAAACTTTTTATATGAATTTTGAGAATTCAGACAATCTGCATACGAAGATAACTTAACTTTTACTTTATGGGAGCAGGGGGACTTGAACCCCCACAGCCTTTTACGGCCTACGGATTTTAAGTCCGCTGCGTCTACCAATTCCGCCATGCTCCCTGTTAAAGGTTGGTTCCAACCTTTAAACTACATCCTAGATTTCCACGAGTCGTTATATGGATAATGACTCGCCTGATTTTAGAGAATCAACTCACAACCAACTCTATGCTTGTCATAACAGCGTATTTAACTCTTGGCTTGATTTACTTGATAGTAATTCCATTGATGCTTTATTACTGGATGCATCATCGGTGGCATCTTATGGGAAAGGTAGAAAGGCTGGCCACTTATGGTTTGGTCTTTTTATTTTTTCCTGGTTTGATCCTTTTTGCTCCTTTCCTAAATCTCCGTCTAAATGGACAAGGGGAGGTTTGATTATTTGACTCGGGCAAAAGTTATCCAAATTGGCTTGCTAGTTTTTGCTCTTGGGGCAATTGGGTATTTTTCTTTCCGTGTGATTGGATTAGAAGGAGCGAAAGCTGGAATAGCTTCTGAGGCGCTACTTATATTAATTGTCTGTATTTGGACAGGCACTTATTTGGTTAGGGTTTTTACTGGGAAAATGACTTTTAATGAGCAACGTAAGCGTTATCTAGAAGCTTATGAGAAAATTACATCTGCCGAACTTCAATCAAAATTTGAAGCTATGACAGATGAAGAGCAAAATCAATTAATCAATCAATTAGAAATTGAACAAAAAGGGAGTAGTCCTTATCCTGATTAGGATCTTCTTCTTTAGAACAAACTATTGGCAACTTATTAATGACTCTTAAGGCAGATTCAGTAAAAGACAAATATCCAAATAAATCCATTATCAGCAGTCGCTTTGAGCAGATAAACAAAGAAGGGCGGATGGCACTCCTTCCTTTTTTAATGGCGGGTGATCCAGATCTGAGAACTACAGCACAAATTCTTCTTAGGTTGCAGGATGAAGGCGCTGATTTAATTGAATTAGGAATTCCTTATAGCGATCCACTTGCAGATGGTCCTGTCATACAGGCAGCAGCAGCTCGTGCTCTGAAGTCTGGGACTACTACTTTAAAAGTTTTAGAGATGTTGTCTTCTCTGAGAGACGAAATCTCTATTCCTATAATCCTTTTTACATATAGCAATCCATTATTGAGCTTTGGCATGCAAAGTTTCTGCGATGCTGCTGCTCAAGCTGGTGTTGCAGGAATTGTTGTCCCAGACCTTCCTCTTGAAGAAGCAGAGTCCTTTTCCCCACTAGCTTCAAAACGAGGACTTGACCTTATTTTACTTGTCGCGCCAACGACGCCTAAAGAAAGAATGGTAAGGATTTCAGAGACAAGTAAAGGCTTTACTTATTTGGTTAGCGTAACTGGTGTTACGGGCGAAAGATCAGCTCTAGAAGATCGTGTGCAGATACTTGTTCAACAACTCAAGGAATCTTCTGCTATCCCTGTAGCTGTTGGATTTGGGATTTCTGGCCCTGATCAAGTTACTAAAGTTCGTGGTTGGGGTGCTGATGGTGCAATTGTTGGAAGTGCTTTGGTTAAACGTGTTTTTGAAGCCTCTCCAGGATGTGCCGTAGATGAAGCAGGATATTTTTGTAAGAGCCTTCGTGAGGCTGCTGGATAACAATAATCTTTTATTTTTGTTGATTTGAATTCAAAAAAGAAAAGCCCTTGAAAAAAATTCAAGAGCTTTTCTTTTTTGAATTGATTTGGCTATATCTTTTGGGTCTAGCTAATCAAATCAAAGTTGTTAGAAATTAATTTAGTCTTCGTCTTCTTCTGCTCCAGCAGGGACAAGCCTGATTTGCTTACGACCTAGCTTGATTTCAAATTCATCTCCTGCTTTTAGATCTAGAAGGGCTGTGTATGCCTTGCCAATCAACAGATTGCCATTGCCTTGAACAGTTGCAATATAACTAAGCTTTCTTCCACCTTTCCCAATACCTGCACGTCCAGTATCGCCAAGGCTTACACCTTTAGCTTCTAGAAGAGCTTCGTAAAAGGCAGTGAAGTTAAGACGCTCTCCACCATCCTTCTTTGTGGATACATATCCACATGCACGAACAAGATCGGATTTGCTGACATCACCAAGTTCTTTGACTTTGGTGAGCAGGTCGCTACCAGTGAGCATGATCTGTAATAAAGAATCTACTTAAATAAGATAGCAATTTATCAACCATTTGTGCCATGATTTGGGAAACAATTTTATTAATTAGTTAATAGCTGAAGTTATGGACCGATTTGTTCTTTGGGGTACATACTGTGAAAATGCTGAGGAAAAGCGTTTACCTTTTCGAGATGAGCACCTTAATAGGCTTTCCATTTTGAAGAGCAATGGGATACTGATCACATTGGGGCCAACTAAATGCACAAGGTATGTTTTTGGAATTTTCGAAGCGATAAGTGTTGAAGAAGTTAAGAAGCTTCTTCATGATGACATTTACTGGAAGGAGGGAATATGGACTTCCTTAGAGGTTTATCCCTGGACCCAAGCTTTCTGAGCTTGTTCCCATACCCATTTTGCAACAAGCTTATCGCCTCCTTCGCCAAGAACTTCTTCATAACTGCTCATACTTCCAACACCTTCACGAGCAATTCTTGCAATAGCATCTTGGTTATCAACTCCATTACGTTTAAGTGCCTTTAGCTTTAGTGTTTTTGTTCTACGTATTATATTTCCACCTTTAAGGTGACATCCTGAACAGTGCATGCTAAACAGCTCTTTACCAGAAACTTCAGCATTAACAATAGGAGTTGAAAATAAAGAGATTGAACAGATCAAAAGGATTGGTATGAAAGCTATATGACCACTAATAGATCTGATATATTTTAGAATTCTAGCTAACATAATCGATAATCTAAGGATTTCTTTTTTTGGGGGTTTAGAGTACCTAATTTATCTTAACTGGCTCTGTAAGGGCAGGTAAAATTTATTTCTAGATATATTTTGTAGATTAGACACATGGCAAGAAATACTCGATTAACAATAGCGCTTTTGGCTCTATTGTTTCCATTCTAACCAATAAATTTCTTTTGTCTCAAAATAGACTTTTTTAGCATTCTAATGCTTGAGAAGTCTAGGACTATTTAATGGATTTCTAGTCGAGTGTATGCGCTAGTTTTTGCTCCCCAAGGGTGACTTAATGTGTTTTGTTAGAGGACAGCAAAACTTGATTTAAGATCATTTATGCTAGGACGACCTAAAAAAAAGATGTACGGACATTTTTTAACAAGGATTCTTAGTGAGGCTAAATGCTTGGTAGATAAAGCTTATTAACCTGCAAGACGAGTTATTAGAAGCCTCTCCGGATCGCGAGAGGTTGTTTAATTCTCCAATGCATTGGATTGTGAGATAAGCGCTTGCTGCTTTCTTCGATTCAACTGCAATTGTGCTCAAGAGACAAACTCAGGGAGAAGTTTGGATTCATTCCAGGACTATTTAGAAAGCATTGATCAGGCTAAGGACAATTGTCAATTTTAGATTTCATTTTTCTTGTGCCCCCATGACTTAATGCTGATTTGTCCATCTAAATCGGTCATATCAATAGATTATGCCCTTGATTGGTAGTGGATTGGTTGTTTAGATAAATCTGAGCATGGACAGATTCCAGTTAGCTTGTCAATTTGTTCCTCTATCGATTTTTGATTCTTATAAAGAAATTTTCCTTAGCGAAAATTGGCTTTCAATTGATTTTCAGAAAAGCATTAGAAAACCATTCTTTTTCTGAGTTAAATCTTATTCATGAAAATCTTTGGTTGAAATTCAGAGAACAGTAGTCAAAAACTTCATAATTAGTATTGTTTTATACGCTAGCTTTTGGTTTAGCTTTCACAGTCTTCACGGATTTCGTCCATGAGTAGGTCTAGTTGATCACAAGGATCAATAGAGTCCTCCACAGGATTGATTTCTTGCTCTATATGTGGATTATTGTTGTTTGTCCAACTCTCTTCAACCATACAAAGGCGAGCTGCCACCTCAGGTAAACCTTTTTTGGAGAAATCCTTTTTTAAAACCTGAAGTAGTGATTGTATGCGTGAGGAATCAGCTTTAAGAATCTTTTTTAAGTCAGCTTGGGTACGACCTTGAGATTTAAGCCATTCCTTTAGAAGAAGAGTTAACTCTTCTTCTATTTGATTAGACCACTTAGTCATTGAATTCAGAGAGGAAGCCATCTATCTAGTTTTTTTCGAGCTCTATTACGAATTTCAGGTGTGATGTGACTGTTCCAAAGACTTATGACTGCTGTTAATGCAACAAGATCGTCGCTAAAACCAGCTATTGGCATGAAATCTGGAATTAAGTCCATTGGCATAAGTAAATAAGTAAGTGCAGCAAGCATCGTCAATCTGACTTGTGGCGGTGTGGTTGCATCAATTACCATCTCGAATGCTTCAAGTGCTGGGCCTGCAATGGATCTGCCAGCTCTTATTAAAACCTTTTGCAATAAGCTCTCATCTATGACTGAGCTGTCAATAACTTCAGCCTCATAGGTGAATTCAGTGGATGATTCGTCCTTATAACTCATTGTTTTTAGATCATCTCCACATTTCGTTTAGTCATATTCTTACTGGAAATAATCTTTCTAGAAAACCTATCAAAGCTTATTAAAACACCTCTAAAAAATTTTTTGGTTAAATTATTCAGATATGGCCTCTAGAAGCCCACTTTGAATACTGGCCTTCCTTAGCTTCCGGAGCGCTCTTTGTACAACTTGACGACAATACTCTCTGCTGCAATTTATGTTCCTGGCAACTTCTGCCAGTGTTCTCCATTCATTTGTTCCATCTAGCCCAAATCTCAAAGTAATTATTGTTCTTTCTTTAGGAGTGAGATTTGCTTTGTCGAGCAGAGTCCACGCAGAGTCAATGCGTTCTGCTAACTCTGCAAGTTCCATGGGGGGAATTTCTTCACTAGCGAGTATATCCACCAATTCTGAAGGGTCGTTTTTTGACTTAACTACTCCTTGAAGGCTTACGGTGATACTTCTCATCTCACATTCAAGGAGTTCTTCAACTTCATCCAATGGAACCTTCATTGCTTTGGATAACTGTCTTGAGGAAGGAGAAATTCCGTTTTCTTGCATAAGACGAGATTTTGCAGCCCTTAACTTCGTAAGTTTTTCATTTACATTTACTGGAATTCTTATTGTTCTGCTTTGAGTTGAAAGGGCTCTGTTCAGTCCCTGTCTAATCCACCAATAAGCATATGTAGAAAAACGGTGTCCACGTGTTGGGTCATATTTCTCTACTGCTCTTGTTAGTCCAAGAGTTCCTTCTTGTATTAGATCAAGAAGCTCCAAACCCTTTCCTTGATAGCGCTTTGCGAGGTTCACTACCAATCTGAGATTTGCTGTTATCATTTCATTTTTTGCTTTTTCACCTATATGAATAGTTCTGCGTTCAGCTTCTGTTAATTCGCATTTATCACCTTCTCTTTGCTTAAGATCACAGCGTTGAGTTATGGCAATCATTGCCTGAACCTTTCTTCCCATCGTCAATTCCTGTTCAGGAGTAAGTAATTGATGTCTTCCGATCTCACCAAGGAAGGCACTTAATGAACTCACCATTTTCAGCTGTTCGATTTATTAAACATAGGGCCAAACTTTTTGTATTCTTATTGTGTAATGAAGTGTTCGGAATTCAAGTTTTTTTCTTAATCAATATTTTCTTTGTTTTGGGTGACCTTTCCCCACAGTTCCTGACAAATCTAAGTATTTACTCTTTACGGCAATGTCCTTAACTCGCTACTGTCAGGTATTGATTTTATAAATCACATGCTTCTGGGAACAATATTTGATCCAGGCATTGGCAAAAGTGCTGTTGTGGCTTATATCCACTACGTCAGCTTTATGCTTTGCTTTGCTTCGCTAGCTCTTGAGAGAAAATTGTTGAAGACAGAGCCCAACCGTCAGGAGACCATAGCGATGGTTATTACTGATGTGGTTTATGGAGTGGCTGGCTTAGCACTTTTAGCAAGTGGAATCCTAAGAGTTCTTTATTTTGGCCAAGGCAGTGCTTTTTATACTCATAACCCTTTGTTTTGGTGGAAGGTAGGAGTCTTTATTTTTGTAGGGACATTATCTCTTTACCCAACAATTACATATATTCTTTGGGCTATTCCTTTATCAAAAGGAGAATTGCCTGAAGTGACTTCGAATTTGGTTAATCGTTTAAGGTTAATCCTTAACATAGAGTTGGCAGGTTTTTTAATTATTCCAGTATTTGCAACTCTTATGGCACGAGGCGTTGGTTTGACATTGTAGTTTAATAGAAAAATAACTTGATAGCATATAAATTTGGTAGATATAAACTTTGTATTGATTGAGAAATAATTTTATTTTGCTTTTGGTTATCACCTCCTAGGGGCTCCTCTTCTGCTGGCAAGTACTTCTAAGACTTCACGCCAATGAACATCATGAGAGGCAAGAGCCACTTGTAGATGGAATATTAAATCTGCTGCTTCATTTGAGATATCTGTATGATCATTGTCCTTACATGCCATTATAAACTCGGCGGCTTCTTCACCAATTTTTTTTAGTATTAGATTATCTCCTCCCTCAAGCAATTTGTTTGTGTAGCTTCCATTTAATGGCTTGGTAACCCTTTCACTGATTACTTTGTAGAGATCACTACACATATCATTAGCTGGCTGGAGTTGCTGTGTATCTTCTTCTTCGTCTTTACTTTTGGGGTTGTTAAAGAAGCAACTCCTTGATCCTGTGTGACACGCAATGTCACCGGTTTGTTCGATGGAAAGAAGTATTACATCTGAATCACAGTCGTACCTAATATCCTTCAGGATTTGAGTGTGACCACTCGTTTCACCTTTATGCCAGAGTTTATTTCTTGATCTACTCCAATAGTGAACTTCACCACTTTTTATTGTTTCTGTTATTGCTTCATCATTCATCCAGGCCATCATTAAAACTGTTGCATCAAGCCAATCTTGAGCAATGGCTGGTATTAGCCCGCTTTCATTAAAACGAAGCTTTTTTATGAAGTTGTGGCTGATTGAAGTCATGTTGGCTCTCAAGAGAACCAGGATTAGATTCTGATTCTCTATTAGTTTCCTAAAACATGTTTTAGATGTCTACCCCTAGAATTGGTTTTAAGTGCAGCAAGCATTTTGGCGGTTATCCATGTTGCCATAGGCAATGGAAGCATCCAGGCCATTGTCGCTTTGTTCATGGATATAGTCGAACCTTTACTTTCTGGTTTCTAGCAAAGGAACTTGATCCTTATGGTTTTGTAGTTGACTTCTCAGGGCTTAAGCCTCTTGAAGAACAACTTAAGCAGCATTTTGACCATACTTTTTTAGTTAATGCTGATGACCCTTTGCTTCCTCGTTGGAAGGATCTTCATCTAGAGGGAGCATTGGATTTACGAATAATGAATAATGTAGGCATGGAATCAAGTGCAGAACTTGTTTGGGAATGGGCCAATTCCTTTTTACTCAATAAAGATAAAGGTAGAACTTGTTGTTATCTAGCTGAGGCTAGTGAAAATGAATTTAACTCTGCTCGATTTGAGTTTGTACCTGATTGGTATAAGAAAGATTAAAACCCAAGTAAATGATTCGAAAAATTCCAAATATATAATAGCCTTTAATTTAACTTTGGAATTACGAATTTATTAATAGACTCAATAAATCTATATTATGAGAAAACTATTATAAATTTATTTGTGAAATCCGTTTACTCATAGGTGATATGTATTGTATATATTTCAAGCATGTAAGCAAAGAAAACTCTTGTGTTACAAGTTGAATTTTAATTGCAATAAGCTTTTTCTAATAAAGGAGAATTTCTAAATCAAGTAATTATCACAATTACCTATTGATAATGTGATTGAGTTTAGTTAGAAAAGAACATATATAGCTTTTATATTTTCACTATGTTACTTCATGTTTTTGAGCTTTAAGTTGGAGAGACTTTAATTAAATTGTAAATCACCTGCACTTCCAATATTTATATTTATTGTATCTCCTTCTGTATATTTACCTTTTAATAGAAGCTTTGCTATTGGTGTCTCGAGTTCTCGTTGAATTGCTCTCTTTATTGGTCTTGCTCCATATATTGGATCAAAACCACATAATGCAATCCAATTAATGGCTGATTCGCTGATTTCCACCTTTAATTTCCTAGATTCATAAATCCTATCAGTTAATCTTTCTATTTGAAGCTTAACGATTTTATTTAATTCACTTTTACCTAAACTATGAAAGATTATTGACTCATCTATTCTATTTAAGAATTCTGGTCTAAATTGTCTTCTTAGTAATTCATTTATTATTCTTTCGAGCTCTTTGGAATTATCAGTGTCTTTTGATAGATCAATAATATTTTCGCTGCCAATATTACTTGTTAAAATTATCAATGTATTTGTAAAGTTTATAGATCTTCCTTGACTGTCAGTAACACGGCCAGCATCAAGTATTTGTAATAGTATATTTATTACCTCTGGATGAGCTTTTTCAATCTCGTCAAAAAGTATTACTGAATAAGGCTTTCTCCTAACAGCTTCTGAAAGTTGACCACCTGCTTCATATCCAACATAGCCAGGAGGTGCCCCAATTAATCGACTAATAGTATGCTTTTCCATGTATTCCGACATGTCTATTATTAATAAAGCATCTTCATTATCAAAAAGCTCATGTGCCAAAGCTTTGGATAGTTCAGTTTTTCCTACACCAGTTGGCCCAAGAAATATAAAACTTGCAATTGGACGAGAAGGGTCACTCATTCCTGCTCTTGATCTTTGAATTGCATCTGCAACTGAAATAACAGCTTTATGCTGACCTATTATTCTCTTCTGTAATCTTTTCTCTAAATGTAGAATCTTATCCATTTCTGATTGAATTAGTTTAGATATTGGGATAGATGTCCATTTTGAAATCACTTCAGCGATATCTTCTTCCTTAACCTCTTCTCGAAGGAGGGTATTTTTCCCAATCTCTACATTTTCAACTTTCTCTGTCTCTTTGTTAGATAGATTCTTCTGTAATGTAATTAAAGTCCCATATTCCAATTCTGCTGCCTTATTTAGATCATAATTCCTCTTAGCTTGTTCAATTTGAAGATGAACCTTCTCTATTTCTTCTTTTATAGACTGAATACAATCAATAGACATTTTTTCGGCTTCCCATTGCTTATTAAGTTTTTCTTGTCGTTGGCATAGGCTGTTGAGCTCTATCTTTATTTTTTCAAGTCTTTCCTTACTTGCGACGTCCGATTCACGTTTAAGTGAAAGGTTTTCCATTTGTAATTGAAGAATTTTTCGATCTATTTCGTCTATTTCTTCTGGTTTCGATGTGATTTCCATTTTTAGCTTTGAAGCAGCTTCATCTATTAGGTCTATGGCCTTATCTGGAAGGAACCTATCGGTTATATAGCGATTACTTAGAATCGCGGCTGCTACTAATGCAGTATCTGCAATTCGAACACCATGATGTAACTCATATCTCTCTTTAAGTCCTCTTAGAATTGAAATAGTGTCGGCTATAGAAGGTTGCTGAACAATTACTTGTTGAAACCTTCTTTCTAAAGCAGGATCCTTTTCTATGTATTGTCGGTGCTCGTCCAGTGTTGTTGCACCTATGCATCTTAACTCTCCTCTTGCAAGCATTGGTTTAAGCAGATTGCTTGCATCCATTGCTCCCCCTGAGGCACCTGCTCCAACAACTGTATGGATTTCATCTATAAAAAGGATAATTTGTCCGTTTGATGCGGTTATTTCTTTTAGGACAGCTTTGAGACGTTCTTCGAATTCACCCCTATATTTTGCTCCAGCTATTAGTGAACCCATGTCTAGAGCTATTAATTGGCGATTATGAAGTGATGTTGGAATATCTCCACTAACAATTCGTTGCGCTAGTCCTTCAACTATTGCTGTTTTACCTACCCCTGGTTCTCCTATTAGAACTGGGTTGTTTTTAGTCCTTCGACTCAGAATCTGTACAGTTCGTCTTATTTCATCATCTCTTCCAATTACAGGATCAAGCTTTCCTTCTCTTGCTTCAGCTGTTAGGTCTCTTCCATATTTGAGTAGCGAATCAAATGTGGCTTCAGGATTTTGCGTAGTAACTTTTTGACTACCACGTAATTCTTTGATGACATGTAAGATTTTCTTTTCATCAAGCCCAACCTTCTTTAGTAATTCTTTGCCACATCGTTTGTCTTTTGAAAGACCTATTAAAAAGTGATCAACTGAAATGTATTTGTCTGCAAATGACTCCTTTACTTTTTCAGATTCTTCAATTAAATGATTTAAACTATGTCCAAGATATATAGATTCAAATGGTTCATTTAGTTTTGGTTGCTTATTGATAAAGCTTTCGAGATTCTTCTCTAGAAACTTGCTTGAACTGCCTAATTTACTTAATACTTTTAAAACCAAATTATTATTTTGCAACAATACATGAAATAGATGCTCTGTTTCTATTTTCTGATGAAAGATCTTTTTTGCATAATCTTGAGCTTCTATAATCGAAGTCCAAGCATTTATTGTAAAATTTTCGGCCTTTGGTAGCATAAAATTGAAGGCTTACTTTTCTATGATATTAGGCTTCTTGTTTTTATTTGATAAGGTGGTTAACCGATCAACAATGTACGGTATGCCATAGTTATTGATTTTGATATAAATTCTTTAGTTATTAAAAAGATACTTAAGAATATTATTTTGAATTTGTAAGTTAATTGACTTTGAAAGGAGAAATGGTACTTTTTTTAAACCAATCATCAATATGTGCTGCACTTTCGTAATTTCTTAGATCATTTAGAGTGATGGTAAAACTAAATTCTCTAGCAAGCTCTAATAAATCTTCTAGATTTTGACAAGCCTTTAGCTTTTTTCGTAGTGTATAGCTGTGTTCTACAGAGTGGATAAACCTTGTCAACTCTTCTGTGCTCATTAATGTTGAACCTATTAAAAAATATTGAACACATTCTATGATTTATTATTACTTACGATACTTTTATTACATTAAAAAAAGCTAAGGAGTTAAGTTTAACTCCTTAGCTTTTTTTAGATGTATATATTCCTATTAGTTAATTAACTACAACTGTCCCAACCATTCCTGCGCCCCTATGAGGCTCGCAGTAGAAATCATAGCTTCCAGCTGTTGAGAATGTTTTTTCCCATGACTCTCCTGGTGCAAAAGCTAGATCAGAATGGCTTAATTCATCATGCCCTTCGAAGATGGCATTATGAGGAGCTAGTTTGTTGTTCACGAATTTAATTGTATCCCCAGCACTTATGTTGATATCGCTTGGTTCAAAAGCAAGCATTCCCGCATCTGTTCCTAGGTTTACTTCGACTGTTTTTGCCTGCACCGAAGATACTCCCAGTGCAAGAACCATCAACATGGCACACAGCGAGGAGAAGATTGATCGTAAGAAAAAAGTCATTGGTCAAACACATTTGGCTCATATTAGCTTTTTCAAGGCCAATATCATCTTTTAGGAACCCCTGCATTCCTAAGAACATCACGAAGTGTTTTTGCATGACTAAGACCTCCAAAGGTTTCTGGGGTTGTAACTGGGTCATGATTGAAATGTCGGTGTTTAATACTGAAATGATCCCAGTTGGTTAATTGAATGGGAAGAATTTTTATAAGGATCCTTATTAGCCAGTTATGAAGAGGGATTCTTAAGGTGTTTCCCATTCCCCTCCATTTCAATAATGTATCTACTGCTTGATCAATGGTTATGTGAGGCTGGCCTAAAACCAAACGCTTGATACCGCTTTGCTTGGTTTGATTATTTAATGAATGTGGCTTGGTTGATAGGTAGCCACAAATGAAGGCTATATCTTCAGCATGGATGAAATGAAACTTCGAATAGCCTCTAATCCAACGAACTAACCACAACCATTCAATTGCTTTTGTAATTCCACTAGTTAAATAGCTTGTAGGAAAAGGACTTTTCCCATCAACTCGTCCACCAAAGACAAGGGTTGGAAAAACTGCAATTATTTTTTCTGCTAATGGATGGTTTTCTAATTCTTGTAGACATTGTGCCTTCGTTTGAATGTATTCGGTTCCATAGGTCAAAGCTTCACTTAAAGGTTGAAGCTCATGGTTCAAAATACTGGCAGTAGAGAAATAGATTATTTGCTCAACAATCTCTGGGTTTAGCAGTTTTAGTAGTTTTTTTACAGCTTTGATATTGACTTGATAGGCTCTATCTGGATCTCCCCATGCAGTTACTGTATGAATCACTTGAGTGACTGTGGAAAGATCATCAGCGAATAATTCGGAGTTACGTATATCACCAATTAGTAATTTTATTCTTGGGTTATTTGGATTAACTGAATTTAGTTTAGATTTATCCCTTAGTAATAAGACTAGATCTGCTTCTGAATTATTTAATAACCAATAAGTTATGTATTGTCCGACACAACCACTGGCGCCAGTTATTAGTATTTGAGATCTCTTCAAAAGGTTTAATTAATCAACTCGTTTACACCTTTGCCTGCTTCAAAGAATATTTTTGCATTTTCTTCGGGCGTCCCTGGAAGGATTCCATGACCAAGATTAAGTATGTGACGACGCCCTTGAGCTTTCTTCACTGTATCAACAATTCTTGAACGAATCGCCTGGGGTGATCCAAAGAGAAGGCCAGGATCTACATTTCCCTGAACTCCAATATTTTTGGGTAGACGTGAACAACCTTCAGCCATATCCACAGTCCAATCGAGTGAAATAAAATCAACTCCTGTTTTTGCCATTCTTTCTAGGACTCCTGCACTGCCTGATATGTATAGGATTATTGGAGTATTTGGATGTGTTTGTTTCACAAGATCAACTACTTTCTTCTGATATGGAGCGGCAAATATGTCGTAATCAAGTGGACTAAGCTGACCAGCCCATGAGTCAAACATTTGTACAACCTGGGCTCCCGAATCAATTTGGTATCGCAAATAAATAGCTATTGACTTTGCAAAGTGATCTAAAAGTTGATGTAAAAGCTTTGGCTCTCGAAATGCCATAGCCTTTATAATTGCGTAATTTTTGCTGCTCTTACCTTCTACGACATAGGCAGCCAAAGTCCATGGTGCGCCAACAAATCCAAGTACAGCTGCTTCATTTCCAACACTTTTACGGAGCCTTCCTAGGACTTCTCCAACGAAAGGCATACTTTCTTTTGGTTCTAATTGATTTAGTTGTTTTATTTGGTCAATATTTCTAATCGGTTCTTGAATTACTGGTCCTTTACTTTCCACTATATCGAAATCTATTCCCATCCCTGGTAATGGGGTGAGAATATCCGAAAAAAGTATTACTCCATCAGGTTTGAAGGCCCTAAATGGCTGCATAGAGATTTCATAAGACAGATCAGGGTTTTCCGAACGCTCTCTAAAACCAGGATGACGATCCCTGAGATCTCTATATACCTTCATGTAACGACCAGCCTGACGCATCATCCAAACCGGTGGTCGCTCCACAGATTCACCACGCGCAGCACGTAGTAATAAGGGCATGGAGTCGCTCATCATTTGGCAGGAATAACGCGGAAACTTACTTTAAAGTGATCAAGAAAATCACTAATCTTTTATATATACATTACTCACGTCACACCTCTGTCAAATTTGAGCAGAAATGGTCAGGGTTACTCCATTCGTTGGTTTGTAGTTGGAACCTGTTCCAGAGGGACTTTTGGCCTTTTATCGAGGCAGTTGTTCCAAAAGCCAGGCTTTTTGTATCTTTGAAAATATGTAAGGTTTGAAACGGTTTAGTTTTTGAGTCAAATGATGTAAATCTTTTAGTTCAAGCTTATTACGCTTAATTAATTTCAATTAATCATTCCTGAGAATATGAGTCGAACCTTATCTAGAGGTATGAAAATTCTGTTTATAGGGCTAATTATTTATTTTCTAGATTTACTTGGTGCAATCAAATTTTGATCATACCTTTTATTTAACTTTGAGAAGATTATTCTGGAGTATGCCTTAGAATCAGAACAGATAAGGGAGGCAGGCACAGACTTATAGAGTAATCATATCCATGAAGCTTATAATCATCAGTTGATTTGCCACCCATATTCCCTATATTTGACCCGCCATATAGTTCTCCATCAGTGTTTAGTATCTCAGCGTAATATCCGGAGCTAGGGACCCCTATCCTGTAATCGGAGTGAACTTCAGGAGTGAAATTTGCTATTACTACAAGCCATTTTCCACTCTCCTTATCGCGTCTCATGAAACTTATTACTGATTGAGTATTATCATTGCAATCAATCCATTGAAATCCATACTGGTTGAAATCATTTTTCCATAATGCTGGTTCTGATTTGTACAAAATATTTAAATCATCTACCAATTTTTGAACTCCTTGATGAGGCTTGAAGTTTATAAGCTCCCATTGAAGGTCATCCCAAACATTCCATTCCTGACGTTGTCCAAACTCCATACCCATAAATATTGTTTTCTTGCCTGGATGTGTCCACATGTAAGCTAGTAGTGCCCTGGTATTTGCATATTTTTGCCAATCATCTCCTGGCATTTTATGGAGAAGATTACTTTTTCCATGTACAACTTCATCATGGCTAAGAGCAAGCATGAAGTTTTCTGTGTAGTTATAACAAATAGAAAAAGTAACGCTGTTCTGGTGGAACTTTCTGAACCATGGATCAAGCTCAAAATAGTCAAGCATGTCATGCATCCATCCCATATTCCATTTGAGATTGAAACCTAATCCACCAATATCAGTTGGCTTTGTGACCATAGGCCAAGTTGTTGATTCTTCTGCAATTGAAAGTGCTCCAGGAAAGTATTGAAAAAGAACATGATTAGCTTGCTGTAAAAAATGTACTGCTTCTGTGTTTTCTCTTCCACCATTTTCATTGGGTATCCATTCTCCATCTGGACGTAAATAGTCTCTATAAAGCATTGAAGCAACAGCATCAACACGAATCCCATCAATATGAAATTGTTCAAACCAATAAACTAGGTTTGCAACAAGAAAATTACGCACTTCATTTCTACTGTAGTTAAAAATTAGAGTTCCCCATTCTTTATGCTCTCCTATTCGAGGATCAGAATGTTCATATAGATGACTACCATCAAAGAATGCAAGTCCATGACTATCCTTAGGGAAATGTCCTGGTACCCAATCGAGAATTACGCCGAGGCCTTCTGAATGGCATTTATCTATAAATTCTCTGAATTCATTTGGGCTGCCGTACCTACTGGTTGGTGCATACCAACCAGTTACTTGATATCCCCAAGACCCATCGAATGGATGCTCAGAAATAGGCATTAACTCAATATGAGTAAACCCTCTATCTTTTACATATGGAATTACTTTTTCGGAAAGTTCTTTATAAGTTAATAACCGTGTACCAGGCTTCATATCAGCAGCTGGCACTGGAAACCTAGATGTTCCATCTTCTTCTATGAACGGCGTATCTGTGGAAGCGTGCATCCAACTACCTATATGCATTTCATATACAGATATGGGTTGATCGAGAGGATCTATGCGATCTCGTCTAAACATCCAATCTTTATCGTTCCATTTGTAATCCCCTTGCTTGCTGATTACGGAGCTAGTAGCAGGACGAACTTCATGTTGGAACCCATAAGGATCAGCCTTTTTATAACAATGTCCTTCCTGGCTACGTATTTCATATTTGTATAGTTCCCCTTCTTTTAGACCTGGAATAAACAATTCCCAGTTTCCACCGAGCCTCTTTTGCATTGGATGATGTCTTCCATCCCAAGAATTCCAATCACCGACAACAGAAACACTTAGAGCATTTGGAGCCCATAAGCAAAACATAACTCCATCTACATCTTGCCTTTTCTGAAGATGAGAGCCCATCTTCTGCCATATATGGTGATGATTCCCTTCAGCAAAAAGATGCCTGTCAATTTCTCCCATCCATTCATCTCGGAATGACCATGGATCATGTTGGATATGTGTTATGCCGCCTCTAACAACTTTTAGTTGATAATTGCAACCTGGATTTTTTTCTAAAACAGCTTCAAAGAGCCAAGGATGATTAGGAGATTTTGTAGCCAGTTCATTTCCAGAAAAAATCAGATTTACATTTTCTGCTTCTGGCATCCATATTCGAACAATCCATTTGTCTTCATATGGTTGTGGCCCAAGGCATCCAAATGGATTGAAATTGCGGCAACTTTGAAGTTTTTCCCCTTCTTCTGCCATCCAGTCAAATTCAACACTGGTGGTCATGACAGAAAAGAGAAGTAATCCCGGATCTTAATCCGACGTGAGTGATTCTTGTAAGGGCTTGTGTGAGAGAAGTGGTAAGACGTTGAAATTTGAATCTGCAAGTTCTAGATACATGGTTATGACATTACAATCAGGTTCAGGTGCTCCACAGCTTTTTTTAGGGTGGCCAGGGTTGACCCCAATCGCTGGCCACGCTGAACCTGATATAGAAAGACGTAGTCGCTCCCCTTCTTTTATATTTGCAAGAACTGGCTGAAGGATTATTTTTTTAGTTAAGGTTGCTTTTGCCTTAATGCCGAGTACTCTCAGCGTCCCAGTAGAAATTTGAGATACTTTTGTTTGATCATGGTTGACGATAGATAAAGCTACACAAATGTCAAAACTTTCAGAATCAGCATCTGCCTTAAAAGTAAGATTTGGAATCCCTTCTAAATGAAGTTCTTTATCTAATGCTGGACTATTAAATAAGGCCACATCTGCTCTCATATCCAAGTCACCTCGATCAGCTTCGCCAGGTTGAGGGCTCAGATGGCCCCCGATAGATGGTACTGGTCTCCATGGATCAGAAACTATGGTTACATGACCATCACCGTTGGCATCTTGTCTCAAAATCCCTTCATTTGAATCTATACATGCCATTCCTTTGCTAATCAGGCTCCAGTTCAAGTTTGGATTAGTTAATTTTGAAGATGATTGCCATTGCTTGCTTGTTAGGTTCCAAAACATTTGTTTCGGATAGGTTTTATTTAATGGTTCATTTGATTGAAGATGTCTGTTGAAGAAGTCCAGCAGAATTGATTGTGTTTCTTCCCACCATTGCAAGTGAGTTGCAGGACCAATGTGAATTTCTGGTAGGCCACCTGCTTGAACTGATTGGTTATAAATATCGAGAATCCCAGTTAAATGAGGATCCCACCACCCCCCAATTAACAGCATTGGCTGTCTTAACCAACTCTTCAAAGGTTTATGAACATTCCATTTTTGATTACTTTCTCCTGACCTTTTTAGCCAATTTAGGGCCATTCCTTGTGGATCATTTTCTTTTAGGAGTAATGGACCATTTCTTAAATAGCTTCCATCCTCAAGGCTTTGACGAATTTTCCTCCAAGCTGTCCAATTGCCCTTCCTCTTTGCTCTTAAGGCAGCTAATTGCAATCCCCATGCCAAACCTAGGTGCCACCAAAATGCTCCGCCATCGCAACTCCAATGGTTAAATTCATCCAGCCCGGTCATTGCAGGTGCCAAACACTCAGGAGGCTGACTGCCAGGTTCGGCTACTAACTGAGTCAGCCCTTGATAGGAGAAACCATATGTGCCAAGGCGGCCATTGCATTCTGGTAATGATCTGACCCAACTATGAGTTTGGCTTGTATCGGATGCTTCTTGCTCAAATCCCTTAAAGGAACCATCAGAACCTCCTTGGCCACGCACATCTTGGATGACGACTAAATATCCTTGATTTGCCCACCAAGTTGGATGTAAGTAAGTGATTGTTGAGGCAATTTCTCTTCCATAGGGTTGTCGCATTAATAGGGCAGGCCATTTATTCCCACCTATAACTGGGATCCAAAGTCTTGCTTTGAGCTTGATTCCGTCTCGTAGAGTTAGCGTTTCATCTCGCCAATTTATGCGCTCCATATAGATATTTTTTCGAATTAATTGACTTCAGGGCAATACAGACCAATTACGTATATGGATAAGATCTCAGCATCTGTAGAGTTTAGGTTTCTTTCTTTTGAAATTTGATTTAAAGCTTCTTTAGAACTAGATGAGATTCCTTTAGAATTAAGAATTTTCAGTTGATTACATAGCGCTTTGGCTTCGTCTGGATTTTTCTTAACACTTTCTAGCAAGTTTGATTGTGCTAAGACCCCATGAGTCGATGCAAAGATCAAGATTGCTATTGAATATAGGTAGTTCACTTTCCTCTTTTTGAGGTCATTTTCTTTATTTTATATATTATGTCTATTTGTATAGAGCTTTGTTATTTAAATTTAAAGAATGATCTTTTTGACTTATTAATCATTTGGCTTGTTATATCAAAGCAATTCTCTATTTAAGTAGAGATTAGAGTTCTATGTTGAACTAGAAGAATGCTTATCCTCACTACAATATTGGAGTTATTGCATTACTTTCTTGGCATATCCAAATATAAAAGATTCTATTTTTTTTAGTATTTAAAACTCCATTTATT
>QCGC01000014.1 GCA_003278225.1 Prochlorococcus sp. AG-363-P01 | reverse complement strand
TCAACAGTAAGGAGATGGTCTCTTGCAGCTTGAAAGCAAATAACTAAGCAGTATTCCTTTTTATAGACTTTTCAGTCTTAAACTAAATAATCACCACTTTGAGTGAGGTCTGTTGTTTCTGTGTCATAGATCTTGGCGATCAGATCATCACAATGGAGGGGGTTAGCATCATCCCCACTGGCAACCAGTGACCAATCATCGATGACATCAGTCCTCATCTTTTGACTTCTTCCAGCCTGAAGACCACCCTCTACTGCAATTGTTGTCTTTGCAGTGTGTCCTGAGAGAAGCGTATCGACTGTTGTTTGTTGCTTACTACTGAGATTGCCGCTTTCACTGAGTCCAGTGAGAGTATCGACCGAGGCTGTTTCTAGAACATCCTCATCAAAGCGTTTGTAGATGGACTTAGCATCTTTGGACGCATTGACTTCTGCGAAATCGACATCATCCAGATCAAAATCATCAGCCTTAGTGGATTCTTTGTAGTTTACCCGAGCCCAATCAATATCTTCTTTAGTGTCTGAATTCAAATCTCCAAAACTAATTTCTTCCCAGTCGATATCATCATATACATCTTCAATCTTAGAAGATTTAGCTTGATGAATTTCTTCCAAGTCGACGTTATTTAAATCAAAGTTGTCACTATCAGAAGCTTCTTTATAGTTCACTTGAATCCAATCAAGATCTTGTACTGTATCTCCATCAAGTTCGGTATAATTAATTTCTTCCCAATCAATATCCTTATAAACCTTTTTAATTTTGGATGATGATGTTGCTTCATGAATTCCTTCAAAGTCAACTTTATTTAAATCAAAGTTGTCACTATCAGAAGCTTCTTTATAGTTCACTTGAATCCAATCAAGATCTTGTACTGTATCTCCATCAAGTTCGGTATAATTAATTTCTTCCCAATCAATATCCTTATAAACCTTTTTAATTTTGGATGATGATGTTGCTTCATGAATTCCTTCAAAGTCAACTTTATTTAAATCAAAATTGTCACTATCAGAAGCTTCTTTATAGTTCACTTGAATCCAATCAAGATTATCTATTGTATTTTCTTCTAGTCCCGTATATTTAATTTCTTCCCAATCGATATCCTTATAAACCTTTTTAATTTTGGATGATGATGTTGCTTGATGGATTTCTTCAAAGTCGACTTTATTTAAATCAAAGTTTTTACTATCAGAAGCTTCCTTATAGTTAACTCGAATCCAGTCAAGATCTTTTACTGTATCTGCATTTAGTTCGGTATATTTAATTTCTTCCCAATCGATATCCTTGTAGATGGAGTTAATCCTAGAGGATTTTGCTTGATTGATTTCGTCCCAATCACAAATACCAAGATCAAAATATTCTGAATCTATTGCTTTTTTATAATCAACATCTGTCCAATTAATATTTATAATAGATTCTGCGTTTAAATTTGAATAATTCAGTTCATCCCAATGAAAATCTTCAGAATTATCCCCGAAAGTATTAAAAGCAATGTCATTAATATCCTCTAGATTTTTTAACTTGAAGTCGTCAAAGTCTATGTAAGCGTAATTGAGATTTTTCGCGACAGAAGAAGAGAGCTTTTCCTTCTTCCAATTAATTGCGTCATAGACATCTTCAATTTTAGATGATTTTCCTGCATGAATTTCATCCCAATCACATACACCAAGGTCAAAATAATCTGAATCAACTGCATCATCAAAGTCTACTTTTAGCCAATTTATTGCTTTTGTGGCATTAGCATCGAAATCCTTAAAACTAACCTCCTTCCAATCTACGTATCCGTAGTTGAAATCATCAGTTATTGCTTCTCCAAAATCTACTTTATTCCAGAAATGATTTTCTTTTCTTGCATCCTTGAAATCGACTTGGCTCCAATCTAGAGCATCTCTATCGTCATCATTGAAATTCTTATAATCTATATCCTTCCATTCCACGTGCTGGTAACTAAAGTTATGACCTGAGACAGCCTCAGACATATCAACAAGATCCCACTCGAAATCATCATGGATGGCTTTTGAGAAGTCAACTTGTTGCCAGCCAAAATGAGCGCTTTCAGCGGCTCTTTCGTAGTCAACGACACTCCAGTCAATCCCGTCACCAGTAAAGTCATACCAATCCATCTTATTGTTAACTACATCTATTAGATTGGGGTCATTTGCAAAGTGCTCCGAGTCCATTTCATGCCAGTCAACAAGCCCCATGTTGAAGTCTTCTTGAAGAAAGGCTTTTGAATGATCAACTTCGCCCCAATTGATCGCTGATCCTGCTGAGGCGTCCATATTGCCATAATCAACTACATCCCATTCGACATGGTCATAGTTGAAATCATCACTAATTGCTTGTGAAAAATCAACAACCCCCCAATCAAAATAGTCGCCTTTTACAGCCTCATTGAAATCGACTGTCTCCCAAGTGAAATTATCTGTACCGACTGCTTGTTGATAGTTGACTTGGCTCCAGTCCATTGCGAGAGCATCAGCCTCGTCAAATTCTTGGTATTTGATTTCTGTCCAGTCATCGATGTGCTGATAGTTAAAATCTTCAGTTATTGCCTCGCCAAAGTCGACATAACCCCAATCAAAGTCATCACTTGATGTCGCCTTTGAGTAGTCAACATTGTTCCAATCAAAGTCGTTGCCTACTACCTCATAGTCAATGTAGCTATAATCTATAGCTGAGTTATCAGTTGTATTGACTCCCGCAATGCCTGAGTCGATGTCAAATCGATATTCTGACGTTTGGTAATCTTCAGCAACGACATAATATAAATCGTCAATACTTATAATATCTCTAAAGAAAGGAGAAGCAGCAACTTCTGATATTGATATACTTTGGATTAGATTACTCGGATCAGGTGTGGCAGGGTTAACAAAACCAAAGAACTGAACACTACCGTCGTCTAGATTAGATCCAGGTGTAGTTGCATCACCTGTGGGAACGATGGGGTAGGCATCTACGGGGATTTGAGATGAACCATCAGCCATATTGAGACTTAAAGTTACATCATTTTTTCCATCTTCACGACCCATTAAATAAAAACCAACTGCTTCTACTGGATATTCGAAGTTGATAATAAGTTCACCTTTTTCGCAAGGAATTTCTGTGGATTCGAACTCTAACCATTGCCCATCTACAAATTGCGTTGTGGTTTCTGTGGTACTTATGCCTCGATCAAAATCATTAGTATTATCAATTCTTCCTATGCCAGGGTCATCCAAGCCAGAATCGGTGGAGAATTGACCATTAGTATTGATTAAATCAAAGCGTACTTGAGGGTCAGTGCCAACGGTGTCACCAAGCCAGGCAATGCTACCTGCCGCATTTTGAGAGAAACCATTTCCAGATAGATTGTACGGAAGGGAAACATGAGCTTGTGCAACAGGATCGACTCCACTTACATCGTAGTCATTAGATAAACCAGCAAAGTTTCCGTATCCCCAGCCATTGGTGTCTTCAAAGTCGACGACCCGTACATCTTTTGAGGCTAGGTGGTTAAGGAAATAATCTTTCTCTAGGATTGCATCTGGATAGATGGAAGCTGCGGAGATAGTACTTGTTACAGTGCCATTGCTAGGACCATCATTTATGGCATGCCAGTCTAGGTAATTAGCATTGCGCCAATAAGCGTCATTGTTACTTTCGTCAGTTTCTAATATGGTGTCACCATAATCGATATATGCATATATGCTGCCGATAGGACTTTGATAGCTTCCTCCGGTATTGTCACCAACAGCTAAGGTTTGTGGAGTTACTACAGTTACAGTGCTCCCTGTGGAGTCAGCGGAGCGAAAGTTTTGGTTAGATAGTGTCGACAGGTTGTATGTCCAATCTGGTTCAGCAATCGAACATCCACTTGCTATGTCAGAAGGATTAGCATTGTTATTGTAGTAGATGTATAAATTTGGATCCTGATGTATATCTAAGTCATCAGTGCCTATATTCGCTATACTTATAGAGACGTTGCCAGCCGATGTATCTATACCCGTAATGGTTAAGTCAACTGCTGGTGCTGTTGGCATTTTCCTTGAAAAATACTACATGCATCAATAATAAGTAACCTTCCTGGGTGGATCAAGAAAAATTCACATCTAGTTGCCAAATAGGCTTGATAATAGAGTAAAGGATTTTAATGCCTATTTAGTTAGACTGGCAGATTAAATAGAGAATTTAGTACCTGATTAATTAATACAAAAAAGATTACTTATCTACTAATTAAGATGCATCATGGCGTACTATGTAGCCAAACTTTGTTAGTTTTATGAGACGCTTATTTTTAGTATCCCTATTTTTTGACCTGTTTTTACCTATTCAATCGCATGAGAATGGTTCCGATATGCAGCGCTGCCTAGCGAAGAGTGTTGAATACCTAGCACATATAGATGCATGGTCAGAACCTAGGAGAATAAAAAGTTCATGTTCATGTCTTATTAGAAAGGAAATACAAGGATTGGCTACTAAAGGTTGTCCAATTCCTGGAAGAATAAAAAATGACAGTATAAGAAAGTATTTTCTACCACCTAGCTGATTCAGTAAAATATTCTGCCTACTTCTATTTATTACCAAGAAAATAAAGATTTTTAAAATACATATACTTGCACCTAATAAGAGCTATCTATTAGATAAGCAAATTTTTGCATGTAAAAATTTAACCTTGGAGAAAGTTAAGGGATTGGTGACACTGTCTTGAGTTTTTCTTTTATCTGTTTTCCTATGGAATTTCTGGCAATTGCGAGGACTTTCATGGCATCTTTTTTTCTACTTATCTGCTCATCTGCTACTCTCAAACTACGAATTAATCCTAGTATTTCATCTGACAATGAGTTGGCATCATAATTTTTTCCATTAAATCTCAAAACAGGAGATTCGATTTTAGATGAAGTCTTAATATTTGCTTGGGTGGATTTTTTGTTAGTAGGCTTCTCTGGAGGTGTTTGAGATGAGGACCAAGGTAGTTTCATCTTAATTTTACAATGGTGTAAGAGGTTGATAATCCATATATAAACTCATCATATGCTCTTAAACATTATGTTTTCATTATGTAATAGAATAATTAACTTATCAGAGATGATCCAATTTAATTTTTTAACTTTGTAATTGATCGCAACATTACTTGCGAATTTGGCTGATGAAATAACTTATCAAGTCATAAATCATTGCTAATATTACGAAGTTAGTTTAAGAACTACTATTCCTCTTTTGTGGACCTTGAACCTTGCGTAAAAGAACTTAGAAGATTTGTACTGAATTTAAAGTTGAATGGAAATTAAGGAAATAATTATTTCTTTAATAAGAAGGAATAAACTTTGTTAACAGACTTTTATCTAATTTTAGAGATGATCACTAGTCTTTGGACTTTTATTTCTATAGTAGTCGTAGTGCACATATGCGTGCGTAAGGAACTCCTTGCTAAATACAAATCTTGAAATTTGCTTTACCATTACAAAAATAGACTTAGATTTTAACGCGATTAATGTCATGAATAAAGCATTTTGAAATCTTGTCGATAGTTTTGCTTTATACACATAGGAATACTTGTGGATGCTTTAAATCAAATAATCACCACTTTGAGTGAGGTCTGTTGTGTCTGTGTCGTAGATCTTGGCGATCAGATCGTCTCCTTGGAAGAGTTTGACATCATCCCCACTGGATTTGAGTGACCAAGTATCACCAAGTGCACTGATATCGATCTTGTCAGATCCACCCCTATAACCAAAGTCTTTGATTTTGTCGTAACCACTGCCTGTAGAGACCACAAAGACATCGTCTCCGTTGCCTCCATAACAAGTGTCTATACCGGTACCACCGGTCAGGATGTCATCGCCGTTTCCTCCTTTGAGGGTGTCTTTCCCGGCCTCGCCTAAGAGAGTATCAGAGTTAGCGTCTCCATACAGCTTGTCTTTATCGTCGCCGCCATAAAGAGTGTCTCTACCCTCTCCACCTTTGAGGGTATCTTTACTGGCACCACCGTAGAGGGTGTCATTGCCATCATCTCCTTTAAGAGTATCTTTGCCCCCTTGTCCATAGAGGGTGTCGTTATCATCTCCCCCATAGAGTTTGTCTTTATCATCACCACCGTCAAGCGTGTCATCTCCATCTCCACCTTTGAGGGTATCTTTGCCTGATTCTCCATAGAGAGTATCTTCTCCGTTATCCCCATAGATCTTGTCTTTATCATCACCGCCATAAAGGGTGTCGTCTCCGCCTTTGCCTTTGAGGGTATCTTTTCCTTTTTCTCCTTTAAGAACGTTATCGCTATCATTACCCGTTATTTTGTCATTCCCTTTGCCAGCATTGACGTTTTCAATACTGGTTAAAATATCTTTTCCATCTTTGGTGTTTTGACGCCCTGTTTTCCTTAAGTCGACTTTATTGGATTTAGAACTAAAGACCGCAGTATCGGTTCCATCTCCACCATCAATCGTGTCATTGTCTTTACCTCCATATAGGGTATCGTCTCCTGCGAGACCAGAAAGGATGTCTTTGCCTTTATCCCCTGTCAGTGAATCATTGCCAGATGTACCTGTTATTATGTCGTTACCTTTGGTTCCGTCTTCCGTAAGATCATTAACAGTAACGGTTACCGTTTGATCAGAGGTATTAGTGCTGCCATCAGTTGCCCTAACTATTACTTCGTAGGTGTTGTTCGTCCCATTATCAATAGGATTTTCGAAATCAGGTGCACTTGCAAAAGTCATTTCACCATTACTCGCAAGATTGAATAGAGAGGCATCTGCTCCACCATTGAGAGACCAGGTGACAGTTTCATTAGCCGTAAAGGTATGAACAGTTGTGGTGTTCTCAGTGAGGCTCTTAGTACTAGTGGATGCACCAGCACTACCAGATGGACCGGTGATTGAGGGAGCTGTTACATCACTAGTAGCAAATATACTAACGTGCCCCATTTTTGTATCGTTGCTTCCATTGTAAATTGCCCCAATTGCAACTTTAGAACCATCGCCTGAAAGGCTGACTGATCCTCCTGACTCATCATCCTTTGATTCACCATCAACATCACTACCAATTTGAGTCCAGGTACCATTTATATTCTCGTAGATTCGTACATGGCCACTGCTAAACCCATTACCATCATTTTTGTTGGCTCCTATAGCTACAATAGAACCATCATCTGAAAGACTGACTGAAGTGCCTGATTCGTCCCCAGCAGCTTCTCCATCAATATCGTTACCAACTTGAGTCCAGATCCCAGCTACATTTTGGTAGATCCGAACATGTCCGTTATTGGCACCATTTGAAGAGTTGTTATGAGCCCCTACCGCAACAATAGAACCATCGGCTGAAAGACTGACTGAAGTGCCTGATTCGTCCCCAGCGGCTTCTCCATCAATATCGTCACCGACTTGGGTCCAAGTACCAGCTATGTTTTGATAAATTCGTACGTGGCCACTGTCTTCCCCTATGGAATTGTTCAAGGGAGCTCCTATGGCAACAACAGAGCCATCCTCAGAAAGACTGACTGAATAGCCTGAATGATCACCCACATCTTCTCCATTAATATCATTACCGACTTGAGTCCAGTTACCAGCTACATTCTGGTAAATGCGGACATGACCACTATCGGTTCCATTGCCATCATTTTGATTAGCTCCTATGGCTACAATAGAGCCATCCTCAGAAAGACTGACTGAATAGCCTGAATAATCATTAGCGGCTTCTCCATCAATATCGTCACCAACTTGGGTCCAGGTGCCAGCTATATTTTCATAAATTCGTACATGACCACTATCGGATCCATTGCCATCGTTACGGTGAGTCCCTATAGCAATAACAGAACCATCGGCTGAAAGACTGACTGAGCTACCTGATTGATCACCTGCTGCTTCTCCATCAATGTCATCGCCGACTTGAGTCCAGGTACCAGCTACATTTTGGTAAATGCGAACATGACCACTATTAGATCCATTATCATCATTTTGACGCGCGGCAATTGCCACAATAGACCCATCTTCAGAAATACTTGTTGCACTACCAAAACGATCCCCTGAATCCTTTCCATCGATATCATCACCTATCTGTACAATTGGAAGGCCAACTCTTGGAGTATCAGCTGAGGTAGTAAAGGAAAGACTGGTTGTATCGATAATACCTGCATAAGAGTTGTCGTCAGAATCTTTAAAGGCCGTAGAAGCTATTTGCACATAGTACTCAGTGGAAGCGGTAAAGTCAGTGCTGGGGTTAATGGTGATCTCATCCGTGAGACTACCCGTGATTTGATTGCTGGTAATATCAATGGTTTCAAAAATTGAATTGTCAGATGATTTTTTGATAACGATATCTCCACTTTCTATCTCAACATCTTCCGAGAATATAAGAACAATATTGCTATCCAAAGCAACATCAGTTTCGTTATCTGCTGGGGAAAAGCTACTTAAACTTGGAGCGTCAGTATCACTAGTAAATGAAAGAGTGGTTTTATCGTTAATACCTGCATAGGAATTACCGGAAACATCATCAAACGCTGTCGCATCTATTTGAATGTAATATTCAGTAAGAGAAGTAAGAGATCTGCTGGGGTTAATAGTGATCTGACTAGTGCCAGTACCATCTACTCGAGATCCTGTGACATCAAGGACTTCAACAATTGAATCATCAGATGATTTTTTGATAACGATATTTCCACTTTCAGCATCAACAACTTCTGAGAAGTTGAGCACGATGTTATTGCCAACAGCAAAACCAGTTGAGTTATCAGTTGGAGAAGAACTGCTTAGAGTAGGCGCAATAATATCACCATTACTAGTAAACACTCTTACATGACCACTAGTATCGCCATTCTTACCATCGTTTTTGGGAGCCCCTAGAGCTATAACAGATCCATCTCCTGAAAGACTTACTGAATAGCCCAATTCATCTCTTTTATCTTCTCCATCAATATCGCTACCTACTTGAGTCCAGACACCACCAATATTGTCATAAATCCGTACATGACCACTATTAGAACCAGAACCATCGTTTTTGATAGCCCCTATCGCAACTCTAGAACCATCGGCTGAAAGACTGACTGAAGTGCCTGATTCGTCCCCAGCGGCTTCTCCATCAATATCGTCACCGACTTGGGTCCAAGTACCAGCTATGTTTTGATAAATTCGTACATGACCACTACTACTGCCATTACCGTCGTTATCCGTGGCTGCTATAGCTACAATAGAACCATCATCTGAAAGACTGACTGCATTACCTGAAGCATCATCTTTAAGTTCTCCATCAATATCATCACCGACTTGAGTCCAGCTACCAGCGACATTCTGGTAAATGCGGACATGCCCAATATCATGTTTGCTAATCACATTATCACTATCGTTATCTGGACCTCCTATAGCAACAACCTTGCCATCCCCTGAGATACTGACTGAAGAACCTGATAGATTACCACTTTTCTCTCCATCAATATCGTCACCGACTTGAGTCCAGGTCCCAGCCACATTCTGGTAGATACGTATATGGCCACCGTCTTTGCTCGCATTGCCATCGTTCCAGGGCGCACCTATCGCAACAATAGAACCATCTGATGAAAGACTGACTGAGCTACCTGATTGATCACCTGCTGCTTCTCCATCAATGTCATCGCCGACTTGAGTCCAGGTACCAGCGACATTCTGGTAAATGCGGACATGTCCGCTATAAGCTCCATCTTCATTACTATTTCTGGGAGCCCCTATAGCAACAACTGTTCCATCGTCAGACAAGCTGACTGAATAACCTGAATAATCACCTTCTGCTTCTCCATCAATATCGTCACCAACTTGAGTCCAGATCCCAGCTACATTTTGGTAGATCCGAACATGGCCATTGTCATCGCCAGTGCCATCATTACGATGACTTCCTATAGCAACGATAGAACCATTATTTGAAAGACTTACTGATTGGCCTAAATTGTCTCCCTCTGATTCTCCATCAAGATCGTTACCAATCTGAGTAAAGGTTAGATCACCTTCCCATTCCGTGAGTACTTCTGGTTTAATAATCTCGGAGGCATGGATGGATTGACCTCGATTGCTACGGAGCCATGCATTGTTTCGATTGACTTTTGAATGACTACTAAAGACTTCTGCTTTGCTCTTATCAATTAGTTGCTGGATGAGTGTTTGATTCTTGCCAATCTCACACGACCACAGAACCAGCTTCTCGATCTGCCAACTAGAGAGCTCTTGAGCTTTCGTGAGTAAAGATGCTGCATCGATTTTTTCATCACCCAGTTGAATGCCTTCTGCACTGCCATGGGCCATTAAGTGCAATTCCTGTATTGCTTGACCTTGCTTGCGTTGATCGTTTAATTGCCCTGTGATCCATCCCAAAGGATCGAGATGAGTCCCGAGCGAGACAGTCTTGATCTGTGCACCTTGAACTAAAGGTTGGAGATCAGCCGCACGGCTGTCAGTAACAAGAAGTCTGGTAATTGTTCTACATTTATTCGCCCACTCAATTTACTAGATCTTCTAGGTAGTATCTCTATTTGAAAGGTTTTTTCCAAATAGAAATAAAGATTTGGTGCCTAACGAGCGAGAATTAAGAAATCAAAGTTGATCTTCATTGATGTTTAAAGGTCTGCTTGCGAGTTGGTCGATCAGCTGTGTTAGTCATCAAAGACCTTACGGGTAAACAGAACATACTTACTTTCTTACTTCCCACTCTCTTTATCATTCACATCCTGTTCTAAAGGGCTAACGAGTCGCAATCATATGTAGAGGATATGTAATGGCTCAGAGGTTTCTTCTAGAACCTCTTCTTATCTTTTGGATTTAATCGTTTAAATCAAAATCAGACTGACGAGATCAAAAAGAGACTCGAAAAGATTTTTTCAAAGTAAGAAGCATATTCAGAGCGGTTAACACTAGGCAAAATCTGAGCCTTCGGACGATCTACAAGAAGTCTTAAGAGGGACCCTTAAAACAAACTCATCTGTGAGGTAGGTGACTTGATAATTGGTTCTGCTATCCATTCATCAGGACTCCATCTACTGAGCAGCGGCTCCAGTGCCTTCAACTCAGCCACATCTTTTACTGATGCCATCCAATCCTCTTCTAATCCGTCTGGAATGATGACTGGCATTCTTTTATGAAGTGGTCTTACCAATTCATTTGGCTCGGTTGTTAATACACAGCACGTTTCAAGTTCACTCCCTTCAGAATTCATCCATCTATTCCAAATACCTGCAAGCCAAAACGGTTGAGAATCTTTTCTTCTAATGCGATGACCTTTCTCAAAGAATCCACTGGCCGGCAACACACATCTTTTATGCCTCCAACTTCCTCTGAATAATTTCTTCTCACCTACAGTTTCAGCCCTTGCATTGAAAGGTTTTGGTCTTGAAGGATCAAACGGATCTTTAGCCCATTCGGAAATAAATCCCCAAAGCATTAAAGATGTGGATGTTTTGCCCTCGTTCTTAAGGACAAGGACAGGGTCGGTTGGTCTAATTAATTCTTGTTGTGCATAGTTCTCTTCAAAACCTTTTGGAAGATCTTTCTTTAAAACCGATGGCAGGTTTTTAAATTCCGTTGTTAGCTCATATCTTCCGCACATAAGTAGATAAGGACTCGACTAGTAGGTGGTGTCTTTGATCTTTATTTAATCGGAACAGTAACTTGTTGTCCTTCAACCCCTGCATAGGCAATAAAAACAACTGCAGGCTCAGAACCAATACTTTCGCAGTAATGGGGTGTATCACCCGAGGTTGTTGCAAAGCTATCGCCAGCAGAAAAAACTTTTGTATTAGTTGCAGTGACTACGCAATCAAGCTTTCCTTCTACGACATAAGCAACACCAGGTTGTGGGTGTGTATGAACTGGTGTTCTGAATCCCACTGGAGCAGTAATCCTCAAAAGTGTCATTTGAGCCTGTCCCTCTGGATATGAATAAGAGTCACCATTCCATGATTCAGTTGCACTGACTAGTGTCTCAATAACAGGCTTGGCACTTTTAGAAACTTGCTTTTTAGAACTACACCCAATGATTGGTATGGCCAGCCCAATAGTTAGAGCAATCAATAGAAAGCGACGCATAAAAAACGACCTTGCAGACTTAGAACTTATCAACCATTTCTCAATATGGCTGCATATATCAGACCATCAACAAAGCAAAAATATCGGAGAACTCAGAACTATTGCCACTTCCATCTCTTAGGTGGCTTTCCACACAATGTGTCCTTAGTCCTTTCAGGTGTTCCAAACAACTCCCAATAGCATTCATACCAATCCACTTTGTCAGCACCGTCCTCAAAATCTTTTAGCTTGTCGTAGCCACTACCTGAGTTCAATTTAAAAATGTCGCTTCCTCCTCCTCCGTAGAGTTTGTCTTTACCATCTCCTCCATACAGGGTGTCGTATTTGATTTGCCTTCAATTAGACCAGGTCATACAGCTTTAATTGGGGATAAATTGCTTAAGCTTGGACCTAAAATTGTGAGAGAATGATGAAATATAAAAGATGCTTTATACGAGCTATCTATAAGTAATTAAAAATTTTTATAATTACTTATATTTAAAGCTCACTCTCTTTAATATAGAACATTACGATCATCAATTAGTTGAAGGTCTTCTTGAGGAGTTATGACTTTCATGGCTCTAAAAAAGCCATTCCCATCAAATCTATTTAAGTAGGCTTGATCTTTATTGACTAAGAAAAAAGTATAGAACCCTGGAGATAATGAGAATTCGAACATTCCTTTTTGATCTGTTTTCGTTTCTATTATCTTGGAAGAGATTGATTTAACTGGGATATTGGGCTTTCCTCCTACTGTTTTGACATGCCCTAAAACTGCGATACTTAATTTATCTTGTAATGGTTCTGATGATTTTCTCTTTACTGGCATTTTGTTGCCTGAATTGACCTTTGCGAAACCTTTTACCAAAATATATTTATTATTATGAGCTTTTGTAATCGGGCATTGTAGTATCAATTGGAGGCCAACTAATAGAGATAGTAATATCATACTTTTCATTTATTAAGCCCAACTTGCCTGGATCTTATTGATACTTATATTCTCTAGCGAAATAGACTGATTGGGAAATAAATTCTCTGAGGGGACTTCTCTTATGTTAATTGGATAATGACTATTTGATTAATATAAATAATCATAGTAAATTATAAATGAGTTAAGCTTATTTTAGATTCTTTTCAATGAGTCAGACTTATCTTTAAAGCCTCCTAGCAATAATTGCATATAAGTAACTCGTCTTAATTTTATGTTTGCTTGGAGTGACATTCCTACTTGCAGTGGTAGTGCCTTTCCATTCTTAAGCTTCAATTTTTGATTTTTTAATCTAATAGTCGCAGGGAATTGGTATTCTCTTCTCGCGAATTTCGGATCTGGTGGAAGAGCATCAGAACCAATAGAGCTAATTTCTCCTTTTAATGTTCCAAAATCATTAGCGGGAAATGAATCTATGCTTATTTCTGCAGGCATACCAATACTTACAAAACCTATTTTGTTGCTAGGGATTAATATATCAGCTTCTAGTTCATTAAATGGAACAATCTTCATTATTGGATCACTAGAGTTTGCAACAAAGCCAGTTGTATTTGGTTTAAGATCAAATACCACCCCATCAACAGGTGTATGAAGCGATTTGTATTTGAGTAAAATATCTGCTTCTGTATTTTTGGCTTTCAATTGGGCAATTTCTGAATTTAATCCCTCTAGTTGTTGATCAAGCTTTATTTGTTGAAGTTGCCTATCTTTTTCTTGTTCTTTAATTTCACTTAGTAGCTCTCTCTCCTTTTGTACTTGCTCTAAGTACTTTATTTCTGAAACAGCACCTTCTTTTGATAAGAAATTAAGTTCTTTAGTAATCCTTTGCTCTAAAAAATACCTCTCTCTTAGGATTTCTATTTTTTCTATAATCAGTTCATAGCTTTTAATCTTTTCTAATTTCTTGAGCTTTAATTGATTCTTTTTTTGCTCGAGTTGAGCTTTTAAGGATCTGACATTTTGTTCAGATGTCTCTTTCTCAAGAACGACTAATATTTGTCCTTTCTTTACTCGATCACCGGCTCTCACTAATATTTGTTGGACTACTCCTCCAACAGGAAGTTGAATTTCTTTGACATCTCCAATCGGTTCAATTTTCCCTTGTACCATCACAACTTCATCTGTATATGCTAGAGCAAGCCAACTAATTCCAAAACCAGTTGTAACTATTAACCCCCATGTCATCGAACGTATGAAAAATCTGCTTTGTTGGAGTATGTTTTGATCTCCCTCAAATAAAGGTGGCTGTCTTTCGGCCTGACTTTGCAATAACCGAATTATAGATAGAATATATTTTCTAGGATCCATTTTAGCTTTCGTTCTGTTGTTGGTAGAGAGTGTAATACCGTCCTCTTTGTTCCATTAACTTGTTATGTGACCCTATCTCTTCAACAGCTCCTTGGTGCATCATTACTATGATATTGGCGGATCTAACTGTTGAAAGCCTATGAGTTATAAAGAAAACACTACAACCACTTAATTCATTTAATAAATTATTGCATATTCTTTTCTCACTTTCATAATCAAGGGCACTAGTTGCTTCATCCAATATTAGTATTTTAGGTTTTCCAAGGAGTGTTCTGGCAATAGTAATACGTTGCCTCTGACCACCACTTAATGAACTACCACGTTCAGTAACTTTAGTGCTATATCCATCAGGCAGCTCCATGATGAAATCGTGTGCATTTGCAAGATGGGCAGCTTGCATAATCTCATCATCACTAGCATTTGGACGAGTAAGAGAAATGTTCTCGGCAATTGTGCCGGAGAATAGGAGAGGATCTTGAGGAACCACTCCAATCTGTCTACGAAGTGAGTAAAGCTCCACCTTTTGAGTATCAAAACCATCAATTAATATCCGCCCTTTTTCTGGAGAATACAAGCGAGGCAGAAGTTTCATTAAGGTGCTCTTTCCACTTCCACTTTGGCCTACAATTCCAACAAACTTATTAGGCTCAATATTTAGATTGATATTCTGTAGGATAGGCCTACTATTTTTTTCATAACTAAAATTCACTCCTTCGAAAGTCACAACTCCTTTTATAGGGGGTAAGGCTAATTTGGTTTTGTCGATTTCGCTTGACTCCTGAGGTGTGTCAATCACATCGGCCAATCGTTCGAAACTGACTCTTAGCTCTTGTAAACTCTGCCAAATTGTTGATAGTCTTAAAATAGGTTGGGTTACATATCCAGAGATTATTCTGAAAGCAATAAGTTGTCCAAGAGTCATTTCTCCTTTTAATACCATAGTGGCCCCAACCCATAAGACGAGTAATTGCGAAAGTTTTTGCAGAACCATACTTGACTGCCCTAGGACTGTTCCACTAATAGTTTTCTCGAAACTTCGGTTGATATATTTTCCATAAAGTTCTTGCCATTTCCAACGACTATTAATCTCGACATTTTGTGCTTTGACCGTTTGTATTCCGGTTAGGACTTCTACAAGATGACTTTGAGTCTTTGCATTTGCTTCGGCAGCATTACGAAATTGACGTCGAAACAATGGTGCTCCAATAAGAGTTAGACCTATTTGAATTGGGAGAACTAATAGTGATATTAAGGTGAGCATTACGCTATAGAAGAGCATCACCACTACATAAATCACAGAAAATGCTGCATCAAGAATGGTGGTAAAGGCCTGCCCAGTAAGGAATGATCGAATTTTTTCGAGCTCACTAATCCTCGATGAAAGCTCTCCAGTAGGTCTACGGTCAAAATAATTTAGAGGTAGCCGTAGGAGATGATCTATGACTTCAGCACCTAGACGTTGATCAATACGATTAGTGGTCTCAGAAAGTAAAAAGTTCTTTAGACTACCAAGAACTCCTTCCATTAATGTGACTAAAAGAAGTGCTATTCCTAGCACCTGTAAAGTGTCTAGACTTCGTTGGTTAATCACCTTGTCAATTACTACTTGTATTAATAGAGGATTGGCTAAAGTGAATAATTGGACTACAAAACCTCCAATTAATACTTGTGTAAGGACTCCTTGATGATTGCGTATTGTTGGCCAGAACCAACTAGGTCCAAATGATTTTTTTGGAGTTAAGTTTGATCTTTCTAGTAAAAGTAGCTTAATTCCCTCAGGAAATACTTCTTCCAGTTGAGTGGTCGCTACATCTATGTGACCCTCACTTGGGGATACAATTTGCAGACCATTTTGATCACTTCTAGTAACTAAGGCGAAACTTTCTTTCCAAGGTATTAGTAAAGGTGTTTTAAGTCTCTGACCTGTTTTGGCTGTTACTTGTGAAAAGGTTACTTGTAGACCAAGACTTGAGGCAATTTGGCCACATAGTTGTAGCGAAAGCAGGGAATCGTTGTCAATATTTTCTCTTAATACTTTTTCAATTGCATCCTTCTTAAATGGTAATTCCATTAAAGATGAAAGCATTTGGAAGCATGCAAGTGTACCCAAAAGAGAACCTTCCCCTTTGACAAAAAAGTCTTTAGAGGGTTGCTGCTCTGTTAATCCACTTACTGGGGGAGAGGTTGGTCCAAACTCAAAATTATTCAGGTTATTTTCTTCCAGATTCTCAATCGAAGTTTGGAGTGCTTTTCCCTTTCTTGTTATATGATTAAAATCTATTTGATTCGCTGGAAAACTTATTAGTCTTGGAGGAAACCCTGTAACTGATTTGGGTAAATTATTTAATTCTTCAAAGTTATTAAGTTCATATCCTATAGTATACTCTTTGTGAGATGAGTTCAAAAAGATAAGCTCTTTCCTCGCAAGAGCTTCCTTGAAGTCTGACTCAATTGGCAATATGCTTTTTATTAATTCTTTTCCTTCTCCTATTGTAAGAAAAGTTTTTAGTAAAGATTGCTCTTTGGTATTCCCTACTAGAATCTTTTCATTCAGAAGAGAAATGATTTCTGAATACCATAGATAAGAGTCGCAAAAATCTTTTAGTTCTTTGTTACCATTGTAGAGACCTTGGAATTTGGTGTCGGATAAAGTCCATGCAAATAAATCTTTTGATGCACGAACTTCTTCACAGGAATTACCTCTAAGAAGAGAAGCAACTCCTACAAATTCACCTGGTCCAATTCTACTGATAGTTGTTAAGCGACCACTCTCTATTGAGAGTAATCTTGCTAAACCACTTTGGATAAGAAGTACTTGGCCAGGTAAATATTTTTGTTGGCAAAGAGATTGGCCTGGTTTAAACCTCAATAGTTTCCCATGCTCCTTGAAAACTTTTCTTAGGGCTTCAATGCCTTGAGCTTCATCTTTCATCTTAATCCATCAGTATTTGATTCAAATGATTTGAAGATTTTCAATTATTCTATTGCATTTTTTATCTATGAAAAGATCAAATAGTTCAATGCACATAATTTTCTTCATATATGAATTGTAAGCTGCCAATCGCCTTTCCTCAAGTCGTGTGATTACCCACCAGTTTTCGATCTGAATAGGTTCTTGTAAGATTCCTGGCTCTGCTGTTCTTATGGATTTTTTGAGGAGTGGGTGTGCATTTGCAAGGCTTGAAGGACCAATAATTCCGCCTGAGAGTTTCTCTTTACCCAGTGAATGTTCGGAAGCAATCTTTGACAACTGAGATTCGCCTGCTTCTATCTGTAGATAGAATTCGTATGCGAGATCTGAATCTCCAACCCTTAAAACACTATAAATAAATTCATCTAGATCTTCTTTCCTTTGGAGGAAATGGGCCTCTGCTTTTTCCTCAAAATTTTTAATAGAATAAATCTCAACTTTTATGGGAATGCTTATTTGGTGCTGAAGATCTCTTTCTGTGAGTCCATTATTTACAAGGTATTTATTTAAAGTGTTCGTATTATCTAATTGTTTCTGCCTGTAGAAATCATTAATCGTATTCTTTAAAATACCATTAGGTATGTCTATATCCCTAATACACTCATCAATAACAATTCTTTTAATTAATTCTCTTAGTAGATTTTTTGAACGAACTAATTTAAGTATGTCATTGCTTACAGTTTTGAGGACCTTTTGAACAATAATTTCCGTTTCATCCATTAGATGTAATTCAAGATTTCCTTTTGATTAAGGTTGGCTAGCCAACCTCTCTGGTTACTAAATTAGCAGTTAATACCTTCGTCTTCGCGTAACCCTGAATTCCTATTGCCTTTCGTAGCCTATTGAAGATAAAATAAGTGTTTTCAGGGTTTGATGCCTGGAATTTATAATTTCAGCCCTCTTTATGTATAAGCCAATTAACATGCCCCTTGCCTCTAGAAGCTATTCATTTGTTTTATGGAGTTAAATACTCAATGTTAGATCCTTCCTAAATGATCTTGGGGATAACGCTTTATTACCTAATTCCTCTAAATCAAATAATCTCCGCTTTGAGTCAAGTCTTCTACTTCGACTCCATAAATTTTAGCGAGGTAGTCGCCGTTTCCAAAAAGTTTGACATTTTTCCCACTTTCCACCAGTGACCAATCACTCAATCCTCTTATATCGATCTTGTCCTCACCATTCTCAAAGTCTTTGATCTTGTCGTAACCAGCCCCAACTGTCATTTTGAAAATATCTCTTCCTTTGCCACCTGAGACTTTATCTATGCCATGTCCACCAGTCAGGATATCGTTTCCTTTTCCTCCGTCGAGTTTATCTTTATCAGCTCCCCCATAAAGAGTGTCGTTTCCTTTGTCGCCATAGAGCTTATCTTTATCAGCTCCCCCATAAAGAGTGTCGTTTCCTTTGTCGCCATAGAGCTTATCTTTACCTAAGCCGCCATCAAGGATGTCGTTACCACCTTTACCCTTGAGTTTATCTTTGCCTCCTTCTCCATTAAGAACATTAGCGTTGTCATTGCCTGTGACTTTATCCTTGCCTTCTCCAGCATTCACGTTCTCAATACTACTCAAAACATCTTTACCATCTTTAGTGTTTTGACGACCTGTTTTTCTTAAGTCGATTTTATTGGACTTGGAACTAAATACAGCAGTATCCGTTCCATCTCCCCCAATAAGGATGTCATTACCTTTAGCACCATACAAGATGTCATTACCTGTCAATCCTTCAATGCGATTGTTAGCTTTGTTCCCTATGAGAACATCATCGTGATAGCTGGCAATGACGTTTTCGATATCAGAGAGTTGATCTATACCAATATCAGCTGCATCATTGCCGAGAATTGATCGAGCATCTCCGCTCATCAAGTTTATGTTGATTCCTGAGGTCGCTGATGTGTATTTAATTGTGTCTACCCCTTTACCACCTTTATAGATATCGTTGCCAAGCCCACTTCCACCAATTATTAAGTCGCTCCCATTACCTCCATTGACTTCATCATCTCCATTACCTGAGTGGAGAGTATCGTCTCCATCTCCACCAAATAGAGTGTCATTTCCATCTCCACTTTCTAATAGGTCATTTCCATTCCCACCGACTAGAACGATATTTTGTGCTATCGAGAGGTTAGCTATAGCAGCGACTAATCCTCCATTCCCGTCTGATACTTTGTAAGACAGAACTATCCTGCTTTGTTGGTTTGAGGTTGGTGTCAGAGTCCAGTTGCCATTACCACTTTCAATCAATTCTCCACTTGATGCGACTAGGTCAGTAATTGAGAGATTATTGCCTTCGACGTCAGAAGCTGTAGCGAGTAGTTGTTCAGAAGAGATGATGATGCTATTGCCTTCGTCTATGGCATAACTCAAATTGATTTGACCAGAGAGAGTCGGGGCATCATTAACGGAAGCTAGTGAGAAGGATTGATTAGCGGTTGTGTTCCCACCATTCCCATCACTAACCGTATAAGTTTGATCAACTATACCGTTGTAATTCCCATTACCTCCATTGACTTCATCATCTCCATTACCTGAGTGGAGAGTATCGTCTCCATCTCCACCAAATAGAGTGTCATTTCCATCTCCACTTTCTAATAGGTCATTTCCATTCCCACCGACTAGAACGATATTTTGTGCTATCGAGAGGTTAGCTATAGCAGCGACTAATCCTCCATTCCCGTCTGATACTTTGTAAGACAGAACTATCCTGCTTTGTTGGTTTGAGGTTGGTGTCAGAGTCCAGTTGCCATTACCACTTTCAATCAATTCTCCACTTGATGCGACTAGGTCAGTAATTGAGAGATTATTGCCTTCGACGTCAGAAGCTGTAGCGAGTAGTTGTTCAGAAGAGATGATGATGCTATTGCCTTCGTCTATGGTATAACTCAAATTGATTTGACCAGAGAGAGTCGGGGCATCATTAACGGAAGCTAGTGAGAAGGATTGATTAGCGGTTGTGTTCCCACCATTCCCATCACTAACCGTATAAGTAAGATCAACTATACCGTTGTAATTGTTGTTTGGATGAAAAGTCCAGGTGTTATCTCCGTTATTAGTGAGGGTTCCATTTGATGCATTGAGCTCTTTAACTGAAAGACTATCTCTATCAACATCGTTGTAGCCTTTAAGTAAGTCTGCAGAATCAAGAGTGTAGGCGATATCTTCTGAGCCATTGGTAAGTATTGCTTTTACCCCATCTAGGATTGGTGCATCATTAACAGGACTAACGAAAAATCTTGCCTTAACACCAACCGAGCCTCCATTCCCATCATCTATGTTGTAGGCCAAACGAACCTTGCCGTTCCATTCTGGGCTAGGAGTGAAAGTATAGGTGCCGTTATCGTTGTCGGTGATGCTTCCTTCTCCTCTGGCGACTCGGAGATTAGTAATAGAGAGAGAATCTCCTTCGACGTCAGAAGCTTTGGCAAGAAGTTGCTCGGAAGAGATGATTAAGTTATGGCCCTCAATTACAGAATCCAGATTGATTTGACTAGACACAATTGGCTCATCATTAACTGGATTTAGAATGAAAGATTGGGTTGCTTGGGTCTCTCCACCTCTTTTCCCGTCGGTAACGATATAAGATAGGTTTATCTCTCCATGGAAGTCTTTTGTTGGTATAATTGTCCAAGTTCCATCTTCATTGCTTATTATATTCCCGTTAGAAACTGTTAACTCTTTAACTGATAGAGAGTCTCCATCTTTATCAGAATATCCGGCAATTAAATCAGAAATTTTTAATTCATATAAGTCATCTTCTTGACCATTTGTTAATTTGGATTTTGATCCAGTTAAAACCGGTACATAGTTAACTATAGATGAGATAAGTACTCGATTATTCCCTTTGAATTGAGCAAATTCAACACCACTCATTAAGTCAGTACCATCATTATCAGAAGATTCACGATGGTCTATAACTTCAATATTGGGACCTTTATCTGTAAAAGAATAATCATCAATCTCTCCACTAAAATATGCTATATCATTGCCAAGACCACCTTCTATTTCATCATTTCCTTTTCCTCCGTATAGATCGTCATCTCCTTCTCCACCTTGTAGAATATCATTACCATTTAATCCCAGAAGCTTATTATTTTGATCATCTCCGTGGAAAATATCATTGAATTTTGACCCAATCACATTAGTAAATCCCCTAAAGATTGAGCCAATAAAACTATTATCAAACTTAGTGGTAAATAATCCAGTTACTAGATTCATATTAACATTATGGTTAGCGCCTCTACTGTCAATAGTGCTGTCACTTGGGGCATTAATTTCTTCGATATTGCTAATTTGATCAAAGGAGATTCCATCTTGAATGGAATCATCACTCCCTGTTGCCGTTAATAATTGCTCTGGCTCAACTTCACTAGTATTAAAGAAACCACTGATTGAATGTCCAAAGAATTGCTTGTGCAGGTTGGATATTTGCCTAGCTGTCTGATTGCCTTTGATCGCCAGATCTTGAAGGCCTGCCCATGCATCTAAAGCTACTTGGTCAAGTGTATTAGTGCCTTTAAGTACTCCATCAAACCTTACTGTTATTGGCTTTTCACTATTACTATAATCAATCAAATCTTCTTGGCCACCAGCGCCATCAATATGATCATTCCCCTTGCTGCCAATAAATGTATCAGCAAGCTGAGTACCACTCAAGTTATCATCACCCTCTGTTCCATGTATATTTAGTATGAATACATTCTCACGTAAATCTGAGATATCTGTATTCCTTTCAATTACATCAGAGAGCTTTGTTGATTTTATATCTGCAAGTTCTTTTTCACTAAAAAGTCCATTTGAAGTATTTTCATACCAAAAACGATCGCCATCTCTTATTGCTTCAAATTGTTTAGCAATTATAGTTGTAAAAACTTCACCAAGAGAACCACCTTCTAAATGGTCTTCTGCCAACCCTGCAACATAGAGATCGACATTATTTATGTCTTTGTAAATTGACCTAAGTTGCTCGGCCACTTCTTTGTTTGATGTTATATCTTCAAAATCATGTGCTTTTTCTAGTCCAAGCTGCTCTCTTACTGAATTGTAATCCTCTGTTCCATGCTCTCGGCCTCGCTGAACATTTCTGGCCGCCAGATCAAGACCTGGGAAAGCTCCGTCAGCAAATTGAAGGATGCCTCTAAAAGGACATTTACTTCCTTCTGTGGGTTTAGCAAATAGAAAATTACGCAAGCCGTCAGTATATTGATTATCAATTTCTTCTGCTTGTTGAAGTGCTGCCCCTCGTAGTACTACATCAATACCAGTTTTTTGAAGATGTTGAATATTAAAGAACGAATCCTTTAGTGATATATTACCTTCATTTATGGTAGAACCATCTGCATTCTTTCGGGCAATTTCACCAACCATGCTATGACCAAAACGATATGCTGATGCAGCAAATGAATTGAATATTCCAGGATCTGTATCCTCTGAATAACCTGCATATTGTGATATTGAACCTTCTCCAGTTAATGTCGGTAAGAATTCATTAAAGGTGATATGTTGAATTAATCCCATCACCTTAACTCTTGCCTTTTGATATAATTCCTCGTCATTTAGGTTAGGGTTATTTAAAGATAACTCATTAGCTATTCTGTTATGTTCAAGAGCCCATAGATTATGCATGGAGCTCAGATAAGGATTCACGGTTGCTCTATTATCTCCAGCTACAAATTCCAATCCTTTTACACCTTCTCGTATAGGCAATAGTCCATCTTTACCAAGGCTTAATTGCCCGCCTTCAAAAGACCGCAAATTATTGGCTTGCTCTTCGTTAGATCCATAAACAACTGACGCATCAATAAATGAAGTCGTATCGTTTCTATGTTGTCGTACTCCATCTACCTCTATACCAAGTGACCTGGTAAAGATAAAGTGATTCTCGGGAGCATTCTCCTGGCATGGTCCATAAATTCCACCACATAGTTCTTCAGAGTTATTTAGTTCTTCTTTCTCTATGCAATGAGCATGTTCACCAACCAGAAATTCATCATCAGCTGGCAGGGCAATATTAAATGCTTCATTCCCTTTTGGAGTGGAAACAATATCGTGATCGATAAATTGCCCCCAAACCCAGACCATATCTGTAAGTGTTCTTGACTCAAGTTCCTTAGTTACTTGTTTAGATATTTGGTTACTAATTTCTCTAGCATTTTCTCTACCTTCTCCTCCAGGAGTATTTTTTCCATCAGCATAAGCTACATCGAATAACCGATTTTGTATTGAACCTGCACTCCCAAAACTATTATGTTTTTGGTTGTTCCCAGAACCATCATGCTGCGAGTCAATATCTTTAATACTGATATTTATACTATTTTCTGTCCAGTTAGAAAATACATAATTAGGAGATTCAACTATCTCGGCAAATATGGCTCCTTCTTCGAAGCCTTCCCATGCTCCATCTCTCTCTATAAATCCTTTTATTGTTTCTCCTTTGCTACCTTCTGAAAAAATAACTTTTCCTAAATCTATATCATACTCATCTAATCCAATACCTTCAAGCTTTAAATCTATTGTTTGCTGAGTTGATGTATCTCCAATCCTTTGTATTTCAAACTGAAAGTTATCTCCCTCAAATGCTGCAATCGGATTTTGTATAATATTAAAGGTGTTGAAGACTGGCTTGTTAATTCTCTGATCGCTGAACTGTAGGAATTCAATACCATCAAGAAAATCAATTCCATCATTTTCTTCAGTTTGCCGATTGTCTATAACCTTGATCTTTTCATCAACAAGAGAAAATGAATAATCCGCGAAATTACCACTAAAGTTGGCTATATCAGTACCCTTATTACCACTTAAATGATCATTGCCTGTCCCTCCAGTTAATACATCATCTCCAAAACCACCTTTTAGGATGTCTTGACCTTCTCCACCATTTAAAATGACTTTTGAACCTGAGGTTATATTATTTAATTTAATCTCTGCTATTCCATATCTTTGATCTTGCCATTTTATGCCAGATAAGTCATTCCATCGTCCAGAATCTTTAGTCCAACCAGTAGAAGATTCATCTTTGCCTAATTTGATTTCAACTTTTGTGCCATCAAATGCGGGCTGATCCCAACCCCAATTGCTATATTCGAAGGCCTCTCCAGAAGCCCATTTCCATTCTCCTGAAACATTTTCTAATCCTATAAAGTAATTATCATGTGTAGATTGTTGGTTGTTATAAAAATTACTCTCATCTCCAAAAATCTCTGTTAAATAATGATTTTCTTCTTGATCATTAATTGTGACCAAATGCCCACCTAATTTAACTGCATTAGCTTCTGCTTCTTCCCAAGTTGGACCTTTTACAATTACATATGCAGAATCACCTCTTTGTACAAATGGTATTTCTGCTATGCCTCTATATGCTCTATCTGTATTAGTTAGGTCATCCCATCCACCTGTAGATTCTCTACTATGAAGGTAACTATGCGTAAGAATTGCAAAGTCTTGGCCACCAATACTTGAATAATTATTGTCTGGTCCGTTTGGACCAAAATTTGTAAAAGTCACCTCTTCACCTGACACCCATTTCCATTCACCCTCCACAGCATGATCCGTAAGGCCAATCCAATGTCCAGGCCATGTTTCTTCAGGATTGGAAACTGCAAAATCCCCTTTTATATTTTCTGTTGAAACGTGATAAGTAAAAGTGTCGTCGAGAAACTTGTTCTCTTCTGCATCGTTAATTGTTACAAGATGGCCACCAATTTTAGTTGCTTCGGCTTCAGCTTCAGTCCAGGTCCAATTAGATCCTTGGACAATTGAATAAAGACTATTCCCTCTAGTAATTAAGTTTGGATTATTAACAACGTTATTTGCAGTTAAGCCGTTAAGGACATCATCACCTTGTCCTCCATTCAGGACATCATCACCAGCTCCTGCATTTAAAACATCATCACCTTGTCCTCCATTCAGGACATCATCACCATCCTCAGCAATAAGGACGTCATTACCATTAAGTCCTTCTAAAGTGTTATCTGCTGAGTTGCCTCTAAGAGTATTAGAAGATGAATTGCCAGTTGCGTTAATTGAATCCGAGCCTGTTAAGTCTAAGTTCTCAACGTTATCACTTAGTTTGTAAGAAACAGATGAATTAACTTGATCAATACCTTCTAATGAGTTCTCTATAACAATTTCATCTTCATTATCAACAATGTAGATGTCATCACCCTTACCTCCTATCAGGATGTCGGCCCCTCTGCCACCATCAAGAACATCTTCTCCTTCTTTCCCCTCTAATCTATTAACTGCTGAATTCCCAATTAATGAGTTTGCTAGTGTATTCCCTGTGGCATTAGTTGAATTAGTACCTGTTAAACTCAGATTCTCAACGTTATCATTCAGGGTGTAGGAAATAGAAGAATTAACATGATCAAGACCTTCTAATAAGTGCTCTACAACAAGGTCATTTTTATTGTCAACAAAGTAGGTGTCATTCCCAACCCCTCCTTTGAGAACAACTTGATTATTGCTAACGCCATTTCTAGAGATTCCATTTAGGACATCATCACCAGTGCCACCATCTAGAACATCATTCCCGACTCCTACATTTAAAACATCATTTCCGTTTCCACCCTTTAGGACATTATCCCCAGTTCTTGCATTCAAAACATCATCTCCGCTGCCACCCTTTAGGACATCATTTCCACTGCCACCATCTAAGACGTCATTACCGCTACCACCATCTAAAACATCATCTCCTTGACCTCCAATTAGGTCATCATGCCCGCTTTTACCAAGCAAAGTGTCATTACCTTTTCCACCATTTAAGACATCATTACCGCTACCACCATCTAAAACGTCATTCCCTTCCCTTCCCCAAATCTCATCATTACCTTTTTTACCAAGCAAGGTGTCATTATTACTGCCTCCAATCAATAGGTCGTTATGTTGCCTTCCTTCGATAACTTCCTCTGAAGAGGGAGATCTGGCTTGCTTTTGATTGATCTTGTCTGTGGTAGGCATAAGACCTGACCGATGAGGACTTCTGTTTATTTCTACCAATGACTTAAGGAATTGGATTCATTTCGAGAACTATTCCCTAGAGACACTAGAATTACTAGCTCTATTCCATCTATAGCAAATGCCTTAATGTTTGCGTAATCATTGTTTCGAAATATTGATAGACGAAATCTAGACTTTCCTACTCATACCAAAAAAGGGTAAAAATCATTGCGCTACCTTGCTTTTCGAAATTATTTGCAAAATTAATAGTTTATTTAAAACCTTATTTAGGATGGAGAGTGTCGTTATTTTCTTGTTTTAGTGCCCAAAGATATTATATTTTATAGTATTGAATGCGGGTTGACTTAGTGTTAAATTTGACAGGGGTAATTAAGAAATATTTTTCTATTCATAATAATAAATTAAAATATTCCTTAGAGGAGTTGAATTAGATGATTGCGAAAAATAAATATTATTCCTGTAATCCCTATAAAGATCAAGGTTTTCCTGTTGGTTAAAAACTTCAGAGAACCTTGAACAGGACATTTGCTATTTTCAATGGAATTGGTGGTTAGGAAATCCCATATATTTAGAGTTTCTTCTTGAACAGTATCTTGACCAGGTGTTTTTGATTCTTTAATAGAGTTAGATTGGGTCATCGTTTTATAAGGTATAGAATTGATTACAATTTTTAAGTAAGTAATTGTCTTTGTTTTCTACTATGTAGTCATAATGCCAATTTGGCAATGAGTATTTAGGCGATTCATATACTTGTGAGAACAGGAGTGCCAGGTTCTCCCGGGCCAGATCCTGGTATGACTGGGTCCACAGTTATCGAAACACTTAATGCTGATCTAGTCGGCTCACTAGGAACTTGCATATTTACTTGCCCTAGATTATCTGGCTGGAAACTAACACAACCTTGTGGACCTTTATTTGTATAAGCCCATAAGCGATATGTAAGTCCAGTTTGCAAAGGTGGTAATCCATTAATCTTTAATAAATTAGTTGCTTCATTAGGACGAATTACTAAATTTGCATTTATTAGGTTCCCATCATTGTATGAATTTCTTGTTGGATATAGTTTAAAAGTATTAGTTATAGTATTTGGTAGGTTTGCCTTTTTCTGGTTTAGAAGGCTTGGTGTTTGACTATTATTATTATTTGCAAGTTGGAAAGTCCTATTATTATTTCCTATTAATAATAAGCCAGACAAGCCAGCAATGAATATAAGAAATGTTTTAATTAATGATCCTAGTTGAATTTTTTCTTTATGTTGGCAACTAGTAAGCACTTTTTCTTTTAGCGCAATAGGAACCTTTTCTGAAGGGATAAGTCTTATATTATTCATTAATAATTGATAGTATTCTTGATTGTCTTTAATTAGATTATTATTAGATGTAAGCAGTTCCAGTTCAGTCTCTTCTTCTGATGTGAGGTTATCAGTAGCTAGTCCTACTAGAAGTTCCTCCAGCCGATCATTCGTTCGGTATTTCATGATTTTACCCCCAACCTGTTTTTATCAAGGTTAGTTCGCATTGCAATTAGTCCGCGTCTAGAATGTGTTTTAACGGTTCCCAAAGGGAGTCCTAGCATAATAGCAACCTTTTGATGGCTATTTCCATCGATGTAGCAGAGTTCAATTACTTTTCGTTGGATATCTGTTAGCTTCGATAAGGAAAATTGAATTTCTGTGGATGTTTCTTTATTTTGGATATCTTCATTGATATCCTTACTGGCTGGATGAAGGTAATCAATCCATTTTAAAAGAATATTCCTACGATTAGTAATTTGTTTCAGTCGATTCAATGCCATGGAGCGAGTAAGCATTAAAAGATAACTAATTTTTGAACCGCGCTCTTTTTTGTATTGATTTGACGTCCAATACCGAATAAAGACGTCGTGTGTAAGATCTTCTGCTGCAGAAGGATTTCTTAAGAGGGTAATGGCAAGACGATAAATTTGTTGGCTATATTTATCATATATTTCTTCCAGCTCTTTAGAACTCGCAGTATCCACGATAGATGGAGTAACTAATACTTCTACAATACTATTGACTCCAAATCCTTTTTCAGACATTTTAGAATCAGAGCTATGGACTGATCGACTAATGAGTCCTAGGAAGTATCTGGGTATGGAAATAGTCGATTCCATAGAAGTTTCCCCAATGTAAGCGTTATACAAATGAATCCGAGCAATGGATTCATCTAAGAACAAACGATCTTGTTTGAAAGAGATCCATATCAATGATGAGGTTCTTGCCTATTCGCAAGAAACCGACGCAAGTTATGTTCCATGGAGCAACTCAGGTGTTGATTTTGTACTGGAATGCAGTGGAAAGATCAAAACACCAGAACGATTAAACCCTTGGAACCTTCAGGTCGAACGCTGAGGCACGCATGGCACGGTGGTTCTGCATCCGATAAGTGACTGCGGCACAAGGGGTTTACCCGTCGCAGTCATGGGTGCTAAATAGGTGGCCCTACCAGCATGTCCTACCAAGTGGTCCCACCAACGGTATATTTAGTCTCACAGATTAATACTAGTAAAGTGCATCTCGATCATCAATAAGTATGATCTTCTTGGAAGATTTGATCACTTGTGTCCCTTTGAAAAAAACCATTCCCATCAAATTGATTCAAATAGGCTTTACCATCCTCAACCATAAAAAAAGTATAAAATCCAGGATGCAATGAGAATTTAAATATACCTTTTGCATCTGTTTTGGTTTCAATTATCTTAGAAGTAATAGATTTAAGTGGAATAATTGGGCTCCCATCTCTTGTTTTGACATGACCAAATACTGCGATAATTAATTTATCTTTTAAAGGTCTAGATGCGCTTCTAATTGGGATCATCTGATTGCCATTAACTATCTTTGCACTGCCTTGTATTAAAATAGATTTATTATAATCAGCTCTTTGAATAGGTGGTTGGAACGTTAATTGCAAGCTTAATAAGATTAGAGGGAGTATCACCATGTCTTATTAGTTTAAGTTCTCGTGTGGTTATCTTTAGCATCACTTTCGAACGCAATAGATAAGTTATCAGAAGAGATATCTGAGATAACTTCTCTATTGTTAATTGAATACAACCTATTTGATTCCTCCTCAATAGATATTGGTTTAATGAAATCTTGACTTATTGAATGATTGTTTTTCTGGATCTCTTGATCGCCTAGAGATGTTACTAATGATTCTAACCAAAAGTCTGAATTATTATTAGTACTGCTTGCATTGCTTCCTATTTCTGAAATTAATTCCTCTATTTGTTCTGCAGAAAGATCATTGTCATAGCTACTTAGCAGTGCTGCTACACCTACCCCAAACCTGACAGGATCGCCTCCGTCGGGAGTCACGGTTACGTCTCCTTCAAGAAGTAGGTAGGTTTCCTTTTCGCTGTAGGTCCAAGATAATGAACTCAGATCACAAGCCCAGATTGGCTACTATAGTAGCTTTTGCTTTTAAATTACATCTAATACCTTTGGCCAGCTCATTTTTTGTTTGGACTGCATTAACTGTTGCCACTGCTTCGGTGATGATAGTTTCCCCCTCCATAGACATCAAAGCATTTTTCTAAATCTAATGAATATCACCGAAACGTCAGAACCAGAAGACACCAGTAAAGTTATAAGGGATGGGATGTCTATGGAAAACATCAACACCAGAGTTACGCAAGGAAGAGATGAAGAAAATTGCAGCAGGAAGTTAGATTTAAATGATACAAAAGACTTCTCACACATGGGGAAAGGCATCTCATATTGCCCTTTAATTACAGAAGATACTCTTAGTACAGACCAAGATCATGACAAAACTGTCGAAGAGTAGAAGGCGAAGGTAAATAGTCTTCCACCACATTCCAGGTAATTTGGGTAACCACTGCTTCTGTAAATCTGACTCTAACCAAACAACCAAATTTGCACCGATTGGTATTTATCTAGTCAGCGACCCTACGACCAGAGCCTTGGTCAGGTTGCGCATAAGCATTAAGAGCAAGATAGTAATCAGCATTAGCTGCCGTCGGTAACGCAAGTGCAGTGATTAGAGGAAGCAGTAAACGGCGCATAAAAAACGGCCTGTGCAGACTCAGACCGTAACAGGCATCTCACTACCTTGCAGGTATATAACCGCTTCTATCAATCATGCGCTCTCGTAAGGAATACCCAAATAAAATAAACAGGTCGAAAGCGTTGAGCTTGTTGCCACACCATCGGCACTAAAAGTATTTTCTAAATCTAATGAACATCACCGAAACGTCCCGTAAGGACGAGGTGATTACGTCTGCTTGCGAGTTGGTCGATCAGCAAGAGGTAGTCATCAAAGACCTCACGGACAAAAAGAACACACTTACTTTCTTACTTACCAGTCTCTTTATCATTCACATCCTGTTCTAAA
>QCGC01000013.1 GCA_003278225.1 Prochlorococcus sp. AG-363-P01 | reverse complement strand
GTAATAAAAATGTTTTTGTTCATAGTGGTTGTATTAAGCATGGCACGTTGAAGATTGGTGATGTAGTTCATAGTCAAGTAGATAATACTTTTCGTCGGAGAGCTCAGGTACATCATACGTCTACACATCTTTTACAAGCGGCTTTAAAAGAGGTAATTGATGCAGAGATTAGGCAAGCTGGATCGTTAGTTGATTTTAATCACTTACGATTTGATTTTTATTGCCCACGTGCGATTACTCCTGTTGAATTAAACCAGATTGAAGAGCTTATAAATTGTTGGATTGTGGAAGCTCATTCTTTGAAAGTTCAGGAGATGACATTTGTGGATGCTAAGGATTTAGGGGCTGTTGCGATGTTTGGTGAGAAATATGGACAATTTGTTCGTGTTGTAGATGTACCTGGTGTATCTATGGAATTGTGTGGCGGTACACATGTTGCTAATACTCTTGAGATAGGTTTTTTTAAAGTTATTTCAGAAAGTGGAATAGCTGCTGGTATTCGTAGAATCGAAGCTGTTGCAGGCCCAGCAGCTTTAGATTATTTCAAAGAGAGAGATTTTGTAGTTAAGCAACTTGGAGAGCATTTGAAGGTGCAAACTCCTGAAATAGTTGATCGGGTTTTAGCTCTTCAAGATGAGTTTAAATCGACAATCAAGGCTCTTGATAAAGCCCATTATGATTTAGCTATTCAAAAGGTTTTAACATTATCTAGTAAAGTCATCCCTATTGGTAGTAGTCAATATGTTGTAGAACGTTTAGATGGAATTGATGGAGTGGCACTTCAAGGTGCAGTGAAGGAGTTGGTCGATCAGTTAGGTACAAATTCAGCAGTAATTCTTGGTGGAATGCCAGATCCTAATGATCAAAATAAAGTTATTTTTGTGGCTGCTTTTGGATCTGAAGTCGTTTCGAGTGGTTTAAAGGCAGGTGAATTTGTTGGATCTATAGCAAAACTTTGTGGTGGTGGTGGCGGTGGGAGACCGAATTTGGCTCAGGCTGGAGGACGTGATGCTAAGGCATTAGATGCTGCATTAACTTTTGCATATGAGCAATTAACTTCTGCTTTATCTTGATTTTAATTATGTTAGGTAAGTACTCTTTCGGAGACTGGTTTCAATATGATCTATAAGTCGACTGGCATCACTAATTTTTAACTTTCGATTCTGAATGGCTTTTTCACTTGCGATACGGAGTCGCTCAAGTAGTTCTTCAGGATCATGCTCCATCGCTTGCAGCACATCTGATTTTGTATCCCCCCTGACTACGTGATCCAATCTGTACCCTCTATCAGAAGTTACTCTAATGTGTACCGAGTTTGTGCTTCCAAATAAGTTGTGAAGATTCCCCATTACTTCTTGGTAAGCACCTCCTAGAAACATACCAATCACGTATTTCTCATTAGGCTTTATTGGATGTAGTTCAAGTAGTTGCTTAACTTCTCCACTATTGATAAATCTTGCTAGTTTTCCATCAGAGTCACATGTCAGATCGGCAAAATGCCCTAGTTGGGTTGGCTTCTCGTCAAGACGATGTATTGGCATAATTGGGAAGAGTTGATTGATTGCCCAAGTGTCTGGAGCTGATCGGAATATTGATAAATTGGCGTAATACGTTTTTGATAGATTTGTATGTAATGCTGTGAGTCCTTCTGGAATAACGTCACAATATTCTAGACGTTTAGAGAGCTCCATTGCAGAACTCCAAGTCAACTCTTCAGCAACACTTCGTTCTGTTATCTTAAGATATCCAAGGCGAAATGCATTAAGTGCATCTTCTTTAAACTTAAGAGTATCATTCCATGCTTCTTGAAGCTTTGAGCTGTCTATAGATGAGTTTTCTGGAATTTGTTTGATATTTGCTAATGTCTCTCGTAAGTTGCGAATGATTAGGGATTCTTGCCCTGTATTAGGAGGTACTTTTTCTGGTATGGTGCTTGTTCCTAATGTATTGAAAACTAAAATTGAGAAGTGACTAGCTATAGCTCGACCGCTTTCGCTAATTAAAATGGGCATTTGAATGTTGTTAAACTCACAGCATTCTTTGATTGTTGCGACCACATCATTTGCGTAGTTTTGGAGAGAATAATTAGTAGAAGCTTCTGTTGCTCTTTGACTTCCATCGTAGTCAACTCCTAGTCCACCACCAACGTCTAGGTGTCCCATTGGCGCTCCGAGGCGATGTAACTCTACGTAGATCTGCCCTGCTTCTTGAAGAGCGTCTTTAAGTATTGCTATGTCATTGATTTGACTACCAACGTGGAAATGAAGCAACCGAAGATCATTTAATAAATTTGCATTACGTAGTTTTTCTACTGTTCTAAGAATTTCAGGTATAGATAAACCAAATTTTGCATTCTCTCCTATGGAATTTCCCCAGCGTCCACTACTCCGACTGGAAAGTTTTGCCCTTAGCCCAATGAGTGGTGCTGCACCTAATTCATTACTTGCAGTAATAATTCTCTCAACTTCATCTGCTTGTTCAATAACTACTATTGGTTGACGTCCTAGTTGTCTCGCGAGGATTGTGGTTTCAATATAGCTTTGGTCTTTATAGCCATTGCATATAAGCAAAGCTTTTGAATCTTCGACTAATGATAAAGCGATTAGTAGCTCTGCTTTGCTTCCAGCTTCTAATCCAAAATTCCAGCGACGGCCACAAGTCATCAATTCTTCAACAACATGACGATGTTGATTGCATTTCACGGGAAACACGCCCTGGTATCGACCTTTATAGTTGTATTGATTGATAGCCTTTTCAAAGGATTGATGTAGTTGCCTTAATCGGTCTTCAAGAATATCGTCAAATCTAATTAATAAAGGAAGTGTTAGATTTCGATCTTCTAATTCTTTCACTAGCTCCATTAGATCCAGGCTCGAATCTTCTTCTCTTTTTGGACTGACAGTGATATGTCCTTTTTGGTTTATAGAGAAATAGTCGGCTCCCCAACGATTAAGACCATATAAATTTGTGCTGTCGACGACAGTCCAATTGTTTTTTGTGGAAGGTTGATTGGCTTGATTCAAGGCCTAAAGCGTGTGAGCATTGTTAGTGAATTTTTAGAACTTTAGGGTAATCAGATGAAATAAGGTGACTTTGCTTGAGTTGATCTATATCACTTGCCAAGCAGGCCGTTTTAGGATGACTATGGCTTAATGATTATTTGCTTGTTTCATGGTGACTGAAAGAACTTTTCTTGCCATCAAGCCAGATGGTGTACAAAGGGGCTTGATCGGAGAGATTGTGGGCCGTTTTGAACGAAAAGGATTCAAATTAGTTGCTTTGAAGCAGCTTATTCCTAGCCGTGAATTAGCTGAAAAGCATTATGGTGTTCATCGAGAACGACCTTTCTTTAAAACTTTGGTTGATTTTATTTCAAGTGGTCCTGTGGTAGCAATGGTTTGGGAAGGGGATGGTGTTATTGCTAGTGCACGTAATCTGATAGGAGCTACAAAACCTTTAGAAGCAAATCCAGGAACTATTCGTGGTGATTTAGCAATTAATATTGGTCGGAATGTAATTCACGGTTCTGATGGTTTGGAAACAGCAGCTTTTGAGATAGGACTTTGGTTTGACTCTTCAGAGATTAATGAGTGGGTTCCTTCTGATGAAACTTGGCGGGTGGAAAGCTAATTTTTGGATTGTCTTGGATTTAGATTTATTTGAATGGGTTAATAGTTTAAACAGTCATTAATATTGTTCAATTAATAATATACTTTAAAAATTAAATCGCTTCCAACTGAACTTGCTAAGGAGTTTCTTTTCTTCCTGATTTAAAGAGTTTTTATAGATGCACTTTGCGAGTAATTTTGCTGTAATTGCAGCGAGTAGAACACCATTTCTGTGATGACCTGTGGCTAGCCAAAGTCCTTGCAGAAGAGAATCACCTAATATTGGCCCTTCATCAGGAGTACAAGGTCTAAAACCCCACCACCTTTCCATTTGGGGCCATCTATTTGCCGATGGTATGAGTGCATCTATACCTTGGTGTAATTCTTGTTGGCCAGAGGGAGTTAATCCTTCATCAAAACCTGCTTCTCTTTCACTAGTGGCTCCGATTACGGTTAAACCGTCTTCCCTTGGAACCATGTATGTTCCTGGTCCAAAAACGATCCTTTTAAGAGCTCCTTTAGGTCCTTGAAGAGACATCATTTGTCCTTTTACTGGAAAAATTGGTATTGCTTTCAAAATTTGCTTACTCCAAGCACCACTACATAGAACAGCTTCTTCACAACTCCGTATTTCTACTTCTCCATTAGCTTTGCGGATAGATACTCCTTTTATCGTTTTTTCTTCGTGAAGCACATCAAGCACTTCTACTCCTTCTTGAAAGTGAACCCCTAGCGATACGCATGCTTTTTCTAGGGCTCGCATGAGTCGACGACGATTGTCGATTTGGCCATCCTGATTGAACAATAAAGCGGTATTCCAGTGTGCAGAAATACCAGGTACTTCAGCCTCTAATTCTTTACGATTGAGTTTAAGACCATACCTTGCTGTTGGGTAATGATCCCTAGTTTCTTGGGAGCAAAATGGCACCACTATCCCACAATTTTTTAGTCTGCAATTAATTCCACTATCTTCTTCAATTGTTTGAACCCACTTTGGGATTTGCTCTAGGCTGAATTGTCCAAGCTGGAAAAGATGGTCTTTTAAGCCTTCGGCATGAGGTGCCAGCATCCCTGCTGCAACAAAACCTGCTGCTTCACTTCTTCTTCGGCTAAGGACTTCAATAGGACGCCCTTTTTTGGCTAATTCATGAGCAATGGCCAACCCCATGAGTCCACCACCAATTATTAGTAATGGCCTGGACGCTGGAGATGTCATCGATTTAGCTTTTATACTTTCTATTAATGTTTTAGTTCAGCTTCTCCAATGTCGTTGGCAGATTATTCCATAGGATTTGTAAATCTATTTGTATTGTGATGTTAAACACTGAGTCAGCTTGGGAATCCGTGATTGGTTTGGAGACCCATGTACAACTTGGCACGGCCAGTAAGATATTTACTTCAGCCTCTACAGTTTTTGGTGATGCCCCTAATACACATATTGATCCAGTAGTTTGTGGACTGCCTGGAACTCTTCCGGTGCTGAATCAGAAGGTTCTTGAATATGCAGTTAAGGCTGCGATGGCACTCAACTTGAATATTGCTAAGCACAGTAAATTTGATAGAAAACAATATTTTTATCCTGATTTACCTAAGAATTATCAGATTTCACAGTTTGATGAACCAATTGCTGAAGAGGGATGGATAGAAGTCGAGATTGCAGAGAAGGGCAAAGAAACTTACTTAAAAAGAGTTGGTATAGAACGTCTTCATATGGAAGAGGATGCAGGGAAATTGGTTCATGCAGGCAGTGACCGTCTAGCAGGCTCTACATATTCACTAGTTGATTACAACCGAGCAGGCATTGCATTGGCGGAAATTGTTAGTAAGCCAGATTTACGAACTGGTAGAGAGGCTGCAGAGTATGCCTCTGAGATTCGTCGAATTATGCGGTATTTAGGAGTTTCTGATGGCAACATGCAGGAGGGGTCTTTGCGTTGTGATGTCAATATTTCTGTAAGACGTGGACCTGATGCTCCTTTTGGGACAAAGGTTGAGATAAAGAATATGAATTCATTCTCTGCTATACAGAAGGCTTGTGAGTATGAGATACAACGCCAAATAATTGCATATGAGTCTGGTGAAATTGTTATGCAAGAAACTCGTCTTTGGGATGAAAGTAAGCAACTTACAAAGAGTATGCGCTCAAAAGAAGGTAGTAGTGATTATAGATATTTCCCTGATCCAGACTTAGGACCTATTGAAGTTAGTAAAGAAACTCTCCAAGGTTGGCATGATGAATTACCAGAGCTTCCAGCAGCTAAGCGGCATCGTTATGTTGATGAATTAGGCCTCTCTTCTTATGACGCGCGAGTATTGACTGATGAATTATCAATGGCTAATTATTTTGAGAAAGTTGTATTAGCAGGAGTAGATCCCAAAGCAGCATCGAATTGGATTACTGGAGATCTTGCAGCTTATGTAAATGCAAATAAATTTACTTATGCACAATTGCCGTTTCGGCCTGAAGAGTTGGCTGAAATGATTCAAATGATTGAGGATGGAAAGATAAGTGGGAAGATTGCTAAGGAAATTTTGCCGGAGTTACTTAGTAAAGGTGGTTCACCACAAGTGATTGTGGATGAGCGTGGTTTAGGAATGATTAGTGACCCTGAAAAGATTAGTTTGATAGTAGATCAGTTACTTGCTCACTATCCCGATGAAGTAAAGGCTTTTAGAGATGGTAAGAAAAAACTTCAAGGTTTTTTTGTTGGTCAACTGATGAAGCAAACAGGTGGTAAGGCTGATCCTAAGTTGGCTAATCAAATTCTTAGTAAGAAGCTCCAAGGTTAGTTATGTTCAAAAGAGACTATTGATCTGATCTTCCCACTCCCTAAACCCTCCACTATTGTCAATGACTACATCAGCGAGGCATAGCTTTTTTTCTAAAGGCCACTGGGCTTCAATTCTTTGCTTGGCTTCAATTTTATTTAAGCCATCTCTTTTGAAAAGTCTTTCATACTGTTGATTTAAGTTGCATTTAACGACCCAGATTTCACTACATAGACTTGTTAACTCGGCTTCAAAAAGTAAAGGAATTATCAGGGCTACTTTTGATAGATTTTTCTTGTTAGCCAGCTCTTTTTGAAATCGTTTTTCGACGATTGGATGTATTAGCTCTTCTAGCCATAAACGCTCCTTACAGCTGGAAAAGATAATTTTACCTAAGAGTGATCTGTTCAGTGCTGGTGGTTGATCTTGTATTTGATCAGTTACTTTTTGGCCGTAGCGCTTAATTACAGCGGTCGTGGCTATTTGGTTAGGCTCTAAAGCTTCATGAGCATATATATCTGCATCGAGTAGCGGTATACCTTTATTTTCTTTTAAAAATGCTCCGACACTACTTTTCCCACTTGCAATGCCTCCTGTTATACCAATCCGGCGTTGAGCTCCATTCCAACGGCTTGAGTAAATTGGATTTTGGTTTTCATTGCTCATAATGGAGGATAGGAGATGCTCTCTTGCTTTTGAAAAATTTGAACCTTTCGTTTAATTCTTTGTGGTCTTCTATTCCTGGGGGTATCACTATGCCTAATGGGTTTAAGGCGTCTGGAATTAAAGCAGGTTTAAAACCTTCAGGCAAGCCAGACTTGGCTTTATTAGTAGCACCAGAAGGTGCTGTGTGTGCTGGAACATTTACTAAATCGTTAGTACGAGCTTCTTGTATTGATATTTGTATTGATCGTCTTAAAAAGAATTCAGGCAAAGCAAGAGCTGTTCTAATTAATTCAGGACAAGCGAATGCTTGTACAGGAGAGCGTGGCTTGCTTGATAGTTTGAGGGCAACCAAGGCTTTAGCTGATCGATTGGGCCTGCTGGAAGATGAAATTTTAATTTGCTCTACTGGTGTAATTGGCTTACCAATTCCTATTGAGCGTTTAATTTGTGGCTTAGACATGTTAGTTGAAGATCTGAGTCATGAAGGAGGATTTGCCGCAGCTAATGCAATTCTGACCACTGATCTTGTCGAGAAGCAAGTTGCTTTTGAAACTTATTTAGATGGTCAACGTCTTCGTATTGCTGGTATGGCAAAAGGGTCAGGGATGATTCATCCAAATATGGCAACAATGCTCGCTTATATAAGTTGTGATGTAGGTCTACCTGCTGATGTTTGGATACCAATGGTGCACAGAGTAGTTGAAAGCTCTTTTAACTCTATAAGTGTTGATGGAGATACCAGCACAAATGATGCGTGTCTTGCTTTCGCTGCTGGCCCACCACTTGATAAGCAACATATAGATATTTTGGAAGTCGGTTTGAAAAAAGTCGCAGACCATCTTGCAAAGTCGATTGCCAGAGATGGGGAAGGTGCTAATTGTTTATTAGAAGTGGAAGTAATAGGTGCTTTTGATGATGTCGCTGCTAGAACTATTGCTCGTACTATTTGCAGCTCTTCTTTAGTAAAAACGGCGATACATGGTTGTGATCCAAATTGGGGTCGAATTATTGCAGCAGCAGGTAGAGCAGGTGTTGATTTTCTTCCTAATGAACTTTCCCTTTGGATTGGTTCTTATCAGTTAATTCAACAAGGAGATCTTTTGGAATTTGATCCTAAGGTCATTTCTGATTACATGAGAAAACAAAGAGCGGGTACTTATTTGAAAAATGATTCAATATCAATTCGTTTGGAGATAGGCAATGGTCAAGGTGCAGCCATTTGTTGGGGGTGTGATTTATCAGATCAATATGTAAGGATTAATGCCGATTATACAACGTAACTCCAGATCCACTGTGCTGGAAGGATTTTGAAGGATCAATTTTTCTAATATACCACTTTTATACCGGTGGAATTCTTTTTTGGATTCATTAAAATGGTAAAAGAATAACTGAGAATTTGACTGGTCAAAGTACTGGTAACTTGCCAATTCAGATTCATTGTAATTATTAGGTTTCAGTTGCTATATTTGCTTTAATTTTCATAATAAAACTGAGTCCGAACCTTTTTAAGCAAGCAGGGTATCAAAGAGATTAGACTCTTTATTAAAAGGTTTCAATGGAGAACACCCATTGGAGGTAATGGGGAAAAGCGGTGAAAGTCCGCTGCTGTCCCGCAGCTGTGAAGTATCGACATTCATCGATATCAGTCAGAACGCCCGCCTTATTCACAATTCGACGAGGATCGATTTATGAGGTTTCCCTTCTCAGTGTCTAATCGTTTTTTTGCAGCTTTAGTTCCATTCTTTTTTTTACTTACTTTTTTAGCGGATTCACCAGTCTTGGCTCATCATCCCTTTGGAATGGGGGACAGTTCTGATCTGTCAGTTTGGCAAGCTCTGGTTAGCGGAATTGGACATCCATTGTTAGGCCCAGATCATTTACTTTTTATGCTAGGTATCGGCCTTGTGGGTATCAAAAGAACTAAGAGATGGATATTGCCTCTTTTGGGTGTTGGTTTGGCAGGTAGTGCATTAGTACAGTTGCAGCCTTTACCTGATTTCTTAGCTTCCTGGGCAGAAGCATTTGTCTCTTTATCCTTAGCTATTGAAGGCTTAATTGTTCTCGATCTTTTGAGCTCAAAATGGCTCTTGCCAATGTTTGCTTTACACGGTTACTTATTGGGGAGCACAATTGTTGGTGCTGAACCTTCACCTCTTATAGGGTATTTTTTTGGTCTTCTTCTTGCACAAGGATCCTTACTTTTACTTGTAACAGCAGCTTCTAGGAAAGTGACCAATACTCTTACCATTAATAGTCGCAATGTGTTTGCAGGTATTTGGATAGGGGTGGGATTTGCATTCTCGTGGATTGCTCTAATCCCATAGCATCTAACTAGTGATTAGGGACCAGGGGAGATTAAAGGATATTCATTATGCAAAATTTATTTGTGATTCATTACGTTGGCCTCAATCATCTTATAGTTTTCAATTCTTTGAATCACTTTATCATTGAGGACTATTTAATTTTTTATTTTTGAGTTCCCTTTATTTAGCTAGTAAAAATACCCTTACATTCTTCAGAAGAATTTAGCGAGAGAAATCTATGCAAGTCTTTCAGGCCTTGGATCTACATGGCAATTTGAGTGCTTGTGCTGAATGCTCATCTATATATCTTACAATGATTCAATTGGGTTTTGTAGGTGGGAGGCAATTCTATCTGATTATTATAAACTCATTTTTTTACATAGATCTTGCATTTAATCTGTTAAGCCGTTCAATTTTTATAGAATTAGAATACACTTCGGATTACATGTAGTGCCAAATTCCACTACTAATTTCATCAATCATCAATTTATGCATAATTCGCCTCATAAAATCAATAATGTGGTCGAGGGATTTATACTTCTGATTTTAATTCTCTTTGTAGTCATTGAGGAAGCTGATTGGCTTTGTTTTTCTGCTAGCTTTAAAACTCAAGATTTAATCAAAGATGAATCGCCATGGAATATAAATAGGCTTTTTCTATTCAAATCATCCTAAGGTTCATTATTAAGAATCATATGAGGAAAAGGCTTGCTAATAATATTCTTAGGGTAATTCTGATATATTCATATTGTATATTAAACTATTTTCATTTGCTAAAGCTTAAAAATTCTACTTATAGAATTGTTCAATCCAGTCTAGATATTGTGTGTAAAAAGGGTTGATGAGCAATAATCCTCTAAGAGACCCTATTAAGAATCCGTTGAAAAGAGTATATGAAAATTTTTGGGTTCCAGTTTTTGGCAGGGTTTTGAATTTGTTTACTACTTTGATTGAAGGTCAGCCTTCGCAGGAAAGACAGACTTACAATTTGCGAGATAAGGCTAAAAATTAATTAGCATTTTATTAAATAAAATAGAATTTTTCTAATTGAATTAGGCACTATATCGACTTTCTGTAGGTTTTTTCCTAGCTTGACCTTCTCAAAATATGCGTAAAAATAATTTCAAAACTTATCTGATGTAATTTCAATTCTTCAAATCACTAAAGATCATGAGGGGAAAATGATTTCTTTGTATATGAAATTGATTGATTCTTGCAGGGCAGGTTGTTTGGGTTGCTTAGGTTTATTATTACTTGAGTGCTGTTATTCTTTAAATTCTTCTGCACAGATTCATTTCTCAGTTAGGGAGTTCACCGCTCCTTTGATAAAATCAGTCGATTTGACTGATGAGTTAAAAGAATTTAACCAAAACTTAAGAGTTCTGGAAGAGCTATTAATTAAAAGGCTAGGGAAAGATTAAAATTATACAATTTATGAATACTCTAGAAACTGACCTTTAATAGTTTTCTTTATCTTTATATAGATCAGCTTATTTTTAGTAATATTTATGTGAATTTCTTTTAAAGAAGAGATATCCAATCAAAATTGAGCCCCATAGGGGAAGCAGATAAAGCGTTGTAATTAACCCCATAAATATGATCCAAATAGCAAAGATAAATAATATCAATAACATTATAATTGCTAGCCATTTTCGAATCTTTTTGATCCAAAATTTTCCAGTGAGACGATCTAGTTGCGACTGAAGCCTCTGCTTTTCTTGATAAAGCCGTCGAACCTGATCTCGCTGCCATTTCGCAGAGTTTTGGATCTTGGACCGATAAAATTTTGCTTGCAACTTATCTATCCAACTAGTGTTACTAGAAAGTGCTGCCTTGATTCCTGTTACTTCAGTTTGAAAAAGCTCTTTTGCTTCTTTTGATATCTTTTGATCAAGTCTAGATATCTCTTGAGTTATTTTTTGAATCAGAATATCTTTTGGCGTATCATTATATTGGTATTTGTTAATACTATAAACCTTTTGATTTCTTTGAAAAGGCCAGTTCTGCATTAATACTCAGTAATTAGTGAAAGTCTATAAAACAATGATAAAATATTATCATGTAAATAAATTTTTCATGAATAGAAGTATCTATAATCACTTACTCGATTTATTATTATCAATTTATTTCTATAATTTTAAATAAATTTCTCTTTAGGCTCTAGTTTTCTGAGCTAGTAGGATCAGGCAGTATGAAGGGAGGGCAGTCATTTAAAGATGATTTTCCGTAAACTTCATATTCTCTATATCCTCCCATCTTGCCATTGGTTTTCATTAGTGCACTAGTAAATACTAGCAATAGGAACACTGTTGGTGCTCCTATGATCAGTGCAGCCCCAAAAATATATCCAATTAAAAATTCGGAAAAACTATGATTCCCTAGAAATTCATGTGTTCCTAGTAGAAAATCAAGCATGTTGAAATCACAGCAATCTATATATGATCATAGTCTATGGTGATTTCTCTAATGGCCACTTTCGGTAAGAAGTTTTGCAGGTCTTTTTTTTAGCCTTTGAGTCATATCGATCAGCGTGTGCTTTCTGGCGGAATTAGAGCTGCAAATCGTAAATAGCTCAGTATCTCTTGTTGCTTTTAATTCAATTAAACTCATTTAGGCGATTAAAATTATCGTTGAAATATTTCAGCCCTTATCTCTATGTCAGAGCCTAAAGCTCTTCATGCCCTTTTGGCCCCTGTAGGACAGTTGAGTGCCAATGGGCAGTTGCGAGAAACAGTCAAAGAACGTCGTAAGAGACAAGGGTCTTCTGTTCCTTTTTGGTACCTTTCACCTGACCTTGTCCGAAAATTTAATTTACCTGGTACTGAAACAGCTATGGAGGCAGTCGTTGCTGAGGAATTGACTGCGATTAATTGGTTAAAGTTACGTTTTGGGGGTAAGAGTTGTACTGTTCAAATTGATGTAGAAGAATTACGTGAATTGGCAATGGACCTTCCGCCACCTCCAATAGTGCAAGATATTAGTAATTAAGATCAGTCTTAGATTGGTTGTTAATAGATTTTTAAAAAATTATTTGAATATAAGGTAAGTAAGTTTTGATCTCAACCTGCATATCAAGCTAGATTTACTAGTAACATTCATATCCATTGAGTGAACTTAAAATATGACGACTCTACATAAGGTAACTATCCACGACCGAAAAGCCGGTAGAACCATTGTTCTTGATGTTCCAGAAGGACAATATATCCTTCGAAGCTTTGAGTCACATGGAGAACAACTGCCTTTCTCTTGTCGCAATGGATGTTGTACAACATGTGCAGTTAAAGTCTTATCTGGTGAACTCGATCAAACTGATGGTATAGGTCTTTCTAAAGAAATGATTGCTAATGGGTATGCATTGCTTTGCATTTCTAAAGCTATAGGGCCTTTAGAAGTCGAGACCCAAGATGAAGACGAGGTTTATCAACTACAATTTGGTAATCATTTAGGAAAGATTAAAGGGGATTTAGGCAGTCCATTTGATATATAAATAGCAATTTATCTTACGCTTAATTAATAGTTTACTTAGCGTTAATTTAGTTCTTTATACTTTTCATCAGCAGGTTGTTGATTTCCCCTTATCTTATCCATAACGAACAGCATTGGTTTTTTCCATAGGAAGTGCAAATTGCTTGAGGATTAGTGTTACGAATTTCGATAAAGCTACTGGCTTCGACAAACCAGTAGCTTCTCTCCATTTACGGAATGCATTCAGAATTTGAACACGCATTTCGAGGAATTTGCCATCTTCGAATTTATAAACCCATGGAAATGCATTCCGAGTAGTGTGATTGGTTTGTTTGATGACTTCTTCATCGAAAAGGACTGGATCTATGCCTAACATTTCATAGAAATCTCCTCTTTCGCAAACTGTAAGAGTGTGAGTTAGAAAAACACTCCAAAGGAAAAAACGGCTTAGTAATTTGCCTCTAAACCCTTGAGTCATTCCTGGCCAGCAACGCATCATTAGATTGATGCAGTCTCCGTGTCGGTTTTCGTCTTGACACCAGGGCTCAAAAAAATCAAATAAAGGAGCACAAGCTTTATCAGGGTTTGCTTGTAGGTGCCGGTTGATTAAAATGTAGCGCCAATAACCAATCTTTTCAGAAAGATATAACGAGTAAAGTACCCAGCTCAGGGGAAAGAATGTGGCAGCTCTCTTTTTACCGAGATTGGGCAAGTCAACGTTAATTCCTTCTGCTTTTAAGGCTCTACCAAGGAAACCTGCATGTCGAGCTTCATCTCTGGACAAGAATTGAAAAAATTGACCTAACTCTTTTCGTCCTGCTTTTTTAAAGCGATTTGAGATTTCTTTAAATAATAGGAAGCCAGAGAACTCAGAGACTACAGATCGAACCAGATAACTCTCATAGACGGCTTTATCTGAGGGTGAAAGCTCATTTAGACGATCTAGAGAGGCTTTTCGATCGAAATGCTTAAGATTATAGTCAGCCTCCATTTCCTTAAACATTGCCTCAAAATCTGATCTGGCGATATCCAGATCAGTTTTTGCAGCTTTTTCGAACTCGGTTGTGTAGAAACGTGGGGTTAGAAGATTTTCGTTTAGATGCGGGGGTAACTGATTTCTCCCAGGGGTATCACTAATAGCAGGGTTAGTAGAGGCAGTTGCTGTCATTCTCTTTCCTGATCCGGCTTGCAATTATAAGCTTTGTTTTGTAGTGCTTGAAGGTTTACTAAGGAGAATGAAATTGTTTTTAGCTGTTTTTTTAAGCTTGAAACCTTATATAACCAATAGAAATCTCTAGAAATCATTCTCGGAGATGTATTGGTAAGTCTCTTCATAAACCTTTAGGTTTTTGCTTAAGGTCAAGGAATTTGAAGGGTATGCATGGATCAGGAATGATTCTGAAGGCAAGCATATGAGCAATAAAACCTACTTTTTCTTTATTTCAGTTTTCAAAAAGCTTTTAAACACATAAAGAGATCTCAGCTTTTAAATCAATCTCAAATCAAAAAAGACATGCATTTTTGAAGTTGTATAGGGCAATGGTTGGTTTTGGTTTCCGAACCAGTCTGATTGAAGATTCTGAAGTAATAGTAACAAAATTGGAGCTTATTCCAATACTTCACTATTAAAGAAGTAACTTCAATCTTGTCCTATGGCCATTTATGCCTGGACTAAAAGTAGATCCTTGCTTTCAAAGTTTTGGTCTGCGAACAATCAAGTCACTTTGAAAGGGAAGATTCAATTAGATCAGAGGCAAGACTTGAATGAGGACAGAACTAATTCAAGTAAACGCTTCTTAGAGGCTTTAAGAGATGGAGGTATTTTTCTGTCTTAAGCATGGGTTAAGAAGCTTGTAAGATTTTTCTATCTATTTGACTTTATTGAATGAGCATCTATTTCTTTAGACATGTGACTCACTTTTTGGTTAATGTTTGCTGAAAGGATCGTCTGAAAACTTACATAATATTCAAGAGATTAAGCTAATAGAGTTAAATTCTTAGCAATTTGAGGTTGATCAAATCATCAGATTTTGAGGGTCTATCACTCCAGAGATGATGCCGATTATGACAGCAAAAATGCATAGCACTACTAGAGCACCTGGCCAAATAACTTTCCATTGATTACCCATTAAAACTTGGAAGGCTATTTCATTATTAGCCATAAATACGGCTTTTTAGTCTTTTTTGGATAACTTGAAGAGGATTCACCCAAAAATATAGTAAGTCGAGTCAGGCAAATTTTTAAATCTTGGAATAAAACCAATAGTTTTCTTGAAAAGTCCGAAGTCCTGAGGCATCAAGGTGTCGGTTAAGTAGAATTACTTAGTGACGCTTGGAGGCTTGTTCTGGGCGGACTTTATTGCTTGAAATTTCACCCTATAGAGGGTGAGTCTGACTTTTTTTCAAGGACAAACACTATATGTAGCTCTTGCTTACATCTTGAAAAGGTATAGAGGCAATCCTCATTAAAAAGGGTCTAAATTGTTTGACAGAGGTTTATTGAGATTATAATCGTTCGAAATTTTGCAAAATATGGGATGGTGGCTTGACGCAGCCATCTAACTTGTTTAGAAATACTTTACGACACTCCTCACACAAGTTTGTCGTAATAGGCGCTGCTCGGTGAGGGCGCCTTTTTCTTATAGTTATTTTTTTAGGAGTCAGAACCTCAGCTCTAAACAATTTCTTCGTAATTGACTGGTTGGGTTTTAAGTATGACTTTACGCAGTATTTTATTGGAATAGTTGGTTTGATCTCTAAAGTCATTATTTTTGGTTGGTTTTGTAGATTCTTCAGAGTCCAAAAAAGACGTATCAATTTGATCCGTATCGCTTGAAAGTTTTGTTCATGGCAAACTTTTTCCCACAGCCTGCCTCGACCGTAGTCCCATAACACTAGCGTTATATTGTGCATCTTTTGATTTTTGATTTATTTTTGAGATTTTCAAAAGGGAAGATTTCTTCAGAGAAGTTGTCAAGTTTAGGTATCAGTTGATTTGCTTTTGTTCTGTATGCCCTTTTCTATTGTTATTTCAAATTAATCAATGACGCGTAGAGTGCTTATAAACTTTTTATTTGCAATGGTTTTTACCTGTATTGGGCACTTGACTTTGTTCTCAAATTCAATCTTCAAAAGCGTTTGATGAGAACTTTGGGAAGCAAGTTACTTTCCTCGTTGCGCAAGCTTTTTTAGATGAGCAAAAGGCTGCGAATGGAGCAGATTTAATTTCAACCCGCTGACAAAAATCAACTTATTAATATTCACTTTATCAATTTTTTTTTTGGTTTTGCTGCGATTTCCACATGTTTTCCACAGGCTGATAATTGATTTTTCGTGTTTCGAGTTTTTGATGCGAAGTGCAAGAGCTACAGGATTTTTTTGAGATTTAGGTATTAATGCAGCTGCAAAAAAGGAGCCCTCTCAGGCTCCATGGATCATTTGGGTGATAAGGCTGATCTCACCTCATCTCCCTTATAGGGTCAAGCAGCAACTGGGGCTGTTTGACGGGAGAAACTAACGATGTTGTTAGCGTTTATGGGTTTGCTCTTGCCGAGCAGGCTTCAGTTACCCTCCTCATACCTCGTCGAAACCATTGCAGCCCCAAAAAATGGAGCTGAGCGGAATCGAACCGCTGTCCGAGACACTGGTGTGGATCACCTAGTCCAAAAAACTGGACAAGTTCATTGTTGCAGGTTTTTTTGTGTGTTTTGGAAATGTTCAATGATCAGTTTTGTTTTTGCTAGCTAATTGATGCAATCAATGGAAGTAATTGGTGTATACCCACAAGGCTTAGAAGAAGAAGGCGCAAAAGAATTGCAGTCTCTTGGAGCTAAGTCTGTAAGACCTTTCAATCGAACTGTTGCTTTCCAAGCAGATTTATCTTGCTTTTATCGATTGCATTTGCAGGCTCGTTTACCTTTTCGATTTTTACGGGAAATCGCTCGATTCCAATGTAATGGTCCAGAGTCTCTTTATAAATCTGTGCAAAGTGCTTTTGATTGGGAACGTTGGTTGCACCCATCAATGTCTTTTAGGGTCGATGTTACAGGGACTTCTCATGGTTTAACTCACACTCACTTCACTGCTTTGCAGGTTAAAAATGCTTTAGTTGATTTGCAGAGGTCTCTTTGGTTAAAACGCTCTGATATCAAACTTGTTGATCCAGACTTGTGCTTACATTTGCATTTAAGTCGTTCTGGAGCTGTTTTGAGCTTGGATGGCTCTTCTCGCAGTTTGCATAGACGTGGATATAGAGCTGCAATGGGGTTGGCTCCATTGAAGGAAAATCTTGCTGCTGGATTGATTCAAAAAACTGGATGGGATGGAACTTTTCCATTAGTAGATCCGCTTTGTGGTTCAGGCACTTTGCTAATCGAAGCGGTTAGTTGTTTTCTTAGTTTGCCTGCAGGATTAAAGCGTTCTTTTCTTTTTGAAGCTTGGCCAGATTTTGATCAGAACCTATGGGAGGAAGAAAAAAATAGAGCAAAGAGCAAAATCTCTCTTGAAAAACAAATACCAGCTGTTATTGGGTGTGAACAAGAGCCAGATATAGCTAGGCAAGCAAAAACTAATGTTGCCGCAGCAGGATTAGAAAAATTTATTACTATTCAAAATACTCACTTTTCAGAGATTGTTTTACCGGAGAAACCAGGTTTTATTGTTTGTAACCCTCCGTATGGAAAACGAATTGGAGCAAATGAAGATTTGAAATTTTTATATCAAGAACTAGGAAATTTCATAAAAACCAATGCATCAGGTTGGCAATTTTGGCTGTTAAATGGTAATAGAGAATTGAGTAGAGAAATAGGAATGAAGTCTAGTCTGCGCTTTGCTATTAGTAATGGGGGAATTGATTGTAGGTGGTTAAAATACCTTGTTAATTAAGATTTTCCTAACACTGCTTTGGTCGTTTTAGAAATTCCTTGAAGAGTTTCAGGTAAATAAGGTCCTTTGGTTAGATAACCGCCCACTCTTAGGCTCAAGCCAGCTAGTGATAAATCAATTAAAGCGATCACTAATAAAACCCATTCAAGTTTCCAGCCGAATGAATCTTTCATTAAAATCACAACAATTATTTCAACTGCTAGTAATGCAAATAGCATTAGAATGCCACCCATTGCTAGAAAAATGCCGCCACTAATTAAACGGCGCTTTTCTCTATCCATTTCTTGTAGAGCAATGCGCACATGAAGATCCATAACTGAACTTGCCAAGGAAGTCACGCGTGCGGCCGCTCCAAGTCCCTTAGGGCGTTGTGATTCGCTCATTACGATCTTCTACCTCCAGCTAATAAGACCCCTAGGACTACCCCTATTCCAGCTGCTATGCCAATAGCCATTAAGGGCCGTTTACGGACAGGAGTTTCTATACGAGGTCGAAGGGTGCTGTTTAATTCATCGAGAAGTTCTTCTAGTTGTTTTTCTAGAGGTTCTAAGCTGTCAGCGAGAGTTTTTGTTCGGTTACCTGCAGAGTTGAATAAATCTTCTAATTGCTCTTGAACACCTTGAGTTGTTTTCCCAGAATGTTCAGAAATTATTCGAATTAATTCATCTAGACTCCCACGAGTTGCTTCCAAGGTTTGTTGGGCTAAGTCTGGCCAACGTTCTTGAATACTTGGAAGCAAGCTGTCAAAACGTTCACTGAACCATTGATCCGAGAGGTCCTGATCATTATCTGGTGCAGTCTGAACCACGTTTTGCGGCTCGCAGGATGAGGAATTCGTGGATTCCATAAAATCCTGATAGTGGGTTAAAGCCTAGAGAAGCTTTTCTTAAAGGATACCTGTCTTGGCTCAACTTTCTACATTTATCAAGTCAGCAACAAAGGTATTGGTCGTTTGAACGCTTTTTGGAGTCATGATTCGCGAAAATCTCGGCGTCGTCTTTGCTTACATTTATTGCCTAATAAATGGTTCTAGTGCTAAACGTCTTGTGATAGTTACTAAGTGGTGATGTCCGTGGGCTTGTCAGGAATGCTTTTTGCTTCGAGTACCCTTCCTACTACTGGCCTACAGATTGTAGGCGCCATATGTGGAGCTGGTAGTTTGCTCTTGATTGCACTGAGATTCGTTCCTAAGGATTGAATCTTTAAAATCGGGTCTCATCAGTTAGTTGATGGACTTTGATTGAAATGGGAATCCATAATCGGATTCTCAGTTATTTTTATGATTTGTTATGAGCTCAAATCTCATAATAGGTTCTATTGACTAATTAACTTTCTGCTTGCTTCATCTAGTAAGCCTAAGACTCTAGTAGTCATAGTCAAAATCAATTCTTTTTTAATTTTAAAAAGAAAACACTTCTAGATCATATTAAATAAATATGTGTTTAAGTCGCATTAATTAAAATCATCAATAGCAATACTCTTCAAAGTTTTGATTGGCAACTTACGAAAAAGATGGACATTGCTGGAGCATTCAGATTCTCCTGATGATCCAGAAGGATTACATTTTGATTTCTTATTGGAAGATACTCATTGCTGTAGAAGTTGGCGGTTACGAAAAATGCTGGTTTTAGATGGACCTCCACAGGATGCGCTTCCTATAGCTGCTCATAGTTTGGAGTGGTTGGACATTACTGAACGAAAAGTTTCCGGTGGTAGAGGTTTGGCTAAACGTTTAAGAGGAGGCTGGTTTTCTGGAGAATTGCCAAACAACGAGGCGGATCCATTGCAAATTCGACTTCATAGTCAGGAAATGTCGGGTAATCTTGAGATCAAAGATTTTCGAATTAAATTCTTCTCTTTATAAAAATCTAATTTTTTCAACAAATTTCCTCTTGAGCTTCTCGTAGGTTTCGCTATTGTCAGTTTGCTTTTGACTTGATTCCTGTTGGTTCATATCAATCAGGTCGAGCTAGCAAATTTCAAGTCCTTTGGTGGGGCGATGACAATCCCTTTGGAAGAGGGATTCACGGTCGTTACTGGTCCAAATGGATCAGGGAAAAGCAACATACTTGATGGAGTTTTGTTCTGCCTTGGACTTGCGACTAGTCGTGGTATGCGCGCTGATCGATTGCCTGACTTGGTTAATAGTGGAGTACTAAAGGCAGGTAAATCTGCGGAAACAGAAGTAAGTGTCAGATTTGATTTAAGTGATTGGCAGCCGGACTTGGCAGAAGAAGGATTAGAGCCTCCTGTAGAAGGTCCTTGGATTAAAGCTGATCAAAAGGAGTGGACAGTTACCAGGCGGTTGAGGATTATGCCTGGGGGCTCATATAGCTCTAGCTATGCTTCTGATGGCGAACCATGCAACCTTCAGCAGCTTCAGACTCAATTACGGAGGCTGAGGATTGATCCCGAAGGGAGCAATGTAGTTATGCAGGGAGATGTGACTCGTATCGTTTCGATGAGTAATCGAGACCGTAGATGTTTGATAGATGAATTGGCAGGTGTTGCTCTCTTTGATAATCGAATTGAACAATCAAGAAAAAAACTTGATGATGTATATGAGCGTCAGGAACGTTGTCGCATTGTTGAGCAAGAATTAATTTCTACAAGACAACGATTGGAAAGAGATTGTGCGAAAGCTCGTACTTATAAAGAATTGAAAGAAAGACTTCAATTAGGCAAGCAACATGAATTGGTTTTGGCTTTTGAAGATACTCAATTGAATGTCAATAATCTTCAATCTCGTCAGAAAAAGTTGGTTGAGAAGGAATTAAAGGATGCAGCTAATCTTAAAGAATCTGAAAAGAAACTTGTTCAATCTGCAAAAGAATTAAGTGTTCTTCAAGAGAATGTAAAAGCTTTAGGTGAAGATAAATTGTTGGCTGTTCAGGCTGAGCTTGCAGGATTAGATACTCAAACTAGGGAATTAGAGAGACAAGCAACTAACCACCACAAGGAAGCAGAACAATTACAGACTGAGCGTCAAAAGATAATTGACTCTCGTAAGGATCTTAACCAAGAGATTCAATCTAAGACAAAAGTTGAAAATTCTAATTCTTTAGAAGCTGCTGAGCAGAATTGTAAGGATGCAGAAGCGGCTGTAGAAGTTTCACGCAGAAGACTGAGTGAAGTCGCAGGTATGTCTGGTGTGTTGATTGAAGATCAACGAGATAGAAGTTCTCGTCGTCAAAAACTTCAACTCAAAGTAAAACCACTTCAAAATGAGCAACAAACTTTGGAGGAAAGATTATTTCAGATAAATTCTAGAAAAGCAGAACTTGATTCTGATCAGCAAAAAGATTTGATTCAAAATCAAAAATTATCTAAGAATTTAGACCGCCTTGCAAAAGAATCGGATGATCTTCTAAAAAGTATTGAGACTCAAAAGAATCAGATAAATGAAGTGGTTGAAGCTTTGGCTGTTCAGCAACGCACTCGCTCTAGGCTTGAACAAGAACAGAGTAGATTAGAGAAGGAAATCGCCCGGCTTGAGAGTCGTAAAGAGGCTCTTCATGAGACTAGAGGCACTGGTGCGCTACGCCTTCTTCTTGAATCGGGTTTGGATGGTATACATGGTCCTGTTGCTCAATTAGGTGAAGTAGATGATTGTTACCGTCTTGCATTAGAAGTTGCTGCTGGAGCGAGACTGGGACAAGTGGTTGTCGATAGTGATCAAATTGCAGCTAGAGCTATTGATTTGTTGAAGCGAAAAAAAGCTGGTCGATTAACATTTTTACCTCTAAATAAAATGCAAATAAAAATAGATCGCAGCCATCAGGCTGTTAAGAGAAATGGTTCATCTCTATTAAATAAATTAGGGCAGGGTTGTATAGGTAAAGCCCTTGATTTGGTTAATTTTGACCCTATTTATTTAGATGTTTTTGCATATGTTTTTGGTGAAACTTTGGTGTTTAATGATCTTGTTTCTGCTCGGACTCAACTAGGCAGAAATAGAGCAGTAACTCTTGATGGTGAGTTACTTGAAAGAAGTGGTGCAATGACAGGAGGAACTTTTGCTGGTAAAGGCATTGGCCTTCATTTTGGTAGAAGTAATGAACGAGATGAATTACAACCAATACGCCAAAGGTTATTAGAGATTGGTGAAACTCTTTGTTCTTGCAGAGATGAAGAAGCCAGTCACCGTAGACTTTTAGATGAGGCCACACCGGCTCTGAGAGTGCTTGAGCAGCGTCAGGCTGCTTTGGAAGCAGAGCGTTCTGCTGCTGAGTTTGCTAATCGACCCCTTTTGGAGCGTCGTCAAGCACGAATTGATCGAATAAACGAATTGATGGAGAATAAGAAACAACATCAGAATCGTTTGCTTGATATTGCTAGTGAAATTAAACCTTTGATGTTGGATTTAAAAGATTTAGAGGATAAAGAAATTCTTGGAGAGCAAGATGGTTGTCATAAGGATTGGCAATTATTAGAAGTTGACCTTAAAGCTGCTGATGCAGCTCTTTCAGTTGCAAGAAAAGAGAGAGATTCGCTCCTTAATGATCAGCAACAGCGACAGCTCTTTTTAGACAGATTGGATGATCAGCAAAAGGCTCTTGTGAATGAAGAAAAGCGCTTGCAAGAAGCAGTAAAAGCTTTATCCAATTCACACAAACTGTGGAGAGAGCAACAACAAGGGTTGAAAGAACGTCGGGAATTACTTGAGCAAAAGCAAAAGCAATTGCAAAATCTTTTTGGCGAGCAGCGTCTTGCTAGAGATGTTGCTGAAGCTGATTTAGCTAATCAAAGGCAAAGCTTTCAGGAGGCTCAGTGGAAGCTTGAGAGACTTTGTGAGGAAATTAATTCTCTAAAGGAACAGCATCGAAGTGAACTAGTACGTCTGGAGGAGTTGAAGAATGGTTTGCCAGATCCATTGCCAGACATTTCTAATGAACTAAGAAATGCTGGGTTAAAGGCACTGCAATCTGAATTGCAGGAAATTCAAAATAGAATGGAAGCCTTGGAGCCAGTCAATATGTTGGCACTGGAAGAATTAGAAGAATTAAATAAGCGTTTAGGTGACCTTGTTCAAAGACTAGAGACCCTTAGTGAAGAACGATCTGAACTTTTGCTACGGATAGAAACGGTCGCTACGTTACGTGAAGAAGCCTTTATGGAAGCGTTTGAAGCAGTTGATGGACATTTTAGAGAGATTTTTGCAAGTCTTTCTGAAGGTGATGGACATTTGCAATTAGACAATAAAGATGATCCTTTAGAAGGGGGGTTGACTCTAGTTGCTCATCCAAAAGGTAAAGCAGTAAGAAGACTTGCAGCAATGTCAGGTGGTGAAAAATCTCTTACAGCATTGAGTTTCCTATTTGCTTTACAAAGGTTTCGTCCGTCTCCTTTTTATGCCTTGGATGAAGTAGATAGCTTTTTAGATGGTGTCAATGTAGAAAGGCTATCCATGCTTATTGCTCGTCAAGCTGAACAAGCACAATTTTTGGTCGTAAGTCATCGACGACCAATGATTGGAGCATCAAGTAGAACCATAGGCGTAACTCAGGCACGTGGTTTTCATACTCAAGTAGTTGGGTTACCTGATGCAGCTTGAGATGTTTTTGATCTGGTTGTGCGTCAAAATGAGTTGATTAATTTATTCCTGAAGGTTTTCGTTTGATTAATAGTCAATCCCAAAACGATCCATTAGAGCCAATACCTAGTGAGAGGTTGTGGCTTAGGTCTGAGTTAATGGGCACCCAGGTGATTACGCGTGATACTGGCCGGAGGCTTGGATTAGTGGGTGAGGTTGTTGTGGATATAGATCGCCGTGAAGTTGTTGCTCTTGGTTTAAGGGATAATCCTTTAACGCGTTTTCTTCCAGGACTTCCACGTTGGATGCCACTAGATCGAATTCGTCAGGTAGGAGATGTAATACTTGTTGACTCGGTTGACTCTTTGAGTGAAGGATTTGCTCCCGAAAGATATAGCAAAATCATTAATTGTCAGGTAATCACTGAATCTGGTCAACCATTGGGGAGAGTTTTAGGCTTTTCTTTTGATATTGAAACCGGAGAACTCACTACTCTTGTTATGGGTGCATTGGGAGTCCCACTACTTGGGGAAGGAGTACTTAGCACTTGGGAAATACCTGTTGAAGAAATTGTTAGTAGTGGTGCAGACCGTATTATTGTTTATGAGGGTGCTGAAGAAAAATTAAAACAATTAAATACTGGATTGTTAGAAAAGCTTGGAGTTGGTGGAACTAGCTGGGAGGAAGAGGAAAGAGATCGGTATAGGGTTAATCTTGTACCAGTAGAGAATCAATTAATTTCTGGAGATAGTATTGAAGAATCTCAAAAGGCTTTACGGCCTGCGACAAATGAAATTATCCAAGATGATGACGAGTTTGAATATGTTGAATTAGAAGATCGTCTGGAAAGGACAAAACAAAAGCGTCGCTATTTAGATGATCCAGTGCAAGATTCTTATTCTAATCAAGATAATTATGATAATCCAATCAATCAAGTGGAAGATCAAATTCAATATCAACAAACCACTTCTGATGAGAAGAAGGATTTTTCATCACAACAAAGGTCTCTTTCGAGAAGACCTAATCCAAAATCTGAAGAACCTTTAGATGTTGAACCTTTAGATTTGAGGTCCGATCAAGAATCAAACCTCAATAATTCATTTATACCCCTTGACGGTAATGAGCTCGAAGATCCTTGGTAAAGTGTTTTTTTAAAATCTAAATTAACTTATAAATGAGCTTGGTATTAATTTTATTATCTCTTTAGTTAACAATTCTACTGCTCCTGACTGTCCTCTTATGCTTTGTAAATCCTCTTTCTGGCCTTGAAGTCTTTTAGGTGATTGAATCCATTCAACAGCTTCTGATGCAATATCTTTTGGATAAATTATACCGATTTTTTCTGGGATAATCATTCGGCCTGCAGATATATTTGGCCATGCTAAAAATTTACTTCTTCTCATCTTCCACAGGGTAATTAATTCACCTATAACCCTTTTAAAAATAGGAAGTCTGCTTATTATGCCAAGTATTCCATCCCATGCTTGCATAACGCTTATATGTTGAGTAGGGACAATCACTATCATTGGCACACCGAGTGCTCCTAGTTCAGCAGTATTTGCGCCTACAGTTGTTAGGGCTAAGTCACATTTTCTAATTATATGATGTGCAGGTTGGTTGCTATACAAATGGATTTTTGTTTTGTTCTCGGTAATTAATAAATGCCAGTCTTTATTCTCTTTATTTTGAATAATTGTTTGGATAGCGACAGGATATTCTTGAGCAATTGGATTTTTAGAACTTGCAAAATTTTTAATTTGTTCAATACTTGTTGTTTGCGCGATTGGCAATAGAAATTTTAATTCAGGTATATGTTGGAATAATTGATCAGCTACTTCGAGTAAAAATGGAACTCCAATAGAAAGCTTTGCTTTTTTTGATCCAGGCATTAATAATATCCATTTGCCCTCTGGAAGAAGTAGTTCTTTGTCTTCAAAGTCGTGTAAGTCTGCCATTAGATCACCAACGACAGTACATCTTTTTTTGAAGCGATTTGGTAGACGGTCGCGAACCGTGTTCGACATTGCTGCAATCTTGTCATTCCATTGCGGCCATCTTGCAATCCACTCTGCATAAGTCAGATTTTTATATCCCAGTCTGGCTGAAAGAAGAACACTCCAGAATTGATCTCCTCCCAGAAATACGACCAAACCTTTTGTCGGCCAGAATCCATATTTCTTGGGATTAATAAGTAATTTCCAGAACTCATTGGGCGGAATTATTTTGTCAAATTGCCCCCATCTAGTAGCAGCTTTGCATTCATTACCAGTCCCATTTGGGCAGGGTACTAAGACAAGTTGAAGACTGATGGGTGAAGGACCGAATTTCGGTCGCATTAAAATTTTTGTATGAAGCTTTTCTGCGAGAGGTCTTACCCAGGTAGCTAATTCACCTGGTCCATTGGATACAAATATCACCACAAATGAAGATTGCTTCATTGTGCTTGGTGAAAGTGAAGAGAAATCAACTCTGATTTAAAGAATGCGGATGGCGAGACTTGAACTCGCAAGGCCGAAGCCACACGCCCCTCAAACGTGCGTGTCTACCAATTCCACCACATCCGCTTAGGAAACGCAGTCACTTCGACTGAGTAGAAATTGATCATAACGGTCAACCTTCCGTATGTTCAAAAAGTATCAAGGGTATAGTCACTGATACGATCCGACTAAAGATTTTGATCTTTAGTCGGATGCCAATAGGCAAAGTCCTAATTGCCAATCGTGGTGAGATTGCGCTGCGTATTCTCCGCAGTTGCAGGGAATTGGGCATCGCAACAGTTGCTGTCTATAGCACTGTTGATAGAAATGCATTGCATGTCCAGCTTGCTGATGAGGCAGTTTGTGTAGGGGATGCGCCTAGTAGTAAAAGCTATTTAAACGTTCCTAATATTCTTGCTGCTGCAACATCAAGGGGTGTGGATGCAATTCATCCAGGTTATGGGTTTTTGGCGGAAAATGATCGATTTGCAGAAATTTGCCGAGATCATGGAATTGTTTTTATTGGTCCTTCACCTGATGCCATTCGTTCTATGGGTGATAAATCCACAGCCAAGTCAACAATGCAGCAAGTCGGTGTTCCAACAGTCCCAGGCAGTAAAGGCTTGTTGAGTAGTACTGATGAAGCTGCGCAACTGGCAAAAGAGATGGGATATCCAGTAATGATTAAGGCTACAGCTGGTGGTGGAGGGAGAGGTATGAGATTGGTCAATAGTGCAGATCAATTGGAAAACTTGTTTAAGGCGGCTCAGGGGGAGGCAGAAGCGGCCTTTGGAAATCCAGGTCTCTATATGGAGAAGTTTATTGACCGCCCTCGTCACGTTGAGGTTCAGGTCCTAGCTGATAGACATGGCAATGTTGTTCATTTAGGAGAAAGGGATTGCTCTATTCAGCGACGACATCAAAAGTTATTAGAAGAATCACCTAGCCCAGCTTTAGACCCTGCTTTAAGAGTGAGTATGGGCGAGGCTGCTAAAGCTGCGGCTAAAAGTATTAATTATGAGGGAGCTGGGACAGTTGAATTTCTTTTAGACCGGAATGGAAAGTTTTATTTCATGGAGATGAATACTCGTATTCAAGTCGAACATCCTGTCACTGAGATGGTTACGGGTATTGATTTGATTGCAGAGCAACTTCGAATTGCGGGTGGGGAAAAAATTAGTTTTCAACAAGATGAAATTTGTCTGCGTGGGCATGCAATTGAATGTCGAATAAATGCTGAAGATTCTTCCCATAATTTTCGGCCTGCCCCTGGTCGCATTACAGGCTGGTTGCCACCTGGAGGACCAGGCGTAAGAGTAGATAGTCATGTATATACGGGTTATGACATTCCACCTTTTTACGATTCATTAATTGGGAAGCTTATTGTTTGGGGGCATGATCGAAATGCTGCTTTAAAAAGAATGGAGCGTGCTCTTAATGAATGCGCAGTCACTGGTATACCAACCACGATTGATTTTCATTTGCAATTACTTAATAGAAATGAATTCTTAAAAGGTGATGTTCATACGAAATTTGTTGAGCAAGAAATGCTCGGTTGATTTTCTTGACCAGACACCAAAGTTTGAGAAATTAACTTATTGCTTGAGTATTTAATAAAATTTGTGAAATTAATCCTTGTTGACCTACCAGTAGCTCACGAACAAGACTGATTAAGCCAACCCAAATCACAGGTGTCACATCAACGCCACCAATTGGGGCAATAAATTTCCTTGTGATTTTTAACACTGGTTCTGTAGGCAAGGTTAAGACCAGCCAAAAGCCCTTGTTGAGATTTACTTGTGGATACCAAGTAAGTACGATTCTCATCAAAAATGCCAAAGTTAAGCTCGAGAGCAATAAACCTAGTAATAGATGAAAAGTTGGAAGGGCTTGAATGATTCCAGAAGTCACAAACCTCAAAAGATCTAAAGATACATCGTAGAAAGCCGCTGTTAATCCGTAATATTGCTATGTTTTGGTTTAAAAGCTGCTGCTATGACACCTTCTGCCGCGAATCTTTTGTACAGTATTGTTGGTGCTGCTCTGTTAGTGGTCATTCCAGCCACATCATTTTTGCTTTGGGTTAGTCAAAAAGATGCTTTAGAGCGTGGACGCTAGTCAACTGAGAACTACTTCGTAGACTATGACCATAGGAGATCAATTTAATCTCTTTATTGGTCATTTTTAGGGGGCACAACTTTTGGTCAATGCCAGTCTTAATTGGGCCAGCATTGTGGGAATTGTCCTGGCCGTATGTGGTGCAGGTCTTTATTTCTTGCGGTCATTTAAACCAGCCCTTGCTCGTGATTACGATGTTTTTTTTGCCGCGATAGGCTTACTTTGCGGTGGAATTTTGTTTTTCCAAGGCTGGCGTCTGGATCCGATTCTTCAATTTGGTCAGTTTTTGCTTGCTGGAACAACAGTTTTCTTTGCTTATGAAAGTGTCAGATTGCGCGGTGTTGCAACTGATCAGGCTAGACGCTCTTCATATTTTGATGATGAACCTTCACCTGCTCGAATGCCTTCAGGAGGATTAAGTAATAATTGGGATGACTCTTATGACCAATTTGAAGAGCCTTCCCCGGTGACAAGAAGATTTGCGGGAAGGAACTCACAAAATACTCAAGCTTCTTCAGAAGATTTCTATCGTCCAAGAAGGACTTCTAGAGCAGCCATACCAGAGCAAGCGGAAAGTCGTAGTGTGCGGAATCAATCTTTTAATCAAGATTCTTGGCAAGAAGAAAAATCGACACAAGCAAGACGGCTTGCACGATTTGGGCCTAATGACGAGGACTCCGGCTCATCCTTTGGTGAAAGAAGAAATCAACGTCAGGGACAGCGTCGTGGTTCTCGTCCCTCTGTGAATCAAAAGACTTCCAGTCCTCAGGCAAATTTAGTTGATCAATCGAGAAGACGATCTTCCACTAGATCTCGGTATTCTTCTGGAGGGTCTTCTCAAGCACCTCAGAGCTCTCGCTTGCGTGACCAAGCTGAGGACGCAGCCTTTTCATCATCACCAAGACGAAGAGAATCCTCTCGAGCACAGCCTAGTAGTCGTAATAGATCAACTACTGAGCGTGCTTCTGGGCTTTCATCTGAGACTCAAGATGGTCGTTCTTCTCCTAGTTCTAGGCGAAGAGACAATAGTTCTCGATTTGATGACTAAATTTTGCGTATTCCTAATTACAAAATACTCATATGTCTAATTAGTTGTATAGGCCTATGTGGTTGTTTTTCCAGGGTTGATCGCTTACAAGGTCAGTTTGACATACGAAATCAGGAAGATCCTGCCCTCAGTGGAGATGGCACTAAGCTTGCTTTGATAGTTGACTACAAAGGAAGACCAACAGTTGAGTTGAGAGATCTGCGTAATGGTCAGATTTTGCCTTTAAGACATTTCTCCAGGAATCAACCGCATAGCTCTCCTTCTTTAAGCTGGAATGGTAGATATATTGCGGTTATTGCTCAGAGGAGAAATAGGCGTTTGGCGATTATTGAGGATCGCTTAACTGGCCGTAGGTATCAGTTCCCCATACCTGGAGACAGAATTCCAGTAAGACTTAGTTTGGCGCCAGATGGAAGTCAGTTGGCTCTTCAATTCGCTGAGAATGGTCAATGGCGAGTAGAGCTTTTTGACTTGCGTCAAAAGATTGAACTCGATCTACCAAGTGGAATAGGTCTTTTCCAATCAACTTCAGATGAAGACTCATGAAATCCAATAATTGTTTTAAATTGCCTTTTTGTATATATTTTGTTTTTTTACTATTCAGTCTTAGTGGATGCGCTAGTAATGAAATGAGACCGATGTATGGACTTAATAATTTTCTTTTTCAATCATCTAATAGTCTTAGAGAACCCTCTCTTGGGAGTAAATGGTTAGTTGCTTTGGTGAATTATCAGGGAAAAGATCAGATTGAAATGATTGATATTAATAGAAAAAAAAGAATTCCTTTGCCAGGTATAAATAGGGCTGATTCACAGCCCATAAGTGTCAGTATTAGTGCTAATGGCGAAAGATTAGCACTAATACGTCAAAGGGCTGATCAAACAGAGTTGTTGATTTACCGCAGGAAGGTAGCTTCATTGCAGCCAATTGTATTAAGCCCGAAAGGTATTCCTAGAAGAGTCAGTTTGGATAGTTCTGGAAGAGTATTGGCTGTTCAGGTCAGCAGATCAGGTAAATGGGATGTTGAGGTGATTCGTTTAAATGTTTAAAACTTAAAGAAGTTTAAGGAATGATTCCTGCCCAGTGAAGAAAGCTGTTTTGACTAAAAGCTTCGATTATTAAGATTGCAATGAATCCGATCATTGCAAATCGACCATTTACCCGCTCAGCATATGCACTCCAACCAAAGGATGGTTCATCAGGAGTAGTCGCACTTTTATTAGGGGGTCGTTTTTCAGGCAAACTGTCAGAATTACCTGATGGGTCGCCATCACCCTTTTGTATAGATTGATCTTGATTTGTTGAGGTCATTTACTCAGGTTAAGGCTTATTAAAGTCATAGCTAGTTGAAGGCAATAGTCGCCAGCTGCCATTACCACTTAGTTCGAGGACTGTTGAGTGGAATTCTAGAAGGGTTGGTCGGTGTCCAACACTAATGACTGCAAGCTCCCGTTTTTTGAGAAGTTCGTATAAGTGCTCTTCGGTTTTGACATCTAAAGCACTGGTGGCTTCATCAAGTACTGCAAATCTTGGAGCATTTAATAATAAACGTCCAAATGCAAGTCGTTGTTGCTCCCCAAGCGACAAGATCCTAGGCCAATCTTGCTTTACATCAAAATTAGGATAACGCTCTATTAAGGACTTGAGCTTGACTTCACTAAGAACAGATCTTAATTGCTCATCACTAAAGTTGGTTTCTTCTGTTGGATAACATAGTTGTTCCCTGAGTGACCCTAATAACATATAAGGCTTTTGAGGTATGAATAATAGCTCTCCTATTTGAGGACTTTGAATAACTCCATTTGCGGGTTTCCAAAGACCACTAATCATTCTTAGAAGAGAAGTTTTGCCACAACCTGACGGACCGACTACAAGTAGCTTATCTGTTTCATTAATGCTGAGATTTAAATCACATATAATAGGTTTTTTTGATCCAGGCGGATATAAATTTGCATTATTGATTAATATAGCGTTGCGAGATGTAGTTTTGACAGCCTCATCCTTAGATAATTGTTGACTGATATTTTCTATTTTAGATTGGAACCCTTCTAGACGGTTTATTCCAGCAGTAAATTTAGCCAACTCTTCTATTTGATTAACTATAAAAAATAAAGAACTTTCTACCATATTAAATGCAAAAGAGGCTTGAACAAATCTTCCATAATCCATTTGACCTGCAAAATATGGTATTGCTAAGACTAAATAGGGAAAGAAATTACCTGCATATCCGATTGATCTTCGCATTACATCAATAATGACTTGCCAGATGATTAGTAGATTGAAGTTACGAACAACTTCTGTTAAGCGCCGCTCACTTTCGACTTTCTCAGGTTTTTCACCAGAATAAAAGGCTATTGACTCTGCATTGTCTCGAATATGTACTAAGCCATATCGAAAATCCGCCTCAAAACGTAATTGATCGAAGTTAATTCGTATTAACTTCTTTAATGCTATTAGCAAAATAGCTGTAGCGAATGCGGCATATCCGAATAGAGAGAAAGTAAGTGTGTTACTAATGCTCCATAGAATTAGAATATTGAGAGAAAATGTTAGTAGTGCATCAAAAACTCCAATTGTAAAATTTAAACTTTGAATTGTGAAAGCTTTAGTATCATCTGTAATTCGTTGATCTGGGTTATCTACATCTGTTGCTTGCTCATCATTAGGGTTTAAAAGATAATATGCTTTATTCTTCATATAATCAGTAATTAGACTTTTTGATAGCCATTGCCGCCAAATAATGCCTAGTTTGAGAGTAAAAAATATTTGTGAAACACGAATCGGCAGTGCAACAACGAAGCAACAGGCATAAATAATGAGAATTGTATAAAAGTTACTTTCTTGTTTAGCTACAAGAGCATTGGTAAGATCTCTGGCAATAAAGCCAATACCTGCATTTATTCCATTTACTGCTAAAAGCATAAGAACAATGATTCCAAGTAATAACCAATGCATCCAGCGTCGACTTCTTAATTCCTGTCGAAAACTAAAGAAACTGGTTGATCCAATTAAAAATAGTCCTGAAAAAAGCCAACCCCACCATGTATTCCATATGGTTGCAATTGTATTTACAACTCCCCCAAAATATTTTTCTGTAAGAATTGGTTGAAATTTATCTAATCCTTCTAGAAGTCCAGTGAGAATTAGTAGAACAAGGCCTCCTACACAAAAAATTAAAGATACAAGTAGCCATATAAATTGCCAGCCATTTCCTTTATCCAGAGGCAAAAAGAAAGGCTGTGCTAGGCGCCTGAGCTTGGCGAGCTGATTAT
>QCGC01000012.1 GCA_003278225.1 Prochlorococcus sp. AG-363-P01 | reverse complement strand
CAGCTCCATAGGGCAACTGACTCCTTTAGGTATATAAACAAAGGAGCCATCACTGAAGACAGCTGAATTAAGTGCTGCAAAAAAATTATCACTACTGGGGACGACGCTTCCTATATATTTTTCGATCAAATCCGGATATTTATTCACTGCTTCACTAATTGAACAAAAAATTACTCCGTACTCGGCAAGTTTTTCTTTATAAGTAGTTGCAATTGAAACACTGTCAAATACAGCATCAACTGCAACATTAGATAAACGCTTCTGTTCGTTTAAAGGTATTCCTAGTTTATCAAAAGTTTCTAATAGTTTGGGATCAACCTCATCTAAACTTTTTTTCTTTTCGTTACTTTTTGGAGCAGAATAATAAATAATATCTTGATAGTTCACTGGCTTATAGCCTATTTTAGCCCAGTTAGGTTCATCCATTTTTAACCATTGTTGATATGCTTTTAATCTAAACTTGAGAAGAAAATTTGGCTCTTGCTTTTTACTTGAAATCAATCTAATTATATCTTCGTTTAAGCCCTTTTGTATTTTTTCAGTTTCTATGTCAGTAAAAAAGCCGTATTTATAGGGCTTTGAAATCATTGCTTCAACTTGGTTTTGGCTTTTCATAATATTTTCAAATTTAATGGTTTGATGATCTTTGGGGAGACAAGCTATGTATCGTCAGAGACCGGATGATCAAATCTGATGAGAAGCCACTTGGTATTTGACCCTGCTTAACTGCTAATTCAATGCTTTTTGTCTGTGGATGAACAGCTTGTTGTCCCATCGAAGTTAGTTAGCAGATTTGATTAGAGGGTTGCTTCCCATCTGACGTGCAAGCTATTTCGATGGGGGGAAGGTAATTACGTAATACGAAACAGACTGGTTTCTTAATCCAGCCTAAAGCACAAGGGTTAAAATCGTATTAGCTTGTACTTTTGTTTGCTTCGCTTTGCAAGTATTTCTAAGTACTTGGAAACAGCCTTAACTCAAAGTTAGATGATTTAGCCGGTAAATTTATTTTTTATTATTTATGATCGGAAGGATCCCAATTTTGCATGACCATAGAGGCGCAAGCGACTACTCGTGAAGCAACTCTTACACTGCTTTTGAAGCAGGGAGAAACCAGTGCAGCAAAGTTAGCTGTATTAATGGGTATTTCTGTGCAGGCTATGCGTCGCCATTTGCGTAGCTTAGAAAGGGATGGTTTGGTTGTATCCAGCTCTAGTGCTGCAGGGCCTGGACGCCCTAGTAATGCATGGCAATTAACTTCACATGGGTTGAATTTTTTTAATGATGCTAGTGGTAGTGAACAATTTGCCCTTGAGTTATTAGCGTCGATTGAGTCTACGCTGAGTGAAAAAAACTTAGTCGAAGTATTGCATTCGCAGTTGGATGAGAAGGTAATTTATTATCGGGATAAGATTGGTTCAGGTGCATTAAATACTCGTTTAGAAAAACTTGTTGAGTTACGTAAACAGGAAGGCTATTTGGCTGAGTTGCACTTATCTGAAGATGGTATTAGTTGGTATCTAAATGCATTTCACTGCTCAATTAGGAGTATTGCAGAAAAATATCCAATAGTTTGTGATTATGAGCTGGAATTGATTCGCAATATTTTTTCAGACTGTGAAGTTCAGCGAGTTCAATGGCGTTTAGAAAGCGGGCATTCATGTGGCTTTGAAATTAATCAAATAAGACCTAATGTTTGATTCCTCAATAATGGCTAAAAGCCCTTTGAATATTGAAGAAATTCAGCGAATAGATTCATCTGGATTGTCTTCTACGGTACGACATAAAATACGCTTACTTGCACATTGCCTTTCATGTTTTAAGCAAATCTCAAGCAGCACTTCTGCAGGAGACTTTCCTTCTAGTCAAGAATGTTTCAATTGGCTTATTGATCAACCGGCTTTAAGGAATGATAGAGAATTTGTATTTATTTTATTAGAACAATTGAATGGTGCCGAAAGGTACTTGAAGCAATTGGCTATTAAATGTAAGACTTCGCCTCTTAATTTGACTCTGGATGATTTAATTAACGAAGCTTTGAAAGCTGGGAAGATTTAAGTTATTTCGGCACTTTTTATAAAATTTATCAGATAGTCTTTTAGCAAACATGCATCAGGGGATGGCAATCCATAAATAGCCTTGGAAATTAGAGTTAAGCAATGGGTCTCAAAATTCTTTTGGCTCAATTTCATTTGAATCAACAAGCTCAGATGCAGGACTCATTAGTAGGCGAAAAACCTTTATTGACAATGGATCGGACAGCTTGAGGGCTGATTTTCATTTTGTTGCGGAGTCAGTAGATCCTGACCACAGCCGCTTCGAGGTAACGAAATGGAGGATTAGATAACATACTGATCCCGAACAAAAACGGAATTTTTGAAGCCGTGACCCAAGAACAAGATTCCCTGGCACGCCAAACACTCCGTCAGTTGCGTCATCAGGCAAGTGATTTGGGTGTCCCGTTATATAGCCGGAAAAGCAAAGCAGTCTTGATTAAACAGATTGCTGCTTATAAACAGAAGTTAAAGGAACAGGAGGAAAAGGCGTCGAGGGAATTTTGGCGGGCTCCTACAGATTCAGCACTTGAGAATGTTTCGGGTATCTCAAACCAGAAATTAACTACTAAGGTTGTTTTTCTTCCTAGAGATCCTGAATGGGCATATGTCTTTTGGGAAATTTCTGAGTCCGATCGCAAGAGAGCTCAATCTCAGGGGGCCAGTCGCCTTTGTTTACGCTTGTCTGATTTGACTGGTATTGATGATGGGACTGCTCATCGTCAGATCCTTCAGGAAATACCTGTCGATAGTCACAGTACTGAATGGTATTTGCCTATTCCATTGAGCGACAGAGATTATCGAGTAGAGCTTGGTTATCGTTGCGCTTCTCGTTGGATTTCACTAGCTTTTTCGTCACAAGCAAGGGTTCCGTCTCTTTATCCAAGTGATCAGGTCCTTGATCAATTTGTTCCTTTTAGTTTGGATGCACCTCAGAGTCCAGTTTCTGTTGAAGATAGTGCTTCAAATAATCTGAGTGACCAAAGAGAGTTAGGTTTGCATGAGCGTCTTTATCAAACTGCCACAAAGCATTTTGAAAAAAGTCGTATAGGTTCTGAGCAATTTCAAAGATCTTTTCTAGAGCAAGAGTCAGTTCTCAATGATTCGGGTTTTGGTATATGGGCTAGTGGGCGTAATGAATCAGGTTTAGGAGGAGTACCATCCCGCCAAAAACCATTCTGGTTAATTGCTGATGCAGAGCTTGTGGTTTATGGGGCTACTGATCCTTCAGCAACATTGAAGATAGGTGGTGAGGTCGTTCCTCTTGCTAGTGATGGTACTTTTCGAGTACAAGTTCCTTTCTCTGATGGATCTTTGGAATACCCTATTGAAGCTACAGATCAAGAAGGAAAGCAAACACGGAACATCACTATGAAATTTGAGAGATCCACGCCCGTAGACAATACCAACTCAAATGTATCTAATCAGGACGAGTGGTTTTGATTAAGCAAAGTTCGACTATTTAAGATGTTGCGATTATTTGTTGCTTTTACACCTTTAGCTGGAGCGATTCTTTTTCCACTAGTTGTTCCATTGGTAATCTCTTGGTTTGGTATTGCCCCTGGTGTTTTAACAGCAGTTTTCTTAACTATACTTTGGTTTGCGATAATGCTTAGTACATCAGAAATGCCTCACTGACAGGCACTAAAAACTTTTTAAAAGTTTTAGTGAGCTAGTTATTTCTTAAAACTCTTTGCTTTATTAATGTCAAGTTCAATTTTTCCTTCTCAACCTGGAGAGATAAAGAAGGTGCAACTTTCCGCACCTTTTTCTGATCAGAAACCTGGCACTTCAGGCTTAAGAAAGAGCTCTAGACGATTTGAAGAACTTCATTATCTTGAAAGTTTTGTTGAAGCCATTTTTCAAATACTTCCCGGCGTAAATGGTGGAACTTTGGTCTTAGGTGGAGATGGTAGGTATGGGAATAAACGAGCTATTGATGTCATTCTTCGAATGGCAGCTGCTCATGGAGTGGAAAAAGTTATAACAACTACAGATGGAATTCTTTCAACCCCAGCTGGATCTCATTTAATTCGTCAAAACAATGCGATCGGTGGAATTATTCTTTCCGCTAGCCATAATTCAGGTGGTCCCGATGGTGACTTTGGAGTGAAAGTCAATGGGGCTAATGGTGGTCCTGCTCCTGAATCTTTAACTAATGCAATTTATGCTTGTACTCAAACCCTAAGTGAATACAAAATAATTGACTCGGCTCCAATATCTCTTAGTTCGATTGGCCAGCATTCGATTTTCGGAATGAGAGTAGAAGTTATAGATGGTGTAGAAGATTACATAGACTTGATGCAGAAATTGTTTGATTTTGATCGGATCAGTTCTTTTATAAGTCATAACTTTCCTATTGCCTTTGATGCACTAAATGCTGTTACTGGTCCTTATGCAACTCGATTATTCGAAGGGATTCTTCAGGCTCCAGTTGGCACTGTTAGAAATGGTATACCTTTGTCAGACTTTGGTGGTTGTCACCCAGATCCAAACCTTACTTATGCAAAAGAATTGGCTGACTTGCTGCTGATCGGAAACTCCTATGCTTTTGGTGCTGCTTGTGATGGTGATGGAGATCGCAATATGATTCTTGGCCGAGGCTGTTTTGTGAACCCTAGCGATAGCTTGGCAGTATTAACTGCGAATGCCACGTGTGTTCCTGCTTACGCTACTGGCTTGGCTGGGGTAGCACGATCAATGCCTACTAGTGCTGCTGTAGATGTAGTTGCTCAAGATTTGGGTATATGTTGCTTTGAAACACCAACAGGATGGAAATTTTTTGGAAATCTTTTGGATTCTGGTCAGATTACACTTTGTGGTGAGGAAAGTTTTGGTACTGGGAGTGACCATGTAAGGGAAAAAGATGGATTATGGGCAGTACTTTTTTGGTTGCAGATTCTCGCAGAAAAGAAATGTTCAGTATCAGAATTAATGTCGCAACATTGGAGACGATTTGGTCGCCATTACTATTCCAGACATGATTATGAATCCATTTCTAGTGAGATAGCGAATGATCTTTATGAGTCACTTGAGTTAAAGCTTCCGAAATTGATTGGGAACTCTTTTGCAGGAAGTTCTATTAAGCATGCAGATAATTTTAGTTATCAAGATCCTGTTGATAGTTCAATAACTGATGGGCAAGGTTTACGGATTCTTTTAAATGATGGAAGCAGGGTGATTTTGCGCCTTTCTGGAACTGGTACTAAGGGGGCAACCCTACGTGTGTACTTAGAGCGCTTTGTTGAATCTAATGGTGATTTGACTCAAAACCCTCAACAAGCATTGCTTGGCTTAATTACAGAAATTGATCAATTAGCTAATATAACTAAGCTTACTGGGATGGCTAAACCTACTGTCATCACTTGAATTTTTAACGTTGGGCTTATATTTATTGAGTTAATGATTTTTTTATATGCCTAGTATTTGATAAAAGTAAGTTTCGATGCACAAAACTTTTTTTAAAATAATTCTCATTAGGGCCAGAATACTTATGCGAATTTAGCCAATATTGATAAAAGATCTTTTTACATATCAAGGGGAACAATATCTTCAGTTGAATGCTCCATTGGCTGAACGTCTTCGACCCAAGACCTTAGATGATTTTGTTGGTCAGACTGCAATCCTAGCCGAGGGTCGTCTCTTGCGTAGAGCTATTGCTGCAGATCGAGTAGGCAATTTGCTTTTGCATGGACCTCCTGGTGTTGGTAAAACAACCTTGGCTAGGATTATTGCACTTAATACTCGCTCACACTTTAGTGTTTTAAATGCAGTTTTGTCTGGGATCAAAGAACTGCGTTTTGAAGTAGATGAAGCGAAGAAAAGGTTGGAAAGATATGGTTTGAAAACCATTCTTTTTATTGATGAGGTACATCGCTTTAATAGTGCTCAGCAAGATGCTCTCTTGCCGTGGGTGGAAAACGGTACGGTTACCTTGATAGGAGCTACAACTGAAAACCCATACTTTGAGGTTAATAAGGCTTTAGTTAGTCGTTCGAGACTTTTCAGGCTCAAACATTTGGAACCCAATGATTTAAAAAAGCTTATCAATCGTGCTTTAACTGATGATCAGCAAGGCTATGGCGATAGAAAAATCAAAATTACAAACGAGGCTTCTGATCATTTGGTGGATGTAGCTAACGGAGATGCTCGTAGTTTGCTTAATGCTCTTGAATTGGCTGTGGAAAGCACAGCAACAGATGATAAGGGATATATAAATATTGACCTTGCAATTGCAGAGGAGTCTATTCAGGAGCGTGCAGTTCTATATGACAAGCAAGGCGATGCGCATTTTGACACTATTAGTGCTTTTATTAAATCCTTGCGTGGCTCAGACCCTGATGCTGCCTTGTTTTGGCTGTCTCGGATGATTGATGCTGGGGAGAATCCTAGATTTATTTTTCGACGAATGTTGATTGCATCAGCAGAAGATGTTGGCTTGGCAGACCCTCAAGCAATTGTTGTGGTTGAGTCTTGTGCAGCTGCTTTTGAAAGAGTTGGATTACCAGAAGGACTTTATCTGTTGGCCCAAGCAGCCCTCTATTTAGCGTCAACCAATAAAAGCAATAGTATTTTAGGCTTCTTTGAAGCTCAAAAAACCTTGCGTGCTGCCCAAGCTCAGGAGGTTCCAAGTCATCTCTGTGATGGGCATAGAGATAGGGTTGCCTTTGGAGATGGCATTGGCTACAAATATCCACATTCCTTTTCAGAGCATTGGGTAAATCAGCAATATCTACCGACTGCACTTCAAGGACAAGTTTTTTGGAAACCAAGTGATCAAGGTTGGGAAGGAGAAAGACGTTTAAAGATGCTGGATAGAAGAGCAGCTCAATTTGCTGCTGCTTTGGAAGCATCTCAGGAAAACCCTTTATTACTGACAAGTGGACCTCAAACACCTGTGCTTGAGAGATGGTTTCAGCGTCAGATTAATCAGGAAGGAAATAGATTCCAGCAACTTCTAGCAAAGTTATGGTCTGGTGCTCTATTGCAGCGCCATGATCGCGTTTTGGTAGTTGGAAATTCCTTGCTTTGGGCGCTTACTCCTCTTCGAGCTTCACCTGAAGGTGGTGTAACTATTCTTTCTAGCTCTCTAAATGAAACGTCTCGTCTATCTGCCGAGTTGGAAGTTTTGGATTGTCTCTATCGTCCAGTTTTGATAAATGCTAGTAAGAATCCTTTTGACCAATTATCAGATGAACATTATTTTGAATGGATTGGTGGAAGAATTTATAATCAGGACTTGATTAAAAAAGATAATAATAAAATGTGGCAAATTATAACTAGTAGATGTACTCCAAATACAGGTTTGAGATTGTTAATGAGCTTTCCATTGAAAGGACCAGCACAATCTCTCCTTGAAATACTTTCAGATAGCCAGAGAAATACAATAGATAATGATCTTTTGCATAACTTGGTTGAATTGGAACAGAGTTACTTTAAAGCTCAACGTAAAGATTTCTTATTCATGGAAAAATTGGAGGAGCTTGGATGGTCATTAGAAACTGAGGTATGGGATGAATCTTTTACAATAAGGATTGATAATAAACTTGAGAGAAGGTGGTTTGAGATTGGAAGCTCATATCGTAATTTCTTGGATAAGAATGTATCAAATCAACATGTAGAATCAATTCGAAGGCTTTTAAAAGCATTACTAGGTAAGCAGCTCCCTCAAAGCTTAAGCAATATCAAAATTGTAGGTAGATTAGAGATTTGATCAGTAGTTATGATTTATACAAATAGAAATTGGATAATTACTTTATATAGATTCTTTGCAGATTATTAGTTGATGATTGTTATGGATATTTTTATTAAATGTTACTGCCATATACCAATCATTAAAGTATAAGCTGCTAAACCCTACTCTATACCCACATTTTTTATGAATAGCTAAGTCAGAATTTTTGCAAAAGTACCATTGTCTAATGTCTACTGAGAGTTTCCCTCTTTGCCATTTAATAGCAGCTTCCTTATTTACCCATTGCTCCAGAACTGCAGCACGTAATTTTTCTCCTTGGAGTGTGCTCAAAATTTTGTTTTCTTGCTCAGAAAAGTATCGCTGACTTAGTTGATCAGCTTTAAAAGGTCTATCTGCTCTTTCAATATCAACTCCAATTGCTGTTGGAGACCAACCAATTAGAAGTGCATCACAACAATGGCTAAAACTTACATGTCCCCATCCCTCTGCAAGTTTAGGAGGTTTTCCAGGAGGCGCATACAAAGGTATGTCTAACGCAGGCACACGCAATACTTCAGATAATGCTTCACGTACATATCCCCTCGAATGAAGGTATTGCTTTGATTTCTTTTGTGATAATTCAAATGTATATTTTTCTTCTTCCCATGTGATTGGTTTTAGCGGGGCATCCATTGGCAAAAGCCAAAGGGCCAGTACGCTTGGCTTTCTTTTTAGTCTTGTTGGCAATGACTTTGCAAATTGGTGATTTAGCACCAGACTTCACACTCCCTTCCCAGGATGGCATTCCGTTAACCCTCTCATCACTGAAAGGCCAAAGAGTTGTGATCTACTTTTATCCAAAAGATCAGACCCCGGGTTGTACAAAAGAAGCTTGTAATTTTCGTGATCGTTGGGAAATCTTTGCTGCAAATCAAATAAAAGTTCTTGGAATAAGTAAAGATGGTTCCCAGTCCCATTTAAAGTTTATTCAAAAGCATGATTTACCTTTCACTCTTTTAACTGATCCTGAACCTTGTCTTGTCGCTACTAAGTATGAAAGTTATGGATTGAAAAAGTTTATGGGTAGAGAATATATGGGGATGATGAGACATACTTTTGTAATTGATCCACTAGGAAAAATCCAACTTATATATTTAAAAGTAAAGGCAGATTGTATGGCTGATCAGATCCTTACAGATCTTAGTCTTGATTGAGTTTGTCTTGTATATCCACCATTCCTTCTAGTACCAGGTTGGGGTGGTGGAGTACAGCTACATTGCGTTCTCGGAGCTCTTGAATTAGAGTGGGAGCATCGCCTCCACATAACCATAGAGGTGCATTTGTTTTATTGATTGCCTCCATAAGAGTGCCAACTAAAGCTTGAATACTTCCTCGTTGCATTGCTTCTGCAGTTTCAAAAGGAAATTGTGCTGGTGTAGATGAACTAAGTCCTGGATTATTTAAGTTCTGAGCTCCTGTGGCCATAGCAGTTAACTGCAGCTGTAACCCTGGTATTAATTGGCCACCTGCGAATTCATGATTTGCTGTCAATCGATTAAGGCTTAGAACGGTTCCTGCATCAGCTATAAGCAGCCCAGAGGAATTGATTCCAGTAGATTTTATTTTTTTTAAAGCTCCCCAGCTTGCCAACGCTCGATCAATTCCTATCCAATTAGGCATGTTTTTGATAGGAATATCTTTGCTTTGTAGACGCTTGGAAGGCTTTAGTGAAGGATGTTTCGGTATTACTCCAACGGCTGCCCAGGCTGTTAAAGGAATTTCTAAAGATGAAAACTTTTGACTAGCCGGAGGGGTGTGGTAAAAATTCCATGCTTTATCTTCTTTTATTGCCCAATGCCATCGACTATTGCCAATTAGAAGGCAACACTTTTTGCCTTTCACTATTAGATACCTTCTCCCATCAATCCTTGAACATGGATACCACATTCTTGTTTTAACCCACCAAATCGTGTTTCTCGCCCTTTTATTTCCTTACCTTCGGGTTCGCTTGAGTGCCAATCTCCTACTGATGAGTACCCTTTTTCAAAAAGGGGATGTTGAGGTAAATTATGTTCTTCCATGTAATAAAAAATATCTTTATTGGTCCATTCGAGAAGAGGTCTTAGTGAGAGACGACCACGAATTTCATCTATTACAGTCATTGATCGGCGATGCTCTGTTTGACCGCCACGAACGCCACTGGCCCAGCATTCAACATTGAGATCATTTAGTGCTTGTTCCAATGGCTTGACCTTGCGAATTAAGTGATATTTTTCGATGTCTTTCAAAGAATTTGTTTCCCAAAGCTTTCCATATAAAGCTTCCATTCTTGCTGGGGAGATTGGGCTTTGAAAGACCTGAAGATTTAGATTCAGTTGATTAGTCAGTTTCTCTGCATAGCAATAGGTTTCTACGGGCAAGTAACCAGTATCAATCCAAATGATGGGTATTGTGTTTTTGCTTTTCAGCTGTTGAATCATGTGAAGCATGACTGCTGATTGAATTCCAAAACTTGTCGTTAGAACAAAACCTGCTTCATATTGTTGGGAAGCCCAGATAAGTCTTCCTTCGGCACTGAGTTGACTTAAATGATTGCGAGCTTCCTCTAGAGGCATTTTCATGATGTCTGGCATATTCATTTTCCCCTAATGCTTGCGCTTAGAAGCTTCTGATTTAAATCTTTCAGGCATTTAGCCATTATCCAATGTAATGTCCTTATATTGAACTGTTTCGATTCAAAAATAATCCCAGGCCCACCACTTATGGCCTCGAATTGTTCAAATTTTGACCCTGTAGTTGTGATTGGAGGAGGATTTGCAGGATTGACGACTGTGCTTGCTTTAAGTCAATCCCTGCAGCGACCACCAATTATTTTGATTGAACCTAGTCCAAGGTTTGTTTTTTTCCCTTTTTTGTATGAATTATTGAGTGAGGAACTATCACTATGGCAAGTGGCACCTTCTTATAAGTCTGTGCTTAAAGGGCGAGGAGTTTTGTTGATTCAGGACTATGTAGAAAGAATTGATGTCAAGGCGAAGAAAGTACTTACTGCTTCAGGGCTATCTTTCAATTATTCATATGTTGTACTAGCAACTGGCTCAGTTCCTAATTGTTTGGGAGTACCAGGTATACGAGAAAATGCTTTTACTTTTCATTCCTTAGAAGATGTAGATCGACTTAAAAAGACAATTAATGAACTAAAAGATTGCCAAGAAGAAAAAAAAAGTTTAGTAGTTGTTGGGGGAGGAGCAACTGGCGTTGAACTTGCTTGCAAACTTGCTGATCTTGTGGATGCCAATACTCAGATACATTTGATTGAATCAGGTAAACATGCTTTACCTTATGGAAAGAAATTTAACCAAAGAAATCTTCAAAAGGCTTTAGGAAAGCGTCATGTAGAGATACATCTAGAAACAAGGGTTCTTAAAATTGGCTCCAACAAAGTTTTATGTGTAAGTTATAAGAATCAAGAACCTAAGACTTTCTCCTTAGCTCATAAGGGTGTGGTATGGACCGCGGGAACCACTGCTAATATTCCTAATTTGTTCAAGGAATTTCCTTTGAAGCGAGGGAGAATCCTTATCAATAAATATTTGCAGATTATTGGCTTTAAAGATGCTTTTGCATTAGGTGATGCTGCATGTTGTGCAAAGGGCTCTTGGCCTTTAAATGCTCAAGTCGCTATACAGCAGGGTAAATCTGCTGCAAAAATTTTGATTGCCTTAAGAGCGGGGAAGATTCCCAAACAATTTCATTTTTTTGATTATGGAGAAATGATCAGTCTTGGAGTAGGTCATGCCACAATTAAACTGTTGGGCTTTCCTCTTTCGGGTACCTTTGCATTTTTAATTCGCAGATTGATTTACAGGGCAAAAATTCAAAGGCTTTTATTGGTTAGCTTGTTGCTTCGAGGCAGCTTCTTAGACACTTGAAACAGGCCTATCTTAAAGGAAGAATTACGGGTCTTAGACGTTCACAACAGCGTCGTCTTGAAGGTCTCTTGCATCGAAGACATCCCGTTGATGAAGGTGCAGATCAATTCACTCTTGAAAAGTTGGCAGAAGAGGTTCTTGCTTTAAAGCAGCCTCTTCACCTGATAATTGATGGTCGAGGACTATGTCGACTTCTTTGGGTTGGTCCTTTAGATCAGTCAGATAAGTTGTTATCACATGTTCCTGAGGTTAGAAGGCGAAAGACGAAAGATTGGCGGCTGGTGAGTTGTCCTTTTCATGAGCATCAAAAAGACCTTTGTCCTGATCAAAAGGATGCAATTGTCGCTTTGGATCTCGCTCCTGTTTCTTGGTTGCGATTTTCTCCAATTAGAGATGCCGGAGGCATGAGACTTGCCTCACTTTGGTGTTTTGATGATAAACAACAAAAAGGCTGGACTCTTATTGAGAAAAGTGAACTGAGTAAGCTTTGCAAAGGGCACGAACTGGTTAATCCAATTGAAAAGAAGGCTTTAGTTCCCTTATCTGATAGGACAGAACGGGTATTATTGTTAACTTTAATTGGTCATGATTTTGCCAGAAGTGAGAGAAATTTAGCTGAATTGGAGGCGTTGGTGCGGAGTGCAGGAGGTTGTCCAGTAGCTATAGCAAGTCAAAAGAAAGGGGTCTCTCATTCGCAAACAATTTGGGGCAAAGGGAAATTACAAGAAGTGGCGTTGAAAGTTAGGCAAGAAAATGCTTCTCTTGTTATTACAGACCGAGAATTGTCAGCTTCTCAAGCAAGGAATTTAGAGCATTTTTTGGCTTGTCCAGTCATGGATCGAAGTGAATTAATTCTTGATATTTTTGCGCAAAGAGCTGCTACGGCTACAGGACGCCTTCAGGTTGAACTTGCTCAACTTCGTTATAGAAAATCTAGGCTTGTAGGACGTGGTAAAAGCCTTTCCAGGCAGGGTGGAGGTATTGGTACAAGAGGTCCTGGTGAAACTCAGTTAGAAAAAGATCGCAGAGTAATTGTTAATCGCATTGAGCGGTTAGAAAAAGAGTTAAAACAGTTTAAAAAACACCGCACTCAAATACGAAGTCGAAGGAGAGGTATGAATTGTGCAGCTTTGGTTGGTTATACAAATGCAGGAAAATCTACTCTTTTTAATGCCATTTGTGGATTAAGTTTGGAGGGGCGAGTTTTGGCTGAAAATAAACTCTTTGCAACTTTAGATCCCACTACTAGGAGATTAGTCTTGCCTCAGAAAGGTTCTGCTCCTAATGATCTTTTGATAACTGATACTGTTGGGTTCATTTCGGAATTACCTTCTACTTTAATGGAGGCTTTTAGAGCAACACTTGAAGAAACTTTGGAGGCGGATTTATTACTTGTTATGGTTGATCTATCTAACCCTGATTGGCAATTTCAATTGAATACTGTCAATGACCTACTTGACTCATTAGAAGTGAATTCCACCCGGCAAGTCATTGCTAATAAGATTGATTGTTGTTCCAGTAGTGCACTTGATGCAATTAGTAGGCTGAATGAAAAAGTTATATATGTCTCGGCTAAGTCTGGTGCTGGCTTGCAAAGCCTCAGGCTTTGGCTTCAGAATCATTTCTGGGATCCAGACTCAGAAATTTTATTAACTGCAATGGATACCTAGAAAGTATGAATGAGCTCAGCATTGTTTTTCAGAGTCCGGAAGCACTTATTACGATTGGCGTTTTGTTGTTGGCTGTTGTGCTGTTTATAAGCAATGCACTAGCACCAGAACTTGCTGCTTTGTTGAGCTTGGCCTTGTTAATGGCTACTGGAGTCCTTACACCTCAAAAAGCATTGGCGGGTTTTGGTAGTCCTGCTTTGATTACTTTGATGGGTTTGTTTGCCGTTTCTGCGGCGTTATTTAAAAGTGGAGCATTAGATCGACTTAGAGAATTAATTGCTTCCGAACGTATTAGGACCCCACGTCGTTTAATTGCTTTATTGGGATTGGTTGTTGCTCCAATCTCAGGAGTGGTTCCCAATACTCCGGTCGTTGCTGCTTTGTTGCCTGTGATAGAAACTTGGTGTATTCGTCGCCGATTGTCTCCATCGAAAGTTCTACTGCCTTTATCCTTCGCCACAGTATTAGGAGGAACCCTAACTCTTTTAGGTAGCTCGGTGAATCTTTTGGTTAGTGATATTAGTGAGCAATTAGGTTATGGATCATTAGATCTGTTTAGCTTTACAGCGATTGGAGTTCCGATTTGGCTTGTTGGTACTGCTTATATGCTGTTAGCTCCACAAGGATTGTTACCAGATCGGGGTCGTGATGGAAATCAGTTAGTCAATAGCATTGATAGGACTGGTTATTTCACAGAAGTGACAATACCTGCTGATTCGAATTTGGTTGGCGATTCACTTCATAACAGTCGTCTTCAACGTCGGTTTGATGTTGATGTACTTGAACTTCAGAGAGGAAAAGAGAGGTTTCTGCCACCTTTAGCAGATCGAACAATTGAACCTGGTGATTGTTTGCTGCTTAGAGTTACCCGGGCGGACTTGCTTCGGTTGCAGCAGGAGCATGCAGTTCAATTGGCTCAGCGGGATCGACAAGATGACTACAAATCAGCTAGGCCTTTTGCAAGTGACCAGCAAAAAACTGTAGAAGTTCTTCTACCGGCAAGCTCAACACTTGCAGGGGCGAGTTTACGTGAGCTCCGGTTTCGCCAACGTCATAACGCAACTGTTTTAGCTTTAAGGCGAGGTCAGCAGACAGTTCAGGAAAGACTTGGCCAAGCAGTCTTACGTGAAGGAGATGTTTTATTGCTACAAGCCCCCTTGGACTCAATTCGAGGATTACAGGCAAGTCATGATTTATTAGTCCTTGATCAATTAGAGAATGATTTGCCAACTACTCGTCGTAAACCAATCGCGATTGCAATAGCTTTATTGATGCTTTTAGTACCAACTGTTACACAATTACCACTTGTGGCAGCAGTGCTTTTAGCTGTTATAGCAATGGTTGTAGGTGGATGTATTCGTCCAAAAGAAGCTCTCAGCTCTATACGTCTAGATGTAATTCTCTTATTAGGCTCTTTATCCAGTTTTAGTGTGGCGATGCAGGAAACTGGTCTTGCGGATGCTTTGGCAAGGGTCTTGGATCTGAGTTTGAAAGGGTTGCCAACGTATACAGCTTTAGTTGTTATTTTTCTTTCAACAACCATATTGACTCAAGTTATTAGCAATGCGGCTTCAGTTGCACTCTTTGCGCCAGTTGCAATCCAACTTTCGACAAATTTGAACTTGCCACCTACAGCACTTTTAATCACTGTGTTGTTTGGTGCTAGTCAGTCTTTTCTTACACCAATGGGTTATCAAACTAATTTGATGGTTTTTGGACCAGGGCGTTATCGATTTTTTGATTTCACTAGGTATGGATTGGGTTTAACAATTTTAATGACTTTAATGATTCCTGGTTTAATTCTTTGGCAATACGGAATGAACTGAGATTGTGCGAGTATTTGAAAGGGATCATTTTGCAGTTGGAGATTTTGCTGGAGTTTGTCCGGTGAGATTTGAACAGATCATCTAAGGAAAGGAATCAAGCGGTGCCATTTGCTAAAGCTGTAAATCGGACGCAAAGTTGGTACCGACGCTTAACGGTTCCACAGTTCACTGTGGTAACTGGTTTTTTGATGATCATCATTGGCACAGTGATCCTTTCCACTCCGATTTGTTCAAATCAAACTGTTGGGTTATGGGAAGCCCTTTTCACGGCGACATCTGCATTAACAGTAACGGGCTTGACAATTATTGATGTAGGTCAGGACCTGACGCTATTTGGACAGATTGTCCTTGCAACAATGCTGCTTATTGGAGGTCTGGGCTTGATGGCTATAACTACATTCTTGCAGGGTTTTGTAGTTAGTGGAACGGAATTAAGGTGTCGACTCGATAGAGGAAAGACATTGGATGAATTTGGTGTAGGTGGAGTAGGTAGAACTTTTCAGGGTATTGCATGTACTGCAGCAGTTTTAATTCTTTTTGGGGCAGTTATTCTCTATTATTTTGGCTTTAATGATATTGCTAATAATGGAGAGAGAATATGGGCATCTTTGTTTCATAGTATCTCTGCTTATAACAATGCTGGTTTTGGTTTATGGTCTGAAAGTATGCAGTCTTATAGAGCTAATGGAGTTGTTAATATTGTAATAATCTCTCTCATAATTCTTGGTGGTTTGGGATGGAGAGTGGCTAGTGATATTTGGAGTAACCGCAAATATCTTAATCGAAGGAGATATTTAAGTCTCCATACTCGATTAGTGCTTAGAACAACTTTAGCTTTGCTGTTACTTGGAACTATTGGTTTAATGATTACTGAGTCCTTAGCTTATGGTAATTTTTTTTCCAGCCTTAGTTGGTCAGAGCGTTTGATGACGGCATTTTTTGAATCAGTAAGTTCACGAACAGCTGGTTTTACGAATATGCCTTTGTCTGTGCAAAGTATTTCTGATTCGGGACTTTTACTTTTGATGGCATTGATGTTTATTGGGGCTAGTCCAGGTGGTACAGGGGGTGGCATTAAAACGACAACTTTGGCAGCACTTATGGCGGCTACTCGTTCAACTTTGAGAGGTCAGGAAGACGTCGTAATCCGCAATCGTCAAATTTCTGACAAAGTAGTGCTTAAAGCAGTTGGCATAACAGTTGGATCATTGCTCTTTGTATTGTTAATGGCTTTATTGTTAAGTGCTTCTAGCAATTTAGGAGGAGAGGAACCTTTTTCTTTTTTAGAAATGCTCTTTACATGCATATCTGCCTTTGCCACTGTTGGCTTTGATGTTGGTGTTACACAGCAGCTTGGACATTTTGGGCAAAGTGTTCTGATTGTTGGGATGTTCGTTGGAAGGCTAGGGATCTTGCTATTGCTAAGTGCAATTTGGGAGAGTTTGAATAGAGATAGGCTTCAATATCAAAATCGAATCGGATATCCACGAGAGGATCTTTATGTATAAATTTTCTTTAGTAGAGGGAAAGGTATGAGTGACTGGTGGCAATGGGCTCCTGAAAAGGATCCGAAAAATCAACTTGGATTTGCTGTTGTTGGAGTAGGCCGGTTTGGCACTGCTGTGTGCAGAGAGCTTATTAGGAATGGCTCAGATGTTCTTGCAGTGGACTCTTCAGAAAGGGCTATTGATGAATTACGTCAATTAGAGCCTTCTATAGAAGCAAGGGTCGTTGATTCTACTGATGAGGAGTCTATGAGAGCAGCTGGAGTGCTTGATATGGGTGTAGTGGTAGTTGGAATTAGTGAACCAATTGAAGCAAGTATTACAACTACATTAATTGCAAAAGATAGTGAGGGGAGCAAGGTGAGGCAAGTAATAGCTCGTGCTACGAGTGATTTGCACGAAAAGATGTTGAAGAGAGTAGGTGCAGATCGAGTTGTATTTCCATCGAGGATGCAAGGAGAAAGATTGGGCTTAGAACTTGTTCGTCCAAATCTGATTGAACGATTGGAATTAGATGACCAGATAGGCATTGATGAGATAAAAGTGCCTGCAGTATTTGTGGGACGTTCTTTGCGTGATCTCAACCTTCGAAAGAATTTTTTGGTTAACGTTCTTGCTGCTGGACCTACGAAGGGATTAACTGTTAATCCACCAGCTTCATTTGTGCTTAAAAAAAGCCATGTTTTAGTTGTTATGGGTTCTATGGAAGACTTGCAGAAACTTCCGCAAGTTTGATTAATGCGTGTGCTCGGTCTTATGAGTGGCACTAGTGCTGATGGTGTAGAAGCTGTTTTAGCTGAGTTTTCTGGTAATCCAAAGCAACCTAAATGGAGTCTCATTAATTTTTCCTCTTTGCCTTATCCAAAGATTTTGAGGGAGAGAATTATTGCTGCTGGTCAGAAAAGTAGATTTAGTAGTAAGGAATGGTTAGATCTTGTTGAGGCGATAACTGAGGTTCATTTTGAAGCAGCACGCGCCTGCGATCCAAAAGGCTTATCTGAGTTAGTTGGATGTCATGGTCAAACTATTTGGCATCGGCCACCTTGTGAAGGTCAACGTGGAGCAAGCTTGCAATTGCTGCAGGCTCCCTTACTAGCTCAATTAATGAAATGCCCTGTAGTGCATGATTTTAGAGCAGCAGACCTTGCATTGGGAGGACATGGTGCGCCTTTGGTTCCCACTTTGGACTCTGCACTTTTTGGAAGAGTGACTGGTTGGAGAGCAATTCTTAATCTTGGAGGCATTGCAAATTTGACATTAATTCCTCCCAACACAGGCCCAGATCGCTTTGCGTCTGTTTTAGGGTGGGACTGTGGTCCAGGGAATACCCTTATAGATTTTGCAGTGCAAAAGATCACCAATGGGAAGCTTTCTTTTGATCAAGATGGATTAATTGCTGCTAGGGGATCTCCTAATGAAGAAATTCTTGATTGTTGGTTGAAGGAACCTTTCTTCCAAAAAGCACCTCCAAAATCAACAGGGAGAGAGCAATTTGGACGGCTAGATTTAGAAAATCGGTTGAGTCAAATCAAGTCTATTTCTGATGAAGATTTGATTTCAACTTTGACAGCTTTTTCTGCAGCAGTGGTTGCAAAAGAATTGGATAACTTGCATTCGAGGAATTTGATTCGTCCTATTGAGCTATTGGTTGCTGGTGGAGGTTGTCGTAATCCAGCTTTGCTGGATCAAATTATTCGTCGATGTAGAGGGTTGCGGGTTGCAAGCATTGAACAAAATGGTATTGCTGTTCAATCTCGTGAAGCTTTAGCTTTTGCCTTACTGGCTTGGTGGCACATTCTTAAGCATCCAGGTAATTCTACTGCAATTACAGGTGCTTCCCGATCAGGAGTACTTGGGATGATAGTTAACCCTGTTTAGGCTCTTCTAAGGCCTTTGTAGCCTTAAGCGTTTGGGCGCTCCTTTTAATCGTTTTGGCTCTTGAGCTTCTAAAGCTGATCTAAACCCTTCGGTACTCGTTATTGCTGGATTGGCTTCAGGCTTTGAGGTTTGCATCTTTTCATAATTTCTAACACCTTCTTGGATCAGCACTTTTGCCATATTGCTAACTGTACGAGACTCTTGTGCAGCTAAAGCTGTTAGCCGATCACACAAAGACTCAGGGAGAACCACTTGCACTCTTGGTGATTTTGGCTTTCCATTTAATGAGTTTTGCCTTGTTGCCACGACTCAAAAAGAGTATTGGTTACTAATTAGTGTACATAGGTATGCAAGGATAGTATCCAGTACTATGCTTGTTCATGTTGGTAGTTGATCTTTTTCGGCCATTTCCTTAGGGAGTGAAAGCATTCTCCTTCATAAACCAAGTAAGTTTCACGGAGTTATCAATGACTAAACCCACTCTTCCTTCTTCTACTCGATCTAAGCGATCTCGCAAATTGGAGGCTTCAGCAAGTTCAGGTATTAATGATCAGCACAAACGACATCGAAGAAGTAAGGAAAATAGTGATGTATTGGTTTCTGCAGTTATTAGTACATATCTGTTAACTCATCTTCATCATGTTCTTCAACGGGCTGAATATGGAGCTGTACAGGAAGGTCGAGTATCCCAAGCGGCAAATTTTGCTCAATTGCGAAAGGTTTTATGTATGGATGCAAGAAGCATGAAAGATGCGTCGGCTTCAGGAATGCAAGATAGTGACTTGGAAAAGTTTCATAATTCCAGTTGTGGGTCAAAAGTTGCTTAAGTGAATAAGGTTGGTTTATTCAGTAAATTTCTATGAGCGACAACGCAGCAGAGCTTTATAAACGCATCAAAGCAGATCCCGAGAAAACGCAACGTTTGTTTTGCCAGGCTCTTCAGGATCCACAGGGCGCTTTAAATGCAATTTGTCAGCTTGGCACTCAATTGGGCTTGCCAGTGACCTCAGATGAGGTCAAAGCATACCTTTCAGGGCTTGATGACAGTGACACAAAGCAATGGTTGATTAAAGCTCGTGGGGGCTTGTAGGCACTCTGCTTGGTAGTTTTTCTAAGGGTTTTTCCTGAGTTAAAGGAATTTTTTGTGGGCTGCGTCGGTCATAACCACCTCCGCCTGCCATTGTCCAAAAAAGCCAATAGCTGGGGATTGCTAACCCCGCAGCTAAAACTAGAGCAGCAATTTGTTCCAACCTTGCCATAGTTTCTCTAGGTAATAGGTAATTACCAAGCCCAATTTATCCAATTCACATGATGGTTCCGATCATTCTCTTTACTAGTGCTCAGACTTGAACGTGTTACTAAGATTTATCCCACTGGTGAGGTTCTAAAAAACGTCACTTGGGAAATTAAGCATGGAGACAGGATAGGACTCGTTGGTGTCAATGGAGCGGGTAAATCAACTCAAATGAAAATCATTGCTGGTTTGGAAGAAGTTAGTAGTGGAAATGTTGTGCGAGAGGGAGAACCAAAAATTGCTTACTTGCAGCAAGAATTTGATGTTGATTTGCAACGAACAGTTCGAGAAGAGTTATTCCAAGCGTTTCAAGAGGCAGCAACAGTTCTTAGGGAACTTCAATTACTTCAAAGGGCTATGGAGTCTGAAAGTGCTGCTAATAATCCTCCTTATTTGGAAAGATTGATAAAACAGTTAGGTGTACTTCAGAATCAATTTGAAGCGATACATGGCTATGAACTTGAAGCTCAGGTGGAGAAAATTTTACCCAAAATTGGATTTACGTCAAACGAAGCAGAGCAACTTGTTCAGGATTTTTCAGGTGGATGGCAGATGAGGATTGCTTTGGGAAAGATTTTACTTCAAGATCCAGATCTGCTTTTACTAGATGAGCCTACGAATCATCTAGATGTTGAGACAATCCAATGGTTAGAAAATTATCTACTTGAGCAGAAATCTGCAATAGTTGTTATTAGTCATGACCGAACATTTCTTGACAGAGTGTGCACACAGATTGTTAGTACTGAGAGAGGTATTTCACGTACATATCTTGGCAATTACAGTTCTTACGTTGAGCAGAAAATGCTTGAGCAAGATGCAACACAAGCTGCTTATGAACGTCAACAAAAAGAGTTTGCCACACAAAAAGCATATATAGATAGATTTAGGGCTAGTGCTACTAGAAGCACACAAGCAAAAAGTAGAGAGAAGTTGCTAGAGAAAAAAGAAAAGATTCAAGCCCCTTTGGTTAATGAAATAAAGCCTAATTTTTCTTTTCCTCCTTCTCCAAGATCAGGCAGGCGAGTGGTAAAAATTGATGATCTTACACATAGTTATGGAGATAAGATTCTATTTTTAGGGGCTAATTTAGAAATTGAGAAAGGGGATCGTATAGCGTTCATTGGTCCGAATGGATCAGGTAAATCGACATTACTAAGATTAATAATGGGTTTAGAAAAACCTGATGATGGTATTGCCGAATTAGGAGAACATAATGTTGTTCCAGGTTATTTTGAGCAAAATCAGGCAGAAGCCCTTGATTTGGATAAAATAGTTATAGATACTATGTTTGATGTTGTTCCTAACTGGACGCAAACTGAAGTTCGATCTTTATTGGGAAGTTTTTGTCTAAGTAATGATTCTGTTTTTAAAGAAGTAGGTAAACTTAGTGGTGGTGAAAAAGCAAGATTGGCCCTTGCTTTGATGCTTCTAAAACCATGTAATCTTTTGGTTCTTGATGAGCCTACTAATCATTTAGACATCCCTTCAAAAGAGATGTTGGAGCAAGCTTTAATAGAATATGAAGGATCAGCTTTGATTGTTTCTCATGATCGTTATTTTATTTCACATGTAGCAAATCGAATTGTAGAAATTCGTGATGGCGAGTTGATTTTGTACCGGGGAGATTTCAGTTATTTTCAAGAGAAGAAAGCCGAAGAATTATTACTTGCAGAAAAAGCATTGCGCTTAGCAGAGAGAGAAGCAAAACGCTTGGCCAATAGGGATCGTCAGAGGAAAAGGAAAGCAAAAAAGAATAATTTAAATTAATTTCATCGTCAATATTGAAGATGCAGAAAAAAAGATTTAGATCGATTCAAATTCAAATAAATTACATTTTAAAAATCTTTAATTATCTTGGAATGTAAGTTGGCTAAAAGTAATTTCTTTAATCTATGTCATTTAGTTTTTAACGTTAGGCCGCTATTAAGTTTCTTTTATCGAAGATAATGATTTCATGCCTTAGAATCTGAACGATTAAAGCTTTTTCTTGAACATTTCTAAATCGCTCATATCTATAGGCTTTATTGAGAAAACCATATCTTTACCTCTTCTTCTAACTTTAAAAGATAAATATTGGTTGGCACCATATTGGTTGATTGCAGAAACAACATTTTCAGGCTCCTCCATTAACTCTCCTTCAATTGAGATGATCACATCATTAATTTGTAATCCTCCTTGGTCAGCTGGCGATCCAGGAATCACATAACGAATCTTTGCCCCAGATTCTTGAGCTTTATTGAAGTTGTTATTTTCGTTTGATATAGATGAAAGGCTTACTCCAATTATTGGATGACTAGCTTTACCTTTGGTGACTAGCTGTTTTGCGATTTCACGTGCACGATTGATTGGTATCGCAAACCCCAATCCTGCCCCAGGTCCTGAACGGACTAGCATATTAATCCCCACTACTTCTCCTTTTGCATTCAGCAAAGGGCCTCCAGAGTTGCCAGGATTAATTGCAGCATCAGTTTGGATTAGTTCGAGACGCTTGCCTGATATTCCCAGTTGTGTAACGTTTCGATTTAGGTTGCTAATTATTCCCAATGTCACCGTGTTTTCAAGGCCATATGGGTTGCCAACTGCAATAGCCCAATCCCCCACTTCAAGATTATCTGAATTACCTAATGGTGCTGTTGGCCAGGGCCCTGCTCCCTCTAATTGAATTACTGCAAGATCTGTAATTGAGTCTTGGCCTATTACACGGCCAGGAATTCTCCTCCCATCTGACATTCCTATCATTACACGATCAGTTTGCTCTATTACATGTGCATTAGTTAGTACTAATCCATCTGCGGCAAAAATTACACCACTCCCTTGCCCCCTTTCAATGTGTTCACGAGGAGCTCTCAAATCTGGTAAGCCAAAAAAGCGTTGTAGGTATGGATCTGTTAAGAAACCAGGAGGTAAACTTGAGTTTGAAAATACTCTTCTTTGAGTTTCAAGTGTTACTACTGCAGGACCACTGCGTGCTAATGCTTCGGCAACAAATGAATTTTTCGTGAATGCTTTTAATAAGTCTGCTTTCACTGGACTAATAATTAGTGGCCCTGTTACTGGGACGCACCACAATCCAATAACACTGAAAAAGAGAGCTAGTTTGCGCGTTAAAATTATTTTACTTTTGCTTAACTTGCTGAAATTTGTTTTGCATTTTCTACTGTATTTATTTAACATGGTGGTTTTCAAAATTAACAAGTATTTTGAGGATGAACAAAAAGCTTTCTTAACTATGAAATCCAATGATTACTTTAGTGAGGACTAACATCATTAACTCACACATGAACAATTTGATAGATGTCACTTTATAACATTATATGACAATCATTTATTTTCTTTTGTTTAACTGTTTTGCAAAGCATCTATTGGCCGAGCCTCAAGAAATATAATTAGAGGATATACTTAAGAAAAAGCAATGATGAATATAATTTTCTTTCTATGAACCTAAGCCTTTTTTGCTGAAAACGTTGACATGCTGAACATCCTTTTCTTGGTTCTTTATGCATCTGTCGTATTATTACTAATATGGCAAGCTTTTCGTTTGATTTCGAGGGCTTTCTGGGTCGATCAGAAACTCCCCAGTAGTTCTACCAAACGGATCTATTCCAAAGGTGATCGCACTGGCAAATTGACTATTCATCCAGAGCTTTTGGATCAAGATGGTCGCATAACTGATGAGGAGTTGCTAACGGTGCGCTTTTCTGGAGATATTGACCCACCTAAATCCACAGAAACCTCTGCTGAATAAGTTAGGTTTTGAGTGTCACATAGACACTTCATATGACTCTTAACAGGAGTAAAAGTTGGAACAAAGAACACGCATTGTTGTTGCAGTCTTGAAGACTGTGAAGTTGCCTCCAAGATTTCGGTTGCGACTTTTAAAGGAAGATCCTGTCAGGCTTGAGCTGAGCCTTACACCTTCTTATGGCAAAAAACCAATACAAGTGGGCTTGGTAGAATCTCTTGACCTAGTCGCAAGGCGAGATCGGGAGGGACGCATTCCTAGAGATCTTCAAGGAACATGGGATTGGACTGTTCGCCATGGGAAAGTCAGCACAGGAGGTTGGAACCCACTCCTCAAAGAAGCTTTGCAGACTATGTTTGAAACTGGTTTACCAGCAATAATTTATGAAGAACTTACTGGAGAAGAATATTCTCCTGTAGATGGAGCAAGACATGTTCGATAGTGGAAATGTAAATTTTATAAGAACTGTTTGGTTATTAATATCTAATTAAGAAATTAAATAACTAGTGAGTAATCAAATCTTGTGAAATTCGTTAAAGCTTTTATTTTTTGTTAACATGAATAAGATATATGCATCTTCATGCCTAACAATATCCAGCCGCGTTTCGGCTTTGTCAACTTTGCTGAGACTTGGAATGGCCGCTTAGCAATGATTGGCATCGTAATAGGATTAAGTACTGAACTTCTTACAGGTCAAGGAATTTTAGGCCAAATGGGCTTTGGATGAAAGACGAAGGTCGCTTTTTAAAAGCCTCTTGAATGCTTTGAATTACTTTTGTTGAGAAATTTTCTTAGACATATACATTTTTTTAGTATTCAGCGAGAGTAGAGCAAATATGAATGAGTATCTTGTCTAAGATTTTTCCCAGTAATCGGCGTGATGGTGCTCGAATGCTTAGTAGTTCTATTTTGATATTTACTATTGCTTTGACTCAACTAAATCATTTTTGGGGTCAACTAGTTAGTGTATTGACTTTAATAATTTGTCTTTACTGGACTTTTCTTTACCGGCGCCTTGACGTTTGATTCTTTACCTAACTATTCGGTTCTAGAGCTTAATGAAGCTATCGGATCACTTTTAGAACGAGGCTTTGCGCCTCGGTTCATATTAAATGCTTCCATTTCGAAAGCTCAACTTAAGAAGGGGCATTTATGGCTAACTCTTAGTGATGGAAAAGCAAGTGTCAGCGGTGTTATTTGGGCTTCACAACTGCAAAAACTTGACTTTCAACCTGTTGAAGGAGATGGAGTTGTAATTATTGGAAAACTGAATTTTTGGGCAGTTAGGGCCAACCTTGTTGTTCAAGTATTGAATATTCGCCCCAGCATCACAACAGTGCTTCGGCAATTTGAAATTGTTAAAACTCTTCTGTCTAAAGAAGGCTTACTAGATGAGGCAAGACATAGAAAGTTGCCTAAGTATCCAAAAGCTATAGCCATTCTTACTAGTGTGCCTAGCTCAGCACTGGCTGATATGCTTCGTACCGCGAAAGAACGTTGGCCTTTAACAACTTTATTTATTATTCCTATTCCTGTGCAGGGATCTGTGGCACAAGAAATTCAATCTGTTTTGCAAGCTCTCGCAAGCTCAATTAAATCTTTAGCAATTGATGGCATTATTGTGGCTAGAGGTGGTGGCAGTAGAGAAGATCTAATGGTTTTTGATAATGAAGAACTTTGTCGGTTCCTAGCTGATTTTCCTGTACCTGTTGTTACGGGTTTGGGGCATGAGGATGACTTGACTGTCGCAGATCTTGTTGCGGATCATCGCTCTGCTACACCTACGGCTGCAATTGTGGATTTATTACCTAGTTTTGAAATAGCACTAGAGAATTGCTTGCAAAGGCGTAAACGTTTAAATGATTATTTCTCTTGGTTTATGCATCGGGAAAAGCAAAGATTAGTAGAGATATGGAAAGACTGGAAAGCACAATCGCCTGAAGTTATTATTCAAATCAAGAGAGAAGATCTTCTGCAAAAATATCATCTTCTAGAAGCACTTTCTCCAGAGCGTTGGTTATTACGGGGCTTTGCAATAGTGCAAAATCGTCTTGGCAAACCAATTCGCAGTATTCAAGATGTAAAAGAGCAAGAAAAATTAACTATTAGGCTGAGTGATGGTCAAATTGACTCAACAATCGACAAAGTTTACTCAAAGCTTTCTGGATCATGAAAAAAACTCAATCTTCTAGGAGTAGTTCTAAAAAAATGCTCCATAATAAAGAATCATTAGATAATAAAACGCCTATTAACTCTTTGGAAGAAGATATAATGGAATGGAAGAAACAAGCTTATTTATTGAGCTATGAGGAATCATTAAATGCTTTAGAATTACTTTTAGAGAATTTACAAAATGATTCCGTTCCTTTGGAAAAGCTTCAAGAATATCACTTAAAAGCATCAATTTATTTAGACCATTGTCAAAAATTACTGGATAATGCTGAACAACAAGTTATAGAATTAGATGCTAAATCACTTGGCAAGTAGGATTATATATATGCTGATTATTAAATCAGCATATATATAATCCTATCAAGCAATAGGAGGGATTGATTTAACAAAATAATTTAATCTGCATCTTTTGCAGTTATATCAATAGTGGCTGAACTGGCTGGAATGGAAGAAGTATTTGTTTTGGATTTTGATACTTCATTATTTGGCTTTTGTTGAGAAGTTATATTCGAAGCACAAATAGGACATTGCTCTGAGCTGTTCAGAATACTTGCCCCGCAGACTTCACATTTGATTAATCGTGATTGTAGAAAGCGCCAGCCTAACCAACCTGCTCCACCTATTAATACTGGTATTGTCAAGAGAATAAGTATGAAACCACCAGCTAAATCAATTAGAAATCTTCCAGCAGTTGTAGGCAACAAAAATACTATTATAAGAGTAACCCAGATCAAAGGCGAAGGCCTGTTCATTTATTCTCTTGAAGAAAAATTTGGTTGAAACAATTCTAGTTTAAGATTTTTTGATTGTATAATTCTCTTTGCCTATTGATTCGCATACTTGCCAGTACAACACTCCAACATTGACCAAAATATATAATTACACCTATCATCCAAACCCATAAAGTTAAAACGAGTACTCCTCCAATCAAACCATATGCTTGAAAACGTGCTCCGAGCGAGAGGATACTTCTACTTACGGTTAAATTTAGAGTGGTTAAGAGAGTTCCTATCATTAGAGCTCCAGGTATTAGGGGTTTAATTGGAACTCTTCGACTAGGAAGTAATGCTTGAAGTAATAAAGCCATTATTGATAGTCCAATTAAAGGAATTATGAATTGACCAACTTGAATTACAGGAAAACTTGATAATGAATTTGCAAGCCATGGACTTGCTTCTCTTAGATCTTCAAAAACCGCTACAGGAATCATGCGGACATTTGCACTAATTTGATCTATCACAACTAAAATTCCAACTAGAAATACAACTACAAAGGCTTCTACTCGGCTTCGGATAAAGCGAAAGGCTTGTATTTGGAATGTGTTTGGTAAGGTTTGAGGAGGTAAGACATCCTGCCAAAGTCGATCAGCCCCTCTTTGTAAGGTTAGATAAGCATTGCCAGCAGTTACCATAAGAAACATTGCACCTAATAAGCCAGCTCCAAAACCTTGATTTACAAGTTTGATTAATGTTGTATCAACTAGCCCGACTACTGAAGGAGGCAGAATTTGAGCTGCAAAACTTACAATTTGCTGATCAAGGCCAGTTTGCCTGCCTAGAAACCACGAAGCAACAGATAGGGATATTAATAAAATAGGAAAAAAAGATTGGAGCGTGTAGTAGGCAAATGCAGCACTCAGGTCGACACAATCACATTGGGCCCAGCGTTCATATGCTCGCCATAAACTCGCTAAAAGCAATCTGGCTTTATGTTTCCATCGAAGCTCCACGTTTTTACGCATCTCAATAAGACCATTTATAACCCTTGTTTGGTACTTTGACTTGAAGACATTAATAACATGTAGATTTTGACGCTAGTTGATTATAATTTTCAATTACTTAACTTGACAAGAATTAATTTATTTTTTAGTTGATGTTATCTTGAATATTATTCCAGCTATTGATTAATAACTCTCCCCATGGTAATAACTTTTCTAGTTCTTTTATAGAACTTGCTGTTAGTAGTGGAAAACATGTAGAAGTTAGATCTTGACCAATATTTAATTTGGATGGGTCTAAATCTAACCATTTTATAGAACAGCTCAGCTCTGAAAGAATTAGCCATGCAGATGCAATATCCCAGATTTTTGGTGTTGCCTCTAGAGCAGCAACTGTTTGTCCTATTGCAACACCTATCATATTTAAACTTGATACACCTAATAAACGAATCTTTCCTGGAAAAGGTTTATCGGGCCTTTTTTGTAAAATCCTAATTGATCGACTACATAGCGAGACACAAGCAGTATTAGAAGTAAGACGACTTTCACTTGTAAGTTGCTTGCCATTAAGCCAAACACCTTTCCCGCGAATTGCAATTATCCTTTTTTTCAGGGCTGGTATATCTAGAAAAGCTGTTTCTGGCTGTCCATTCTCGAAGCGAGCCATTGAAATTGCCCAATAAGGAATTCCAGCAGAAAAGTTAGTTGTTCCATCTAAAGGGTCTACAACCCAATAAGCAGAAGATTCTGGGACTTTTTTGGAACCTTCTTCACTTAGAACCCCCTCTTCTGTCGAGATTTTTGAGAGGCCTTTCACAATTGTGTCATCGCTCCAACGGTCACAGCTGGTTATTAAGGTTCCGTCATCTTTTACGTCAGAAGAAATATGTCCAAAATCTTGCAATTGTCTTCTGCCGACTAAATCTAGCAGGTTATGAACTGCATAAATTTGATCCTTGGTTAGATTTTTTGGGGAAGATTTGCAGCTCATGCTTAGTCTTTAATAAGTGTTTCAGGGCAGGATGTTATTACTAAAAAAGGTTGTGTTGTAGATTTCTTGAGATTAGAATTTTCATCTTTACTAGTCATTTCCTTTGAAGAATGACAGTTTTTTATATAATTCATACCTGTTTTGCGACTGAGATTAGAGATACTTGTATTGTAAGCTGATATTGCTTCTGCAAAAACAACCTCTGCTTGCGTAAGATCACGCTGATTATTGACTACTTCACGTTGAGTAGTCAGACCAGCTTTAAATCTTAATCTAGCTAATCTTAATGATTCCTTGGCAGCTACTACTTCACTATTACTGCTTGCTAGATCTTTAATAGCTGATTGTAATTGGAAGAAATCGGTTTCTATTTCTTGGCGAATTTTGTTTTTTTCGCTTACAAACTTTGCTTCTGAAACCCTTGCAACTTGTTTATTGTAATTATAGCTAGAGTTTGCATTCCACCCATCAAAAAGCCGCCAGTTAGCTTTTAAGCCATAGGTATGATTAATTGAAGTTGAGTCTTGATCGGGGCTATTTTTTGACTTTATATCCTCATAAAATGATTTATCTAAAGTATTAAACAGGGTTAATTTAGGTTGAGCTGAAGCCAAGGCTGCATTTGCAGTGTTATTGTTAATAGAAATATCAAGACGGAGATTTTCTAATTCTTTACGAAACTCTAAGGCAGCAAAAATACTATCTTCAAGAGATTTATTCCAGATACCAATCGTTTGTATAGGTGAGTCAGCAATAGGAGTAAATTCATATGGAAGATTTAAGATCTTTGCTAGTGTCCTTTGATTAATACTTTGATCACTTAACTTTTCTGTGAGAAGCCTTTCGTCTCGAGCTAATTGAGTTTCTGCCTCCAAAACATCAAGCTTTGTTCCGATGCCAGCTTGATAGCGAGCTTTTGCATCATCTAAACTTACCTGAGAAGCTTTCTGAGAAGCTTTACCAATTCGAACACCTTCATCAGATTGCTGAAGAGAAAAATAAGCATTAAGTGCTTCTAGTTTCAGATCTCTTAATTGAATTAAATATGAATTTTTAGCTTTTTGATAGGTGTCTCTGGCTGCTGCAATATTAGGTATTCTTGATGGATCTATAAGATCCCAGTTGAGCTCTAGAGAGAGTTTTGAATTAGCTTCTTCTGTATAAAGATCATCTCTATATCCTAATTCAGTTTGAGTAATTCCTAATTCATTTGTAGTTTCCTCATCAAGATCTTCATCTCGATAGAGATCTCTCTCAGCATTTTTATCACTTCTAGAATTTTGTGTGCTAGCAACAAAATCTAATGTTGGATACCAAGAAGATATCTCTTTATTTAGATTATATTCTTGTTGCTTAATTTCTCTTCGATAAACTTCTAAGTCTGGATTATTGGCCTTAACAATGTGCTCTATATCTGAAATTTTTAAAGGATATATTTTCTTAGCAATAACTTTAGATGAGTTATTTGGTATGGATAAGTTGATGGGGTGATTAAGAATATACAGTTCCTCTCTCAGAAGAGATTTATTGGTTGAAATTTTATTCCTAATAATTCCTTGTCTGTACCTTCGGCTTAATTTTTTCCTGATTAATGAACTAGTTTCTTTATTAATTTGATTTTGTTGTATTTGCTCTGCTCTGATCAGATTCTGTCCTTGAAGGAGCACGGAGACTACAAAACAGATTTTTGCAGTATTCAGGCGCACTTAATTTGTGAGATACATTTGATTACTTTATAGAAAGTTTCTCCAAATTTTCTGTTGCTGCAGCCACGATGTCAGCTGCTCCATGCACCACCCTAACGGGTACTTGAAGCTTAGACCCAATCTCTTCAACAGACATACCATCTAAAAAAACATTTTGATCTTGGCGCAACATCACAGAAGGCAGGAGAAGCTGATCGCCAAGATCACGGTCTTTTAATCCGTTTAGGAGATCTGTGCCAGTGAGAAGTCCTGTGACTACTTGCTCTTGACCCCAGTATGGGCTAGGTAAACCATATAAATTCAGCGTTAATCCATCAATTTCATTCAATCTCTTACAAACATCGGTTAAAGCTTTTTGGACTAGTTGACCAACAACCCAACTGCAATTTTTAGATTGATTAATGCGTTTTGGAAGATTAGAAGTGGCAATCTCCATATTTTCTAAAAATGATCTAATAGTACCCACTCCGTTTTCTTCTTGAGGAAGGTCTGCATAAGAACTGCGTTTTGGAAGAGGTTGGCCTGCAATCAGATACCACTCATCGGAAAGCCAAGCAAAGTTGTGACCAATGCTTCTTTGAAATTGTTTTTGGAGAAGCTCTACTTGGCAGATAACTATTTGGGCACATTCCAAATCAACAGGCACTAACCCATCATTTGACGGACGAAACCTTGTGAGACCCACAGGAACAACAGCAGTTGAAATGACCACAGGCCAATTACCTTTTGCAAATTTGGCGAGATCTTTGAGAGTTTGTTCTAATGCTTTCCCGTCATTGATACCAGGGCAAACAACTACTTGAGCATGAATTTGGAGGTTTCGTTGTGAAAACCATTTTAGTTGTTCTATTAGAAGTCCAGCGCGCGCATTTTTTAGTAATTTTGCTCTTAGTTCTGGCTGTGTAGCATGTACTGATACAAATAGAGGTGAGAGTCTTTGTGCTTCAATTCTTTGCCAATCCGATTCTTTTAGGTTGGTTAAGGTTAGGTAGGAACCGTAAAGAAAACTGAGCCTATAATCGTCATCTTTTAAATAAAGACTTTTTCTTTGACCAGAAGGCTGTTGATCTATAAAGCAAAAAGGACATTGGTTGTTACATTGATGCAATCCATCAAATAAGGCTTCAGTAAATGCTAGTCCAAGATCATCATCTAGGTCTTTTTCAAAATTGATATCATGAAGATGTCCCTTGGAATCAATAACTTGAAGTTGAAGCTCTTCTTGTACGATTAAAAATCTGTAGTCAATCAGATCCCTTGGACGAATTCCATTAATACTGAGAAGTTTGTCACCTGGCTCGAAGCCTAGTTCTTCCCCGATCGATCCAGGCACGACTGACTCAACTTCTGCAGGTTTTGGAATAAGTGTTGCAGACTTCTTATTTAGTGCGGATAAAGCAATACCAGCAGAGGATTCATTCCACACAGTTAAATGACTCTAGTGAATTAGGTTTGATGTATTTGCCACCACCAAACTAGTAAGAGAAAGCCAAATAGCAATCTATATAATACAAAGATCCAAGTATTGTTTGCCTGAAGATATTGAAGCAACCAATCAATTACAATCCATGAAACAATTGTTGCTGTAATTATACCAACTACTAAAGGTATGATTTGACTTGTGAAGTGATCTTGAGAATTAACTGTGTCTTTTAATTCAACCAATCCAGCTAATGTTATTGCTGGAATGCCAAGCAGAAAAGAAAATCTAGCTGCATCTTCTCGTTCCCATCCAAAAAGCAAAGCAGCCGTTAATGTTATTCCTGAACGGGATACGCCTGGAATTAAAGCTAGCATTTGACCAAGTCCTATAAATAAACCATCTTTCCCTGAAATATTTGATAAGTCTTTTACTTTATTTCCAATTTGTTCTGCCATTGCCAGCAAAACAGCCATAAAAATAGAAATTAGTGAAATAAATGGAATGCTGCGAAAGAAAGAGTTTTCAAAATCAGTCCAGAAAAGCTTTATGAACATTCCAGCTAGAACAATTGGGATAGTTCCAACGAATATTGAAATCCCTAATCGAGCATTTTTTTCTCGCCATTGGCCCTTTTTAATAGCCAAGGTGAGCCCTTTAAGCATGGCTTCTAGATCATTTTTAAAATAAGTGATTACAGCGAAGATGCTTCCTAGTTGAATTACAGCAGTTAGTGCAAGCCCTGGATCATCCCAACCAAGCATCAAGGGCACGACTTTAAGGTGGGCTGTACTGCTTATAGGAAGGAATTCAGTTAGTCCTTGAATAATTCCAAGGATGAGGTATTTGAAGCAAGTTTCAAGCAATTCATTTGCATGTGCAATTTCAGTCATGATTGCTATCTAAGAGATCTGAGAGCAATTTCAGACCATTGATTAACAAAAAAATTTCTTTGTCAAGCATGACGATCTTCTAAGGTTCTTTGGCTCGGTTCAACTGGGTAGGGTGTTTGCCCATTGTTCAGTTCCAAACGCCTTACTCTTTAGTGAACCATTTCCTGAATAAACCCTGAGTAATTTTTCCCCCATGCAGAAGCCTTTTCAGTTCTCTGAGGGCTTTTTATCAACTCCGAGGACTTTGCAATTGTGGGCCAGCGCCATGGTTGTCCTCCCGGTTTTTTTGCAGGCCCCATGGGTTCATCTGCATCCGATTTCTGCTTGTTTGTTTACCTTTGTACTCTTGGGAACAGGTTTTGCTCTTGTTCATTTTGGTGCTGAAAAATGGTTACAGGTTGGATCACTTTTGGTTGGTGTGAGTGGAAGCTGGTTGGGTGGTTGTTTGTTTTGGGGCTGGTTGCGTGGACATCCTGTTTTGCATTTACCAGTGGAAGCTTTTGCTCTTCCTTTAGCTTTTGTAGGATTGGAAACACGTTGGAGGGTTGGTGCAAGTTTTTATTTGTCTTGTCTTTTAGGAGCAGCATTTACTGATCTCATGATGTTATTTACAGGGGTAATTGATTCTTGGCCTGAAGTCGTCAAAGCATCCTTGTTAGAAGCCCCTCAATTACTGCATGAAACTGCCGAGAAGCTTTTTAAGCTTCAATCAATTTTTATGTTGATGGTTGCTGCAGTTTGCATCTTTTTTATCGCTAAGTTGATGCGCGAGAGGGCAATATTGCATACACCGTCTGGAGGAGCATGGCTTGTAGCTAGTGCAGCCTTAACAACCACGCTTTGGGTGGATGGCCTTTTTGTGGTGACAGCTTTTGTCCAACCCCGATTAAGTGGTTTGATTTAGGGCCCACTTGAATGATGCTCTACACAATTTTTGAAAGTTTTGTGCAGTTGGCTTGTAGATTTAGTGAATCTGTTCAAATCTATTGAATACTTTGCTTCTTTAAATCAGTTCTTTGGATTTCTTAGGTTTGCAAGGAGGGTTTTTGCAGGTTTATGAAGCCTCCTATGCCATCTGTTAATACATCTCAAGGTCCATGGGATGTAGTGGTTATAGGTGCTGGTGCTGCAGGCTTGATGACATGCCTGGAGTTGCCTAAGCACTTAAGGGTTTTGCTGTTAAATCGCAATACCAGTAGACATTCTTCTAGTCGTTGGGCCCAGGGTGGGATGGCAGTAGTGACTCGTGCTGAAGATAGTATTCACAGTCATGCTCAAGACACTATTAAGGCAGGTGCTGGCCTATGTGATGCAGATGCGGTGAGAATGTTTGTGGAAGAAGCACCCCATTGTATTAAGCGGCTTGAGCAAATTGGAATGGAGTTTGATCGTGATTGTGATCAGTTAGCAACCACTCTTGAGGCTGCACATAGTCATAGGCGGGTTTTACATGTGCAGGATCGAACTGGGCGCGCTCTTGTAGAGGTTCTGCAAGATCAAGTTGATCAAAGAACTAATCTCTTGCATTGCAGAGGAATCAGAGTCACCCAGCTTTGGGTTGAGTCGAATCGATGTGTGGGTGTGCAGGTGCTTGATGGCCCTTATCTTTATTGGATTTCTGCTAGGGCTGTTGTCTTAGCGAGTGGTGGTGGTGGTCATTTGTTTGCTAATACCACAAACCCTGCTCAGGCTTGTGGAGAAGGCATTGCATTAGCCTGGAGGGCAGGTGCTGTAATTGAAGATCTTGAATTTGTACAATTTCATCCCACAGCTTTACATTTAGAGGAAGGTCCGTGCTTTCTAATTACAGAAGCACTGCGAGGAGAAGGGGCTCTTCTTTTAGATAAGTATGGTGAAAGCCCTGTTTTACATTTAGATGGTGCTGATCTTGCTCCAAGAGATCAAGTTAGTAGAGCTTTAGTTGAGTCTATGAAGCGACAAAAGGTTAATCATATCGGTCTTGATATCACAACTATTCCTTTTTCAAAACTCCAGTCACGGTTCCCTACAATTCTTCAGCGATGTAAAGAATTAGGATTAGATCCTTTAAAAGATTTAATTCCAATTGCCCCTGCTGCTCATTATTGGATGGGAGGAGTCGCGACAAATTTGCATGCAGAAACTAATTTAAGAGGTCTATTTGCTGTGGGTGAGATTGCTTGTACAGGACTTCATGGTGCCAATAGATTAGCAAGTAATTCATTAATGGAATGTCTTGTTTTTGCTAGGAAGATGGCGAATATTGAATTAAATGATCGTCATATTTTTGATACTGGGAGAAAGAACATTTCCTACAATTACTCTTCATCATCATTAACTGGAATAATTACAGCAGAAAATTTAATTAGCAGTATTGAAGATTTGCGCCATTTATGTTGGCGTGAAGTTGGCGTGACTCGTTCGTATCAAGGGATGCAGGGTGCTCGAAAAAGTATTCTTAGAGATATGGATTATCTAATTGCACAACCCTTGCTTCATTTTGTTAATAATCACTCTAAAGACCTTTGTACTTGTTTTGATGAAATTTCTCGCAGAGATCTCAACTTGCTTTTGGATTTAAGTAATCGCCAAACGACAACCAAATTATTATTGGAAGCTTGTTTATTTCGCCGTGAAAGTAGAGGAGGACATTTTAGAATTGATTCTCCGGCAGCAGTACCTTATTGGAGATGTCATTCACGTCAAAAATATGGTGAAAGAATATCAACTAGGCCAGTCAAATATTGAAATAAATTAGAAACTATTTTAAACCTTTGTATTTGCTTATATTGGCTAAATCTTCTAAAGACTGAACTCCAGATTCAAGCTTACCATTGATTTCCCAGGTTGGAAAGCCAGTGATTCCTTTCTTTTTACATAGATCACTTTGACTATTTTGTCCGTCTATTGCGCATTCAATTACGATAAGTTCTGAAGCAGCTTCTTTCCCAAATATTTCTTTTTGATCGTGACAATGAGGGCACCAATAAGCGCTATACATAACTATTCCTGAATCTCTAAGGTGTTTAGCTAAATTGACTGCATTTTGGCTACTTATATTTTGGACTAATGGCGGAATTCCTTGACCAGTTTGAATAAACTTATCTTGCTTTGAATCTGACCCTTTAGCCCAAATAAGTCCTCCTAATAGAACAGCAAGAGAGAGAAGAATGCCTCTGAAAATTAATTCTCTTGGTTCATCCCAGCCACCACCTGCAATAGTTAAAATTAAAAGAGCTATCGAAATAAATGCTGATAAGAAGCAAAAGAAACAAAAAGCTTCTATCTTGAAGATCATTAACCAAATCAGAAGCAAGCTAAAAATAGCCATGCTGCAAGAACTGAAAAATAGACCCCACCATGTCTTTCTAGATAGATCACTTTTATAATTTGAGAGCCCAGGGAAGAAGGGTAGTATTGTCAAAAAAAGAACTATTAAATAACTTATTAGCCCTAATAAAGATAATGGGACTGTTGATGCATTCCCAAGAGTTAAGGAGCCCCATGGGCTATTAAGAACAGTCTCACATCCTTCTATTCCACCAGGGCAAGTTAATGTTCCTATCCAGCCCCATCTATGCAACGTAATTGAACCAGTATCAATCACTCCAATGGTGGCAAGGATTGCCATAGTGATCCTTGCCCACTTGGATCCCTGGTCTTGACGTCTACGACTTCTAAGGCGTGATGATCCCATGTTTTAGGGAAGTTTCCTCATAATTCTTGCAGCTTTAGGTAAAGTAGCGCTGATCTCTTAGCTCATTCAAGCAAACTAAGCCTGGAAATACATTAGTTTTATCTTTCTAAAGTGAACAGCTTTCTGCCTCAGCATGGTATGCCGATAAATTTCACTCAATCGCATAAGGGACAACCATCAGTAGCATTTGCTCACTTGGGTTGCGAAAAAAACCGTGTAGATACTGAGCATATGCTGGGTTTATTGGCAGAGGCTGGGTATGGGGTCAGTAGCAATGAGAACGATGCCGAGGTTGTGGTGGTCAATACATGTAGTTTTATACAAGATGCCAGAGAAGAGTCAGTACGAACTCTTGTTCAGCTTGCAGAACAAGGTAAAGAGTTAATTATTGCTGGCTGTTTAGCTCAACATTTTCAGGAGGAGTTGTTGCAAACACTGCCTGAGGCCAAGGCAATTGTTGGTACAGGAGATTATCAACATATTGTTGAGGTTCTTCAAAGAGTTGAGGCTGGTGAGAGAGTTAATAAGGTCAGTGAGTCTCCTACATTTGTTGGTGATGAGAATTTGCCGCGATACCGTACGACAGGTAATGCAGTTGCATATTTAAAGATTGCAGAAGGATGTGACTATCGCTGTGCTTTTTGTATTATTCCTAAGCTTCGTGGTGTTCAACGCAGTCGGCCAATTGAATCAATAATTGCAGAAGCAAAGCTATTGGCTAGACAAGGTGTAAAAGAGCTCATCTTGATTAGTCAGATCAGTACTAATTATGGAATAGATATATATGGAAAACCTGCTTTAACTGAACTTCTAAGAGCTCTTGGCAATGTAGATATTCCGTGGATTCGAGTTCATTATGCTTATCCCACAGGATTGACTTCCGATGTTTTGAAGGCATATCGCGAAGTGCCAAATGTTTTACCTTATTTAGACCTTCCTTTGCAACATAGTCATCCTGATGTATTGAAGGCTATGAACAGGCCATGGCAATTAGATGTCAACATTTCCTTATTAGATCAAATACGAGATCAGTTGCCTGATGCAGTTTTGCGAACAACTTTAATTGTTGGATTCCCAGGAGAAACCCAACAGCATTTTGACCATCTTGCTGCTTTTGTTGAAAATCAGTGCTTTGACCATGTAGGCGTTTTTACTTTTTCTATTGAGGAAGGTACTAAAGCGGCAACTCTTTCTGGTCAGGTAGCTCATGAAGTCGCAATTGCTCGTAAGGATCAATTAATGACTATTCAACAACCCATTGCTGAAGCAAAGAATCGAAGCTGGGTTGGAAGAAAAGTGGACGTTTTGGTTGATCATTCCAACCCTCAAACTGGTGAAATTGTTGGCCGTTGTGCTCGTTTTGCCCCTCAAGTTGATGGAGAAGTGTTCCTAAGTTCTGAATTGGATGATTTCAATGTTGAGGCTGGCATTATGGTTTCTGCATTGATTACAGGAGTCGATCTATATGATTTGACTGGTGAGGTCTTAGGTGCTTCTTCCACATTTGAACCATTTCGGAATCAGTGAGAAGTTAATTAGAAACAATAGAATTAAAAGCCTAAATATTTCTCCAAGCTTCTTATGGACAGTCTTGTTTGAGTTTTGAGTTATTTGATGGCCTAAACGGGTGAGTTGGCCTCGCTTTTAGATCAATTTGACAGCTTTTAGCAGTTTGTTGATAGCAAAGGCGGCCACTAAGCCACTAGTTACTATTGCCAAATAAAAAACGATTCCCATACAAAAAGAATTACTACTATCTATTAGATCAGATCGTTAGCTCTAAAGGAGTTGTATGAAGGATCTCAATCTTGAACGTAGTGCTTTGTATCCTTAAGAGAACCTTCTGCCTTTTGTAACTCTCTGCCCAAATAAAGGGCATGGTCGAGTCTGCTGAGTGGAAACGGACCATCCCCCTCCGTAAGCATTATGCCAACTTCTTTTGCAGTTCGTCCTCTATATATGTTCAGTGGTTCTCTTTTCAGCTTTCCTTTACAGGAGAGTGGCTTACCAGTATCTGGATCAATTGCTCTACCATGATGATCAATATCATTTGTGTAATGCTCTACTACAAGCTCTTTAGATGATCCATCTACTTTGATAAGAAAATAACCCTTAGGATCAAGGGCAATGAAGCGATTAGATAGCTTTTCATCAATTAAATGCACTTGGTTAAAAGCATCTTCATTGATGATGCTTGTTGAAGTCATTACTTCAATTGATAAGTGATAGTTTTGGCCTTTCAACTTTAAATGGTAATTCATTATTGGTTGCTTTGATTTCTTCGAGGATCATTTTGTTTACTGTCTTCAACCATGGACGAATTAGATATTCCATTCTTTTGTCATACCAACGATGTAAACTTGTGCTTGGTTGAGCTATAAAACCTCTTCTGCGTTTATGGCTTCCTCCAGCACCTGGATCAAACTTGCTTATTCCTTGATCTAAGGCCCAGGCAATAGGTGAGTAATAACAAACTTCGAAGTGAAGATAATTGATTTCTTCATTGCTACCCCAATATCGCCCCCAAAGCATATTTTTATCTTTAATACACAGAGACATTGCTATAGGATCTGTGGGGTCTGCACGGTGGGCACTAAAAAGTACTACCTTATCTCTTTGCTCTTGCCTTGAAAGTTGATCAAAGAATTCTTTTGAAAGATATTTGCTCCCCCATGCACCCCATT
>QCGC01000011.1 GCA_003278225.1 Prochlorococcus sp. AG-363-P01 | reverse complement strand
CATGCCAAAGCTAAAGACCCGCAAAGCTGCTGCAAAGCGGTTCAAGGCAACTGGTACTGGCAAATTCATGCGTCGTCGCGCCTTCCGCAATCACTTGCTTGACCACAAGAGTCCTAAGCTAAAGAGACATCTTGCAACAAAAGCAGTTGTAGATGATAGGGATGCCGAAAACGTAAGTCTGATGCTCCCTTACAGCTAACACAAGAACTAGAAACAAAAAGTTCCAACCACCCTGGAACCAAATTCTCTACCTATCGATTTATTCCCATGGCACGCGTTAAGAGAGGAAATGTAGCTCGAAAGCGAAGAAACAAAATACTTCGACTTGCACGTGGTTTCCAAGGCAGCAATGGAACACTGTTTCGTACCGCCAATCAACGTGTGATGAAAGCTCTTTGCAACGCTTATCGCGATCGAAGAAGGCGAAAACGTGATTTTAGACGATTATGGATTGCTCGCATCAATGCTGCTGCAAGAGCTAATGGAATTAGTTATAGCAAGCTAATTGGTGGCCTCAAAAAAGCAGACGTACGTCTAAATAGAAAAATGCTGTCTCAATTAGCCTTAATTGATCCACAAAGCTTTACTGAAGTAGCTTGTCTAGCTAAAGAGTGATCTTTACAGAGTGCCTACTTCCTATTTTAATTGCATTAGAATTTTCATAAAGTAATCAATTTAGTGTCTCAAAGTTATACAATTAGAAACAATTTTAATTTGAAATTCGAAAATAAAATAAGTTATCTATTTTGGAAGGAATGACTAATTCCTTTGACACAAAGCAACTTTTACCAATAAAAAAACTTATTGATATAATTTCTAGAGAATTCAATTTTATTTGGTTTTGAATATCTTCAAAATCTAAAGTATGGAAACCTTACTCCCACAAACCTATCTCATTGGTATAACTGGCTTACTCGTTATTGTCGCAATACTCGTAGGACGACAACTACTGAGAGTCAGAAACGATGAAGTAAAACTTGTAAAACTTGAGAAGGGGGGTGCAAGCGCCTCTAAGAATGCTGCAGAACTATATGAATTAGCATCAGTCCAATTACGTAAAAGACTATATCCACAAGCAACTACAACCCTAAAAAAAGCTTTAAAGCAAATTACTGGTGAACCCGACGAGGCAAAAGCACTAATAGAAAATGCACTAGGATTTGCGCTAGCAGCTCAAGAAGATTTTGAAGCTGCCGTAAGTCACTATCGAAATGCTCTAAAAGCAAAATCAGACTATCCTGTTGCTTTAAATAATCTTGCTTATGCTAAGCAACGTTTATCTAAAGAAGATGAATCTCTTAAATTATACGAAGAAGTCTTGGCAATAGACCCTAGAAACAAAACAGCTACAAAACAACTTCAGAAATTAAAAGTCAAAGGTCAAGATAAACAAGAGAGTCCTGAAAATAACTTAGGATTTTAAATTCTCTGAATCAAAGTATTTTTCTTTGACAATTTTATTCGGATTTCCCCATCAAAAATCTAAATCAGCTCAGATAATAAATCTTCTATGGCTAAACGGACTAAGATCTAGAATGAAAAAAACATGGCATTATCTTATGCTTTTCATAAGACTTATTTACTGAAGAAATAAATATCCCTAAAAACATCTGCTAGGATCGCTAATATTTTGGTGACTAAAGTAAAGTGAGATTAATATTATCTTGGATATCCTCTCATATGAAAATGCAAGATCCAGAAGGTTTGTTTGTAAGCCTTCAGAATCTGAAAGAAAAATAAAAGCCTAAAAAGCTCGTTAGTCTATTTCACATCAATTAAAGATCAATTTTCCCATCTCACTCACAGATCACATTCCGGAGCACCAATTATTAAATGATCAAATCTCAAGATCTTTTGACAATCGGCAATAAAAATTTCGGCAGCCGACTCTTTGCCGGTACAGGAAAGTATTCCAGCCTAGATCTCATGAAAGAAAGCCTTTTGCTTTCCGAAAGTGAAATGGTGACAGTAGCAGTCAGAAGAGTTCAAAATCTTGCAGCAGGCCATCAAGGACTCATGGAAGCCATTCCCTGGAGCAACTATTGGATGTTGCCCAATACGGCAGGTTGTTCTACTGCTGAAGAGGCTATTCGAGTAGCAAGGCTTGGGCGTGAACTTGCAAAAGTTGCAGGTCAAGAAAGCAACAATTTCATCAAGCTTGAAGTAATACCTGACAAGCAATATTTGCTACCAGATCCATTTGGCACTCTTCAAGCTGCTGAGCAACTTATAAAGGAACATTTCATCGTGCTTCCTTATATCAATGCTGATCCATTGCTTGCAAAAAGACTTGAAGAGATCGGCTGTGCAACCGTAATGCCTCTTGGATCTCCAATTGGATCAGCTCAAGGGATTAAAAACGAAGCAAATATCAAGCTCATTATTGAAAACTCAAAGATCCCTGTAGTTGTTGATGCAGGAATTGGAGTACCTAGCGAAGCCGCCCAAGCTATGGAAATGGGAGCTGATGCAGTATTAGTTAATAGCGCAATTGCATTAGCCAAGGACCCTCCGAAGATGGCTAAAGCAATGGCTAAAGCGGTACAGGCTGGAAGAGAAGCTTTTCTAGCCGGCCGACTACATCAAAGATCAGAAGCTTTAGCAAGCTCCCCTCAATTAGGAATGGTTTCAAAAAAATTCAATTAAAAAACCAGTAAAGGAAAGTAACGGAATGTTCCAATCGGCCAATTGCTTCCATATTCTCCGCCCAGAGATGGAAATTCGATGTCCGTTACAGAAGAATCAGGCGGACGTCTTAATGCGTTTGCAAAAGAACCCAAAATTGAAGTAATTAGTCAAAAGTCTAGATCTAGCAGTAACTTTCGGCTATTGATTTTCGCTGGAATTATGCTTTTAAGCTGCATAATTATATTCGGAGTTTCCTTGAGCTGAAAACCCTGTAGTAGCTTGATTAAATTGAGCTTATTGCTTTTCTTCAGGAGTTTGAGTTGAAAGTTCTAGTTCTTGGTGGCGATGGTTTCTGTGGTTGGCCTTGTGCAGTGAACTTGGCTGACCAAGGTCACGATGTTCTGATCGTGGACAATTTAAGCCGTCGAAAAATAGATATTGATCTCGAAGTAGAGTCACTCACTCCGATTTCAAGTATCGGAGACCGTTTAGAAGCTTGGGAAGAGATTGGTGGTAAACCCATGCGGTTTGAGCACCTTGATATCTCTAAAGAATACGAACGACTCTTAGAACTCCTAAAAGCTGAGCGACCTCAGGCAGTTGTACATTTTGCCGAACAAAGAGCTGCTCCATATTCGATGAAGAGCAGTGCAACTAAACGCTATACCGTTGACAATAATGTCAACGGAACGCACAACCTTTTAGCTGCAATTGTCGAAAGTCAACTTGACGTCCATATTGTTCATCTGGGCACTATGGGTGTTTATGGCTATGGATCTCACCGTGGAGCAACTATCCCTGAAGGATATTTAAAAGTAGAAGTGCCCCAACCAGATGGAACACGTTTTCAAGAAGAAATACTCCATCCAGCCAGTCCTGGCAGTGTTTATCACATGACCAAGACTCTCGATCAATTGTTATTCCTTTATTACAACAAAAACGACAACATTCGTATAACTGACCTGCACCAAGGAATCGTATGGGGGACTAATACAGATGCCACTAGTAAAGATCCACGCCTAACGAATCGATTTGACTATGACGGCGATTATGGAACTGTCCTGAACAGATTCTTAATGCAAGCAGCGATAGGTTATCCACTAACTGTTCACGGAACCGGCGGGCAAACAAGAGCCTTCATTCATATAAGGGATTCTGTGAGATGCGTGCAATTAGCTCTAGAGAATCCGCCTCAAGCAGGTGAAAGAGTCAAAATCTTCAATCAAATGACTGAGAGTCACCAGGTTGGAGAACTTGCTAAAAAAGTAGCCGCTCTTACCAATGCCAAACTAAACTTCTTACCAAATCCAAGAAATGAAGCTGTAGAAAATGACTTAATCGTCGATAATCGCTGCTTTATTGAACTCGGACTCAACCCTACAACTCTTGATGATGGGCTTCTTACTGAAGTTGTTGATGTAGCCCGCCGCTGGTCCAATCGCTGTGACCGCAATCGTATTCCATGTATCTCAGCCTGGACATCAACTCAAGCAAAAGCAATTCAACAGCCTACATAAATAGGCTTGTGCTCTATCCAGCTCTAACAAAGTGAAGATCGCCTTTTTTACTGAGACTTTCCTTCCAAAAGTAGATGGGATTGTCACTCGTCTAACTAAAACGGTTAGGCATCTAATCGAAGCCGGTGATGAAGTAGTAGTTTTCTGCCCTGAAGGATGCCCCGAGAATTACATGGGGGCACAAGTGGTAGGAGTGCCAGCAATGCCCCTACCTCTTTATCCGGAACTAAAACTCGGACTTCCTGGGCCCGCAGTCTCTGAAGCTTTGGACAACTTTCAGCCAGATCTAGTACATGTAATCAATCCAGCGGTACTTGGCCTTGGAGGAATTTGGCTAGCTAAAACTAATAATATCCCGCTAATTGCTAGCTACCACACACATCTTCCGAAGTATCTTGAGCACTACGGGATGGGTATGCTAGAGCCACTCTTATGGGAATTGCTAAAAGCTGCACATAATCAGGCTATTCTCAATCTTTGTACTTCCACCGCAATGGTGAAAGAGCTTAGTGAAAAAGGCATCCAAAACACAGCTTTATGGCAACGCGGAGTAGATACAGAAGTATTCCGTCCAGAATTACGTAGCGATAGTATGCGCAAGCGTCTGCTGGGTAACTTCAGTGACGAAGGTGCTCTTCTAATTTATGTAGGCAGGCTCTCAGCAGAAAAGCAAATAGAGAGAATCAAGCCTGTACTGGAAGCATTACCAAATACTCGACTAGCACTTGTAGGGGATGGTCCACATCGACAACAACTAGAAAAAACTTTTGAAAATACATGCACTAACTTCGTGGGATACCTTGCTGGAGAAGAGCTTGCTAGCGCTTATGCATCTGGAGACGCATTTTTATTCCCCTCAAGCACGGAAACACTTGGATTAGTCTTGCTAGAAGCTATGGCAGCAGGATGTCCAGTTGTAGGAGCTGATAGAGGCGGAATTCCGGATATCATTACTGATGGTGAAAATGGGTGCCTATTTGATCCTGATGGAAAAAATGAAGGTGCCGAAAGCCTTATTAATGCCACTCAAAGACTGCTCAAAAATGATCTAGAGCATCAATCAATGCGTAAATCCGCCCGTCAAGAAGCAGAGCGATGGGGCTGGGCAAGTGCTACTGAACAATTAAGAAGGTATTACCAAAAAATTCTTAAACAACAATCCCTAAAAATTGCGGCATAACAATTCAAGCAGCCTGGGGTGGTGGAGTAGGAGTCCCGATTGGATTAAAAGGCAAAACTAAAGTCACCCATCTTTGAGGACGTTCTGGCCTCTTCTTTTGAGAATGACGAACACCAAATGGTACGCGTACAACATTTGTACCATCAACTTGCAAAGACTTTCCACTACTCATTGCAAACTCAAGTCCTTGCTGGAAATCAGGCAAAGATACTTCTTGTCTATCGCCAATCTCTCCTGATTGATCTAAGCAAATTTCTCGAATCATGCTGTCCCCCTCAGCGATGTAAAACCGCTGCCGTACAGAATAGTGAAAAAACTCTGAATTGCAGCGAATTAAAACCAAAAATTCGGTTTTCGATGAAAATTTAACTCTTTATGGACATTCAGGCCAGTAGCAAATGAACCTAAATATCAACAAAGTCGTTCATTTCCGTACAAGTACATATCAAATTCCGATCACCAAGTGCATTATCTATTCTCGATACAGCAGGCCAAAACTTTTCCTTACGCAGCACAGTCATCGGAAAAGCAGCCTCACTACGAGAATATGAATGTTCCCAAACGTCTGATGTAACAGCGCGCAGAGAATGAGGTGCTCCTCTCAATGGGTTGTCATGGGGGTCACTTTGACCTAGTTCAATAGCCTCAACCTCAGTCCTTATTGCGATCATCGCGTCACAAAAACGATTTAATTCTTCTAAAGTTTCACTCTCAGTAGGCTCCACCATCAAAGTGCCAAGAACAGGCCAACTCACTGTTGGAGCATGAAAGCCATAATCCATCAACCTCTTGGCAATATCATTAACCTCAATCCCTGTTTTGCTCTTAAAAAGACGCAAATCCAATATGCATTCATGAGCAACCAGTCCATTAAGTCCTTTAAACAAAACTGGATAAAATGGATTTAAACGATGAGCAATGTAATTAGCGGCAAGCATTGCAATTGAACTTGCAAAACGCATTCCTTCAGTACCCATCATGCGCAAATACATCCAACTAATTGGCAAAATCCCAGCACTTCCATAAGGAGCAGCAGAAATAGCTCCAATAGCATCCAAACCACCACAGCTTGATAGTGGATGTCCAGGAAGATAAGGCAACAAATGTGAGGCCACTGCAATAGGGCCTACACCTGGTCCTCCTCCTCCATGGGGAATACAAAACGTCTTATGCAGATTTAGATGACACACATCCGCTCCATACGCACCTGGTCGACAAAGCCCAACTTGCGCATTGAGATTGGCTCCATCCAAATAAACTTGTCCATTATGCTTATGAACTAATTCACAAATCTCTCGAATCTTTGGTTCAAATACACCATGTGTTGAAGGATAAGTAACCATTAAAGCAGCTAAATTTGAAGAATGTGACTCTGCCTTCTCAGTTAAATCTTCAAAATCAATATTGCCTTCTGAATCACATGCAATAGGTACTACACGATAACCAGCCATAACAGCACTTGCTGGATTAGTTCCATGAGCACTAGTAGGAATCAAGCAGATATTTCGATAATCTTGCCCAAGTGACTTATGCCAAGCACGTATAACAAGTAATCCTGCAAACTCACCCTGAGAGCCAGCATTAGGTTGGAAGGAAACACCAGCAAATCCAGTCAAAGAAGCCAAGCAATTCTCAAGATCACTAACCAAGGTTTGATAACCCTGAGATTGTTCGAGAGGAGCAAATGGATGAATAGATGAAAACTCAATCCAACTAATTGGTATAAGCTCAGCCGTGCCATTTAGCTTCATTGTGCAACTACCCAAAGGAATCATTCCATGAACCAATGAGAAATCTCTTGCCACTAAGCGTTGGATATAACGCAAGAGCTCTGTTTCACTGTGATATCGGTTAAAAACAGTCTGTTGCAACCAAGGTTTTTCTCTTAAAGGAATATCGGGTAACAAAGAAACCAAGTCGGAGCTTATTTTTTTCAGCGGCTTTAAAGGTTTGCCAATGGCTTCTGCAAGGATTTGATTAAGTTTATCTAATTCTTTTTGAGTAGTTAACTCATCAAGAGTAATTCCAAAACCTCTAGCTTGATCTAATGAAGCACCTAAAGGGAGAACACGAAGATTGAAACCTGCCAAATCTGACAACTTATGGACGTCAATAGCGTGATCTGAATAAACCTCAATCGTGTCAAAACGAGTCATAGAGTCAATTGGGTACCCGAGCTCAATCAAACAGCTTTCAAGCTGAGCCCGTAAATACAGCACTCTTAGAGCAATTGATCTAAGACCCTGAGGTCCATGATGAACTGCATAAAAAGATGCAATAACTGCCAATAAAACCTGCGCCGTACAAATATTGCTAGTTGCTTTATCCCTTCGAATATGTTGTTCTCTAGTTTGCAAAGCTAATCTCAAAGCAAGCTCACCATCAGCATCCACAGACTGACCGACCAAACGTCCAGGAATCTGACGTTTAAAAGCTTCTCGAGTTGCAAAAAAAGCTGCATGTGGGCCACCAAATCCCATTGGAACCCCAAACCTTTGAGCACTGCCTACAGCTATATCAATACCAAGCTCACCCACTGGTGCAATCAAGACTTGAGCCAATGGGTCAATAGCTCCTATAACCAATACACCCTCCTTATGAGCACTTTTAATACAACTGGATGGATCCCAGAGTTGTCCCCGACTGCTTGGTAATTGCAAAAGCACCCCAAACACCTCTTGGTTAAATACAAAAGACTTGGGATCTAATACATCCAACAGAATTCCAAGAGGCTCTGCTCTTGTTCTCAGCACTGCAAGCGTTTGCGGCAATACATCTACATCAACAAGAAAACGTCTGCTATCCATCCCCTTACGGGAAGCAAATGCAAGACTCATAGCCTCAGCAGCAGCTGTGGCTTCATCTAACAAAGAAGCATTGGCAATTGGTAATCCAGTCAGCTCACTAATGAGCGTCTGAAAATTAAATAAGGCTTCTAATCTGCCCTGTGCAATCTCAGATTGATATGGAGTATATGCGGTATACCATCCAGGATTTTCAAGGACATTTCTCTGAATGACCGCTGGAGTTGCTGTCCCGTGATACCCCAAACCAATCAATGAGTGTTTTACAACGTTCTTACAAGCAATTGCTCGGAGTTCTTCCAAGGCTTGAAATTCGGAACAACCTTTAGGAAAAAATTCAGTAGGTGGTAAAGAATCCAAAATATCTGCTGGCACCACTGCCGAAATAAATTCTTCTAAATTAGAAAAGCCTAAACGCTTCAATACAACTTCAATATCCCCGTCATTAAGGCCTATATGCCTTTCCTGAAAACTTGAAAAATCAATGCTAGATGCTTCAACAGGCTTTTTGCCAAGCATGGTCATCAATCACAAGGTCGTCTGCAAGATTAAAAAATCATTCAGGCAGATGACGAAAAAATAGTTTATTACATTAATTAGTTGAAAGCTTGCTCGAATAAGTCGCTGCATCCATAAGCTCCTCAAGTTGAGAAGCTTCAGAAGGACGAACAACCAAAAGCCATCCTTCCCCATGAGGGTCATTTTGTAGCTCCTCTGGGTTATTCAAAACTGACTCATTTCTTTGCACCACCTCTCCACTAATAGGAGAAAACATATCTTCAACTGCTTTTACAGATTCCACTGATCCAAAACTATTGCCTTTAATCAGAGTTGAACCAATATCAGGAAGATCAACGAAGACAATATCGCCTAACTGATCAACCGCAAAGGCACTAATGCCGACTCGTATGAGTTCGCCATCTAAAGCGGCATACTCATGATTATCAGCAAAGCGAAAGTGATCTGGAAAATCAAAGGCCATTGATTGGTATGGGCCAAACAAAACTCAATCAGTCTGAGGCAAATTAAGTAATCCTGCTTTAACTAACTCGAAAATTGCTCTAATTAATGCAATTTTGACATGTGAATGATGAGTCCCTCCTTGAACATACAAATTGTATGGAGGCCTTAAAGGACCATCTGCAGAAAATTCACTTGTACTGCCATCAATAAAGGTACCTCCTGCCATGACTAACTCAGTGTCATATCCAGGCATTGGAGCTGGCACTGGCTCTAAATAGGATCCAACTGGAGAACAAAGTTGAAAGGCCTTACAAACAACTTTTAATGCATTGGGATCGCCTAAGCGCACAGCTTGGATTACATCCGAACGATGTTGTCCAACTAATGGATGTACATCAAAGCCAAGACCTTCAAAGACACCTGAGACAAGATCTGCACCAATCAATGCTTCAGCAACCATTTGAGGTGCAAGAAATAACCCTTGCAGTAAAACTCTATGAAGATCAAATCCTGTTCCACCATCTACACCAATCCCTGGTGAAGTTAGCCGGCAACAAGCCTTGGTAACAAGATTCGTTTTTCCCGCTACATAGCCCCCTACTGGAGCTATTGTTCCTCCAAGATTTTTAATTAAAGATCCAGCTATTAAGTCGGAACCGACTTCACATGGTTCTTTTTCTTCAACAAGCTCGCCATAACAATTGTCAACAAAACAAACACATTTAGGTTGTTTATCGTGAACAAGGGAGCATATTTGTTCGATAGACTTGATTGATAAAGAAGGTCGCCAAGAATAACCACAGCTTCTCTGAATAAAAACCATATTTCTAGAAACTTCTAAAGCCTTTTCCAAAGAAGCAAAATCAATACAACCATCTTTATCGAGATTCAACTCTTCATATCCAACACCAAATTCAAGAAGAGATCCTTGTCCTCTTCCGCGAAGACCTATCACTTCTTCAAGGGTGTCATAAGGCCTACCAGTCACAGAAAGAAGATGATCTCCAGGGCGCAAAACTCCAAATAAAGACGCGGCGATTGCATGCGTCCCACTTACAAATTGGGTCCTCACAGCTGCACTCTCAGCCCCTAAAACCCTTGCAAAGACCCGATCTATTACTTGTCTTCCTTGATCACCATGACCAAAACCAGTAACAGAAGCAAAATGGTGTGTATTTACACGTTCTTTAGAAAAAGCATCTAAAACCTTTTCTAAACGATGCATAACTGCTTCTGTACGCTTCTCCCGGAATGATTTTTGAGCATCAGCAATGCAAGAAACATAATTCTTAGCCCATGCTTTAACTAGTGCTTCATTTATTTCAGCTGACGAGCTTTTAAACACAGTAAATCAAGTACGAGGCTTACAGTCTCTTTAGATTCTTAGGCTTACCTCCTACTTCGCCCACTATTCCATCCGCTTCTGTTGACATCCCGAAGGAGCGGCATTCGATCTAACGGAGTTCATTTTGGTTTCATCAGTTTCACAAACTCATTCTTCCTCACGAGAGTTGCGGCTAAGAGCAGGAATAATTGCACGAAGAGATCCTCTCCCACCCAGTCAAAGAAAAATTCGGGGGGGCACTACAACTTTCATGCTGATTATGCATGTTGCTGCTTGCTTTGCACTGCTCCCGCGATTCTGGAGTTGGCAAGGATTAACTGCTTTAGCAATTCTCTACTGGATAACAGTCTTAGGGGTCACGCTTGGCCTTCATCGGCTTGTAGCACATCGCAGTTTTGTGGCTCCTCGATTAGTCGAAAGGATTCTTGTCATTATGGGCAGTTTGGCTTGTCAAAGCGGTCCTATCGAATGGGTAGCCCTGCACCGACATCACCATCAATTTTCGGATCAGCCAAATGATCATCACGATGCAGGCAGAGGCTTTTGGTGGAGCCATAGTGAATGGATGTTGCATGAAATACCTGCATTACGTCACAGCCAAAAACTTGCTGGTGATTTATTAGCTGATCCTTTCTTTCGTTGGCTAGATCATTGGTTTCTTCTATTGCAAATACCGATATTTCTTTTCCTTTACTGGTATGGCGAAATAAACCAAGTTCATGGAGGAGGCTTAGGGCTTGTCCTATGGGGAATTCCACTAAGACTAGTGATGGTTTACCACGTAACTTGGTTGGTAAACTCAGCTACTCATACGTTTGGATATCGCAATTTTGACTGTCCCGATCTATCTCGAAACTGTTGGTGGGTAGCTCTTCTAACTTTTGGTGAAGGTTGGCACAATAATCACCACGCTTATCCACAAAGTGCTCGACACGGTCTCAGATGGTTTGAATTTGACATAACCTGGCAACACATAAAATTATTGAAACGTTTTGGTCTTGCTCGCAAAATTCGTCAAGCTAAATACCTTCAAAGCAATTAAATTTTTTTTATTTCCAAAACTCTTCTCCGTAAGGCTTCAAGAAAAGCTTGCGCACCTTGATTTGTCTCACCTTGTAATGCCAAATGTGTTGAATATAAATCCAACAATTCACCATCTAACTCTGCTGCACTGTAATCACGAATACCTGCCATCACCTCTGCAAAACGTTCTCGTCGTTGTGAATTACTAATTGAATAAGCTGCCATTACCTCTTCTCTACATTGTCGCCAAGATTGACCACGGCATAAATTTTCTGAAAGAGCAGCACTTAACAAAGCCGCCTCATCATCTTCAATAAACCAATCAAAACAAGAGGGCAAAGGTGCTATCCCAAGAAAAATTTCCAATAAAGTACCTGCTCCTAAAGGCTCACCATCATCTCCCGTTAAAGGAATCGCAGACTTTAAAAGAACCTTTAATAATTCTGGGTGAACTTCTTTGAGACGGTGCCTAATGGTCTCAATTCCATTGTGAAGCACAAAATTAGCTTGAGCTAATGCAAGAAACACTTCAGGCCCAGGAGAAGCCAGCTTTCCATTTCGAAGATTAGAAATTTGGGAATTATGCACTCGTCCTAAGTCAAGAGAATCTACAAGCGCAGGAAGAACCTTATGAGACCAACCATTTCGCTCATGCCAAACATGTATTAAATGCGCCATTGCCCTGCGACCATCTGATAGTCGGTCACGAAAACCAATTTGCAAGCAATCAGATTGAGGATCAGGGCAAGCCAAGTGATATGGATCCTTATCAGCTATCGTAAATAGATAGTTAGCGTATCACTGATGAGATCACGTGTGATTGTCGCTCCTGCTCGTCTTTGTAGACCCGTGGGGTCAGAGAAAGCAAATAAGTTTGCTGCTCAGCTGCGGCGTCCGATTACCCAAAAATCTCAATATAAAAAAAAAGAACAAAAGCGTTGGGGAACAATATTTTTCATGATTGCTATTCATGTTTTAACAATAATTGCGCTACAACCTCGTTTCTGGAGTCTGCAAGCTATTGCCGCGACTGTCATTCTCTATTGGTTGACAGCATGCCTTGGAGTAACACTTGGCTATCACCGTCTGTTATCACATCGTGCTTTTGCTGTCCCAAAATGGTTGGAGCGTTTCTTTGCAACCTGTGGGGCTTTAAGTTGCCAACATGGTCCAATTGATTGGGTAGGCCTTCATAGACACCATCACACCTTTTCTGATAGGGAGCCAGATCACCACAACAGTCACAAAGGATTCTGGTGGAGTCACATGGGTTGGATGTTTGAACCCATTCCGGCAATGAATGCAATTCCACGTTTCAGTGGAGATTTAAATAAAGATTGGTATTACCGATGGTTAAATAAAAACTTCTTGCTGCTTCAAATTCCTTTAGGCGCAATACTTTTTTTAATTGGAGAGCTATCTGGAATAAATGGATGGGGCATGGTCTTATGGGGAATCTTTGTACGATTAGTTTTGGTTTATCACGTAACTTGGTTAGTAAATTCTGCTACTCATTGCTGGGGAAACGTAGTCTATGACTGTGATGACTGTTCTCGTAATAACGCTTGGGTTGCTGCATTAACTTTTGGTGAAGGATGGCATAACAACCACCATGCCTTCCCTAACTCAGCTCTTCAAGGACTGCAAAAAGGACAAATAGATCTGACTTGGCAACACATTCGTCTTTTGCGTGCTTTAGGCTTAGCAACCAAGATCAGACTACCCGCCACATATTAGGGTGAGAAATCGACTGATCACTAATCCTACATATCATGGTTAAGCGAGTAAAAGTTGTCCTCAACGAAGACATTCTTAGCCTCGGCAAAGATGGTGATCTAGTTGAAGTGGCTCCGGGTTTTGCGCGTAACTTTCTCCTCCCCTATGGCAAAGCCTTACCAGTCACTCCAGCAGTGATGAAACAAGTACAACATCGTAAAGCCAAAAAAGCAGAACATGAGGCTGCTATAAAGCAAGAAGCACTTGACTTCCAAACTGCACTTATAACAATTGGCAGATTTACCGTCAAAAAACAAGTCGGTGAAGACGGTGTTCTATTCGGAACAGTGACCAACGGTGATGTCGCAGAAGTCATTCAAGAAGCAACTAAAAAGGAAATAGACCGTCGTGAAATCACAGTTCCAGAAATACACAACACAGGCAAATACAAAGTTCAAGTGAAGCTTCATAAAGAAGTAACGGCCGAAATCAACCTGGAAGTTTCAAGTTACTAAATACTTTTCAGGGTTGAACTAAAAAATCAAAGTAAGTTGCCCTTACACAACGGTCCTGATAAATGGTGAGCATCCCACTTCCAAATGATCGAGATACTTCTAAAAAAGCATCACAAAGTAAACAAGGTCAATCTGCAAATTCTCGGTCACCAAACTTCGAGGCTTTACCAGATTCAATTCCTCCACAAAATCTAGAAGCTGAAGAAGCTATTTTAGGCGGAATCCTCTTAGATCCAGAAGCAATAAGTCGAGTAGCAGATTTATTACAACCAGAAGCCTTTTATTTAAATGCACATCGGGAGATATATCGAACGGCCTTAATGCTTCATAGCCAAGGTAAACCTACTGATTTAACTTCAATGAGTGCTTGGCTGGCAGACACTGGGTCTCTGGAAAAAGTTGGTGGGGCAAACAGATTAGTAGAACTAGTTGAACGAGTTGCGTCAACTGCATCTATTGAACAAGTTGCAAGATTGGTCACTGATAAATTCCTACGTCGCCAACTTATTCGCTCAGGCAACGAAGTTATACAACTTGGGTTTGACCAAAAATTACCTATGGAAGAAGTGCTTGATAAAGCCGAACAAAAAATCTTCTCTATTAGTCAAGAAAAGCCTTCCAAAGGACTGAAGCCTACAGCTGAAATCCTAACCAGTACATTCAACGAAATTGAAAGTCGGTCTTTAGGTACTTCAGTAGCAGGTATTCCAGTTAATTTCTATGACCTTGATGCGATGACCCAAGGACTACAAAGAAGTGACTTAATAATTGTCGCAGGTCGACCAGCCATGGGAAAAACATCCATAGTTCTAAATCTTGCAAAAAACGTTGCGCAACTGCATGGATTACCAGTCTGCATTTTCAGTCTTGAGATGAGCAAAGAACAACTCACATATCGCCTCTTATCAATGGAAGTAGGCATTGAAAATGGACGGCTTCGAACAGGACGGTTACAACAAGAAGAATGGCCTTTGCTTGGACAAGGCATTAATACTCTAGGCCAATTACCTATCTACATAGATGACAAACCAAATTTAAGTGTCTTAGAAATGCGTTCTCTATGTAGACGCCTCATGGCCGAACAAGGGAAAGAACTAGGTCTAATAGTCATCGATTATTTACAGCTAATGGAAGGTTCAACACCAGATAATCGGGTGCAAGAGCTATCTAGAATCACGAGAGGCCTCAAAGGCATGGCAAGAGAGCTCAAGGTGCCAGTCATAGCCCTATCACAACTAAGTAGAGGAGTTGAATCACGAACCAACAAACGTCCAATGCTTAGTGATTTAAGAGAATCTGGTTCAATAGAACAAGATGCTGATCTCGTTTTGATGATCTACCGAGATGAGTACTACAACCCTGAATCACCAGACAGAGGAATAACTGAGCTAATTTTAACCAAGCATCGAAATGGACCAGTTGGAACAGTAAAGTTACTTTTCGAACCCCAATTCACTCGATTCAGGAATCTAGCTGCATAGTGCCAAAACTTAATACACACCACTAACAGATGTCGTCATTGAGCAATTGCAACGAAAAGTTCGACGTAATAGTTGTTGGAGGCGGACATGCTGGATGCGAAGCAGCTATCACATCGGCTCGATTAGGGTTGTCAACAGCTTTATTTACACTCAATCTCGACCGCATTGCCTGGCAACCATGCAATCCTGCCGTAGGAGGACCAGCAAAAAGTCAACTAGTACATGAAGTAGATGCTATGGGAGGAGTTATTGGAAAACTAGCAGACGAAACAGCCTTACAAAAAAGAATTCTCAATGCAAGTAGAGGCCCTTCAGTTTGGGCTCTAAGAGCCCAAACTGATAAACGCTTATATTCTCGCAAAATGCTTCACCATTTGCATCAAACCCCAAATCTGGCATTACGCGAAGCAATGGTCACTGGACTCGAAGTAGAGGTGTTAAATCAAAAAAAAGTAATCTTGCCAAACAAAGTCAAACACAGAACTTTTGAAATTAAAGGAGTTCAAACTTATTTTGGAAGCATCTATCAAGCTAAAGCTGTAATTCTTACCACAGGGACTTTCCTAGGAGGAAAGATTTGGGTAGGGAATCAATCAATGTCAGCAGGACGTTCTGGCGAACAAGCCGCAGAAGGACTTACCGAAAATCTAAAAAAATTAGGTTTTGAAATTGATCGTCTTAAAACTGGAACACCTGCAAGAGTGGATAGAAAAAGTATTCATCTGAATTCCTTAGAAGAACAACCCAGTGATGCTGCTGATCGTTTTTTTTCTTTTGATCCGGATGCCTGGGTCGAGAGAGAGCAAATGAGCTGCCACATCACTCGCACAACAAAAGCAACCCATCAGTTGATTAAAGAGCATCTCCATCAAACACCTATTTATGGAGGTTTTATCAAAAGCAAAGGTCCCAGATACTGTCCATCTATAGAAGACAAAATTGTTCGTTTTGCAGAAAAAGAGTCACACCAAATCTTTCTTGAGCCAGAAGGACGCGACACTCCGGAAATTTACGTTCAAGGTTTCTCAACAGGTCTACCCGAAAGCATTCAATTAGAGCTACTTCGAACCCTTCCAGGACTTGAAGAATGTGTAATGTTACGGCCTGCATATGCAGTTGAATACGACTACCTGCCTGCAACTCAATTGCTACCATCCTTAGAAACTAAAATAGTCAGTGGACTATTTAGCGCCGGACAACTAAATGGCACAACAGGCTACGAAGAAGCAGCTGCTCAAGGGCTCGTAGCAGGTATCAATGCAACCCAATTTGTCCAAGGCAAAGATGCCATCCATTTTCCACGTGAAGATAGCTATATCGGTACAATGATTGATGATTTAATTAGCAAAGACCTACGAGAACCTTACCGAGTACTAACTAGTAGGAGTGAATATCGTCTTGTACTAAGAGGTGACAATGCAGATCGTCGTCTAACTCCACTTGGATATCAACTTGGGCTTATCGACAAACGAAGATGGCTGTTATATGAAGCAAAACAAAAAGCACTAGAAGCAGAAAAACAACGCCTTGAAAAGCAACGGTTAAAAGCTAGCGATCCAATAGCATGTGAAATTGAAAAAGCCACTAATGCACCAATAAAAGGGTCAATAACCTTAGCCGACATACTTAGACGTCCAGGAGTTCATATATCTGATCTTGCAAGACATGGATTATCCGATCACAATCTTCCCTCAGCGGTTCAAGAAGGAGCGGAAATTGATATCAAATACAGTGGATATTTAAAAAGACAGAAAGCCCAAATCCAACAATTTAAAAAGCAAGCAAAGAGACTGATCCCTCAGGATCTTAATTATCACAACATCACAACCATATCCCAAGAAGCCAGGGAAAAGCTTAGTGCATCACGTCCTAGAAGCCTTGGTCATGCTGCCGAATTACCTGGAGTGAGCAAAGCTGATTTAACTTCTCTATTGGTTTGGTTAAAAGTTCATAATTATGAAAACAACATTTAAATAAATGCCTTCGTCAAATAAGCCAATTACACAAGTCTATTAATGGAGATGAATCCTGAATAAAAAACTACTAAGTTCACCCAAGGCTATTTGGGAAGCTCCTGCAGAGGGAGTGCTTTCTGGGAACGCCTCACAGAGACTTCCAGGGCCATGGCAACTCATGCTTCTAGGTGATGGCAGCCCAACTCGTCACCTTCGTCTACTCACAGGACATGAAGTGGAAGTGAAATTGATTGCAATGGAGCATGAACCTTCTCCTATGGAAGGAGCACCAATTGAGATCACTGAACTCATTCCTCCATTACTAAGAAGACAAGTATGGCTTACATGCAACTCTCATACCCTGGCATGGGCTGAAAGCTGGTGGAATCAAAAAGAAGCTGAGTTCCACCTAAAAAAGAAGGAACAGCCAATATGGAAAAGTCTTACTCAAGGTCGATCAGAACTCTTCCGTGAAGTAGATGGACTCGCCTTAGTCACAGCTAAGTGGCTGGAAACAGAGTTTGGACAAAAAGGTCCTTTCTGGAGTAGGCACTATCGATTCTTTCGAGAAGAAAGAGAGCTAACAGTCATCCGAGAAGTATTCAGCCCTCAACTTGAGAAATGGCTTGGCCCTATACCCCGCAAAAACATACCCAATCTTCAGCAATAAATTTCTAAATATCATAAAAATCTGCTTGACAACTTGCCAAGATCCATGGTTACCGGATCATAAAGTCAAAGCTCTCTTAAGATGACTCGCTTCATAGCCTGCCTAAATAATGAAGATATTAATTTCATTAATGACCTTTGTCTAAGAAAACCATTAATCGACTTTAAAAAACCTAAGAAAAAAGCTCATATCAATAATTTATGGCCACTTAACTTGCACGATCTATTTCACCTCATACTTTAAATATCACAAGCAATAGTCTCCCTACCTCTCAAAAAAGAGCTACTTAAAAACTTCAAATAATTAACCATTATCCTGATGACTATTTCCCAAAAAATTCAAAACGCAGAGCAAAGAATTAAGGAGCTCCAACTTCTTATTAGGCATTGGAAAGCAAGTGAAGCTTCTTCAGAACATGTTGCGCTCGAGTTAATAGAAGGACTGGTTATAGAAGACTATGAATTCATAGCTTCCTAATATTATGAACAACTTAAATCCATCAATTTACAAAGCACTCTTCTATTATAAGGAGAGTTATGAATTCTATATATTAAATCCTAAAAGTTTAAATTTATCATGTCTATGATAATAAAAAAGTGACCAAGTTATAATCTTAAAAATGAAAACTAGCATATACAAGTCATTAATATTTAACGCCTTCTGCTAGAACGAGGTAAAGGACGTTGGGAGCTACGATTTACTTCATCTCTAGTTTGAGAATCTCTCGAAAAGTCAGTTTTCTCTTTATTTTGACTGCGCTTCCATCGATCTACACGAAAAGACGATTCATCAGGCCATTCATCATCCTTATCAGAATCAAACGAAAGATCGTTATTAGAAGATTTTATTTGCTTTTGAGTTCTGCGAGAAATCGCCTCTAAAGGTCTTTTACCACCTGAATTAGACATTGGTATCTGTGCACTAGATTGCCAAGGCTCCATCCAACTATCCTCATCTTCAAGTAACCAGTCAAGTTTGTCACTCATCCATCGTCCAGCTTTCTCAAGACTAGAGCCAGTCAAACCTGTTTGATTAATTCTTCTCATACCAGGCCGCGTCCCAGAAACACCGTCTACAAATTGACGCCCCGTTTCTATCCACTTATCCACACGACGATCAAAAGGTTTAAAACCTTGACGTTTTTGCTGTCTCGTTCGACTTGACTCCATACGAAGCTTAACGGTGCCTATTTTGCAACGAATGCTCTCTATGCCAACCAATGCAGGCAATTAAGAGTCCACTTACCTCTAGCACAAACAAAAACAAATCCACTTCAATCCTCCTTTGAAGCAGGTTCATAATTCAAAAGGCAACTGGGATGCCAACGCCCACCATGGTAAGTATTACAACACTGTCTACAGGCAGCATCATGAATAAAACGTTTATAAGGAAATCGGAGACCACAAGATGGACAAACAGCCCACCACTTGGGGGTTTCAATAGGGGTAGGAAATTTATGCCGAACACTAACTACAAATCTTTTCTGAGCAGAATTAATAGCAGCCATTTGGGCATGAAAATTGGGGCCATGTGCTTCTGAAACTCTCAAAACCAAATCAATCCATGCATGAATCATTTCATGACAGAGAGTGCTTTCAATGGCAATAAGTGGCAAATGTTCCAAAATAGGTTTAGACAACACAATCTCAGCACTGTCCTTTAATCCAAACCTTCGCTTCCGACGATAAAGTCCAGCTGTTTTTCTCAGCCGACCATCACTCCATCGCACAGAAACAATTGGCTGAGAGCCAATTGTTAAGGTCTTATTAAAATATTCTCGATTGAAATCATGAAAAAGCGGCAATAAACTAACCAGTGGCATCAAACAGGTTGGGCCTTGCCCTAGGTCAGGTGTTGCCATTCTGGCGAAGAATTACTCACTCTGGAAGTCCCTCGTTTCTTCGTTTAATAAGGCAGAATCTGTAATTAATTGAATTCAACAAATGGATAGTGCTCTAGTCAAAGAAATCGGAACAAAAGCTTTACTTATAGGGGCTGCAGGGCTGCTCGTCTTTTGGACAGTAAATGCCATAAAGCTTGTAATAGGAGCAAGAGGCATTAATCCATTAGTCAAAAAATTCTTTAATCAAATAGCAGAGGGAAGAATTGATGCGGCTTATCTACTTACTTCAAAAAATTATCGTCAACACGTAACCAGGCAAGATTTCTTAAAGTTCCTAGCTGGGTTACAACTAAACAGATATAGAAATTTGAAATCAGGCCGTCCTCGTATCGAAGACAAGGAAATTATCCTGACCTTAAAGCTCAAATCAGAAGACAAGCAAAGTGAATTACCATTAGACTTTACTTTCAAGAAAATCGAAGACAACTGGCGAATAGATCGGATCGTCAAGGTGTAAAGCCCATTGATCAATGTCGAGCAAACTTCTTCTGTGTCTTTATCAATAACTCAAGCATCGCAACGTGTTGCTGAACTACGAACTTTGCTACACAAAGCAAATCATGCCTACTACGTAGAAGATAGACCTTACATAGAGGACTCTGTTTATGACTATCTATATAAAGAGTTACTTGACCTCGAAGAAAAACATCCTGAATTAATCAGCCTAGATAGTCCATCACAACGCTTGGGAGGTGCTCCAGCAAAAAGGTTTATAAGTGTCAAACACCGAGTACCTTTACTTAGTCTTGATAATGGTTTCAACTTCAAAGAATTAGAAGCATGGCATTCAAGAGTGAACAAGTTGCTTGAACGAAAGAGAGAGTTCGACTTAAAAAATTCGTATTGGAATATGGTTGGCGAACTAAAGATAGATGGCAACGCTTTAGCTCTAAGTTATGAAAATGGAGTTCTTATAAAAGCAGCCACAAGAGGAGATGGTGTTGAAGGTGAAGAAATTACAGCAAACATTAAAACTATTCATTCTGTACCTCTTTGCTTAAATCTTCAAAATCCACCTCCTTGGCTAGAAGTTAGAGGAGAAGCATTTATTCCAAATAGAAAATTTGCTGAACTCAACAAAGAGCGTAAATTACGCAAAGAAAGTGAGTTTGCCAATCCACGTAATGCCTGCGCAGGAACATTGCGTCAATTAGACCCGCAAGTAGTGGCATCAAGACAACTAGATTTTTTTGCTTACTCGATTCATTTACCAGAAAATTGGACGCCTCAAAACAAAGATCTATGCTCCCCTAGTGATCAATGGCACGCTCTCCAATGGCTCAAGACAGCAGGTTTCAAAGTCAATCCAAACACAAAGATTCTCAAGAATTTAAATGAGGTTGAAGCTTTCTTTACTCACTGGGACACTGGACGTCAAAGGCTTCCTTATGCAACAGATGGAGTAGTAATTAAATTAAACGAGTTCTCACTTCAAGAAGAAATTGGGTCCACAAACAAAGCACCTAGATGGGCAATTGCACTCAAATATCCCGCCGCAGAAGTACCTAGCAAGCTAAGAAAACTAACTTATCAGATAGGTCGAACTGGAGCGGTAACCCCAGTTGCTGAATTCGAACCAGTTTCATTAGCCGGCACATCAGTTAGTCGTGCAACTCTGCATAACGCAAATCGCCTAAATACACTTGATTTACACAATGGGGACACAATTGTTGTTCGGAAAGCTGGTGAAATCATTCCTGAGGTAGTCCGTGTTTTGAAAGAACTGAGAGCTCCCACTGCAAAACCCTTGCAACTGCCCCATTACTGTCCTGAATGTAATTCCAAGCTCATTAGAGCCCAAAGCGAAGCGGTAACTCGTTGCATCAACAATAGTTGTCCAGCTATTTTGAAAGGTGCACTACGACACTGGGTCGGCAAAGGTGCATTGAATGTCGAAGGGCTTGGTCAAAAACTAATCGAGCAATTAGTAGAGCGAAAACTTGTTAAATCACTAGCAAGTCTTTATGAGATTGATGCTATTCAATTAGCGAAGCTAGACAGAATGGGGCGAACATCAGCTGAAAAATTAGTGAAGGCATTGGCTGCATCTAAAAAGAAATCTTGGTATAAACAACTTTATGGTCTAGGGATCTATCATGTAGGCGAAGCGAATGCAAAAGTATTAGCGCAAGCCTTCCCAAGTATTTCGAAATTAGCTGACGCAGCATGTAATACCCCAGAATTAATTAAAGAAATTTATGGAATAGGGGATGAAATAATTGAATCATTAAGCGAGTGGTTCTCCAATCCAAGCAATCAAAAATTAATGACCGAATTAAAGCTTGTCGGATTCTTACTTGCTGAATCTCCAGAAGAGCTGAAAGACAAATCAGAGCAATTAATTACAAAATATGGCTCTGTCTCAGGAAAAACATTTGTTTTAACAGGAACATTGCCATCACTAAGCAGAAATGAAGCCAAATCGCTTATTGAAGAAAATGGTGGAAAAGTTAACTCTACAGTTAGCACTAATACAACATATCTTGTTGCTGGTGATAAAGCAGGAAGCAAATTAAAAAAAGCAGAACAAATCGGAATAACAATCCTCAATGAAAAAGAACTCAAAAAAATCTTATTATGAGGGCAGACACCTCTAAAACTATAGCCATCTGAGCAATGAAAAAGCCTTCAATTAATATGTGGATCAAAACTCCATGTGGAAGAGCTAAATATGCTGAACTCAAAGATCGTCAAGGAATACTTTCTCGAATCAGGCTTATCTGGTTCGTTGTAATAGCCAGTCTTAGAGATTGGAATCTTAAAAGTCCAAGTCAAAGCGAGAGATCAGAGTCCTGAAGAGCACGTCGTGCCGTTCGAGCAACCAACCAAACCACAGCAAGTGTAGCCATAAGACCAACCAGGCGAATCAGAATAGAAGGTAAATCCTGCTTACCAGACAAAACCTCATTAAATTGAGCCAAATCACCTGCAAGATCTCCAAGGCCACAAAACAAAATCGTTCCAGGCAAAATACCAAGTAAACCAATTGTGTAATCTCGAAAGCTCACTTCACTTAAGCCATAAACAAGATTGAGCAAGCTAAATGGGAAAGCAGGTGATAACCGAGTAAGGAGAATCAATTTCAATCCCTCCCCACTCACCGCCTTTTGAATGGCTTGAAATTTTGGCCAATTAGCAAGGCGTCGTTTAGTCCAAGGTCCTAAAAAAGTACGCCCTAGTAAAAAAACAACTTCTGCTCCAAGACAAGCACCCACAAAAACTAGGAAACTACCCAACCAAATCCCATACAGAGCACCTGCAAGCATTGACACCCATGCGCCTGGCAACAAAAAAGTAACCCAAATTGCATATAAAGGAATAAATAATGCAACACCTAAAGCAGTATGAAAAAAAGGCAGAATGTTCTCTACCAACATAGATAGATCCAACATTTACTTTAAGTCAGACAAACGTCTACGGGCTAAAGAAGCTTGCACTTCAGCTTCTGCCAACTTCGCTTTTGATTCAGTCACAACTTCAGTTGGTGCTTTTTCAACAAAATTTGAATTGGCTAAACGATTAGAGAGAGCTTTTATTTCCTGTTCTGCCTTAAACAAATCCTTCTCCAATCGACTATGCAAAGCATCTATATCTACCAAACCCTCAATTGGTAAAAGAACCTCCAATTCTCCACTGACACCTGCCAGAACTTTTGAAGCGGGTCTTAACTCTGCCTCTTCCTGTGTTAGCACTTCCAGATCATTTGAACGAGTTAGAGTTTGAATTTCATTTTTAGCTTTATTGAGAATGTCTGCTAAAGATTTTTTTGCAGTCACAAAACGAACGGGGACTGTTTGAGAAGGCTTCAACCCAGAAACAGCCCGTAAATTCCGAACCAAGCGGATAGAGGCAAATAACTCACTAAAAGACGCTTCTAATTGATCATCCAAATAAGTCTTATCAGTTTTGGGCCATAGCTGTAAAGCAAGCAATTGTGTCTCTGGGGCACCAGTTAATGCATGCCAAAGCTCCTCAGTTAAATGAGGCATTAAAGGATGCATCACTACCAAAAGTTCACTTAATACTTTAAGCAAAACCTTCCGAGCCATGATCTGATCAGCTAGCTCAGTTTCTGTTGGTGTCTCTCCAGGATTCAGACGATTTTTAATTAACTCCAAATACCAATCACAAAAATCATTCCAAACAAATTCATATAGACCTTTTGCAGCTTCACCAAGAGAGTAATTCTTATAGCGACTTGCACTATTGATATTCACTCTTGTTAGACGAGATAAGATCCAACGATCTGCTAATTGCAAAGCTTCAAGGTCTATATCATTACAACTCTCATAAGATTGACTACCAAGGTTCATCAATGCAAATCGAGTAGCATTCCACAATTTATTAGCAAAATTTCTCGATGCCTCAACAGTAACAGAAGTATCTTTATCACGATCGTAATCCAATCGTATATCTTGTCCCGCACCTGCAACTTCACGCACTAAAGCAAATCGCAAAGCATCTGTTCCATAGCGATTAATCAATACAATCGGATCAATGCCATTGCCTGCACTTTTACTCATTTTGCGATTTTCCTCATCTCTCACTAGGCCATGTATATAAACATCAGCAAATGGCATTCGCCCTGTAAAAGCACCTGCCATCATTGTCATTCTGGCAACCCAAAAGAAAATAATGTCAAAGCCTGTGACTAAAGTGGAAGTTGGATACCAACGCTGCAAGTCGGCACTACTTGAATCAGGCCAACCCAAAGTAGAGAAAGGCCAAAGACCACTGGAAAACCATGTATCTAAAACATCCTCATCCTGACGAATTTCACTTTGGGGACCAAATTCATCCTGAGCTTTTAAAAGGGCTTCATCTTCTGAGCAAGCAACAACATATGGAGTCTGATCAGTTATCTGCGAATCCGTTTCACTAATTACATACCAAGCTGGTATGCGATGTCCCCACCACAATTGTCTACTTATACACCAATCTCGAATATCAATAAGCCAATCGCGATAAACCTTCTCCCAACGCTCTGGAATAAAGCGAGGTTCTCCCTTGGCCAGATGCGCGCGACATCTAGCTGCCATAGGCTCCATACGAACAAACCATTGGGTCGAAAGCAATGGCTCCACTGGAACCTTTCCTCTATCTGAGTAAGGAACACTATGTTTATAAGGTTCTACCTTCACTAAAAAGCCATCATCTTCTAAAGCTTTCACCACAGCTTTACGAGCATCAAAACGATCTAACCCTTCAAACTTCCCTGCATGAGAATTCATAGTGCCATTCTTATTCATGACTGTAATCAGAGGTAAATCATGTCTTTTTCCAATTGCAAAGTCATTGGGATCATGAGCTGGTGTGACTTTTACACAACCAGTACCAAAATCTTTCTCTACATGGTCATCGCCAACAACAGGGATCTCGCGACCAACTAGTGGCAATCTCAACAAAGAGCCAACAAGATGGCTATATCTTTCATCAGATGGATTTACTGCAACAGCAACATCGCCCAACATAGTTTCAGGGCGAGTAGTAGCCACTTCAAGATGAGTAGTTCCATCACTAGCTGGGCCGCTTGACAGTGGATAGCGAAAGTGCCAAAGGTATCCATCAACTTCTTTCATTTCGACTTCTAAGTCGCTTACAGCAGAACCAGAAGCTGGACACCAGTTGACCAGGTATTCACCTCTATAAATCAAACCTTGTTGATGTAAAAGAACAAAAGCCTGAGAAACAGCATCACTGAGACCTTTATCAAGCGTGAAGCGCTGCCTTTTCCAATCAACCGAATAGCCAAGCCGACGCAACTGATCAACTATCCGACCACCACTTTCAGCCTTCCAAGACCAAGCTCGCTTTAAAAAACCTTGTCTTCCTAATTGATTAAGGCTTATCCCTTCATGTTCAAGTTGTTTTTCAAGAATAGTTTGTACAGCAATAGAAGCATGATCCGTACCTGGCAAACAAAGAACATTCCTTCCTTGCAAGCGCTGAAACCTAATAATCGTATCAATCAAAGATGTATTAAAGGCATGCCCCATATGCAAGCTTCCAGTGACATTTGGTGGCGGAATAACCACTGAGAAGGGCTCTCCAGGTGCATTTGGATCTGGATGAAAAGCACCTGTTTCTTCCCAAATTTTCTGCCAACGCTGCTCTGTTCCAGCAGAGTCATAGGTCTTAGGCAAGGCATTGGCCGCCTCAGAAAAGCCTGTAGATGCGGACAATTCAGTCAAAGCAAAGTCAAACAATATTCAAACTATGCTGGCAAAGTGCTGCAAAATTTATTTCTTAAATTCAGTCATATTTTTTTCTGATTGCCAAGGAATTGCAATCACAGCATCCAACTCTTGCCACAAACACTGATCACGCTCAACTCTCTCAAGTAAGCCAACTCGATCTAACAACTTTTCAGCTTGGTCAAAAGTTACTGTCCAAGAACCACCTTTTGGCATGATCAAAACCTCCGAATCAGCAGGGTCAGCGATTAATTGCAATGCAAGACTCTCATCAGTTCTCTCAAAAAAAATTCTCCTCATACGACCAGTCAATCTTGGACCCAAAGCATTAGCAAAAAGTTCAAGACTTTCTCTTTCTCCGGAAAGTTCACAATTCAATGTCAGCCATATAAGAAACTTCACCCAACTATCTACAGTCCAAAGAGGTTTAAAGCTCTCCCTATGCGCACGAACTAATTCACCCAAAGCAAAATCAAAGACTTTGGCCTGAATTCGCGTTTGCTGTGATTGATCCATAGCAGACATATTCACCACCTAGAGTCAGACTGGAAATCCCTATATAACCAGACATCCTTAATAATCATGGATCTAAACGACCCCGAACTCGAATTTTCTGATCTGGTTTATGCCTATCAAAGCTGGGTTATGGCAATTATTAATGATGAAAAGTTAGAAAGCGAAGAAAAGCTTCTAACAGATGATATTGCTGATGATGCACTGAATGCCATGCGTTTTCTACCTGGCGAAGTCACGAGTGCAATTGAAACCAGTCTGGCGCGTGTTTATGACGTTGATCCAGAAGAACTGGCTTCTTTACTGTTCCCTGAAGATTGATGAGCACTAAGCTAATAGAAATAAGAACTAACAATCCATTGAAGGGAAACAAACCACTATAAAAATCAGTCCTAGAAGTTCTAAAAATCAGATTAATTAGGCATTCTCAATAAGCTTTTCTTTCTCAACTTCTAAAGGACGGAAGCCTGCGCCACACGCACAACATTCCGATCCCTGAGGAGGACTAATTAAAAATCCTCCGCCACTTAAATCTCCATAGTAGTTAAGCTTTAAGCCTTGCAGTAAACCCAACTGCTCAACTGGTGCATATAGCGTTATTCCATCTGCTCGTGCAACAGGTACTCCATTATTTTGTCCAGGCTGTAATCGAATATGCAACCACCCTTCCGAGCAGGTGTCTTCTAACAAATCAATATGCATAGCACCAGGAGAACCAGCAAAAGCCGCTTGACGACCCAGCTCAGCCGCCGCTGTGGGCGTAATGCCAAGGCTCAAACCCTTTTGCATAGAAGGCAAGGTCAGAAGAATGTGATGGGCGATCCAGGGTTCGAACCAGGGACATCCTGCTTGTAAGGCAGGCGCTCTACCGCTGAGCTAATCGCCCATTTCTACAATTCTGCCGTACCGAGTTCCAGTAAGCATCATCTCATTTAAAAAAAATGGCTTCAGGTCAGGAACATGACAAAACAACAAAGCAATGGGCAGCCCCTTTTGCTTTTATTATTGGACTTCTTGTAGATATGAGAAGTGGTGTCATTAGTGGAATAGCTTTTTTAATAGGAGGACTTTGGCTTTCTCCAGATCTTGATACTCATTCCATTTCACTAAAAAGATGGGGCATCCTCAAAAGTATATGGTGGCCTTACCGAAAAGTGATTCCACATCGTTCAATATTTTCTCATTGTCCTTTTATCGGGACGGCCATTAGAGTTGCCTATCTAATATTTATTGGTATTTTAATAATTTACCTTTTAACTTTCCTAGATTTAGCTGATACTTCCACAACAAGTTTATTACAAGCACAATTAATGAAAACCAATCAAAAAGATTATCTTTTTATGTTCCTAGGGGTAGAAGCTAGTTCATGGTTACACCTAATTAAAGATGGTGATCCATTCCCTAAATAATATCTCAAATGCAAATATTTGCATCACTAAAAGACTAATTTATTTCCATTATGCGAGCCCCTAGACAAATCCGCACAGTTAAAACTTTTTCAAAACTAAAAAAAATTGTTGCAAAGCTTCGCTCACCAATAAAAGGTTGTCCATGGGATCAAAAGCAAACACATGTTTCTCTCATACCATACGTATTAGAAGAAGCACATGAAGTCGCTGATGCAATCAGAAATGGAAATGAAACTGATCTCAAAGAAGAATTAGGAGACCTTTTACTACAAGTAGTTCTGCATGCACAAATTGCGCAAGAGAACAATAAATTCTGCTTAGAGGATATTGCTCAAAGCATTAGTCAAAAATTAATCCAACGTCATCCACACGTATTTAGAAATGTACAAGTGAAAAATCTTGAAGAAGTAAAAAAAATCTGGGAAGCCATAAAAACTAAAGAAAAGCCGCTCACTAACACAAAAAGTCCTATTAGTGATCATTTAAAAAGCAAAATAAGATCCAGAACAGCAATTGCTGGGGCTATGGAAATTTCAAAAAAAGTCTCTAATGCTGGATTTGAATGGTATAGCCTTGAAAGTGTTTGGGAAAAAGTAGATGAAGAATTAAAAGAGCTAAAAGAAGCCTTAGATAAAAAAGACTTAAGAAATGCACAAGAAGAGTTAGGGGATGTCCTATTTACACTTATCAATATTGCTCGATGGTGTGAGCTCAGTCCTGAAGAAGGACTAGCCGGAACAAATAAACGTTTTTTAGATCGCTTTTCATATGTGGAATCAAAGCTAGAAGGAGATCTCTCAAAACATTCACTAGACAAAATGCAAAAGCTGTGGCAATCAGCTAAAAAAAATATTGATACACAAAAATAAAGAAAGAATTTATTAGTTTAATAAATTCTTTGTATGAATCTATACCCTCAAATTTTAAATAAAGAATAGATCTGCAAAAAACATCAATAGAATGAATCAGAAAGGTCAAGAGAAAGACGCTTCTCCTGAACTCTCCTGCCTCATAAAAAAGATTTATTCTTATATGACTGAACCAAAAGAAGCCTTAAACACCTGGATTGATGAATATCATAAAGGGGTACGCTATGGACTTCAAGGAAAAATCTTAATAGATGAAAAAAGTCCTTTCCAGCAAATCACATTAATAGAAAGCCAGAGATATGGAAAAGGGCTTTTATTAGACAATTGCTGGATGACAGCTGAATATCAAGAAAAGTCCTACCACGAATGTTTAGTACAACCAGCACTCTGTAGCGCTAAAAATATTTTTAAAATTTTAATCATTGGAGGTGGCGATGGTGGCACCGCAAGAGAATGTTTAAGACATAAAGAAATTGAGCATATAGATATGGTGGAAATTGATGCTCGAGTAGTGGAATTAAGTCAAGAGTATCTAGCAAGTCTTAGTGGCCAAGTATGGAATGATCCTCGCTTACACCTCAATATTGAAGACGGAATGAAGTGGGTCGCTAATGCAATTACAGACTCTTATGATGTTGTCATTGTTGATGGATCAGATCCGAATGGGCCTGCAAAGGGTTTATTCAACAAAAAATTTTTCAGTAATTGCAAACGCATCCTTCGACCTGGTGGCGTATTTGCTACTCAAAGCGAGTCCCCAGAAGCCTTTAAAGATATACATATAGAAATAATAAAAATCATTCGCGAAGTGTTTGAATTCGCAGATCCACTCTATGGCTGGGTTCCTATGTATCCAAGCGGTTGGTGGAGCTGGACATTCGCATCCAAAGAAAGTGCTCGTTACAAAAACCCGATTTCAAGTAGAGCTAAAAACATCTCCAGCACATGTGAAATTTGGAGCCCTCGCTGGCAAAAAGGTGCCTTTGAAGCCATCCCCGCCTTCATTGAACGAGAGTTAAGCAAATGAATAGAAAGCATCAGTACAACTTTGGATCTTTCAATGGTGAAGGCAGCATTTTTTTGGGGGCCAAGCGCTCAATCGAAAATTGCAAAGTTGGAATTTTTGGAGTCCCATATGATGGGACTACATCCTTCAGGCCAGGGACTCGCTTTGGTCCATCAGCAATTAGAGAAGTAAGCAGCAGTCTTGAAACATATTGTCCGCAATTAAATCTTGATCTTGAAGAACTTGCTTTTACTGATTTTGGCTCTTTAGAAATTCCATTAGGAGCTCCAGAGCCTGTTATAGAGAAAGTCAATCAAGCCACAAACCTATTACTAAAGCATGGTTTGAAACCACTAATTCTTGGAGGAGAACATTCAATTAGTACAGGTGCAGTTCAAGCCATTGTTGATGAGCAACCTGATTTAATACTCATACAACTTGATGCTCATGCTGACCTACGTGACGAGTGGTTAGGAAGCAGGCATAGCCATGCTTGTGCAATGCGACGCTGCTTAGAAGTTCTCCCCACTAAAAAACTTTTTCAAATAGGAATTCGAAGTGGCACTCGAGAAGAGTTTAGAGAACTCCAAAAAAATAAAAGGTTTGTACCTCATCCAAAAGGTCAAGCGGCAACTTTTCTGGAAACAGCATTAATGCCCCATTTAGGAAAACCCATTTACTTAACAGTTGATCTCGACTGGTTTGATCCAAGCGTAATGCCTGGAACTGGAACCCCTGAGCCAGGAGGTTTTTTTTGGGAAGACTTTGCATCAATAATTGATGTGCTCAAAAAACATCAGCTCATAGGTACTGACATCGTTGAATTATCACCACAACTTGACCCGACTGGTGTTAGTAGCGTTCACGCTGCAAAAGTTACAAGAAGCTTAATAATGCTTCTCCACGAATCGTCCTAAGCCTCAAACGAATTTTTTAGGTTTTAATTCTCAATAGGAGTAAGTGCTCGACTGATCTCTAGCTGCCTCTCCATAAAAACTTCAGTATTTTTTGGTTCTACCTTTGGCAAAGTAGGTTCTCTTTTTGTCCAATGATGACAAACAACGAAAAGTGCTATATCAGAATGAACCTTGATCTTTCGCAATCGACACCAGTACCCGGCAGAACCCTGACAGGAAAGACACAGCTGACAATTTTTGCAAGATTCTTTCGTGGACACCAAAAATCCCCGAAGTAACCCACATTAATGAGAGTTTTTAAATTAAGCCATGCAAATCAAAAAATTCCTTCTTTCCTTCCATTTTTAATTCTCAAACTGACAAGTCAGCATTATCAAGATGACACTCAAACGAACCCCTCTATATCAGCTCTGCATTCAAAAAAACTGCAAAATGAGCCCATTTGCAGGTTGGGAAATGCCAATTCAATTTTCTGGACTGGTCAATGAGCATCTCGCAGTCAGACAGTCTGCAGGTGTATTTGATATTTCTCACATGGGAGTACTACAAATAAAAGGCAAAAATCCTAAAAATGCTCTGCAAGCACTTGTGCCCACTGATTTAAATAGAATTGGGCCTCAAGAAGCTTGTTATACCTTACTTCTTAATGAAAAAGGAGGAATTATTGATGATCTAATTATTTATGACTTAGGAACAAATAATGAGAAAGAAGGAAAAGTTCTAGTTGTAATCAATGCAGCCTGTTATTCAAATGATATCAATTGGTTGCAAAAACATCTCCACCAGAAAGGTATTCAAATTACAGATGCAAAAAAAAATGGAGTGCTATTAGCTGTTCAAGGACCAAAAACTCAAGAAATTCTTGAGAGTCATTTTGATGTATCTCTAAAAAATCTACCAAGTTTTGGTCATCGTCAAATCCAGCTCAACAGCAAAGAGCTTCAACAAGCTGCAGGTTCTGTTTTTATAGCCAGAACAGGTTATACAGGTGAGGATGGCTTCGAACTTCTTTTAACTGCTGAGGCAGGACAATTACTCTGGAAAAAGCTAATCAATCAAGGCGTCATGCCTTGTGGATTAGGTGCTAGAAATACTCTTCGTCTGGAAGCAGGTATGCATCTTTATGGGAATGATATGAACGTAGAAACCACACCATTTGAAGCTGGATTGGGTTGGCTTGTTCACCTGGAAATGCCCTCAAACTTTATTGGTAGAGATGTTCTTGAAAAGCAAGCAAAAGAAGGAATTAATCGGCGATTGATTGGTTTAAAGCTAGAAGGTCGAGCAATTGCCCGTGCGGGATATCCAGTTGTTCATGAAAATAAGCCCATAGGGAAAATCACAAGTGGCACATGGTCACCATCTTTAAATGAAGCAATTGCGCTGGCTTATGTGCCCGTTGAATGTTCCAAGATTGGAAACAAACTGCTCGTAGAAATCCGTAATAAGCAATATCCAGCAACTGTTGTTAAAAAAGCATTTATCAAAGAACTCACGAGAACTAATAATTAACTTGGAAAGCAACAAGCCAGACCCTTCTGTGGGAAACTCCATTCGTCAAAAGAATTCTTCTCCCATGCGCAGCAATGGCTGTGGTGAACTGCGCACCAAGCACATCGACTCTCTAATTCAAATTTGCGGCTGGGTTGATCGCTGTCGCGATCATGGAGGGGTAATTTTTATAGACCTCAGAGATTGGAGCGGCACAATTCAAATCACAGTGGATCCTGATCAAGGAAAAGATTTATTTTCTACAGCTGAAACCCTTAGAAACGAAACCGTTCTGCAAGTCACAGGAACAGTCAGGTCTCGTCCTCCTGAAGCAATCAATGAAAAACTCAATACAGGTGAAATAGAAGTACTGGCTAATGGACTAAAAATTCTCAACCCTGTAAAAGGGAACTTACCATTCACAGTTTCAATACATGATGAAGAGCCTGTACGAGAAGATCTTCGACTCAAACATCGTTACTTAGACCTACGTCGCGAACGTATGAATAAAAATTTGCGTTTACGACATACCACAATTCAAGCTGCTCGACATTTTCTAGAAAGCGAAGGTTTTATTGAAGTAGAAACTCCTATTTTGACCCGATCTACACCTGAGGGAGCACGTGACTATCTTGTTCCATCCAGAGTATGTGGAGGAGAATGGTTTGCCCTCCCACAATCCCCACAACTATTCAAACAATTATTAATGGTGGGAGGGCTAGAGCGGTATTACCAAATAGCAAGGTGCTTTCGTGATGAAGATCTCCGTTCAGACAGGCAACCTGAATTCACGCAATTAGATATAGAAATGAGCTTTATGACTCAAGAAGAAATTCTTGAACTCAATGAAAAGCTGATCGCAGCAATTTGGAAAAGGGTCAAAAAAATAGATCTCAAATTGCCATTTCCAAGGTTGACCTGGGATGAAGCAATGTACCGTTTTGGAACCGACAGACCCGATACCCGCTATGCAATGGAGCTGACTGATGTCAGTGAAATCGTTAAAGATGTCGGGTTTAAAGTTTTCTCAGGAGCTATAGCTTCTGGTGGGTCAGTGAAATGCCTCACGGTGAAGAATGGAAACAATACTATTAGCAACGTCCGCATTAAGCCAGGAGGAGATGTTTTCAACGAAGCTCAAAAAGCAGGAGCAGGAGGACTTGCATTTATTAGGGTGCGAAGCGAAGATGAAATTGACACGATTGGAGCAATCAAAGACAACCTCAATAATGACCAAAAAACTAAACTTCTGAAACAAACTAGAGCCGAGCCGGGTGATCTTATTCTTTTTGGGGCAGGGCAGACTGACATAGTAAATAGAGCACTAGATCGAGTCAGACAGTTCCTAGCCAAACAATTAAATCTAGTTCCAAATACTGAAGAGAATGAAAATTGGAATTTTCTTTGGGTAATTGATTTCCCAATGTTTGAATTTAACGCAGAAGAAAAAAGACTTGAAGCTCTACACCATCCCTTTTGTGCACCACACCCAGGAGACATAGGTGAGCAACATCAATGGAAAGGGAAATTACCTCAAGCACATGCTCAGGCCTATGACCTTGTTTTAAATGGTCTAGAAATTGGTGGCGGGTCATTACGCATCCACAACCCCGACTTACAAAAAGAAGTACTAAAAGCCGTTGGACTATCCTCTAAAGAAACCCAAGAACAATTTGGTTTTCTTCTTGATGCTTTAGAGATGGGTGCGCCCCCTCATGGTGGACTGGCTTTTGGCTTAGACAGAATTGTCATGTTGCTTTCAGGAGAAAATTCGATCAGAGATACAATTGCCTTTCCAAAAAACCAACAAGCTCGTTGCTTAATGACAGAAGCTCCTGGTAGTGCCTCAAACCACCAGCTCAAAGAACTCCATGTATCAAGCACCTGGATAGAGCCCGAATAAAGTCAAAATATTTTGATCCAACTAAGATAAAAAGCTAAGTATCAACGCTTTAATTTACTAGTCACAAAGAAAGCTGATAATTTAGTTGGCCTTAGACATGAACAAGGTAATTTAAAGAATCACCAAGAAATAAATGACAAAGTTTGTCTTCGTCACAGGTGGAGTTGTTTCCAGCATCGGCAAAGGAATAGTTGCGGCAAGCCTCGGGCGACTTTTGAAGTCACGGGGCTATAGCGTATCAATCTTGAAGCTAGATCCATATCTCAACGTAGATCCAGGGACGATGAGTCCCTTTCAGCATGGTGAAGTTTTTGTTACCGAAGATGGAGCAGAAACAGATTTAGATCTCGGGCACTACGAGCGTTTCACTGACACAGCAATGACAAGATTAAATAGTGTCACTACAGGGTCAATTTATCAATCTGTAATTAATAAAGAAAGAAGAGGGGACTACCAAGGAGGAACAGTTCAAGTCATTCCACACATCACTGGTGAAATTCGTGAACGAATCCACCGAGTAGCTTCAAATAGTGCTGCGGATGTGGTTATCACCGAAATCGGAGGAACGGTTGGCGATATTGAATCACTACCCTTTCTTGAAGCTATTCGTGAATTTAGAGGAGATGTAGGGCGCAGTGATATTGCATATATTCATGTCACGCTTTTGCCATTCATTAGGACATCAGGTGAATTAAAGACCAAGCCTACCCAACACTCTGTCAAAGAACTTCGCTCAATTGGTATCCAACCTGATTTATTAGTTTGTCGTAGTGATAAAGCAATCAACAATGAATTAAAAAGAAAAATCAGTGGATTCTGTGGAGTTCATGAAAGAGCTGTGATCCCTTCATTAGATGCAAAATCTATTTATTCAGTTCCACTTGCCCTAAAAGCAGAAGGTTTATGCAAAGAAATACTAAAAGTAATAGATCTTGAAGATCATGAATGTGACTTAAACAACTGGGCAGAACTAGTTCACAAACTTCATCATCCAGGACCATCAGTCAAAGTGGCTTTGGTTGGCAAATATGTTCAACTAAATGATGCCTACCTTTCAGTAGTAGAAGCCCTTCGTCATGCTTGTATAGCCCAAGATGCATCATTAGATCTGAACTGGGTTTGCGCAGAGCAAATCGAAACAGAAGGGCCTGAAGAACTTCTAAAAACAATGGATGCTGTTGTAGTTCCCGGCGGATTTGGTAATCGTGGTGTTGACGGCAAAATCGCGGCAATTCGATGGGCTAGAGAACAACGTATTCCCTTTCTAGGGCTATGCCTAGGCATGCAATGTGCAGTAATCGAATGGGCACGTAATCAAGCTGGATTAATTGACGCCACAAGCTCCGAACTAAATCCAGACACAAAAAATCCAGTTATTCACCTGCTTCCTGAACAACAAGATGTAGTTGATCTAGGCGGGACCATGAGGTTAGGTGTTTACCCTTGCCGGCTCAAAGCAGGAACAATGGGACAACGGCTATATGATGAGCAAGTCGTTTATGAGCGCCACAGGCATAGATATGAATTTAACAACTCATATCGTAACCTCTTTATTGAATCAGGTTATTCAATTAGTGGAACGTCACCAGATGGACGACTAGTAGAGCTTATAGAGCTCAAGCAGCATCCTTTCTTTACAGCATGCCAATACCATCCTGAATTCCTATCACGACCTGGTAAACCTCACCCTCTTTTTCGAGGATTAATCGAAGCCGCTCAATCACGTTTACCCACAACGCCAAATGAAGCACTAAGACAAACAAAAGCTCCTATAGAACAAGAATTACCCAATCAGCCTTAATGGTTTCCACACTACCTGTAGTGGAGCGATTCCACTCTCTTCAAGGAGAAGGAGCACATGCTGGCCGCAGTGCCTTCTTTATTAGACTAGCTAGTTGTAATGTTCGCTGTTCATGGTGTGATACCAAAAATTCCTGGTCTGAGAATGAGTCCCCACAAGAAAGTATCGTCAATCTCTCGAAAGAAGTAGCTAAAGCTAGGTCCAATGGGGCAGCCTTCGTAGTCATAACTGGAGGAGAGCCATTACATCACAACCTATCTCCTCTTTGTGATGAAATCAGAAAAGTCACAAAACAGCAAAACAGGACACCTATTTCAATACATCTAGAAACTAGTGGAGTTGATCCTATTACGGGAAATCCTGACTGGATCAGTCTCTCTCCAAAACGACATGCTCCACCACGTTTAGATCTTCTAAAAGCATGCAAAGAGTTAAAAGTAGTCGTTCATGAAAAAGAAGATTTAATTTTTGCCGAAAAAGTCGCAAAAAAAACTAGAAGTTTTAAAAAGCCTCTATTATTTTTGCAACCCGGTTGGCAAAATACAGAAGGCCAAAAATTAGCCTTTGAATACGTCAAACGTAATTCGCAATGGAGGTTAAGTATGCAAACTCATAAGTGGCTTGGAATCCTATAAATAAAAAGAGTTACTATGAATTCAGACACAACAATTGCTCTTCTTTCAGGAGGCTTAGACTCTGCAACAGTAGTTGCAATGGCACAAGAAGCAGGGCAAAAAGTAATCGGCCTATCCTTCGACTATGGTCAACGCCATCAACGTGAATTACAAGCAGCCCGCGATATCGCAGACCACTTAAATCTTCCTGAGCATCAAATACTCAACATAAACTTAGCGAGTTGGGGAGGCTCATCTCTCACCGATCTCCAACAATCAATACCTAAAACAGGTGTTATTAAAGGAGTAATCCCAAATACTTATGTCCCTGGCAGAAATACCGTTTTTATTGCAATTGGACTTAGCTTAGCTGAAGCTCGTGGAGCTAGCCAAGTCGCATTGGGAATTAATGCTATGGACTACTCAGGGTACCCAGACTGTAGGCCTGATTATCTAACTGCGTATCAAACACTCGCAAATCTTGCAAGCAAAGCTGGCCGAGAGGGAAATGGTATCAAGCTATGGGCTCCTCTAATTAATTGGGAAAAATTACAAATTGTTGAAGAAGCTTTGAGATTAAATATCCCTATAGAAAAAACATGGAGTTGCTACAACGGAGAAAAAGTCGCCTGTGGACTATGTGATAGTTGTCGTATTCGTAATGCAGCCTTATCACAAGCAGGACGCTTAGATCTATGTAATAGAGGAGGTTCGTGAAAACGCCTAATCGCCAACTGTGTCGATGGCAGGAGCCCTTAATAGTAGCCCAAGAATTGATTGAGCACTGGGGAGAAAAAGGTTTTGTTTGGCTTGATGGCGATGGAAGCAAGATTGGAAGGTGGGTAACAATGGCAATAGATCCAATCGAACAAATCTGCTGTCGTGGACTTCCCGGAAGTGAAGCAGCCACTAACCCATTTCAAGCTCTAAGAGGTTTAACACCTGGACACTGGACTGGTTGGCTCAGCTATGAAGCTGCTGCATGGACAGAACCATTTAATTCATGGCGAGCTGATGATATGGCAACTCTTTGGATCGCGTCACATGATCCAATCCTTAAGTTTGACCTGGAAAAACAGCAACTATGGATAGAAGGATGTAATAAAAATCGTTTTCAAAAATTTGCATCCTGGCTCGAAAAAATACCAATGAAAAACATTTCACAAGCAAGTAAGCGAGAGGATTTGAATGGAATCCCTATAGATTCCTGGGAATGGCTTCCTAAAGAAATAAATTATTCAGCAAATGTTGAATATATAAAAAACTTAATTGCAAGCGGAGATATTTTTCAAGCAAATTTGACTACGTGTTGTAGAACAACTCTACCTAATAACGTACTAGCTATTGATCTATTCAAGCGTCTTCGAGGCTCTTCCCCAGCACCTTTTGCAGGAATGATCGTCGGCGCAGGCAAGGCTAGTAATGAAGCAATAATATCAACCTCACCTGAACGTTTTTTAAAAGTACTAGCAACAGGTGAAGTCGAAACAAGACCAATCAAAGGCACAAGACCTCGTCTTGCAGATCCAAAGCAAGATGCAGATATGGCAATTGATCTTGTATGTAGTGCAAAAGATAGAGCAGAAAATGTAATGATTGTCGACTTACTACGTAATGATTTAGGACGAGTATGTAAACCAGGTTCTATAACCGTCCCTCAATTAGTTGGATTGGAGAGCTATCCAAAAGTACACCATCTAACTTCTATTATCAAAGGACGCTTACATCCATCTAAAACATGGGTTGATCTTCTAGAAGCCTCATGGCCAGGTGGATCAATAAGTGGCGCACCTAAATTAAGAGCCTGTCAACGTCTATATGAATTAGAAGCCATTGCACGAGGGCCATACTGTGGATCAATGATTAATATCAACTGGAACGGCACATTCGATAGCAATATTCTGATTAGATCTGTATTGCTGAAAGGCAAAACTCTTCGTGCCAATGCGGGATGCGGAATTGTAGCTGATTCAAACTCCAAAAGCGAAGCTGAAGAGCTAAATTGGAAACTGATGCCAGTTCTAGAGGCATTGACATGACTAAAATTAGTAACAACTCAATTGGCTGGATTGATGGCACATGGGGATCCACAGAAAAACTATCAATACCTATATGTGATCGGGGATTAACTCTAGGAGATGGACTTTTTGAAACTATTCTCATATACAAAGGAGTTCCAAAACTACTTACAAGTCACTTAAATCGAATGCAAAAGGGAGCATCTATTTTAAAAATGAATGCACCACCCTCAGAAGAATACTTGCATCCACTAATTGCAGAAGGCATCTCACGTAGCTCTTTAGAAAATAAAAATGGTGTCCTACGACTTAATTGGAGTAGAGGTAATAATCTTAGTCGAGGTATTGACCTATCCAAAACAATAATAAGCCAATTACAGCATCGCTTTTGGCTAGAAATAAGCTCAGGAGAACCATCTTTTGAATGTCTTTCTTCAATAATTAGTCAAGATGAAAGGCGTAATCCATATAGCAAATTGAATCATTGCAAAACATTTGATTATAGTCAATCTGTAAAAGCAAGACTTGAAGCAAATCTTGCTGGATTTGATGAGGCATTATTACTAAGTCATAGCGGAGAAATATGTTGTAGCACAACTGCAAATCTCTTAGTACACCGTCAAAACAAATGGCTAACTCCGCGCTCCCAAAGTGGCTGTCTACTAGGAGTAATGAGACAACAAGGTATAAATTCTGGTAAAGTAAAAGAAGCAAGAATAGACAATATTCCTGAAGAAGGAGATGAATGGCTACTGATCAATAGTCTTGGCTGTCATCCAATCCATACTTTGAATCAATATTCCCTAAATATATTTCCTGATCCAAAAAGTTTCTGGCTTTCATTAATTGATGCCAACTGCAGCTATTAAGTACAAGCTATATTGGCATAGTAACGTTTGCCGGCTCAGGAGAGCATGCCTGAGTCTGAAAATCGACTACTTCTCCAATCAGGATGATAGATGGCGAAATAAATTCTAAATTATCTACCTCCTTAACAAGCTGTTTCAAAGGAGCTTTAATGAAACGTTGACCAACAACTGTTCCCTGCTGAATAATTGCAGCAGAAGTCGACGGATTCAAACCACCAGCAACTAACTCATCAACAATATATTCAAGATTATGAACTCCCATATAAATCACTAAGCCATCACTTGCCTTGGCTAGAGCTCTCCAATTAACAATGGGTCGCCTTTTATCCTTCTCCTCATGGCCTGTCACAAAAGTAATTGATGATCCAGCAAGACGGTGTGTTACTGGAATTCCCACATATGCAGGGACTGCAATACCTGCTGTAATTCCAGGAACAACTTCCACCGATATCCCATGACTATCTAAATAAGCAGCCTCTTCTGCTCCACGTCCAAACAAAAACGGATCACCGCCCTTAAGTCGAACAACACAAGAATGTCGACGTGCCATTTCAACAAGAATAGAATTTATTTTTTTCTGAGGCAGCGAGTGATGGCCTCGTCTCTTGCCAACAAACTTACATTCACATGAGTCAACAACTAAATCAAGAAGTTCTTTAGGCACTAAAGAGTCATAAACCAGTGCATCACATTCCATCAACAAGCGCTGAGCCTTCACTGTCAACAAATTTGGATCTCCAGGACCAGCTCCCACTAGATAAACCGTCCCAATGTGAGATTCTGTCACGGCTAAACTCCCAAAAGAGCAACAAAACAAATGGCAAGGAAGTCAACATTAAACAACAATGTGACTATTATCATGTTCCAAAACCTTTGTACAATTTAACGGAAAAGTAAAAAGCTGAAAATAGTGATCAAGGTTTTCATTCCGTAACAACGGACACGGACCAATCGCAAGTGAAGATGATGAAGTAAAAGTCTAGGATAAAAATTGATTAATTCATGAGCTCAAAAAGTATAGAAGACATTCAAGACTTCCAAAAAATCTATTAGTGCTGCTCATAAAAGAGAAGCAGACAATTTAAAACAATCCCCAAAACGTTAGAAAGAGATTTGCTTGCCATCAAAAATGTCTTGGAGATGCTCAAATTAGATTCTCTTAGATGGTTTGGAGAGGTTGGGTGACAATGTTAAAACGAAAAAGTATACTTATTGATCATCCAAAAATTGATAGATATATGTCAATGCAGAAAAGCTATGTAATTACCATTAGCTAAAATTATTTATATGTTTTAAATATGTATCAAAACATCAGGAAAAATTTTATTGATGTCCAGTGATTAAAAACAAAGAGACATTCAAAAACTTACTCCGCAAAATTGGCAGTGGTGAGAAAACCAGTCGCGGAATGAGTCGTGAAGAGTCGGCGATAGCTTTAAAACTGAAGATTACAGCAAAAGCGACTCCTACACAAATCGGGGCATTCATGATGGCTCATAGGATTCGGCGTCCTGAGCCAGAAGAACTTGCTGGCATGATTGATGCCTACTTAGAATTAGGTCCTAAATTGCAATCTAAAGAGAAACAACGTCGTCCAATTTGTTTTGGGATGCCTTTCGATGGCCGTAGCCGAACATCTCCTATTTATCCACTAACAACTCTGATTCTTCTAAGTGTAAATCAACCTGTAGTCCTGCATGGAGGCATGCGCATGCCAATTAAA
>QCGC01000010.1 GCA_003278225.1 Prochlorococcus sp. AG-363-P01 | reverse complement strand
CTAGCGAAAGTGCTTCATGAAGATGGTGAAGAACTATTGGCTGACAATATTCTTCTTCAATGTCGTAATCTTGGAGACAAAGGCAAAGAGCTACTTGATAGTCAAAGAAAGAAAACAGCAAAGAAGTGTGTAGACCGTTATAGCTGGATAAGTAGCGGAGTTGTAATTGCCACCCCTTTACCAGGAATTGATCTTCTTGGGACAGCAGCAGTTAATGCACAAATGGTTATGGAAATAGCGAGAATCTATGGAATACAACTCACAAGAACAAGAGCACAAGAGTTAACTATTTCCATTGGTCGTACACTTGCAGGAATTGGAGCTGTCAAGGGAAGTGTTGCTCTGATCAGTTCAGGGTTAACCATGACACTGCCTACTATCCTTCTAGGAAAGGCTATCCAGGGAATTGCTGCTTCTTGGTTAACACGAATAGCAGGCGCAAGCTTGATAACTTACTTTCAGCAAGATCAAGATTGGGGTGATGGAGGAGTTCAAGAAGTTGTCCAACACCACTACGATTTAAATAGGCGAGAGACATCCTTGAAAAAGTTCATGCAATTAGCCTTTCGCAGAGTCGTTGAACCTCTCCAAAAGAATGACCGAATGCAACTCCCACCTGACCCAGAGCTTCAAGAGGGGGAGGACGCATCGGGCCACGGGAATCTAGGACGGTAATTAATATCAAGTATATAAGTCCTATTGCAATCGAAAAAGCTCCAGTAATTAGAGCCAACAAACGTCCTTTGACCTGAGATTTATCCATCCAGTCAACACCCAACAGATTGATTGATTAGATTCGCTAGTTTATCTAAATGAATCTTTTGAGTATGTGGATTGCCCATTACAGCTTTTAAGTAATAACGATCATTGTGAAATGGTCTTGAAAGCATAAACTTCTGATCCAATAATTTCTGTTTTGTAGCTATTGACCATTTTGCTGACTGATGATTATCAACATTCCTAGGAGTAAAAGAAATTATATGCAAAGGCCCACTTATCACTTGCAGCTTTGTCAGATCAAGCTTCTTTTCAAAATAGTTACGACGTTGAATAGCTTCTTCTAATAATTGTTCGATTCCCTTTTGCCCAAGCTGGCGAAGTCCCAGCCAAAGTTTCAAAATCTCAGCAGGTCTTGTGCCTTGAAGCCCCATTTCACCCCCATGAACATGGTCTCCCCAAGAAGGTTCAATATATGGCAAGCCAGTCGCAAAGGTAGAAACCAAGTTTGATTGATTAGCTACTAGCAACAAAGATGAAGTCTTTGTGATTCCTAGCAACTTCTGAGGATTAAGAGTTATTGAATTGGCGAAAGCTATACCTCTCAAAAGATTCTTAGTCTTATTGGAAAGAGCAAAAACTCCCCCTATCGCTCCATCCACATGAAACCAAAGGTTTTTTCTTTCACATAGTTCCCCAATTTCCTTGAGTGGATCAATGGCACCACGCACTGTAGTCCCTGCCGTAGCAACTAGTGCAAAACATTTCCTTCCTTCAGCCCTTATTCTTTCCAACTGTTCTTCTAAAAATTTAAGAGAAATTTGTCCTTCTTCATTGGTAACAACATCTTCAAGCGAGTCCGGTTGTAATCCCATTACTCGAGTTGCTTTAGCAAAGCACACATGTGCATCCTTACTTACCAAAACAACAGCTTTTGAATCATGTTGAAGCCCAGCCGAATTACGAGCGACAACTAAAGCCATTAGGTTGCTGAGACTACCTCCACTGGCCGCAACGCCACCAGCCCCAGCTGGCATTCCAATACGCTCTGCAAACCATTTACAAAGCAATCTTTCTAATCTAGAAAGGCTTGGAGAAAGTTCTTCAGCCAAGAGGTTGTTATTCAATCCCGCACAAATCAAATCGGCTACAACTGAGCCTGTTAAAGGAGGTGGGTCTAGATGAGCCAATGAGCCTGGATGAGAAGGCTGATAAGAACCTTCCATAATTAGCGATAGATCTTCCAACAAAGATTCACTAGAAAGGCCTTCAAAAAGGGGGGCCACTTCTGGTAAAACACTTAATGAAGGCAAGGGTCCAGTTTGTCCAGCCTTCGCCAGCCATTCACAAAGGAGTGAACAAGCATCCTGAAGAAACTTTTGCAACTCAATATCTAAATGATTTGGAGAAGCAAATGGTTCTAAAGAAGAAGCAGGGTTTCGATATCTGTTACCAGCCAAGTGCTAACGAAAAGCTAATTTGATTTTTTGTCTTGATGACATTGTTTGATGAGGCATTCCTTCAGAGATAAACCATTGTCGAACCCAATCGAACTAAGCACAATGCAATGTCAAGAATGGATGTCAAGATTAATTAGAAGGTCTCACGACATTGGTTTACTTGGTGAAGTACCTGTAAGTGCATTAATACTGAACAAAAATGGTATTTGTATAGGTCATGGAAGCAATGTAAGAGAAGCCCAAAATGATCCTCTAGGACATGCTGAAATCATTGCACTCCGTCAAGCATCATTAATAAGAAATGACTGGAGATTCAATGATTGCACCTTAATAGTCACTTTGGAGCCCTGTGCTATGTGCGCAAGCGCAATAATCCAAGCCAGAATGGGGCAAATCATATTTGGGGCAGCAGATCAAAAGCGAGGGGCTCTAGGGGGGACTCTTGATTTGTCAAAACACAAAAGCGCCCATCATCACATGATCGTAAAAGGTGGAATATTGGAGGAGGAAATAAGCAAGCAACTTAAAGATTGGTTTAAATTGCGACGGATTGCTCTACCTAAAATTTAGGTAGTTCAGTCTCGAAAATATTCAGAATTTTATCAACGTTCTTAGAAGTGGAGTTATATCCCATCAACCCAATCCTCCAAACCTTCCCGGCCAGATCACCTAACCCAACACCAATCTCAATAGCATGATTATTTAAAAGATGACTTGCAAAAGCCTTCCCATCTACTCCATTCGGAATTAAAACTGTAGTAAGAGTAGGCAAACGTAAAGGCTTATCTACAACTAATTCAATCCCTAAATTCTCAAGACCTTCCCACAGCATTTGGGCATTATCAAGATGTCGATTCCATGAATTCTCTAGACCTTCTTCTGAAAGTAAGCGAAGAGCTTCTCGAATCGCAAAATTCATATTTACAGGGGCTGTATGGTGATAAACACGGTCACTTCCCCAATATTTGTTCAAAAGGGAAACATCCAAATACCAATTAGGGACTTTTCCATTCCTTGAATTTAATTTTGCCTCCGCTCTTGGACTAATCGTGAATGGGCCAAGACCAGGGGGGCAACTTAAACCTTTTTGACTACAACTATATGCAAGATCAACTCCCCATTCGTCTATAAACAATTCAACACCACCAAGTGAAGTAACCGTGTCAAGAAGTAAAAGGCAATCATATTTTTTACATAAATCACCAATACCTTTCATGGGCTGACAAACACCTGTAGAGGTCTCTGCATGAACCATTGCCAAAATCGCAGGCCGAAATTTAATTAATCCCGCCTCAATTTCATCGAGGGTAAAAGCTTCTCCCCATTTTTTATCTATGGTTTGAACTTCAGCCTTGTACCTACCTGCCATATCAACCAATCGATGGCCAAAATAGCCTTTGACAGCAACTAAAACTTTGTCCCCAGGCTCTACAGAATTAGCAATTGTTGCTTCCATAGCAGCACTGCCTGTCCCGCTCATTGGAAGAGTCAAACGATTATCAGTTTGCCAGGCATACCTCAATAGTTCTTGCACCTCACTCATCAAACCCACATAAAAAGGGTCCAAATGACCTACAGGTGGAAGAGCTAATGCTTTCAAGACATCTGGATGGGCGTTAGATGGTCCAGGCCCAAACAAAAGGCGTTTTGGAACAGAAATTTTCCCAAAGTCCTTGCAATGGTCTTGGGATACAGGGAAAAAGGTTTGCGATGTCACCAAGGCCCTGCCGAGAATTAATTAATGAGCCTAAACACTCAAGCTTTCAGCCGCGAGAAATTTTTTAAAGATTGCAATGGGTTATAACACCACACATCAGCTTTGGCCTACAACTCTCAATGTCCTATGCCTATTGAAGGGACTTGCAATAAATAAGTTCAGCTTTGCAATAGGTACCACTTGATACAAAATTGATTGACTTAATTAATAGAATTAGAAGATAGAACTTATGTAGTTAGACCATCATGGGAAAAACTCCCCAAGACGTCCTTCGCCAGATAAAGGATGAGAACATCGAACTAATAGACCTTAAATTCACTGACCTTCACGGGAAATGGCAACACTTGACAGTGACGTCAGACATGGTCGATGAAGAAGCCTTTTCTAGCGGCCTTGCATTTGATGGGTCCTCAATTCGTGGATGGAAGGCGATTAATGAATCAGATATGGCTATGGTTCCAGATTCTTCTACCGCCTGGATAGACCCTTTCTACAGTCATAAAACTCTTAGCTTAATTTGTTCAATTCAAGAACCACGAAGTGGGGAACCTTACTCAAGATGTCCAAGAGCACTCGCACAAAAAGCTTTAAAACACTTAGCCAATACAAATATTGCTGATACAGCTTTCTTCGGGGCCGAGCCAGAATTCTTCATTTTTGATGACGTCCGATATAACTCAAGCGAAGGTGGTTGTTTTTATAGCGTAGATACAATTGAAGCTCCTTGGAATACTGGCAGAGCCGAAGAAGGAGGAAACCTTGCATACAAAATTCAAATCAAAGAAGGTTATTTCCCTGTAGCACCTAACGACACAGCTCAAGACCTTAGATCCGAAATGTTGCTCCTTATGGGACAACTTGGTATTCCAATTGAAAAACATCATCACGAAGTTGCTGGCGCCGGCCAACATGAACTTGGCATGAAATTTGCTGAACTTATAAATGCTGCAGACAATGTCATGACCTATAAATATGTGGTAAGAAATGTCGCCAGAAAATATGGTAAAACCGCCACTTTTATGCCTAAGCCAGTATTTAATGACAATGGCACAGGCATGCATGTTCATCAGAGTCTCTGGAAGGGAGGGCAACCTCTATTTTTCGGAGAAGGAACATATGCAAATCTCTCCCAAACAGCTAGGTGGTATATCGGTGGGATCCTGAAGCATGCACCATCATTCCTAGCTTTTACCAATCCAACTACTAACAGCTATAAACGTTTGGTTCCCGGATTTGAAGCCCCTGTAAACCTTGTTTATTCTCAAGGAAACCGATCTGCGGCTGTAAGAATTCCCCTAACAGGACCAAATCCCAAGGCTAAGCGATTTGAATTCCGTCCAGGTGATGCTATGGCAAACCCATATCTTGCATTCAGTGCAATGATGATGGCTGGAATAGATGGAATCAAAAACCAAATCGACCCAGGGGACGGTGTCGATGTCGACTTATTTGAACTGCCAGAAGAAGAACTAGCAAATATTGCTACTGTACCTTCATCCTTAAATGGATCACTGGAGTGTCTCAAATCTGATCATAAATACCTCACTGAAGGTGGCGTATTTAGTGAGGATTTTATAAACAATTGGATTGCAATAAAATATGAGGAAGTTCAACAGTTGCGACAAAGGCCACACCCCCATGAATTTGTAATGTATTACGATGCATGATCAAAAGATTATCCACAAGTCGCACTAGAATAACGATACAACCAGAAAATCTAGGCATCAGCCAGATCTTATGGTTGTATCGTTATTCTTTGACAAGACAAAGTTTCTAACGTCTCTCATATTCATCCGGTTTGACAGCGAACAATCCATTACAAAAAAAAATTCCTATAATAGTTCTGATAACTTTAAGTATGTTTTTATTTACATTAATATTGAACACATCAAAAGAATCTGGTATTAGTTCAGCAGAGAAAGAACTAAAGCTTCTAAATAAAAATCTAGAAGCTTTAGAGAATGGAATAAATGGATCTAATTCAAAAGAAATTTGTTTGAAGTTAAAGGAATCTATTCAAATAATTACTAACAAAAACTCTGACTTAAAATCTCTTGAACCTTACTATCATTGGCATGATATAAATGAAGTTTTAGTTAAACTTCTGAAAAATTATTGTCCTTGAATTAATTATTAATTAATCAAATTTTCATAGTATTTAAAAGTGATAAAACAATTTCTCCAAAACGACTTAGAGAGTGCGGTTAAAAACTACTAAAGTATTTCCAAATGGATTTACATCTATAGTCCTCAAAGTAGAATTTTCTATAAGAGAAAAACTTAACCATAACGGCTTTTATGGCTGATCCTGATCTTACAAAAATCGCCTATAAGACCATTCAGCAAGGCAAAAGCCTTGCAGGCTTAGCTCATAAACAAATTAGTTCAAAGTTAATGGAATATTTAGCCCCAGAAGCGATACCAAATACATCGCCAATACCATCCGATACCCTTAATGAACTACGACGCTCAATTGACGACTTAGCAGATCTAGATTGGCAGGAAGCTGAACAAGGAATATATCCAAAAAGTCAACTGTTTGACATTCCATGGCTTGAGTGGGCCGCAAGGTATCCATTACTTTGGCTTGATCTACCCTCTACATGGCAAAGACGAAAAAGTAAAGAAACCAGGAGTATCCCAAAACAAATCGATCAAGAAGCATATCCAAATTATTACTTACAGAACTTTCATCATCAAACTGATGGTTATTTAAGTGACCATTCAGCGGGGCTTTATGACATACAAGTAGAAATACTTTTTAATGGAACTGCAGATTCTATGAGGAGAAGAATAATTGCCCCCTTAAAAAGAGGGCTTAAAAGATTTAGTGATAGATCTCCAGGGAGTCTCAAAGTACTTGATGTCGCTACAGGTACTGGTAGAACACTAAAACAAATTAGAAGTACATTAAAAGATGTCGAATTATTTGGTATCGATCTATCAGGATCTTATCTTCGTCAGGCAAGCCAATATCTAAATACCAAAGGTACAAAATTCACACAATTAATAAGGGGAAATGCAGAATTTATGCCCTTTGAGGATCAAAGCATGCAAGCTGTTACTTGTGTTTTTTTGCTCCATGAATTGCCTCCAAATATCCGCCAGAAAGTACTAAATGAATGCTGGAGAGTACTTGAGCCAGGTGGAATATTTATTCTCGCTGACTCTATTCAGACTAGCGACTCACCTCAATTTGAAAGTATTTTAAATGATTTCCACAAAGTATTTCATGAGCCTTACTATAATAACTATATAAATGATGATATAGAAGCTAAATTACTTAATAGTGGATTCAATGCAATTAAAAGCCAATCACACTTTATGACTAAAGTTTGGTCAGCAACCAAAAGTGTCTAAAAGGCATATGAATAAGTACATATGGATTTCCAGAGATGCACTATGTTCTTGTTGAAATTATGCGACCCTACCCTAAAGAATAAGTCTAAAAATATTTCCATTAGTAAAAGATTTAATATCAATGTCAACCATACTAAACTAAGTTATATTCAGTAAATAAAGCAAAAAGATGTTATCATCGAATTCGGGATGGCCTGGAGATTCAAAGGAACTAGCTATAGAGCTACACGCCCAATTAAAGTTAAATAATAAAAATTGGCATGATCTCAAAGGAAATTCAGAAAGAAGGGCGGCAGAGCTTATTGCAGCAGCAATGGTTCAAATAATCTCTGAAGGAGACTCCTCAGACATAGTAAATCTATTAACTCAATCAATAAAATGGATTAAACGGGAAGTTAAAGCCCCAGGTTGTCCTCAACATTAGAGGCAAATAATCGTTTAGATGCAAGTTGAACTCGATTACCCTTTTGGCTCCAACGTACATCATCAAAACAATAATGAATAAGATATAAACCTCTTCCATTTATAGAATCAAGCTTAGATGGAAGGCAAGCTGATCTGCGATCCTTAGAGACACCATATCCTTCATCCTGAATCTGCCATACAAGCCAATGTGGAGTCTGAATACGCCGAATCCTTAATTTCTTCTGTGGATCTCCAGAATTTCCATGTTGTACAGCATTAACCAAAGCTTCATGCAAGCCTAATTGTATTTTTCTAGTAACTTGCTCTGATTCTATATTATCAAGCAAAATATCAAGTAATGGCGTAATTTGAAGAGTTGAGGAGAAAACAAAATCCTTCCATATAAACCTATTCCCTATCAAAAATCCATAGAGATAATGAAGATAATTAACAGCTTTTAATGAACTACTAGTCAGCATATATTAATGCCTAATTAATGGTTTAGTTTGATTACATTGTAGAGAGTTTAAGTTCTACCTCCTAGAAATCAGTGCTGGATGAGATAACAAAGCATCCATTAGACGAACCCCACGAAGTTGATTAATTAGAGGCATATGTCCTTCCTTCGCCTCGATAGACCAATTAAAAGCGTTGGGATATCTTGTCCATACTCCATTTTCTTTCCATCCTATTCGAGGCCACAATCGATCATATCGTCCTCCGAGAGAGTTCAAAAGCTTGGCCTGAACTGAGAATCCAAATCGACCTTGAGAAAAAGCCCTCCATAGTCGATCTAAAGTAATTAGATCATCTCCTGGCATATCTTTAACCTCACTGAAATAGACATAACCTCTTGTTTCAGCTGCTGATCCTGCCAATTTACGTAATGTGCTACTCGTAAAGCGGTCAGCATGCTCAAAGGATTCAGTAATCAAAGCCTTTTGAAAAGGAAGATAATCAATTCCCACACATGAATGTGTTTTAAACCAGGCTATGGAATCTTTAGGGAAAGAATTTCTTAGTTCATCAGGCTTATGTCTTTGTTGAACCTGCAGGATCCAACCTGCAGCCCAGTCATCCCCTTCTGGGTCGAAAAGAGACAGCGCAGCTGAACCTAATGAAGAAATCTCATCAACTCGATCCTCAATTACTCTAATGAGACCACGACGTTTGCTTGATGACCCGTTAGAGAATTGCTCTAACAACTCTTCAATGCTGAGATGGGTTGAATGAGATTTGTCAGAAGACATGAATAACAACCAGTCTCGAATCACCACACATAATCCCACTATGTCAGATGTTGGGCTCCAAAATTATTTTTCAATAGAAAATTTTCGTCGAATCAGAGCACCATTACTTGATATAAGAAGCCCTTCTGAGTTTCTGCAAGGGCATTGGCCAGGTGCCATAAACCTCCCTTTGTTCAATGATGAGGAAAGGGCCACTGTAGGCAAAACCTATAAAAAACAGGGACGATTACAAGCGATTCTCTTAGGGCTAGAAATTACTATCCCTAAAATTGAAAGATTTAAAGATTTTCTGGAGAATTTAAATGAAGCCAATTCTGAAAACTCTGAAGAAGATGAGAATAAAAACTGTCTAAGGCTTTATTGCTGGAGAGGTGGTATGCGTTCAGCCAGTATTGGATGGGTGGCCAATATCTTGAATTTGAAGCCTATAATCCTTACAGGGGGGTATAAAAGTTACAGAAAATGGGTACTCGCTCAATTCCAAAAGGAATGGCCCCTCAGACTATTAGGTGGGAAGACTGGGACAGGCAAAACTGATCTATTATTATCTATGAAACAAAAAGGAATTAATATAATTGATTTAGAAGGTTTGGCCAATCATAGAGGGAGCAGTTTTGGAGGACTTGGACTTCCTTTACAACCAAGCACAGAACATTATGAAAATTTAATCGCAGAAAATCTTGATGTTTGCAACATAAATCCTGAAAATCAAATCTGGCTTGAAGCTGAAAGTTCAAACTTGGGATGTTGCAGAATTCCGCATGAGTTATTCAAACAAATGAAACAAGCACCAATAGTAGAAATAAATAGATCCAAAGAAGAAAGGATTAGCCAATTAGTAAAGGTATATGCCATACAAAGCAAAAAAGATCTTAAGGCAGCTACTACACGAATAAGCCGTCGCTTAGGTCCTCAACGAACAGAATTGGCCTTAAATGCAATCAATAATGAGGAATGGGAGCAGGTTTGCGAAGCCTTGCTTGACTATTACGACAAATGCTACGAATATGAATTATCAAAATCAGCCCAAAGAAAAGCAATAGACATATCGGGGCTCGAATCAGACTCTGCAGCAATCAAACTTCTTACAGAAGGTTTAATTGACTAAGTAACGCCCTCAACGTTACTTCTAGACCATTCACTAAGATTCTACTTTCGCAGGACTCCATGGCCAAATCCAACTCCGATGCATCAATTCAATTCTCACGGGGTGTAGATGAACCTGTTGTACCTGAAATACGTCTAACTAGAAGTAAAGACGGTAGAACTGGACAAGCTTTTTTCATCTTCGAAAAACCAGAAGCTCTTACAAAGGAATCAGCTATTGACCTAAAAGGAATGCTTCTTATTGACGAAGAGGGAGAGCTTGTAACTCGAGAGGTTAATGCACGTTTTATAAATGGAGAGCCAAGTGCACTAGAGGCTATCTATACCTGGAAATCAGAAGTGGATTTCGAAAGATTTATGAGATTTGCCCAAAGATATGCCAAAAGCCACGGTCTTGGATACAGCGAAAGTTCTACAAAGAGTTAGGAATGAAGCTTCCCAATTGGCTCGCCTTATCGGCCCTTTTGTCAACGGGATTTATTTTGTGGAGCCTAAAAGAAATAATCATTCAAATATTTGCTGGTATTGTTCTTGCAATGGCACTTTGTACACTTGTTGACCTTGTCAAAAGAAAGTTACCTGTAGCAAGACCAATCGCATTAATAATTTGTCTAACAGGAATAGTAATGATATTCAGCTTATTAGTGATAATTGTAGTTCCTCCATTTACTGAGGAATTTCAACAATTAATTAGTCAATTACCAAGTGCTGCTGGAACATTATCAGAAATTGCGATGGATAATCTTTATAAGATTAACGATTTCATCTATGGTGAGGAGCAAAAGTTCTCACTTGGTTTTCAAGTATTCTCGAGTGGTTTCAACCCTTTTCCAGACAGTTCAACATTAGCGACAGGTGTTGGAGATGGAATTAAAAAGATTCTAGGTTTTGCAGGAAATCTAGGCAGTGGCTTCTTACAACTTATTTTCATAATAGCTGTAAGCCTTATGGTCGCAATACAACCTTCAGCATATAAAGAAGTAGCTATTCTTCTAGTACCTTCATTCTATAGAAGAAGAGCTCGATCGATTCTTAAAGATTGTGGCAAAGCTCTTACTAGTTGGATGGTTGGAGTGCTTATCAGCTCATTTTGTGTGGCAATTCTTGCAGGAATTGGGCTTTCTATCTTAGGAATAAAACTAGTTATTGCAAATGCTCTCCTAGCTGGAATGTTAAATGTAATTCCTAATGTTGGGCCCGTAATTAGTACTATTTTTCCTATGTCAGTAGCACTACTTGATGAACCATGGAAAGCAATTGCTGTATTAGGCATGTATATATTTATTCAAAATCTCGAGAGTTATCTAATTACACCTTCAATAATGCATCACAAAGTCAAACTACTACCAGGCTTAACACTAACTGCACAATTCATATTTACAGTGATTTTTGGACCAATAGGATTAATTCTTGCGTTACCTCTTGCAGTAGTACTACAAGTTGTTATTAAAGAAATTGTTATTCATGACTTATTAGATCCCTGGAAAAGAAATCGATTAGCAAGATGATTCCACGTAGTCTACTCATAACCTTAACACTCATAACTCTTGCTTTACTTATTTGGCAATTACGGTTGGTTCTTATTGTATTTTTTGGAGCAATTGTCTTATCTGTTGCACTCGATGTACTAATTCAGAAACTTCAAAATCAAATACGAATGCCTAGACATATAGCATTACTTGTTGTTCTTTTTGTACTAATGATATCAGGATTATTCATCTTTCAACTATTAGTACCTGAACTAATTACACAAATAAAAGAACTAGGTGATCTTCTACCAACTCTGTTAGAAAAGCTTAAGTCATTATTAGCCAACCAACCTCGTTTAATCATTCTTCAACAGTCAATTCCAGAACAATTTAGCTGGAAAGGTTTACAGCCCTTTAGTTCGAAATTGCTAGGATTTGCAGGTGGAGCAGCAAATAGCCTACTTCAACTCTTACTGATAAGTTTACTTGCAATTCTTCTTGCATTAGAACCAAAAGCCCATAGAAGAATATTTATCTCTTTAACTCCTAGGCCCTACCGAGAGGACCTATCTGAGCTTCTTGATGATTGCAGAATCGCACTAGGTGGTTGGTTAACGGGAATGACCATCTCTGCTAGTACTGTTTTTGCACTTACTTGGGCGGGACTTTCAATATTAAAAGTACCACTTGCTCTGCTTAGTGCATTAATTTGCGGTTTACTTACTTTTGTCCCCACAATTGGACCAACTATAGCCACTATGTTACCCTTAGGATTAGCTTTAATAATATCTCCTACTCTAATGATGGAGGTATTAATTCTTAGAGTATTCTTGCAAAATGTAGAAGCATTCTTATTAACACCTCTATTACTTAAGCACACAGTAAACTTACTGCCAACAATTGCCTTACTTGCTCAGCTAAGCTTAGGCTCATTATTAGGACTTCCCGGAGTTTTAATTGCATTGCCTCTAGCAGTTGTATCCCAAGTTTGTGCGAAGAAAATTATTATTGCAAAGGTAATGGACAATTGGTCATAAAAAATTATCTCAAACAAAAGATAATGCTTCTAATTCCTTGAAGAATATTTTTTAGGTTTTATTATCAAAGGGGAAATAATCAATATAAGGATTGAAAATGGATGATATCGAATTAAATAAAACAATGACGTATAAGTAAAATTCTCATATAGCAATCTGATCTCTAACCTTAAATCCCAAATAGAATACATGATTAGTAATAGAAATATTAGGTTTAGATAATTCGTATGAGTTACACGCAAGAAGTTAATCCTCAATAACAATAGTTTTTTTTGAATTCCTAGTTTCACTTAAGCTAAGCAATGAAGGTGCTAAAGCAATACTTGACCAACTACCAATTACCACTCCCAAAGCCAAAGCAATGGCAAACCAAAATAAAGTATCCCCTCCAAAAAATATTAATGCCAATAGAGGCATAAGTGTAGTACCACTCGTATAGAGGGTTCTAGTGAGAGTTGCAGATACTGCTCTATCAATTTGATCACTTAGAGGAAGAGAAGTATCTCTCCTGCCTCTTTCCCGTATTCGATCAAAAACAACAACAGTATCATTAACTGAATAGCCAGCAATTGTTAATAATGCAACCACAAAAAGGCTATCAACTTCAATTGAAAGAATTAGTCCAAGCCAGGCAAAAATTCCAGTGACGATAATTACATCATGAGCAAGAGCTATAAGTGCTAAGAAAGCAAAGCGACGATCATATCTAAGGCTTATATATATGGCGATTCCAGTAAACGCAGCTACAAGTGAGACAATGCTACTTCTAAGTAACTGGCCACCAAGACTTGGGCCAATAGTGTCAACGGCTTGACCTCCTGGTAAAAAAGGTCCAGCAATTGAACCCATAGAATCTATAACTAGCTGACCTTGAGAAGCTGAGAGAAATGGGAATCTTAAAACTACAGACTTTGAATCATCTAAAAGTTGAACTCTTGCTTGAGAGAGCTTTGCACGAAAAGAACTATCCTCAGTAGGTAAAGGCAATTCTCGTAAAGCCCGAATGATTCTTGCTGTATTAATTGATTCACAGGAACTATCACAAGATCTCTCTAGTTGAATCTGAGTGCCCCCAGTAAAATCTAAACCAGGGCGTAAAGGGGCTCTGATAGAAGGATTAAGAAAACAAAGAATTAACCCTAGAAAACTAATAGAAACAACAAGTCCTGAAATCCACCAAACAAGGCGTCGGCGACGGCAGAGCTTTAAATTAAAAGGGCTTTTGGATTGATTTAATGCTGTTGAAATAGACATTATTTAGGCAATTTAAGAGGGAATTTGATTAACTGGCAAAAAGTTTTTAGGGCTTCTTAGCTTCTGATAGCTCATTAAAAACCGAAGGATAGTACGAGTACAAGTTAGTGCTGTAAAAAGACTCAAGACAACACCAATTCCAAGAGTCGCTGCAAACCCTTTAACCAAACCAGTCCCCAAAGTAAATAGGGCTATACAACTAATCAAAGTAGTCAAATGACCATCAATGATTGAAGAAAAGGCCTCTGAAAAACCTTTCTCAATAGAACGAATCAATGTATTTCCCCTACGTAATTCATCTTTGAAGCGTTCAAAAATTAATACGTTTGCATCAACAGCCATACCAATACTTAGAATAAAACCTGCTATTCCAGGGAGAGTTAAAGTGACTGAAATTAATGCATAAAAAGCAAGGTTAAATAAGGCATAAAGGCTCAAAGCAAGAACAGCTACAAAACCAGCAAGGCGATAAATTAACAACATAAAAAATGCGACCAACACAAGACCAGAAAGTGCTGAGATCAGACTCCTGCGTATGTTTGCCGCCCCAAGGGTGGGGCCAATTGTTCGAACTTCAAGGATTTCAACTGGCAAAGGTAATGAACCACCATCAAGCTTTACTTCAAGATCTCGAGCATCTTGAACACTAAAATTGCCACTAATAGTTGCTGAGCCACCAGTAATTCCAGCTGTTTTGAACTGTTGACCAACAGATGCCTCACTAATTGATCTCCCATCAAGAACTATGCCAAGGAGTCGATTAGTTCCAGCTATTGATTTAGTTAATTCTGCAAATTTGTCTCCACCCTCACTATTAAATGTCAGTGTTACTTCCCATCCGGATCCATTTTGTTCCTGTCGACTGCCAGCCTTAATAAGATCTCCTGTGAAAGCAGCAGGCTCAAAAAGTTCCGCAATTTTAAACCTAATCTTATCTTCTAATTGTTCCAGTTGCTCTATATTATTTCCAGAAAAGTATTCTATACCAAGGACTTCTTTCGCTAAAGTAACGATTTCACTAATATCTTCGATTTCTGAAGACGACTCAATTAACTTGTAATTATTATTATATACATCTATTAATCTTTCGACTTTTAGTCTAATTCTTTGAAGATTTCTAAGCTCATCTTGAGTGCCTACCTTCTGAGCTCTGAATTCCAATAAAGCTGTACTACCTAGAATCTCAGCTGCTCGGGAAGGGTCCTGCTCCCCTGGAAGTTGAACTATTAATTTATCATTACCTATTGTTTGAATAGTTGACTCAGAAACACCTAGTCCATTTACACGAAGATCCATAACCGTCTTAACTGCTTCAAGTTGCTCACTATCAACTCTTGTGATTTCTACAGTGGGCTGCACTTGGAGTGTTAATTGACTTCCACCTCGAAGATCTAAGCCTAATGGTAAAGAAAAACTTGCAAAAACTGCTCCTGCCGCAAAAGCAAGTGCAATTATCAAAGCAAACCAGCCCTGTTGACGAGCCATAAATTCAAATTCCCTTACAAATCATTTGCTTCGCAGTCTCAACAATTTGATGAGGCTGAATAATGGTTAGATTTTCTAGCTTGCCATTGTATGGGGTAGGAATATCTTGACTAGAAAGGCGAACAGGTCGTACATCTAGTTCATCAAAACATTCTTCTATAATCAAAGAAATCAACTCTGAACCTATACCTCCTGTTTTCATACATTCTTCTACAACAATTACACGATGAGTTTTCTTTATTGAATTCGAAATTGTCTTCATATCAAACGGCTTAAGACTAATTAAATCTATTAATTCAGCACTTATTCCTTCTTCTTTGAGCTTCTGAGTGGCCTTTAAGCAATGATGTCGCATACGTGAATAAGTCAAGATTGTCACATCCGTTCCTTCATGAACAACATCAGCTTGGTCTAAAGCACAAACATAATCACCTTGAGGGAGCTCCTCGCTTAAGTTGTAAAGAAGAACATGCTCGAAAAATAAAACTGGGTTGTCATCTCTTATGGCCGCCTTCATTAGCCCTTTAGCATTAGTAGGGGTACTACAAGCAACGATTTTAATTCCGGGAACAGCATGAAAATAAGCTTCTAATCTTTGGCTATGTTCTGCACCAAGTTGTCGTCCTACACCTCCTGGCCCTCTTACAACTGTAGGGATAGTGAAATTGCCGCCACTGGTGTATCTCAACATCCCCATATTGTTGGAAATTTGATTAAAAGCTAAGAGAAGGAAACCCATATTCATTCCTTCTACAATCGGTCTAAGACCGGTCATTGCCGCTCCAACAGCCATACCAGTAAAGCTATTTTCAGCAATAGGAGTATCGAGAACTCTTAGCTCCCCATACTTTTCATAGAGATCCTTAGTTACTTTGTAAGAACCTCCATACATGCCAACGTCCTCTCCCATGACACAAACATGAGGATCAATGGCCATCTCTTCATCGATGGCTTCTCGAAGAGCGTTGAAAAGAAGTGTCCCTGCCACAGTTACGATGCGATTCCGGAAAAACCGGCTTAATTACCCAAGCTATCTCAGACTATGCCTATTAACCCCCAGCAGCAAATGCTGATAGTAGCAATACAGAAATAAGCATGCCAGGACTAAGCAAAAGGATCATCAAACCAAGATCGTGAGGTGTCATCCAATTAAAACCTAGAGAACATTAATAAAAGGTGCTTAAATCCTAGCCAGAACTATGTAAGTTTCCATCCAATATACTCCGAATAAATACAACCAATAAACCTAGTCCAATAAAGCCAAAGGTAAATGTAGCTAAAAAACTTATTCCTATAACAAGTGTTTTAAATCCAGAAGCAACACTTTGAGCAATAGGGGAGGAATAAGAAGGTGAATGGAGAGTGAAATATATAACTATTCTTTGGCTTAGTTGAAAAAAGATCAAGGCAAGAAGAACACTAGTCAAAGCTCCTGTAAAGAAACTCAATGGTCCTTTCTTAGGAGCAACTGCTACCTCTAAATCTTGATTGTGTTGTGTATTTAGAGTTTTTTCTTCAGAATCACTCATAATTCAAAAATTACTCCATGAGATTGGAAAGAGCAGCACCAGCTTTCCAAACCAAAAGAAGAAAGTTTCTTTTTACTCTTTTCTAAAGCATCATTAGCCTTGCTGTAACTAGAGAACAAAGCAAAACAACTAGGACCTGAGCCACTCATCGCCACACCTAGTGATCCTGGTAATTCAGAAAGCAACTTCAAAGCATTCTGAACAGCTGATATTTCAGGAGCAACTACTTGCTGAAGATCATTCTTCAAGGGAGGGGGTTGTGCTGCACTTAAAACTCTCAACCAATTTTCTCCCCTAAGTTTTTGACGACGACGTTCGAATTCAAATTCCCCTTCTAGGTAATTTCCAGAATAAATCTCCTTATAGCGACCATAAGCCCATGGAGTAGAAACACTTATAGATGGATCTTTAACAAGAATCAAAGCCATTGGAGTAAACGAAATATTCAAAGGTTCCAACTTTTCACCACGACCAAAGCACAATTGAGTTCCACCTTCTAAACAAAAAGGCATATCAGAACCTAGTTCAGCCGCCAAATGTTCTAACTGATCTTGTGTGAGAGCAAGGTCCCAAAGCGAATTAAGTCCTAACAAGGTTGCCGCACCATTACTAGAGCCTCCTGCTAAACCTGCCCCTATAGGAATTTTCTTCCGAAGATGAATAATTGCTCCTAAGTCTTTGCGTTTCACATGATTACGCAGTAATCGTGCAGCCTTAACAATCAAGTTGTCATTACCAGAACTTAGCTCAGGATTATCGACAGAAAGTTTGATTTGACCACTTTTATTTGTTGTTATTTCAAGTGTGTCGGCAAGGTCAATACTCTGCATTACCATTGCTAATTCGTGGAAACCATCCGTTCTAAGGCCAAGCACTTCTAAATGAAGGTTAATTTTTGCTGGAGACTGAATTCGTAAGAAATTGCTTGAACAAATAGATGGGTTAATAGTACTCATAACTCTCCAAAAAACTTGTCGACACATTTAATATTTTTAGCCATTAACATCCATTGATTAGGTGACAATTCTTGTGGACGCTGACTCAGACTAACCCCTGACTCCCTGGCAATCTCCTCCAACTGACTCATCCCAGCAAGCCCTCCAAGGGAATTGCGTAGCATTTTCCTTCTAGAGCCAAAAGCACTGCGCAAGAGAACCTCTACACGATTAGCCAAAACAATATCTAGATGATCCTCAGTATTAATTGGTTCAATGGCAATAACTTGTGAATGCACCTTTGGCGACGGTTGAAAGCAACTTGGCGGGACCAGGCAAATACTTCTACATTTTGCCAGCAACTGCATTCTCACACTAAGAGCACTGAAGTTACTCTGACCTTCTTTAGCAAGGATCCGATCTGCGACTTCCTTTTGCACAAGAAGTACCAATATCTTATAAGACCTTTCAACTGGGCGTCCTAATCGACCTAATAAACGCTCAAGCAATGGACCAGTGATGTTATATGGAATATTTGCAACAACCTTATTAGCAAAACTTCCATTAGGCAGAGTCAATGGTACTGAGAGGACATCTCCCTCTTGAAGAGTAAAACGAGGTTGATTATTAAAACGCTGCTTCAATCCCACAACAAGATCTTTATCTAACTCAACAGCATGTACTAAAGCCGCTCTAGAAGCCAATAGTCTTTCAGTAAGCACACCTCTCCCTGGGCCTACTTCTAATACACAATCATCAGACTGAATATCAGCCGCCTCAAGGATCTCCTCTAAAACAGATTCATCCTTAAGCCAATGTTGACCAAATCGCTTTCGGGCAACGTGTCCGGAGAATGGCATGTCCTATTTCACCCTGCGACCACTAAACAAATTAGAGCCACCAAGCTTATTGCTATAAGCGTTTATTAGAAGATTGAATATTTCAAAATTTCCTTTCATTTTTATAAAGCCACAAAAATAGCCAATAAAAACCCAAAACCTCTAGAGAAGAGACGAATAAGTATTGACCAATGGAGTTAAACAAGTGGCAATTGAATTTTAGCAAGACAAGTCTTATTCAATTTCTCACAGTCAGAGCTTCTCCTCTATCATCTTTCCACAAGCGGATCTAAGGTTTAATAATTATTCTTGTTTTAATATGAGCGCCCGCCTTATGGCCCTGGTCGCTGTCGCCATTTTCTTCTTGGTGCCTCTGTCGTCAGGTTTTGCTACCACGAATGATATCAATCAAAATATGGATATAGGTAACTTGGATTTACCCTCTGCACTTACCGAAGATGATAGTTTCAATGACTTGCCTTTTGAACAACTTAGACAAGCATTAAGAGAAGAGGTTGAATATGGACCCAAAAAAGGCATTAATCCTCGCTCCTTAAAAAAATACAATCTGTTAATCCGATGACATTCGACTCTCGCAGTATTCAACATCTTCGAGAACTAGGTCGCCAGCTTCCTAAAGAATTACCAGAACCAAACCCGAAAAATAACCCCAAAAACACAAAAAATAAAAAATGTCATCCCATAGAAACGGAAGAAAATCCCCAAGTTTTATTCCAAGAGCTAATGAATGCGAGTCCTGATGGCAACGTACCTAGTCACTTAATTGAAAGGCTCAGAGGAATTGAACAAAAAGAAAGAAACCAAAACAATTCTCTCAAAAACATCCCAAGCAAGGACCTCACCAGCCAACCCACTAAAAAACAACAACCAAGAAAAGAATCTGAAGAAGATATTCTCTATACCCTTTTCGACAGGTTCTTATTAGAAGATGAAGATTAAGCAATCAGCATTAATCCAACTTACTCGTGCTAAAACCATCGCATTATCACATTTTTGCTATAGGAAAAATTCGTAAAGATTGGGTTAAATCAGGCGTTGAGCTATACCTAAAACGTCTACCTGGACTAACAATTACTGAGTTGCGCGACTCAACCCCTCTAAAAGAAGCTCAAGAAATAAAAACTAAACTAAAAAATAATCAAACATTAATAGTTTTAACTGAAGAAGGTGACTCTCTAGCCTCCACTCCATTTGCTGAATATCTACAAACATTTGATTCCCAAAAACTTGTCTTCGTAATCGGTGGGGCGGACGGTATTGCTCCTGAAATTAAAAACTTGGCGCATTCGCTATTAAGCCTATCTCCTATGACATTCCCTCATGAAATAGCTCGTCTATTACTTGTTGAACAACTTTACCGGGCAACTACGATTATAAAAGGTGGTCCATACCATCGGAGCTAACAAATGCCCCAACCAAGCACAACTGTATAGTACATTTATACTATACAGTTGTGCTTGGTTGGGGCATGGAGATTTCACCGTTACCAAGGTTTTTAGTCACTCAACCTTCGAGACTATTAATAAAGTTTGCCACCGAGTGTGTATCAGCAGGCTTCCCCTCTCCAGCTGATGACTATATCGATATCGATATCGATCTCAACGAATACCTAATACGACACCCCATAAGCACGTTTCTCCTTCGTGTTAGTGGAAATTCCATGATTGGCGCAGGAATCCACAATAATGATTTACTCGTTGTAGACCGTAGCATCGAGCCACATCCTGGTCACATAGTAGTAGCAGTACTAGATGGCGCATTTATTCTCAAACGACTTATACTGAAAAGTGGAATCCCTTACTTAGAAGCAGACAATTCAGACTACACGTCAATTGATTTACGACAATACAATGATGTCCAAATCTGGGGAGTAGCTATACATTCAATTCATAGTCTGAATCTTAAACATAAATAATGCGAGCAATAGCACTAATTGATGGGAATAACTTTTATGCTTCCTGTGAACAAAATATCGATCCATCACTATTAGGAAGACCCGTAGTAGTGCTATCTAACAATGATGGTTGCATCGTAGCTCGCAGCCCAGAAGCACGTGCTCTCGGCATTTCAATGGGAGAACCATATTTTAAGTCTCGACATAAGTTAAAGAGGTTCAACGTTATAGTACGCAGCTCAAATTACGCACTCTATGGTGATATGAGTCAACGTCTAATGCGTTTATTAGCAATGCATTGTAAAAATATAGAGGTTTATTCTATCGATGAGGCATTCGTACAAATAGATCGCCCACCTGATCAGGACTTGTTGCCGTGGGCTCATCATCTACGAGCTCTAGTACATCAAAGCCTTGGGCTACCTATTTCAATAGGCATTGGTAATAGCAAAGGGCAAGCAAAGCTTGCCAACTATCTAGCCAAAAATATATCGACTTGCGCCGGTATCTTCGACCTAAATTCAAATAGAAAAAACAAAGAATTACTCAAAAAAGTTAATATAGAAGAAGTCTGGGGAGTGGGGCATAAAATGTCCCACTGGTGTCGAGTTCGAGGAATTAATACCGCCCAAGAATTACACGATATAAATAGCCACGAATTACGCAGCAAGTTTGGCATAGTAGGCGTACGTTTATTGCATGAACTACGAGGAGAAGTCTGCCTACCTTTCAAGGTAATACCATCACCAAAGGAACAGACATGCGTAAGTAGAAGCTTTGGTCGTCCTGTAACAAGCCTAGAAGAATTACGCCAAGCAGTAAGTAGCCATATAGTCCTTGCTAGTGAGAAGTTAAGAAGGCAAAATCAACTAGCAGGTGCTATTACAGTATTTACACACACAAGTCCTTTCTGCCATCCCTTTTACAAGCAAAGTGCCACAACTCAATTAAATACACCAAGTAATGATACGGGCGTTCTCCTAACAGCATCCTGGGCACTAACAAAGAAAATATTCCAGCCTTATCGTCTACTTAGTAAAGCCGGAGTGATCATGCAAAAGCTCCAAAGCACTGATTATCTACAAGTGAATCTGCTAGAGAAGCACAACAGTTCCAAAGACTTGCAACGACGTGAACGATTAATGAAAACAATCGATAATCTCAACAAACGCTATGGCAACAAGACAATTAATTGGGCCGTGTGTATTTCAAGTCAACATTGGGATATGCGCCGTAAACACCTAAGTCACTCCAAAACAACACATATCATTGATCTTCCAATTGTATATTCGTGACCAACTAAAGTCGAAGTGACGGTTAAACACAAAAATCATGGAATTCCTTTTATTTCTAAGTTCAAATGAAAAAGAAATTCTAGAGCTTATATACAAAGCAGGTTTTTCAGTTGAAGAGGATAACCCATTATGCCTTATGGGTAAAAAATATGTTGGGTTTACCAAAAGCAGGCAAAAGTCGGTCATAATTTGCACTCAAAACATAAAGAATCATCATAAATATACGAGTTCAAAATCAGCATTTGTGTATAAAAGAGACAAGCTTAGTACAGCCATTTCTATCAAAAAAGCCCTTCGACATGAGGCTACACATGTAGCTCAAGCCTGCAACAATTCTAAGCCTCTTGGCATAGTAAAAACAAAGGGTAATATACACAAGTGGTACAAAAGAGATGCAATAGAAGGATCAACAATTGTTGGTACTGGAAAAATAGAAAAGGAAGAAGAGGCCTACTATATGGAAGAGCGGCCAAAGAAATTGATCACTGCCCTTAGAAAGTATTGTCTCTAAATATTCTTATCCAAATTCTATGGCGACCTAGAGTTAATGTTCAAGCAAAATCAAATAAAGAAGGCTTGGAATTAAAAAGATATTCAAAAATTCAACCTAAATGTAAAATATTCAAGCAGAAAGGGGTTGCTTATTTTGAAAACTTGCACAGCGTTGCTGGTCCAAGTGAAGAATATGCTTACGTTCGTTGTAATAAAGATCTTGAAAGCGTAAAGCATCACAATTTAGATCTTGAAACATCTGATCTATTCTTTTATCCATGTCAAAAGATTTTTCAGGTTGCTTACGTTCTTCTTCAATAAGTGCAGCAATACATTTCTCCAAAGTTTCAAGTCGCTGTCCGCTCCAAGCCTCGAGAAGGTGTCTACAACGCTTTATAGATTTTTGACGTTGTAAAGCTGCTGCGATTCCACGTAAATAAGACGTTGGCTCAGACATAGCGGCCAAATGAACTTCCCCTGGTTCAAGAAGAGGTGTAAGACGAGTAGAAAGCGAACTATTATCAAGTAAAAGTTGGTCAGCAAGTAACCTTGGCAAATCTATATTGCTGAGATCATCACCTATATCAATGCCTCTACTAATTTGCTCTAGGCGACCTGGGCCTAAGTTCGTTTCTTCTATATCTGATATCGCTACCCAAATTAGACGATGATGTTGTAGTGCAAAGTCTTCTAGCTCTCTCGTCCTAAGCTCACGCCGAATAGAAGCTCTATGACTAGGACAATGCAAATAAAGCTGTAATATTTGCGCCTCAGTACGTTCACGTTGATTTGCATCACCAGGTTGCTCATATCGACTAGAACGTCCATGCCAACGCTGTCCTTTTACCTGTTTACGAAGATCTTCCTCTAACTGCAAAGACAAGCGTGCCTGACCTCCACTCAAACGTTCAGCAACCTTCTGTAAGTAATGAGTACGAATAGGAGTAGGAGGCAACTTTGCTAAAAGTTGGACCAAGCCACTAACTGCTAATTGAAATTGATCCGCTTTACTTAAATCAAGGCCTTGCAAAGCCTGATCTATTTGCCAGTCAAGCCAAAGTGGAGCCTGATCTAGAAGAGCCCTATATTCTCCTGGGCCATGATCCTGTAAAAATTCATCAGGATCTTTACCTGAAGGCAAATGCAAAACTCTTAAGTCCAACTGACCCTGCATTGCAAGTTGTTCTACTTCACCAATAGCTCTTTTTGCTGCTCGAACTCCTGCTCCGTCCGCGTCAAAATTTAGTACTATCCGCTTACTATCACTACACCTACATAATTGTGTGATTTGTTTACTGCTAAGAGAAGTTCCCAAAGAGGCAACTGAGTTTCTTATGCCTACTGAGTGCAACGCAATTACATCAAAATAACCTTCTACTACAACAGACCTATCATCTTTACGAATAGTAGATGAAGCTTTATCAAGACCAAAAAGATGCTCTCCCTTCGCAAAAACTTCCGTCTCAGGAGAATTTAAATACTTTGGTTCTGATCCATCAAGACTACGGCCACCAAAACCAATTACCCGTCCTTGACGATCACATATTGGTACTATTAAGCGATTTCTAAATCGATCATAAAAACCACCACCACCTTTTCGAGGCACAACAAGTCCAGCAGCCTCTGATAATTCAGGAGATATGCCTTCAACCTGTGAGAGATGTTTAAGCAAACCATCCCATTGATCTGGAGCATATCCCAATGCAAAAACATCAATACTACTTTCAGTTAACTTGCGATCCTTCCTTAAGTAAGAGAGAGCTGAAAGTCCTTGAGGAGTCTTTAATTGATGAGAGAACCAACCAGCAGCAAGAGATAGAACTCTAAAGAGTTTATCTCGCCGAGAAAATTGTTGGCGTAAACGCTCTTGTTGAGAGCCATCAATAGTCTCTACAGGGAGTTGATATTTTCTTGCTAATTCAAGTACTACATCTCCAAAACTTTGACGCTGAAAATCCATCAAAAATTTAATAGAATTCCCTCCAGCTCCGCATGAAAAACAGTAATAAAACTGCTTAGACGGAGAGACCGTCATAGAAGGTTTACTGTCATCATGAAAAGGGCATATCCCAACAAACTCTCTACCCCTTTTTTTTAATACAACGTGTTCACCTACTACATCAACAATATCTGCACGTTCCTTAACTGCCTCAATGGTACGCGGATGTAGACGAGGGGATGTCATCAATAAATTCTAAGAGTGTTTAAAAATGGGTCTAACTCAAGATGTTCATAGCACTAGAAAAAGATCCAGTCTCATTCATTTGCATAAGGCTAAAAATTTTAAACAAAACTCTTTAATGGTATCTTCCCAAAGCTAGTGGTGACATACGACTCGAAAAAATCAAGAGGTTGCTGGGTTCTTATATTAAGTGCTTTTGCCTTTAGCTTGATGAGTGTTTGTGTTAAAAACCTCTCAGGAAGAATTCCCATAGCTGAGATAGTACTTATTAGATCTTTAATAAGCCTTTTAATCACAAGGTTAATGTTAAAAAAAATTGGAATTTCACCGTGGGGGATTAACAAGAAACTCCTTGTAATTAGAGGGATACTTGGAACTTCAGCTTTGTTTCTTGTGTTCCAGGCAATTGCAAGTTTACCTTTAGCTGCAGCGACAATAATTCAATATACTTATCCGACATTTACTGCTTTAGCTGCTTGGTTATTATTAAAAGAAGGAATTAATTCACAAATAGGTTGGGCTATAATAATGGGGTGGCTAGGTATAATTATGGTATCCCAATCAAACTGGGTTAATGCATCTCAGATATACACCCCTTATATATCCATAGGGATCGCTCTAGCAGGCGCATTCCTAACAGCAATGGCATATATAACTGTTAGAAAGCTCTCAAAGACGGAACATCCTCTAGTTATAGTTCATTATTTCCCCTTATTATCTGTACCAATAACAATTCCTTTAATATTAAATAATTGGGTTATACCAATAGGTCTAGATTGGTTTTGGTTAATAGGTGTCGGTTTATTTACCCAAATTGGACAAATCTATATTACCGAAGGCTTAAGTCTTCTACCAGCTGCTCAAGCAAGTGCTATTAATTACACTCAAGTTATATTTGCATCACTATGGGGAATTATTATTTTCGGAGAGAACATAGACGGGTGGATTATATTAGGTGCATTTTTCGTCATGATCTCAACTCTAATAAGTCTAAATGAAAGAAGAATTAATTAGTAGTTATGAATTTTAAATAGATCCCAATAAATAGACTAAATATTTTTTTCATCAAGTTTAACTTCTAAATATTAAACTCTAAAAAAATATAAGAAATGTTTTAAAAATAAAATCAATAAGTTGTAAAAAGCTAATAATTTTAACGGCCTCTAGGTTCTGCAAACTATTTCAAGAATTCTCAACTGCCTTACAGGCTCATTCCTAATCAGAACTATGACAAACAAGTTTATACTTCCTATAGTTCTTATACTTCTAATAGTTCCAAGTTAAGTCAATTCAACACAACCCTTTAGCAAATGAAGTTTCTACTAGCCACTCTTATCGCTATTAGCTCTACCTCACCAGTGATTGCTGGCGATTATCAGCCTGGATACTCCTCATCGAAAACATGTACTCGCAGCGAGTACAAAGAAGAATACATTCCAGGTACAGGGCCGGACAATCCAGGGTATGTAAAGACATGGACCAATCAGGTTGAGGTTCCTTGTGCTCCTGGAAAAAATACAGCCGTTTCTCAACCTGCAGGAGATAACAATGATTGTAGTGAGGGCACTCTTATTGGTGGACTTCTTGGTACTGGTATAACCATGGGAACCACTCGTGGAAGAGATAGATGGTGGGCGGTACCTGCAGGTGGCGTAGCTGGGGCAATGATTGGTTGTCAAATTGATGGCGGTTAACTGAAGCTCACTTAATTAATCAAAGTCATAAATCAAATGTCCAATATATTAGTTTCTGGCAAAAGTGCTCTAGTAGGATTTAATTTCAAGGCGTAATTGGTAAAGGATAAGTAGACCAATCTTTTATCAAACTACCGGTGGCTATTGGTTTAGCTAGTCGCCAACTTTCTCGTTTGTCTCCTTGTTCAAGAAATAATTGAAAAGGAGTATCAACTTGATCCTTAAGGCCAGGAAATTCACAATCACATCGACCTTTTACTGACAAAAGCCTTCCCTCTTGATTAGGCAAATACTCAACTGAAGAAGGCTTAACACTAACAATCCGTACAAAGCCTTCATCCAAGTCAACAACATTTTCAAGTGAGCGTTCTGTAAGATCTATTTGTAATTCCAAGGCATCCTTTAATACAGAATTAGGGGGAAAACGAGAACTTGCACAGCCAAATATTGTTAAAGAAATCAAAGAAGCCAGAATTAAAGGAAGGATTTTTTGAGAAACGCATCTCATAACTGTTGAAAAGAGAAAAGAGTCCAAGCAATAAGGCAGCATATGAATATAAAAAGCAACCTAATGATTAGCTGGCTTAAGGGGCAAAGAGTAGACAACTGGCAACAAGCGCTTAAAAAAGGGATTGTTTTAGCCTGCTCTGGTGTTGGATACGAAGTTCAGCTCTTACCTAGGCATCATTCATTGGTTGCCTCTGACAAGGAATTAACTCTTTGGATACATCAAGTCAAGCGAGAAGATGGTGAAACCTTATATGGGTTTCAAACAAAAGCAGAAAGAGACTTATTTAGAAAGCTAATAGGCGTAAATGGAATTGGCCCTCAAATCGGTATGGCCTTATTAGAAGAGCTCCAATTGGATGAACTGATTTTTTCAATAGTCCAACAAGATATCCAAGCTCTTTCTAAAGCACAAGGAGTAGGCAAAAGGACAGCAGAAAGACTTGCTATTGAATTAAGCCACAAGCTGTCTGAATTTGAAGTAACGAACCATTTGGGGCCTATGCAAGATAATAAAAAACATCCCGAGCCTCCGTTCTCACCCTCAATTATCAACGAACTTCACGAGACACTTAGATCAGTGGGATATGAAGATGATGAAATCAGAAGTGCCATAAAGGCAATTGGGGCAAATTTTGATTCCAAAAACAAATCAGAAAACCAAGATTTAACAAGACCTGTTGACGATATTGAATGTTTACTAAAGGCTAGTCTGCTCTGGCTTAGCAACGATTGAAAATAATAAGGAGCTCAAGGGGGTAAATTAAGTCTTAAATTCCTAAACCATTCAACAAAACAATGTCGCTTGATACAGCAGAAAAGCAAAAACTAATCAACTCATATCAGCAACATGGCACCGATACTGGATCAGTCGAGGTACAAGTTGCGATGCTAACCGAGCGAATATCAAAACTTAGTGGCCATCTTCAGGGTAACAACCATGATTTCTCCTCGAGAAAAGGCCTGCTGAAGATGATCGGCCGTCGCAAGCGCTTACTTAATTATGTCCGCGAGCAAAGTGAAAAACGCTATTCAGACCTAGTAGAAAAATTAAAGATTAGAGGTTGAAGGGAAAGGGATCCATCCCATAAATTACTTACAAAATGGCAGATACTCTTAAACCAAAATCCTTCAAACCAGAAGATCAATCATCTACCCAGCAAACTGGAAAATCCAAAAGAGAGAAAAATACTATTTCTAAAAGGAGTCCTTCAAAAAGGGATTCAGCAATACCAAAGGAAGTTGCAAATAGAATGGCGCGCAGAATTGCAATCACAACTGGCATCCCTACGTTTAGTGGAATGAGTGTCTTTGTGATTAGTTATTTACTTGTTAGCAGAGGAATTTATGATATCCCCCCTGCGATTACCCTTCTTACTTCAGCATCTTGCTTTCTTGTTGGACTATTTGGTTTAAGTTATGGAATACTTTCTGCAAGTTGGGAAGATTCTGAAGGAACCTTATTAGGTTTTGAAAATATACGGCCAAACATTTCTAAAGTACGTGAAGCATTTAAAGCCCTTAACCAAAAAGAATAATTTCAACTAAAGCAAGAAGTAATCAAGTTAACTAACTAACAGATTTTTACTATAACTTACTTTGAAAGATTCGTTTTGCAAGCAATTTAATGCAGCATTTGCATCCCCTACACAAAATTGATGTCCAAATCTTACATATCTGACATTTGAGCCTTCCTTAATTGAAGCAATCACAGGTACTTTTACTCCCAACTCGTCCTTCCCGGGGCGATGCTTATAAAGACATTCACGCAAACGGTGTTGAACTTTGATATCACTAGCTTCTTTTGGAAGCAGATCAACAAGCAAAAGTCGAAGATCATCAATAGTTCTACAGTCATCAATAATGAGTTGGACACGATCATCTCTACGGTCCACTGCACCCCATACAAGTAAACGGGCTTCAAGCATCAAAAAGTCTGATAATCGAGCATATGTTTTTGGAAATACAACTGCTTCACAAGAACCTGTTAGATCCTCTAATTGGAGAATTGCCATACGATCTCCTTTACGAGTAGTTACCTGGCGCATTTCTGGGATCATGGCAATAGCACTCACCTTGGACTTATCAGGCTGCTCATCTAAGTTGCCAATGCTTATAGGCGCTATCAACTTAGCCGGGGAAGAAAGCTGTTTGAGGGGATGGTCCGAAAGATAAAAACCTAACAATTCCTTTTCTAGCCTTAATTTCTCAGTAGGAGAGTAATCAGCAACTGGAGCAGCTTTAGGTACTAAGGGAATCTCTTTTTCATCTTTTTGACTTGATGAATTCATCAAATCAAAAAGATTTCCCTGCCCACTGATGCGATCTCTGGCTCTAGAACCAGCCCAATCAAGAAGGAGGTCCAGGTCTGCGATAAGTTGGGCGCGATTCGAGTTTGGATCAAGTGTGTCCAATGCTCCACAATGAATAAGTGCCTCCAGAGCACGCCTATTTAGAACGTTGGATGGAACCCTGTCGCAGATATCTGAAAATGAAGTAAAAAGACCATTTTTATCTCGAATGGCTAATAGCTGCCTTATCGCACCCTCCCCAAGATTTCTGACAGCTGAAAGTCCAAAGAGAATCTTATTTTTTACCGGAGTAAAATCAATACCAGAAGCATTTATATTAGGAGGCATAACCTCTATGCCCATTGTATTGCAGTTAGAAATGTAACGTTGGACCTTATCACTAGAACCAGAGTTAACTGTCAATAATGCTGCCATATATGCAACAGGATAATGAGCCTTTAAATAAGCCGTTTGATAAGTAACTGCTCCATAAGCAGTTGAATGACTTTTATTAAAACAATATTCAGCAAATAAAACCATTTGGTCAAATAACTGATTAGCGATATCTTTATCCACCCCCTTTTTACTGACTCCTGAAACAAATAAATCTCGATGTTTTTGCATTTCTGAGATCTTCTTCTTCCCCATTGCTCTTCTCAATAAATCAGCTTGTCCTAAAGAGTAACCTGCTAAATCCTGAGCTATCTTCATTATTTGTTCTTGATAAACCATTATGCCATAAGTTTCTTTAAGAATTGGCTCTAAAGAAGTATGGGCAAAATCAATAAGTTCTCTTCCGTGCTTCCTATTGATGAATTTAGGGATCAAACCTGCATCTAGAGGGCCGGGACGATACAAGGCCAAAATGGAAGAGATATCTTCTAAAGAAGAGGGGCGTAATTCTCGAACTATTTGACGCATCCCACTAGATTCAAGCTGAAATATCCCTTCAAGATCTCCTTTTGAAAGTAGTTTGAATGTATCTGTATCTTCATCAGGCAATCTATCTGGATCCAATTTCACTCCTTCTGTTTCTTTAACAAGATCTACTGTTTTTTTAATCATTGTAAGATTCTTTAGACCTAGGAAATCCATTTTCAATAGTCCCATCGACTCAACATCTTCCATAAAATATTGAGTAATTATTTGCCCATCATTATTGCGCTGTAATGGAACCAAATTATCTAGTGGATCAGCAGCTATTACTACTCCAGCAGCATGTACTCCAAAGGTCTTATTTGTCCCTTCTATTCGAATTGCCATATCAACCCACTTTGTGACATTTAGATCTGCTAAGTATTTTTGTCGAAATTCAGTGTTTGGTGAATCTTCTCCAATCATTACTGAAAGCTTTGCAGGTTTTCCACGAACAACAGGAATTAACTTTGCAAGTCGATCAGCATCTCCATAAGGAATATCTAGAACACGAGCAACATCTTTCAAAACAGCCTTAGAAGTCATCCTATTAAATGTAATAATTTGAGCAACCTTGTCTTCCCCATAACGACGAGTCACATAATCAATCACCTCGCTTCTTCTCTCGATACAAAAGTCGGTATCAATATCAGGCATAGACTTTCTCTCAGGGTTTAAAAAACGTTCAAATAACAAACCATTTAAAACTGGATCAATATTGGTTATTCCTAAAGAATATGCCACTAATGATCCAGCCGCAGAACCTCTACCGGGACCGACAGGGATTCCTTTTTCTCTCGCAAAACGAATATAATCCCAAACAACAAGAAAATAAGTAGGAAAGCCCATTTTATCTATAACTTCTATCTCATAATTAAGTCGATTTAGATAATCTTCTTCAACTTCAGTAATTGCTTTCTTATTTAATCTTTCTAACAACCCTAATGTGGAAATTTCTTTTAGATAGCTAACAGAATTATAGCCCTTTGGGATTGGAAATTTAGGCATTTTATATGTACCCAAAATATCATATTTTTCCACTTTTTCAGCAACAGCATTTGTATTGTTAATTGCTGTTTTAATAATATCTGAATCCAAGTGGTCAAGAAACAACTTTTTCATTTCATCTTCAGATTTAATGTATTCAGTACCTGTATAACGAAGACGTTTCTCATCACTAATTAATTTTCCAGTAAGGACACATAACAGTGCATCATGAGCTTCTACATCATTATTTGTGAGGTAATGTGCATCATTAGTTGCGATTAAACTTATTCCAAGTTCTTTGGCTATACGCGCCATCTCAACATTAACTATTCGATCTTCATATGAACCGTGGTCTTGAATTTCTAGATAAAAATCATCACCGAATATTTCTTTATACCAAATAGCTATATCTCTAGCGACATCGAGGCGCTCTTGTAAAATGGCTTGGGGGATTTCTCCTCCTAGACATGCCGTAGAAATGATTAAGCCTTCACTATGAGTCTTTAGTAAATCCTTATCAATACACGCTCTAGAAAAGATGCCGCGGCCACGCATTCCACGAAGATGACTAATACTAGTCAGCTTGACCAAGTTCCTATATCCCACTGAATTCTTCGCTAATACAACCAGGTGATATCGACGTTCCTTTTTGGGTTGAGGGTCATCAATAGATCCATTAATTATGTACATCTCATTGCCAATAATTGGCTTAATTCCTGCAGACGTACAAAGCTTCAAAAGTTCTATTGCTCCATACATCACTCCATGGTCTGTTAAGGCAAGAGCGTTTATCCCGAGATCTTTTACCCTTTGAACCATCCTCGGAAGCTGACTAGCCCCATCAAGAAGGCTGTAATCACTATGGTTGTGAAGTGGAACGAAACCCATTTCCTGATTCTAGGGCCTCGCACAAGATAAAGCGCTAGCTGCAACAACAAGACACTATATGTAGAGCATCCTTTTAAGGTATATATTGCCCAGCAGGTTTTTGCTTCATTACTGATGCGGCTTGTTCATATTGGTGAGCCATCTGCAACAAACGCTGCTCATCCAAAACATTTGCTATTAACTGAAGGCCTATAGGAAGTCCTGACTTATCAAAACCACAAGGCAGGCTGATAGCAGGAAGACCAGCTAGGTTCGCAGGAATAGTCAGCAAATCCGAAAGATACATTGAGACAGGATCTTCAGAATGAGACCCAACTGAAAATGCGGTCGTTGGAGCAGTTGGAGTCAATAAAATATCTACTTGGTTGAAAGCATTATCAAAATCACCGCGAATAAGTGTTCTTACCTTTTGAGCTTTCTTGTAATAAGCATCTACATACCCTGCTGACAAAGCGTAGGTACCAATAAGAATTCGTCGTTTAACTTCTGCACCAAAACCTTCTGTACGACTTCTGGTAGTCATAGACGAGAGATCATTTGAACTTTCTGAGCGATAACCATATTTAACCCCGTCATAACGAGCCAAGTTTGCAGAAGCTTCTGAAGGAGCAATGACGTAATAAGTAGCTATCCCATCATTAAAATGGGGGCAACTAACATCTACCAATTCAACTCCGAGTGATTGGATGAGGTCAGCAGCCGCTAGTGTTGACTCTTTTACTTCAGAAGACAAACCTTCCTGGTCAAAACATTCTTTAATCAAGCCCACCCGAAGACCAGAAAGTGGATTATCAAGGCAAGCAGAATAATCTGGAACAGGTTCTTTCAAACTTGTTGAGTCAAGTGGATCTCCCCCGGCAATTACCTGCAATATTTCTGCTGTATCTGCAACATTCGTTGTAAAAGGACCGACCTGGTCTAAAGAACTAGCAAAAGCAATTAATCCCCAACGACTTACTCGGCCATAAGTTGGCTTCAATCCAACTACTCCGCAGAACGAAGCTGGCTGCCGTATTGAACCTCCAGTATCAGAACCCAATGAAGCTAAACATTCCCCACTTGCTACAGCGGCTGCACTACCACCAGAACTTCCACCAGGAACTTTAGTGATATCCCAAGGATTAGAAGTAGTCCCAAAAGCTGATGTTTCAGTAGAGCTTCCCATGGCAAACTCATCAAGATTAGTTTTACCTAAAAGAACTGCTCCAGATTTCCAAAGTTTTTGAGTAACGGTCGACTCATAAGGTGGAACAAAATGTTCAAGCATGCGACTTGAACATGTAGTGGTTACTCCCTTCGTACAAAGATTGTCTTTAATAGCTATAGGCACACCAGCAAGTGGAGGCAAGGATTCTCCTGATGCACGTGCTTCATCAATTCTGTTTGCATCTGCACGTGCTCTCTCAGCAGTTATTTCTAAAAAAGCATTTAATTTCTTATCAACCTTTCCAATTCTGGACAGCCGCTCATCTACCAACTCTCTCGCAGAGAATTTGCCAAGCTTTAACTGCTGTCGCAATTCTGCTATTGACATCAAAATTTAGTTTTATTCATTTGTGACGCTATCAGTAATGAGGACAAAATTTTAATTAAGAGTCAGTGGCTCCCCACGTTTGCCACGGACCAAAGTATGTTTAATCGGCTCAGAGCCTTCAACCGAGAGGTCTTCTTCAAAAATAGAAAGATTTAATTTAAGGCTCCTTCGAGTTAGAAAGGGGCCAAACCAATAAGTTGCAGCTGGAGCAGTAGTCTCAACCTTGGCCCACCACGCTAGACCAAGATTATTACCGAAATTACGAAGACCCCTGATTGGGTCCATAAGAAATAAAGCAATTAATTTCTATTCTGCCTGGTTGCTATTGAATTATTAATTAAAGGATTGTGATCCCTGACGTATGGAAAGTTGTTCTCAAAGGTAGACACTTTGATCAAAGGGTCTCGAATCAGAGTCTGGCTCTAAGTTTAAAGAGGTTTCCTTCCTTAAATAATCTGATTGGCGCTGAGACTCAAACTTATCAGCATCATTTTTCTTCTCTTCTTCTAATTTGTGAGTTTCATTAGAAAGTGATTCTTCACTTTCTAATGAAACTGAAGCACATTTAGCACGAGCCATTCTTGGAGAAGGTGCCTGTCCAGATAATCCTTTCATCCACCCATTACGAGCCACTTCATAGAGAAATACAGCTGTAGCAGCTGAAGCATTAAGACTTGGAGTCACTCCACGCAATGGAATTCTGACCAATTGGTCACAATGTCTTTTGGTTACGACTGATATCCCCTTGTCCTCAGAACCAGTAACAACAACTAATGGACCTTCAAGATCTGCTTCTGGAAGAGTTAAATTTCCCTCCTCAGCGAGTCCAATGACTCGATAGCCAGCTTCCTTTAGGACGCCAAGGGAGCGATTTAGATTAACAACACGTGCTACTGGCAGATGCTCTAAAGCTCCTGCAGCTACTTTTGCAACAGACCCAGTCAAACCAGCACTTCGCCTTTGAGGAAGAACCAACCCATGGGCCCCAAAAGCTTCAGCCGAACGAACAATTGCTCCCAAATTTTGAGGGTCCGTAAGGCCATCTAAAGCCAAAAGGAGTGGAGTTTCTCTCATGCTCTTGCAACCTTCAATAAGAGTCATCAAATCAAGGGTTTCAGCTGCTGCTGTCTGAATTGCAATCCCTTGATGTACCGCTCCATTAGTTATTTGTCCTAATCGAGCCCAAGTAACTTCTTCAACTAGAACACCAGAAGACTTTGCATCCCTCAGCAACTGAAGGAATCGATTAGAGCTTCTTACCTCTGGAGTACACCAAATTCTATGAACAGGCCTACCAGCCTCTAGTGCAGCCTGTGTCGAATGACGTCCCCAAATCATATCTGTTGCTATAGATTTTCCTGAAGAGTCTTTCGGTCCTAGGTAAGTAATAACCTCACCCTGAAGAGATGAAGATTCCACCAGCTTATCGGGAATACGTATTAGTTCTCTACTTGATGAACTCCTTCCGGATCTTTGGAAGGAAGTTCTTACTGAAGATCTTCGATTTCTAATCCTTTCTGGGAAAGATCTAGATCTAGGTCCCCTATTCTCAGCATCTAAAGTATTTTGGCGTCCTTGGTCGATTCGACTCTGTCGAGATCTTCCAGACTTGTTTATTTCTCTTTGATCTTGATTCCAATCATCTTTATTATCTTTTGAACGGTAAGGCCCTACTTTTTGAGAAAAGGCATCTATCCTTTGAGATCTGTCAGCAGGAGAACTACCATTACCCCGATTTGGTTTTGCTCCTCGATTAGGGCGATTTGATCGAGATGACTTACTAGAGCGATGGTCAAAATTAGAAGCCATTACGAAAGCTTATTAAAGGTCAGATTTGCTATTTTCCAGTCGCTCCAATAGCTGTGCTAAACGCTGGGGATTATTCAAAAATAGCCATCCAATCATTGTCTCAAAGCCTGTGGCTTTGGCATAAATGGATGGATCTCCATTTCGAGGCCCACGTCCAGCCTTGTTACGACCTCTTCGCACTAAATCTTTCTCTAGTTCGGAGAAATGATGTTCTAACTCAATCAGAGCATTAGCTTGAGCCTCAGCATTTACTTCTGCTACTACAGCAATATGTAAATCTTTAGAACGACCTGGCTTTTGGCAATAACGTAAACGCTGATGTAATTCCCATACAGCGTCTCCAAGCCATGCTAATTGCAATGGGCCTAATTCATCAGGGGACCCTGATGGACTTTGCAAGGCTATCCAGTCAGTCAAGCAACTAATTGAGTCAAGGCAGTATTCAAGTCTGGCGCTAAATGAAGAAACTCTTCAAGTCGAACCAACTTAATAGTTTGAATAACCCTTGCATTCCCTACAAGATGGAAAGATCGTTTGGATTCATTGCAGTTTTTAGCAATCTGCACCAAGGCTCCTAAACCAGAGGAATCAAGGAAATCAATGTTAGAAAGCTCTAAAACCACTGAGGAGCGATTGGTATCAAGAACATCCTCGACGTAGGTTTTGAACTGCTTCTCTGAGTAAGCATCAAGTTGACCTGTGAAATGAAACACAAGGCATCCTTTACGTTGCTCAAAACCACCCCTTAACGAGACAGTCAATCGTTGCAATTCGGTTATGGGCACAATCCGCCTGAACGCGATCGCATGAAGTGTAGTGATTAAAGACGCAATCAACCACGCTTTAACGCCTTTCTGCCATCAGAGAAACAAAATATGTGAAGTGATGATCCGCATCATGTGGGCCTGGACTGGCTTCAGGGTGATACTGGATTCCAAAAATTGGTCGATCTTTTAGAGCAATTCCTGCAACAGTTTTGTCATTAAGATTAAAATGCGTAACATCTACGTTTGTTCCTAATAAAGATTCTGGATCAAGCGCGAATCCATGATTTTGGCTTGTAATTTCTATCTGACCAGTAGTTCCACAAGGATGATTAAGTCCTCTATGACCATATGGAAGCTTAAAAGTTCTGCCTCCAACAGCTAGTCCAAGAATTTGATGCCCCAAGCAAATTCCAAACATTGGCAGATCAACTTCCGAAATTAATCTCCGTGCTAGTTCAATTCCTTCTTCAACAGCGGAAGGATCTCCTGGTCCATTCGAAAAGAAGACGCCTTCCGGAGAAGATTTTAGAACCTCTGAAATATCTGAATTTGCTGAAAGGACATCCACCTCACACCCATGAGAAACCAATCTCTGAAGAATCGAACGTTTAATACCAAAATCAATAGCAACAACTTTATAAGGTTCTCCTTTATGAGCCTTAACTCTTCGGTCAAAATCAACCCCACATTGCATTGTCCATTTATATGGAGTCTTAGTAGTGACCTTTTCTGCAAGATTTAAACCTTGCATGAGAGGGGTTTTCTTTAGCTTCTCAAGAAGCTCCACGGGTGAAGAGCTGCCATCTGTACTAATCACTCCATTCATTGCTCCAAAATCACGAATATGTCTTACAAGCGCCCTTGTATCCACACCACTAATACCTATAACTCTTTCTGCTTGTAGCCAACTTTCAAAAGATTGCTTAGAACGCCAATTGCTGGGAGTATGAGCAAACTGGCGAACAATTACACCCTTTACAGAAGGATGAGAGGCTTCTAAATCATCTATGTTAATTCCTGTATTCCCTAATTCAGGATATGTAAAAGTAACTAATTGACCATAATAACTAGGATCCGTTAAAACCTCTTGATATCCAGTGATGCCAGTATTAAACACGACTTCTCCAAAAACCGTTCCTAAATAGCCAAAAGGTTTTCCTTCAAGCAAAGTTCCATCTGCTAGTACTAGAAAGGCAACTTTTGCTGACGAAGAGAACATAAGAAATTAATGCTACTAAAAGTTCTGTTTATTTAAGAAGGAAATTTAAGAGCACTTTTTAAAGCCTCCAGCCTTTGCCAAGGCATACCTTTCTTTAAACAGTCTGAGGCTTTAGATAATCCAGAACTTAAATCTTCTTCCAAACCGGCAGCCCACAAAACCAAGGCTGTATTTAGTGCTACGACATCCCTGTGAGGTTTTGTCCCATTCCCTTGAAGAACTGACATAAGAATCTTCTTATTTTCCGAAAGGTTTCCACCTTTTAAATCCTCTATAGAAGCCAACTCAAGACCAAGCTCAGTAGGGTGAATAAAGGATGAATTCAATTTGCCATCAACAAGGAAACAAACTTCATTTGGGCCGAGAAGAGAAGCCTCATCCAATCCGCCAGCTCCATGCACAACAACAGCTCTCTTTAAACCAATTTCCTTCAGGGCTTCAGCCATTGGATGAAGCAACTCTTTCTTTGCGACCCCAAGAACTTGCGAACTCGGTCTAAGAGGATTAACTAGGGGGCCTAATAAATTAAAAATAGTTCTTATACCAAGACTTTTCCTCAAAGGTGCAAGGTTAATCAAAGCAGGATGCCAAGCAGGAGCAAACAGAAATGTCACATTTTCTTTTTCTAAAGCTTGCACTACAAGTTCAAGAGGAGCATTTAGAGCAAGACCTAACCCTTCTAAAACATCAGCTGAACCAACTTTTCCGCTTGCACTTCTATTTCCATGTTTGGCGACATTAGCTCCACAGGCTGCTGCGGTAAAAGCAACCGCGGTGGAAATGTTGAATGTATCAGCACCATCTCCTCCAGTCCCACAAGTATCTACCGTAGGTATTTCAGGTAATTCACAAGGCAATGGACAAGCTTCTCTCAATACATTGGCCATAGCTGCTAACTCTGCGCCAGTTATACCTTTCATTCGAAAAGCCGCCAAAAAAGCTCCTGTTTGTACTGGGGATAATTCTTCCCGGAGCCATGCAGTCATTAGAGAATTAGATTGTTGCTCAGAAAGAGATTCTCCCTGCAAAAGCAATTCCAGAATGACAGGCCAAGAAAGTTGAGAAAAAGACATTGATCTAAAACTAGTGCTTAGGGACTCCCGAGGAAATGGCAGTAGCGAATAACCCAATATCCCCTAAAACAATCAAAGTTGCGATGGTAAGGGAATATTCTTTGGTTAAAATCAATTATTTTCTTTATCCTCTGTATCAAATCCAGAGCCAACAACATCATCAACAGTTCTTCCTGGTCGAAAACCAGCCTCCCAAATAGTCCGAGCTTTTATATTTAAAGTTTCTCTACTAAGACCCCACAACTTCAGTGCCTTAGACATATCTTCTTGAAGATCCAATGCTCCAGGAAACCCTTCATAGCGTAAAAACAATCTTGCCAAATCAACAATATCGGAATCTTCTGGTTCCTCTTTTGCTAATAATCGATCAATATGATCACGATCGATAGAGTAAAGAGGATGATTCTGTTCCTTCATGGATTGGGGAGTCCTTAGTCAAGTCATCAAGAATGACCCCATTTCCCTCCAAAAAACTACTTAAGATAATTTTCTCAAGAAAAAAATATGGCAGCATTTCGCCTAGATCTAATCGGTCGATATCTTAGACCTCATAAAAAGAATTTAATAGTAGGAGCATCAACTCTTCTAGTAGTTAATGTTCTGAGTGTGGCAATTCCAATGGAAGTAAGAAAGATAGTTGATGAATTAAAAGAGGGTTTCTCAATTAGTGATGTTTTAAATCAATCAATTTGGATTATTTTTCTTGCAAGCCTAATGGGGCTTTTTCGACTTTTGTCAAGGCAACTAGTTTTTGGAGTTGGACGACAGGTTGAAATAGAAATACGTCAGCGTTTATTTGATCACATGCTTACTCAAGAACCTAGCTGGGTCCAAGAATTAGGAAGTGGTGAAATAATAAGTAGATCAACAAGTGATGTTGAAAATATTAGAAGATTGCTTGGATTCACTATATTAAGTCTGACGAATACATTGCTGGCTTATAGTTTTACTTTACCAGCAATGATTAGCATAAACCCATTGTTAACATTGGCTGCAATAATTTTATATCCGGTAATGCTGGGAACAGTAAGTCTATTTGGGAAAAGGATGGTGAAACAAAGGAAACTTCAACAAGAGTCTCTAGCAAATCTAAGTGAATTAATACAAGAAGATCTATCTGGCATAAGCGCTATAAAAATATACGGTCAAGAGAATGCTGAACAAACGGCTTTTAATCAACTAAATACTAAATATAGAGATTCTGCTATTAGTCTTGCAAGAACAACAAGTACTTTATTTCCTTTACTTCAAGGTATCTCTTCTATATCACTTCTCTTACTAATTGCCATTGGGAGTGGGATGCTAGAAAGAGGGGCTCTAACAGTTGGCGGATTAGTTGCCTTAATATTATATGTAGAAAGACTTGTTTTTCCAACAGCACTGCTTGGTTTTACTCTAAATACTTTCCAAGTCGGTCAAGTCAGTCTCGAACGGGTAGAAGAGTTATTAAAAAGAATGCCAAGAATTAAAGATACCAAAGCCCCAACAATACTAAAAAATAAAATATCAGGAAAACTAGAAGCTAAAAATCTAACTATAAGATACTCGAATGCAAATAAGAATGTATTAGACCAATTGAGTTTCGTTATCAACCCCGGTGAATTAGTAGCAATTGTAGGTCCTGTTGGATGTGGCAAGACAACTCTCGCAAGAGCACTTGGCCGAATGGTAGAAGTATCAAAAGGAGAATTGTTCTTAGATGATTATGATGTAATAGATCTACGATTAAAAGATCTAAGAAAAAATGTAGCGTTTGTTCCCCAGGAAGGATATCTATTTACAAATAGTCTTGCCGAGAACCTTCGATTTGGAAATCCTCAGGCTTCAAATGAACAAATTGAGACTTCTGCTTTCCAAGCACGCCTGATGGACGATATACGAGGCTTCCCAGATGGATTTAAAACTTTAGTAGGTGAACGGGGCATAACTTTAAGCGGAGGCCAACGCCAAAGGACTGCACTAGGAAGAGCTTTATTAGTTAAATCTCCAGTTATAGTCCTCGATGATGCCTTAGCAAGTGTCGACAATAAAACTGCTGCGGCAATACTTTCTTCAATCAGAAAACAAAAGAACAGAACAATACTTATGATTAGTCATCAGCTTTCTGCCGCAGCTGCATGTGACCGAATATTAGTTCTAGAAGAAGGGCGACTAGTTCAACAAGGTTCACACTCGGATCTAATCAAAGTTGAAGGTACCTATAAACGGCTATGGGAAAGAGAAAAAGCAGTAGAAAAGCTAGGATCTGTATCTTGAGACTAAAGCAATTTATTTACCCAATAAAACAACAGTTATCAAAGATTCCGAGACAACCCTCTATCTTTTAGCTAGCTCTATAAAACAAATAAATCAAATAAATGAATCCTGACACACCATATGAAGTTAAATGTGACCTCTCTTTCGGGGACATTTATTTCCAGGTACTGGCTTGGATAGCGGTGATCTTTGCCAGTCTTGCCGCTGGGTTAGCACTAATGGGTTCTACCAGACCAATCTTTGCCCTAGTAGGAGTTGGATTGATTTTGGTTCTTAGCCTACCTTTCTTACTGTTCGCATTTGTAACTACTCTGCTAAATCATATTCAAATAAAGCCTATCAAGGCACAGAAATCCGTTTAGTCTTTCTACAATATGTTTGGATCTTGGCTTAAACCACATATTTCTAAATTGGATCAAAACAATTCCAAGAATACAATCCATGCAGTTCTTAGGACTCCCATAAATGCTGTCCCTTCTATAAATCAACAAGAAATTCTTTTTGCTTGTGGTTGTTTTTGGGGAGCTGAAAAAGGCTTTTGGAAATTGCCTGGGGTAGTGACAACCGCCGTTGGGTATGCAGGAGGGAATACAAAGAATCCTACTTACAATCAAGTCTGTTCAGGCAAAACAGGTCATACAGAAGTAGTGAGAATCCTTTGGGATAACTCAATTATTGACTTAAGCGATCTCCTCAAAATGTTTTGGGAATGCCATGATCCAACACAAGGTAACCGGCAAGGGAATGATTGTGGAACCCAATATCGTTCTGCAATATATACATATAGTGAAAAGCAGAAGGCACTAGTCACAGATAGTCTTAGTTCATATCAAGAGGAATTAAGTAAAGAAGGGTATGGCTCAATAACAACCGAAGTTAAATCAGATCAAACATTCTTTTTTGCTGAAGAATATCACCAACAATATCTAGCAAAGCCAGGCAATAGGCCTTACTGCTCTGCTATGCCGACCAATGTACTTTTAGAGGATTTTCCTAATGCTACATTTAAGCTGGACAAATCAGTATGGTTAAATTTCGATTGGCGCATACAGCATTGTGTTCTAAGAAGTAATAATGAACCAATTAAATGATGAGAGAAAAGTTACCTGATAATACTGTTTTAATTATAATTTTTTCGACTATAATTCTTATTTTCAGTTTGATCTTCTTATCAACTCCACATCAAAAGATTCAGCCTGATATCGAATGGAGAGAACCTCAAATGCAAAGCTCAGAAATGATTCAACTTTAAAGTTTTAATTTTAACTTATTCAATTACTAAGGTTGAAGGCCCTAAAGACAAAAAAGAAACATTAATCTATAAGGCAATAAAAAATGAACGTCCCTAGGACTATATTTAATAGCTAATCAAAATATTGATAAGTTTTATAAATTTGAAACTTTACCTAAGAGTTGGCCAGAAAATTGAGCTTCAAGTATACAATGATAAATGTTAAGTCATAGAAACATTTCTATTGTCCATTTATGATTACTATAAATGCGCATGATTTTAATCCAGAATTTTTCTAAAAACTCAAACGATAGAAGTGATCCGAGGCAAATTGGTATTTCTGCTGAAATGAATACAAAGAGAGTACTTCAAAAACCTTTGAAATATTCTTGCCAGTTTTTCTTAAAGTTCCATGGCTTGTGATAACTTTATTTTACGGGGCGTAGCGCAGCTTGGTAGCGCACCACTTTGGGGTAGTGGGGGTCGTGGGTTCAAATCCCGCCGCTCCGATTTTAAATCGGAAGTTATTTTCATTAACTATTAATAATTGATTAATAGTTAATGAAAATTATATTTTTAACCAATTAGGAGAGAAAACAAGCTAATAATTTTAGTTCAAAAACTCTAAGTGATAACCAATTATTTACTCTCCATTAAAACCACTGGAAAGGATAATAAGAGTTCCTCCCTTTTACTTAACTTTTTTGCCCAAGCACCAGGAATAGGATCATTCCAAGTAAAACCTGCTTGTTTAGCTAAGTACCTTTGCTCATAAGATATTTTTGCACGCATTAATCTACGTGGTTCAAGGCCATACTTTAGAAGGTTTTCTAGATCCTCACAACGGCGAAAAACTTCAGCAATATATATACAATCAGTTAGAGCGCGGTGAGCACTCCAGACTGGAACTTCATAGGCCAATGCAAGATCTCTAACTGATGGTCTTGCTCTTAATTGACGCTCAGATGGCCAAGCTATGTCATCCATGGTGCACAGCCAAGGCTTCATTGATATATCTGGCAATGGCTCCCTTCCAAACCACCTGCGATCAAAGGCTGCATTATGAGCAACTAAAACATCAGCAGCAAGAACCAATTGTTCAAAGTACTGCAAGCCTTCTTTCCAAGGTTGTCCCAATCTTGATACTTCTGCTGGAATTCGATTAATCGACTCTGCTCCATTTGAAGAGACTGGCAATAAAAATGATTGCTGAGCAAGGATAGATCGACTGTTGACATGAAAAAGAATCGCACCTATTTCAATACATTCATCAAATTCGGGGTTAAGTCCCGTCGTTTCAGTATCAACAATAAGCAAGCTTTTAGGAGAAGGACTATCTGCTGAGCTAGAAGCAAGAGTCATATCAACTGGTTCTTTCTTAACAGGAGAGGAATCCTTTCTATTAGTAACAGTCAACGATGAATTTCCAAGACCTTCCAAAAGATCAAGTTGCCTTTCAACAGACTGACCTGTCTTGAATGGGGTCACTTGGTTTGACCATATGCAATTCAGTCATTCTGTCTTAAACAGTAAGTTGCTTCCAGCTATCCAGTAGCCATAAAACAAAAGACAATATTTTCTAAGCGCAATCCTCCCTTCATTCGATTTGCCCTTATAAATAAGGATAAAAATTTAGCTAGTTACTCCAATGAATCCAGTAGATCTTGTGCACTACATCTGTCAGGAATAAATACATCGTCCAAAAATAATTTATTACTACCAAGTTGACTTACTGAATCCTCTGCCAACGCACTAAGGACCTCATCCATACTCACATCCATATCATTGGCCATCTCTCTGAGCACTTGTGCTGTATCTGCCCTTACCGAAATAATCGTCGGCAAAAGGACAAGTTCTGCAGGGTCAATGTATTTCATAAAGAAAACCTTAAGACGCTATGGCCCCCTTCAGCAGCTGGTCTCCAAGTTTCGTTATAAAGCAGCCCTTTCGCTATGAGTCCAAGGAAAGGATACGGAATACGCAACTAAATAAGAAAGAGAATTTTGATCAAGCCGAACTATTCAAGATAAAATAAAAATCTCAACAAACACAGGGCTAATACCTATCTAAGGATCTAATATTCAATGATGAAAGAATACGTTTATTTAATTCGTAATGGTAACTTATACAATATCGGAAAAACCAAACAACTAGATTCAATCAAAAAGAAGCTTTCTCCTGGCGTAATAGAGGCTGTCCTTAAAACAGAAGATGCTTTGCCTATTTTAAAAACGCTTCAGAGTAAATATTCAGGCAAATGGCTTCCAGAGTCAAATTATTTTCGTTTAACAAAAGATGAGTTTATTGAATGCAAGCGTCAGCTAGAAAAAGGGCAAAGCCTAAATGATTTCAAGCCTTTCTTCAGTGGCTTAAAGCTCTTTTTTACTTTCATTTTTGCATGGACAGGCCTTTCATTCTTAATAATTAGATTCGGTATAGATCCAGTATTTGACAAGTTTAATTGATTTAGATTTTAAAATCTATACTCATAATAATATATAGTCTTCATTAATTCTAACTAATAACATACGGCCTAGAGGCTAGGATGAGTAGGCGTAATGAATAAATCTTAGAGGCTATATTGAATTTTATAATATAAGACCTTGTTCATCTCCCTAAAGAACTTTTGAATTCAATTAAAATTATTATTCACGTTATCAGTATAGTCGTTTACGATTATTTTGAATAATTTATAGTAAGAAACAACCTCATTGATTTTTACAATGAAGTAAATGTTTTGTTTCCTTCACTCGGACAGTTCTTTTAGTTAAATCCGTAGTGGGATATGCCCAATATATTTATTCGCCTTTTAAGAGCGATGGTAGTTTGTTCACATCAAAAATACCCCACCTAAAGAGCCAAAAAGCAGTCCAGGCGACTGAAGCAATTATCGGGGTAAGGACAATTATTAGTCGGAAGTCAATCACTGTGTCAGTGGAGAGAGTGCATAGATACTACGTAACCGCGGATGACTGGTCAAGCAATCATCATGAAGCGATTTCATATGTCAACGCTACCCAAGAGCTAAGAAAACATTGGTCAATTCTTCCTTTCTCTGGTTTGAATGTCTTTGCATCCATCATTGATAGGTCAAAAAGATCCTGAACATATGAAGCAAAACTTCAATGTGGGACCCTAAAGACTCTCCCTTAACTAGACCGACTCTGATTGCGGGAACCAGAATTCATAGCCTGACCAGGCCTTAATTAAGTAAAAGGTTTTATATAAATCATGAGCAAGCTTTTCGGAAGAAAGGAAATTCAGGCAAAATAAAAAATCTTTGGACTGGCCCATGACGGAATATCCCTTTAAGAAAAAGGTACTAACCATTGCTCTGATATGCCTATTCATCTTTCTCAACGTTCAACCCGCAAATGCCGCTCTTAGGCAGGGAGAAGAAGTCCCTAACTATGTTCGGTCAGACATAACTGGCTTTGACTTCCACGATCAAGACCTTTCTAAATCTTCTATTGCTGGGGCTGTTGCAAGAGATGCAAACTTTAGCGGGGTGGATTTACATGGAACAGTCCTAACCCTCTCAGACCTTAAAGGTTCCAACCTTCAAGGTATAAATCTCGCAGATACTCTGTCCGATAGAGTCAATTTCCAAAAAACTGACCTCAGGAATGCTGTACTGACAAATATGATTGCAGCAGGTAGTAGCTTCGCAGGAGCAAGAATTGAAGGTGCAGACTTTACATATGCTGTACTTGATAGCGATGACCAGAAGAATCTTTGTAAAATTGCAGAGGGGATTAATCCCACAACAGGAGTATCAACCAGAGAAAGCCTTGAATGCGCTTCTCAAGGTAATACTTACAAGCCTGCTATGCCAGACAGATAATGCAAGTAAAGGTATTTTATTTATTGCAATAAAGATCTAATAAAATTAATAAGCATCACATCGATCAGTCGTCTAGGGCTTCGGGAATAACAAGTTTTATTGAATTAGTTAATATTTAATCAAATAAATCAAC
>QCGC01000009.1 GCA_003278225.1 Prochlorococcus sp. AG-363-P01 | reverse complement strand
AGAACCCTTGCTGACGAAGAAGTGTCTACAGGTGATTTCGTGTTAACTGGAGGTGAGCTACCTGCAATGGTGATTATTAATGGTGTAGTGCGTTTATTGCCAGGGACATTAGGTTCCGAAGAATCTTTGTTAAACGAAAGTCATGGTGATTTATTACTTGAGCATCCCCACTACACCAGACCGGCAGATTTCCAGGGTATGAAAGTGCCCACTGTTTTGAGAAGTGGTGATCATGCAGCGATAGCACTTTGGAGAGAAACCCAACGCAAAATTAGAACGCAAGAGCGTCGACCAGACCTGTATTCTAAATGGCTTTTAAATAACAACTCATAAAGCCAAAATTAAGAAAAATATTTTTATTTTATTACCATAGATTCTATTTGAAAAAAGTATTCCACCATTGAAATTGTTATTGTTGTACACCAGTCCTATAACTTAAAGAACTAGTATCCACAAAATGACTTTCTTATTAAACAAAAGGAATTAAAATCAAGATATAAGGTCCAATCTGGCAATGTTTTGTGTTAAACAAGTTACTGGATTGAGGGGCCACAGATTTGCCGTTTAATTGGAGGGGTTACAAATGAGTGCTATGACTGATACTTTCCCACAGTTGCGTATCGGAAATGGATATGACATCCATCGCTTAGTGCCAGGAAGGGCACTTATTCTTGGCGGGGTAAATGTTCTTCATCCAGATGGTTTAGGTTTAGATGGTCATAGTGATGCCGATGTGCTTTGTCACGCTATTACAGATGCTTTATTAGGCGCTCTTTCTTTAGGGGATATTGGCAAATATTTTCCACCAGAAGATCCTCGATGGAAGGATGCAAATAGTTTGCTATTACTTGAAAAAGTCTTAGAGCTTGTTTTGGGACTTGGATGGAAGATTGTCAATATTGATGCAGTCATCATTGCTGAGCGCCCTAAGTTGAAGCCACATATTGATCAAATGAGGAATAATTTGGCCAAGAGTTTAGGCGTTACAGTTGATTTTATAGGAGTTAAAGCGACGACTAATGAGAAACTTGGTCCTGAAGGTCGCGAAGAAGGGATTAGTAGTCATGCAGTAGTTTTACTACAGCAAAATTAAAATGAACTTTATTTCTGGATTTAAAAGGCTTTTCCCACAGTTCATTGGTGTAACAGTTGCTTTCTTGATCGCTATTCTTTTTTTTACTCAAGAGGTTTATTCGACAATGATTGCTAGTGCTGGAGCTAATGAAAAAACAGTTATTGAACATTTACGTCTACACGTTGATGCTCAAGATAGAGAAGCTTGGTTGGCTTCAGAGAAGGGAAGTTGGGCGCAATGGCTTGCTAAAAAGAAAGGTTTTCTTGGAAGACAATTGTTCTGGGACCCGCTTCGAGAGGAAGCAACTTTATTGATTACTTGGGCGAGTTATTCACAATGGAAAGACATTCCACAAGGAGAAATTGATGCAGTTCAAGAACGTTTTGAGAAATTGGCCAGGGAAAATACTGGGAGAGAGTTTGGGAACCCTTTCCCGTTGATATATGAAGGTGAATTGTTACCTCAGTGATAGATAAACAGGCAAGACTGGACCTTGGGCGTAGAAAACGGCTTGGAATGGTTGAGGCTATCTGGGGTGAGCATAAGACAACAGAGCAAATCTTCGAAATCTTGAAGAAGCTTCAACTTGCTAAAGAATTGGCTTTGGTTACAAGGGTTGGACCAGCAAAGGCCAAAAAACTGAAAGGTTGTTTGGAAAATACTGAATTTCATTCATTAGCTCGTTGTTTGACCCTAGGTTCTCCGATTGAATTACAGCCATCCTTGGGGAAGGTTATTGTTTTAAGCGGAGGGACGAGTGATTTGCATGTCGCTGCTGAAGCTGAATTAGCTTTGCGATGGCATGGAATTCAGACGGAGTTTTTACTAGATGTTGGTGTCGCTGGTCTCCATCGTCTTTTAGACAAGTTAGAAAATTTAAAATCCGCCAAGGTTCTTATTGCGTGTGCAGGAATGGAAGGAGCTTTGCCTACGGTCCTTTCAGGCTTGGTACCTCAACCTGTGATTGGTGTCCCAGTTGCAGTTGGATATGGAGTGAGCTTAGGGGGGAAAACTGCTCTTGAGGGAATGCTCTCAAGTTGCGCTCCTGGGCTGGTAGTGGTCAATATTGACAATGGATATGGTGCGGCAATGGCAGCATTGAGAATTTTAAGAGGTTAAAAGTTTTTTTCTAGATGCTCATTGCCTTTTAGGAGTTTTGTTTTGTCATGGAGCTTTAGTTCAAGAAGTTGTTCAACCCAAAGCTTCATTGCCCCAGGTAGTAGCCCTTGCTCATATCTCATAATTGCTTGGAATAGCACTGGACTATTGACCCAATGAAGTGATTTATGGCCCATTCATCCATTTCTATTTAATTGAAGTTGAGGTATAGATGCGCCTAATGCAAGAGTTGAAATAAATAATCAGTCTGGTTCGTTGCATTTTGTACTCAGCCTTGAGAGCTCATCAACATGATTAGTACCTTCTACATCTAGTAGTCGCCTTACTAATTCAGAGAGGTCACGTTGTGCCAACTCTCCATTGTTCTCCCACTTCATTGAACGTGGTCCTTGGCTGGATGAGGGAGGCACTTGTAAAAATCAAATTATTCATACGAATGTAATTGTGTTGAAGCCCTGATTGTGTTCTTGTTGCACAATTTCGGCTAAAGAAATTGTAAAGAATTTTTGGGTTAAGGTTTTTGGAGCTCTTTAAAGGTGTTTTAAATTGGGGTAAGCAGTAACAAGATCCTCACCACTAAGAACTTCTTCTTTCCCTTCTGGTTGCCAAATCACTTCTAAGGCCATCAGATCTGAAGAAGAAATAGAGCCAAGTATTTGAAGATTTCTTTGAAGCTCTTCACTATTAGAGCAGTGGGTTATTCCCAAGTTTCTTTTTGATGCGATTATCAAAGTTATTGCTATGTACTCATTGGTTTTGGAAGCTTCCCCTGCCTCAATACCAGAGGCTTGGCCTGGAAAAACTTGGCCTGAATAATTAGTTGTCAGTTCAGCGGTTAATTTGCTTCGTTCCGTTAGTGAAAGCCTATTAAATGTAGATTCTGCTGAATTAAAAGGTACTTGACCATTCTCTAAATTTGCATAAACCCATAAATTCGGCTGCCTAAGGAGAGATAAGGTTGTTTCTTGTAAAACTTGCTGTAAACCAGAAGAAGTAGTTGTGTCGGCTGAGGCTGCTAATTCTCTAAGGTCTTGTTGTAATTCTTTGGCTGCTGCTAACAGTCCAAGCTGAAGTTGAATTAGGGTTACTGGTCCAATAGTTTCGTTTTTTTGGTAGATGCTATTAGAGGCATTTAATTTTGGACCACTGCCTCCTCTAATTGAATTAACTAATACCCCTGCTATAGACATAACGATTAGAAAGCCAAATAAGCCTCCACCTCCAAATCCGAAGATGGGCAGGATAAACGGGAAGCCCATGCCACCACCTCTTCTATAACCGCCATAACCTCCATAACCTCCATAACCGCCTCCTCCGTAGCTGCCTCCTCTAGGAATAGATTTTGATGGTGCTCTAAAGTTTCCTCCGCCAATTCTCCCTCCACTTGCAGCAAAGGTAGAGCTTGGCTGGCCCAGGACTGACACCAAAATAAATACTGCGATAATTAATGGTGCTAGCCAGCGTTTAATTGGCAAAGGAAATTGGAATTTCAACATATGGAGCCAATGAGATTGGCGAATAAGACAACTTTAGGAACCCCCGCCGACTATCGTTACAATCTCAAGAGAATCCCCATCCTTGACCTGTTGTGTGGACCATTGGTTCGGGGGCAGTATTGCTCCATTGAACTCCACCACAATAAGGCTTGGATTATGCCCTAGGAGTGCAATTAAGTTATCAAGCTTTAGCAATCCTTTTGTTTGTTCGATTGATTTTTTCTCTCCATTTATTGTCAGCTTCATGACATTTTTTCTAGGAGTTCATGAGTAGCAATTGCAGGGTCATTGCTACTCATAATTGCTCCTGCCACAGCGATTCTGGTTGCGCCACTAGAGAGAACCTCGTTTAGATTGGAGAGGTTGATCCCACCAATGGCGAATAATGGTAGTTGTGTTGCTTTAAATGCTTCTTTGAGATAGCTAATCCCAGTTGGCTTCAGGTTGGGTTTGGTTTGTGTTGAATATGTAGGGCCTACACCAAGATAATTACAGCCTTCATCCTCGGCTTTCTTAAGCTCTTGCAGAGAGTGTGTGCTTCGACCAATAAGCTTTTCAGGTCCGAGAAGATGGCGAGCTACATCAGTTGGTATATCAGCCTGCCCTAGATGCACTCCATCTGCATCTACGGCAAGAGCAAGGTCTACTCGATCATTAATGATAAAAAGCGCTTCATGTTCTTTGCATAGGGCGGCTAATTCTTTTGCCTCCATAAGTCTTTCAAAATCTGTTCCCTCTTTGCATCGATATTGCAACATTTTGAGGCCACTTTTCAGGGCTTTTGCAACTATTTTAGGCAATCCTTTTTGCGGCGCAGTGATAAGGCATAAGTTGCAATTTTCAAGTTTTTGCTTTCGTTTTTTTTGTAGAGTTGATTTCAATATCGTTATTTCTAGGTCATATAGGGTATATCGGATTTTTGATGCGCTTGTTGACAAATTAGGGTCAGTTGTTCTGGTGAATTCTTCTAATACTCTCAATGCTTCCTGAACTCGTGAGCAATTTGCTGAAATTATTTGTTCAGGAGAATCACGATTGAATTGAGCAGGATGACTTATCCCTATTCCTTGGTCCTTGGATGTGGACCTAGCATTTTTATAGATTTGATGATGATGTTTACCAAGTTGCTGCCTGCAATCTTTGAGTAATACAACTAGCTCTTTTTGGTTTAGGCCAAATCTGCACCAATCCTCGATTACTCGTAGTCCTTCCCGAGCTCTATCAAGGTTGGCATCTATTAGCTGAGCCACACATGGATTTGTGCTTTGATCTATTGACATCCATTCCATGTCAGTCTTGGCAGGATCGCATGTTCTGAGGTCTATGGAGAAAGATAGTTCTGATAGCACCATGAATGTGCTTGTCTGGGGGGTCGTCCTCTTGGGAGGTATTGGTGTATTTGTAGTTTGGGGCTTAGCTAATGCATATCCAGTTATTCAATAAATTTAATTAGGTCCCAAAATTGTCAAGATCTCTCTAGCTAACTTGGCATCTTCTTTGATTTGGGTGCTAAGTGATTTAAGGTCATCAAATTTTTTTTGATCTCTAAGCTTCTTAACAGGTTCGATAATTACTTCTTTGTTGGACAACTCGATTTTTTGATCAAGGAGATGGACTTCAACTGCCGAGGGTGAATCAGGGTCTACGGTGGGCTGAGGACCCAAATTCATAACAGCGGCAAAAGGAGTGTTTTGAGGGGTTAGCCAGGCCCATGCTGCATACACCCCTAATCCAGGGAGAAATTTTCGTCCATCAACTTGTAGGTTCGCAGTTGGCCAGCCTATTTCGCGCCCTAAACGACGTCCTGAGACAACATTTCCACGAAAGCGATATGCGCGTCCCATAAGTTTCTTGGCAACTTCAAGCTCACCATCCTTAAGAGCTGCACGTATGCGACTACTACTCATACGACCTTCATTATCTTCGAGTATGGGTACAACAGAAACTCTGATACCTGCTGCCTTTGCAATTTCCTGAAGGGTAGCTGCATCCCCTTTACGATTCTTACCAAAACGGAAGTTTGCGCCTATAGAGATGTGCTTTGCTTGAAGTGTTTCTAGGAGGATTTGAGTAACAAAGTCCTTTGGACTCAAATTGGACAAAGAATAATTAAATGGAACTAGAACAAGTTGTTTTATCCCAATTGGTTCTAATAGTGAAGTTTTTTCTGAAGGAAGATCTAACCGCAGACGTGTTTCTCCATAGAGGATTTCCCTTGGATGTGGCCAGAAAGTTACTACGGTTGGGACTCCAGGGGAATTCGTCGTAACCATTTCAATGACCCGGCGATGGCCAGCATGAAGTCCATCGAAACTTCCAAGTGCTAAGGCCGTTGGAAGACAAGCCTCCTTAGGAGAGCAGAGAGGAATCAAGAGTAGTTGCGTGCAATTTGTGCGTTTTGATGGCAAGTTTGAATTAGCGCCGCATTCATAAAGATGGCTGACAAACTTGACTTCCAGCTTCTTTCATTAGGTATGCGTCGCATCGGCTGGGTTCGTTTTTGGATTCAGACAGTGCTTGGAATTGTCGTTGTAGGGGTTTTGTTATTTAACAACGTTGGGAGCAGTCTTGCACGTAACTCTGAAAGAGCATTGGGCTTAGGACCTGGCTTGTCGTTGACGACCTTGGCATTTTTTTTCTTGTTGTATGGTCTATGGCAAGGTTGGTTGATAGTACGCACTGGGAGAGCTCTTGATAGTGCTGTTCGACCTACTAGAGGCGAAACAAGTCGGTTATTGAAAAGAGGTTTGATAGCAGATCTTTTGGGATTAGTTTTTGCTTCTGTTGGGTATCAAACTTTAGCCGGAGCTCTTTTTGTTCAGGCATCAATGCAGGCCCCTGGGATTTCAATAGGTGCTGGAATGAGAGCAATGGAAAATTATCCAATAACTTCCTTAGAGATGCTTTCTGTTTTAAGTAATACGCAAGTTTTATTTGCACATGTAATAGGGGTGCTTTTTTCTCTTTGGTTGCTTCAGCGTATTTATCGAACTAATTGATGATTCACTTCTATAGATGGTAGTTCTGAAAGGTTACCGCGCCAAAACAGGTCGGGCTGTATTGGGGTGAGAGATGGTGCAAGGCTTTCTATTTGAGCCACGTCGCTTGGCCATTCACATGGGCCGTCCCCTGCGGACTTTAGGTCTTTAACTGCTTTGCCAGCTAGCCAGTAGTAAGTGTTCCCTCGAGGATCTTGTCTTTTACTAAATTGCTCTTGATAGTGACGAATAGAAAGTCTGGTCCAGCGAAGAGCTCCCATGTTTTTGCAATCACATGGTGGAATATTCAAATTAAGTAGAAGACTTTTAGGCCATTTTCTTTTAATAACATTTTCTGCAATTTCCATAGCAAGTTCACCTGCAAATTCGAAATCGTTCCATTGGAAGCATGCAATGCTAACTGCCATTGAAGGTATACCTTCTAAAGTTCCTTCCAAAGCTGCTGCAACAGTCCCAGAGCAGAAAATATCAGTTCCAAGATTCGGCCCATGATTTATACCAGAGAGCACTAAGTCAGGTTTTTCAGTTAGTAATTCATATAGAGCAAGTTTTATGCAATCCGCTGGAGTTCCACTGCAGCCCCAGGCAGATACACCTTCAGCAAATAATTCATCTGCCTTTTCTGCTCTAATAGGGGCTTGAAGAGTTAGCCCATGTCCAGTTGCGGAACGCTCTTGATCTGGACACACAACAGTAACTTTATGGCCCCTTTGGGCAGCTTCAGAAGCGAGGGCTCTTATTCCCTCAGCAAAAACCCCATCGTCGTTGCTAATTAAAATGCTTAGAGGTCGCATTGCGAATATCGCACTAATTAGAACTTAATCGTGATAGGTGCCTAAAGTCTTTTATGGATATGATCTTGCCGTGAGTTCTAATGTCTCCTTTAAACAGCTCAAAGTTGAGCTTGAGCTTCTTGAGGTAGAAGCAGAGAAAGAAATTGCAGCAGCAAATGATTCAATTGCTTTAGAAAAAATAAGAATAAATTTACTTGGCAAAAAAGGACGCCTTTCTGCAATCCTTGGCGCTATGGGGAAGTTATCCGTTTCAGAGCGTCCTTTAGTCGGTCAGCGTGCCAACGTCTTAAAGACAAAAGTGCAGAGTTCAATTGCAGAACGATTGGACTCTTTAAAAACAAAAGCAATTTCTGAATTAATTGCTAGAGAAGTTCTTGATGTAACTGTTCCTCCAGTTGGAGTCCCCTTAGGGAAGCGACACCCTCTAATGAAAACTACAGAGGAAATAGTTGATTTGTTTTGTGGTTTAGGTTATTCAGTCGCAGAAGGACCAGAGGTCGAAAATGATCATTACAACTTCAGTGCTCTAAATATCCCAGAGAATCATCCTGCGAGAGATATGCAGGACACGTTTTATCTTCATGATGATTTTCTTTTACGTACGCATACTTCTCCTGTTCAGATTCGTCATTTAGAACAGAATTCCCCTCCTGTAAGAATTGTTGCTCCTGGAAGGGTTTATAGGCGTGATACGGTTGATTCAACACACTCGCCAGTGTTTCATCAAGTTGAAGTTTTGGCAATTGATGAGGGACTTGATTTCAGTCATCTGCGTGGAACTGTGATGGCTTTTTTGAAGGCTTTTTTTGGAGATCTACCCGTACGATTTCGTGCAAGTTACTTCCCTTTTACAGAGCCTTCAGCAGAAGTTGATGTTCAGTGGCAAGGACGCTGGCTTGAAGTAATGGGCTGTGGAATGGTTGATCCAGCTGTTTTAGAAGGTTTAAAACTTGATCCTGATCGATGGAGTGGTTTTGCGGCTGGCCTAGGCGTAGAGCGTTTTTGTATGGTCAGACATGAAATTGATGACATCAGGAGGCTCTACACAAGCGATTTGCGGTTTTTAGATCAATTTTGACTTAGCAGTGATAAATCAAAATTGCATTTAGGACGGTGACGCTTAATTCAAAAAAATAACTTTTCATTTAGAATGTAGAAGTCCTTTGTCTAATTCGATCGGTGTCCAGGGTTGGACTGATCGTTAACGATGGCAAGGAACTTGCTTTAGAGACTGCTACCAAGATTCAGCAGAGACTTGAGAAAGCTGGTCATGAAGTGGTTCGTGTCAGCAGCTCAGGCGGCATGGTTGGTTTTGCTAACCCTGATCAACACATGCGCATGATGGGATACAACGCCTGTGTCCCAGAAGGATTTGATTCATCTATGGCTTTCGCCATAGTGCTTGGTGGAGATGGCACAGTGCTTTCTGCTGCGCGTCAGACTGCTCCGGTACAAGTGCCAATTCTCACAATCAATACTGGACATATGGGTTTCTTAGCAGAAGCTTATTTGGCAGATCTAGATAGAGCGCTTGAGAAGCTTTTATTGATGGAATGGAAACTTGAAGAGAGAACAAGTTTGGTTGTGAGTGTTATGCGTGGTGATCAGCGTCGATGGGAAGCTCTTTGCCTTAACGAAATGGCTTTACATCGTGAACCGTTGACGAGCATGTGTCATTTTGAAGTCTCTATAGGACATCATGCCCCTGTTGATATATCTGCAGATGGTGTAATTCTTTCTACTCCGACAGGGTCTACTGCATATTCTTTAAGTGCAGGTGGTCCAGTGATTAGTCCTGATTGTGCGGTATTGCAATTAACGCCAATTGCGCCTCATTCATTGGCTTCTAGAGCGCTTGTGTTTAGTGATAATGAACCTGTAACTGTTTTCCCTGCAACACCTGAAAGATTAATGATGGTTGTTGATGGGAGTGCAGGTTGTTATGTATGGCCTGAAGACAGAGTTTTGATACGCCGTAGTAATCATCCTGTTAAATTTGTACGCCTATCAGACCATGAATTCTTTCAGGTTCTTCGAAATAAGTTGGGTTGGGGATTGCCACATGTTGCTAAGCCAGATCGCTAAAAAAAATATAGTTAAAAGTTCTTATTTAGGCTATAGGAATATCATTTTATATTTTTACTTTCGTATACTTTTAATCAGTCTTTTATTTGCTCAACAAACCTTCTCAGCGCCTATAGTTGGTCACTTTATTGATTATGAGGCAGAGTGGTGCCCCCAAAGTGAGGAATGTTTTTTACTTGAAGTTGCAAATACTAAGAAGTCGAAACTGACTGGGTTGATGGGGAGGAAAACATTGGCAAGAGGAACTGGAATGTGGTTTCAATTTTCATCTCCTGAAATCGTAAAAATGTCAATGGATAATACTTTTATTCCACTCGATATGATTTTTATTTTAAATAAAATCATAGTAGAAATAGAAGCTAATGTTCCTATTTGCCGCTTATCAGATTGCCCAAATTATGGGCCAGAATATGCTATTGATGGTGTTATAGAGTTGGCGGCAGGGGAGGCTGAAAGGTTGAAAATCAAAGTCGGCGATCAAGTATCTATTCGAAAAATTTAATCTTTAATTAATAAATATTGGTTGGCCAAAATATCTTTATTACATTCTTCCTTTTAAGATAAATACAGGATTCATTGGCATTAGCCTTGTGCCTTGAGAGAGGGGAACCCCTCGTGAAGTTTGATGTTGGGTGATACTTAATTTGAAATTTGAGGTCTTTAAAATTTCGATTAGCCGTGAAGTGGCTTCTAGTGTGACAAGAGGAATAACAATAATTCCGTTGGGATTAATTTTTTTGATAATTATTTCTAAGAGTTTTTCACGAGAAGATCCGCATCCCCCAAGGATTACTCTGTCAGGGTTAACTAGATCTTTTGGGAAATTTATATTCTTTAGAGATTCCAGTGCGTCTGCTTCGATAATTGCAGAAGGTTTCACGCTTAATCGCTTTGCATTTGCTCTTATTAAGGCACTTGCCCCTATTCGCTTATCAATTGCAAGAAGGTGAAGCTTGGGGCTTAGACGAAGAGCTTCAAGCCCTACGCTGCCAACACCCGCCCCTATATCCCAGATCACCCCTCTTTCGGGTAATTCAAGATCAGCTATCAATTGGATTCTGACTTCTCTTTTAGTCATAAGACCAGGCCTATCTGAATATTGCAAATAAATTCCATCTTCTAGTCCGAATAATGGAAGTTTCTTAGGGTCGGGAGCAGAAGCTTTTTGTGAAATAAGAATTACCAGATGTAGCCGATCAAGATCATTTGGAAGCTCGTCTTTTGGGGTGAGATGTTCTATGCGCTCTTGTGAGTGCCCTAAGCGTTCGAAGATCCAAAAGGCATAGCTATCTTCGAGTCCAGCAGCACGTAAATACTCCCTGACTTCTTTTGCTCCATTTCGTGATGGATCGGTAAGAATTGCCAAAGCTTTGGGTCTCTTTTGTAAGCAACTCCCAAGAGGTTCTGAGTCGCGGCCATGCAGACTTAACCAACTTGCATCTTGCCAAGGCCTACCTAAACGAGCGAATGCTAGTTGTAGAGAACTTGCACAAGGGTGAAATACCAGTCGGTTTGAAGGTAGAGATTCAGTTAGACATCTTCCGATGCCAAACCAAAGAGGGTCGCCACTTGCTAGTACAACGGTTTGATTTTTTTGCTCTCTTAGCCATAGAATTAATTTTTCTGGTTTATCACTTTCAAATAATTCAGGAAGTGGTTTTTTTTTATTTGTATTGATCAACCATTTTTCAGTAATTTTTAGGATTCTTTTGGGAGCGGCTAGTTTTTTGGTTGTAAGAATTATCTCTTGAAGAAATAATGGAAGTTTTTCTGGACCTGATGCATCAGTGCCAATGATGTGGATTAAGCTGCTTGAATTATTTTGCTGATTATTTTTGTAGTTCATTTAGTATTTTTGATGGCATTTAAGGTTTAATTGAAGAGAAATAGCCTTTTTTGAATCAAGCGGGAAAAGTAGTGGAAAATTTAAATAATCTTCCAAACCAAAACATCGAAAGACGTCGCCGTCTTCATGAACTTTTGATTGCATTAATTCAAAAGCAAGAAGACATAGAGCTTATTGATGTAGATAATTTGAATCTTGATGGGAAAAGTAATGTTTTTTTCAAGGGTGAAGATCCTGCGAGTTGGTTGGAACGAAATAGGCGCATTCTTAAGAAATACCAGTCTTTGGTCCGTTCTGCCATAACTTTGGAAGCGTTACTTGATTCGGAGCAATGTGACCCGGCCAGCAATAACCCTTTTCAAAAATTTTAGTAGGCTTTTTTCTTCTTTTTTATTGGTCTTATCGCTATTTCTTATAAGTCCAACAATGGGTCATGCCAAGTTAATAATGAGTGACGATGAAAATAATGCTTCATTTTCACGTAGCTTGGAAAGCCTGCGCGACCTTGATGATCAAACGTGGCAAGTAGTTGTTTATGCCCAGCCTTCCTCTGAACCCCAATGGATTTTGCGAATAGTTGGTTATCCAGGCACTTTGCGCATGGATCACCCCACACAACTTGAGGTTCATGCAGGCCTTAGGGAGTGGCTATTGAAAGATATAACTCTTTCAAATCCTAAATTGGCCAATGATCCACGTGAGGCCGCTGCTGAGTTTGAGTTGACTCCCCTCTTAGAGGATCTAAAAAATAATCGACCTTTACGGTTCATTTTGCCAAATGTTTTTAATGACCTGCCTATCCCTCCATATGTAGTGGCTGAGTGGCGCTTAATTTTTAGTTCGGATGTTGGCGGATGAAACACTTTGAGTCTTCATCGGGATATTGGGCTTCGTGGATGTGGCGAGCTATTCAGCTCGCAGCATTGGCAGATGGTTGCACAAGTCCTAATCCTTTGGTTGGAGCAATTGTTGTTGATTCCACAGGGAAACTAGTCGGTGAAGGTTTTCATGCTCGAGCAGGGATGCCTCATGCAGAAGTTTTGGCTTTAGCCCAAGCGGGCAACCAGGCAAAAGATGGAACTCTTCTTGTAACCCTTGAACCTTGTTGCCATCAGGGAAGGACTCCTCCATGTACAGAGGCAATCTTGAAGTCAGGCATTTCTAGAGTTGTTGTTGCATTGCAAGATCCTGATCCGCGCGTCTCAGGTGGAGGTATATCTTTTTTACGTAATGCTGGACTTGAAGTAATTACTGGTGTGCTTGATAGAGAAGCTGCTTATCAAAATAGGGCTTTTATTTTTAGAGTTAAACATGGACGCCCTTGGGGAATTCTTAAATGGGCAATGAGTTTGGATGGGAAAACGGGATTACCTAATGGTGCGAGTAAGTGGATTACTGAGAAAAAAGCACGTAATTGGGTACATAATCTTCGCGCCAAGTGTGATGCAGTGATTATTGGTAGTGGAACACTCCGGCATGACGACCCTTTGTTGACTAGCCGCGGGAAGTCTGATCCAGAGCCTTTACGGGTAGTCTTAACAAGCAGTCTTGATCTGCCTTCCAACGCTCAATTATGGGACATAACCAAGGCTAAAACTGTTATTGCATATGCTTCTGATGCCTTGAAAGATCAACCTAATCAATTCCCTGCAGGACCAGAACGATTAAAACTAAATTCAACAGAGCCTATCGAATTATTAAATGCTTTAGGAGCAAAAGACTGCAATTCTGTCCTTTGGGAGGGAGGGGGTTCTATAGCCGCATCTGCAATTAAGCAGGGTTGTGTTCAGGAGATTGCAATAGTTATGGCTCCAAAATTATTGGGAGGGTCTGCTTCTATGACGCCTTTGTCTGACTTGGGCTTTAAATCTATGGATGAAGTTATTTTTGCAAGCAATTGTTATATGAAGCAATTGGGTGAAGATTGGCTTTTTAGAACGGTTCTTTATTAGTAAGTAAACAGACTTTCTTGCTTTCGTTCGGTTCTTTCGCCAGACGATTTAAACGTTTTAAGTTGGTCACGCTTACCTTAAAGAGAAGCAATTTTTAAGCTATGGCTATACGTCAAGATGATAATCAGCCTAATAGGCGTTTTGGGATTATTAATTTTCTTTTGATTGGTTTTGGCGCGTTGTTATTGATTAGCAGCTTATTCCCGAATCCCAGCATGCAAGTGCCAAGGGTCCCTTATTCCCTGTTTATTGATCAAGTCAATGATGGAGAAGTGAAAAGGGCATATATCACACAAGAGCAAATTAGATACGAATTGGCATCTCCTGAGGAAGGTGCCCCATCCGTTTTGGCAACCACTCCAATTTTTGATATGGATTTGCCTCAACGACTTGAAAATAGAGGTGTCGAATTTGCGGCAGCCCCACCTAAAAAACCTAATATTTTCACAACCATACTGAGCTGGGTCGTACCTCCACTGATTTTCATACTTGTACTTCAGTTTTTTGCTCGAAGGAGTATGGGAGGAGGTGGAGCTCAGGGAGCACTGAGCTTCACCAAGAGCAAAGCCAAGGTATATGTTCCGGATGAAGAGTCACGAGTTACCTTTGATGATGTTGCAGGAGTAGATGAAGCTAAATATGAATTGACTGAGATTGTTGACTTTCTGAAAACCCCTGAGCGATATACAGATATTGGGGCCAGGATTCCGAAGGGTGTTCTCTTGGTGGGTCCTCCAGGGACGGGAAAAACCTTGCTCTCTAAAGCTGTAGCAGGTGAAGCTAGTGTGCCTTTCTTTATAATTTCAGGCTCTGAGTTTGTTGAATTATTTGTAGGTGCAGGTGCGGCTCGTGTAAGGGACCTTTTTGAACAAGCGAAAAAGAAGGCGCCTTGCATCATTTTTATTGATGAGCTAGATGCTATTGGGAAGAGCAGATCTGGTTCGATGGGAGTAGTTGGAGGAAATGATGAGAGGGAACAGACACTTAATCAGTTGCTGACTGAAATGGATGGCTTTGCTTCTACTGACAAGCCTGTAATTGTATTGGCAGCAACAAACCAGCCAGAAGTTCTTGATGCAGCACTTTTGCGCCCAGGCAGATTTGATAGGCAGGTTTTAGTAGATAGGCCAGACCTTTCTGGTCGTAAAACGATTCTTGAAATCTATGTTAATAAGGTCAAACTTGCCTCGGGAGTAGATCTAGATCAAATAGCACAAGCAACTAGTGGTTTCGCTGGTGCAGATCTGGCAAATATGGTTAATGAGGCCGCATTACTTGCGGCTAGAGGAAAAAGGACCCAAGTTGAGCAGAAAGATCTTAATGAAGCGATTGAAAGAGTTGTAGCTGGACTTGAAAAGAAAAGCAGAGTTCTTCAAGAAGATGAAAAGAGAGTTGTGGCTTATCACGAAGTTGGCCATGCAATAGTTGGTCATTTAATGCCCGGTGGTAATAAGGTCAGCAAAATTTCCATAGTGCCCAGAGGTATGAGTGCACTTGGATATACATTGCAGCTCCCAACTGAGGAAAGATTCTTGAACTCCAAGGAGGATTTACAGGGTCAGATAGCAACTTTGTTGGGAGGACGTTCTGCTGAGGAAATCGTCTTTGGCAAAATCACAACAGGAGCTTCAAATGATTTGCAGAGAGCCACCGACCTTGCTGAGCAAATGGTCGGAACCTATGGGATGAGTGAAATATTGGGCCCACTTGCTTATGACAAACAAGGTGGAGGAACCTTTTTGGGCGGTAATAACAATCCTCGTAGAGTTGTTAGTGATGCAACAGCCCAGGCTATTGATAAAGAAGTTAGAGGGCTTGTAGATACTGCTCATGAGAATGCATTGAAGATCCTTAGGCATAACCTTCCTTTGCTAGAAAGCATCTCTAAACAAATTCTTGATAAAGAAGTGATTGAAGGGGATTTACTTAAAGAGATGCTTGAAAAAAGTATTATGCCTAAGGAAATAATTTCGGAATGAATCACTTGATCAAATATTTTTTTTCATTCATAGTTATTCCATAAAGCTTCTTCCATGGCTGAAATTTCCCATGGTTTCGCTGCCGCTCTGTCTTCATTAAAAGGCGGTGATTTCCTTTCATCATCAGACCTAACTTCCAAACAGTCAGTTGCTTTGCTTGAGTTGGCAAATCAACTTAAGAAAGGACCTGAAAGGATAGATCTTGGAAATCGTGTTTTAGGTTTAATCTTCACCAAGGCTTCTACTCGCACACGAGTTAGCTTTCAGGTAGCAATGGCTCGACTTGGTGGTCAAACTATTGATCTAAACCCAAAAGTCTCGCAGTTAGGTCGTGGCGAACCTTTGGAAGACACGGCAAGAGTATTAAGTCGCTTCTGTGATGCTTTGGCTATAAGGACTTATAAGCACAGCGAGTTGGAATCTTACGCAAAATGGTCTTCTATTCCTGTCATTAACGCGTTGACAGATTTAGAACACCCTTGTCAGGCGCTTGCTGACTTTCTTACTATTAAAGAGGCTTTTGGCTCATTGCAGGGCCAGACTCTTGCATTTGTGGGAGATGGGAATAATGTTGCTCACTCATTAATGATTTGTGGCGCTCTCTTAGGAGTGAATGTGCGTATTGGGACGCCAAAAGGATTTGAGCCATTATCAGCAATAGTTGCTAAATCAAGAGATCTTGCTCTGGCTGGAGCAAAGATTGAGTTAACTAATGATCCTTTTGAAGCAGTGTGTGATGCGAATGCTGTGTATACCGATGTCTGGGCTTCTATGGGTCAGGAACAAGAACAAAGCCTAAGAAAAGATGCTTTTAAAAGCTTTTGTCTTGATAAGAAATTGCTTTCGGTAGCGAGCCCAGAAGCAATAGTCCTCCATTGCTTACCGGCGCATCGAGGAGAAGAAATAAGTGAAGAAGTTTTGGAAAGTAAGTCCAGTAGAATTTTTGATCAGTCTGAAAATCGACTACATGTTCAGCAAGCTCTCCTTGCTGCTTTGTTGGGAGGTCTTTGAAGCTTGCCAAATACCCTTGTGGTAGGTACAAATGTATTGTCGCTTCATTGGACACAGTGGCTTTGCCCCCTAATAATTTGCTCACCTCTGCTCAGCAAGAGTTATATGACTGGTTGTTGGACTATATAGGTACATATCATCACAGTCCTTCTATTAGGCAGATGATGCAAGCAATGGGTTTGCGTTCGCCTGCTCCTATACAGAGTCGGCTTAGGCATTTGCAAGAAAAAGGATGGATTACCTGGCAGGAAGGACAAGCTCGAACCTTGCAGCTTGTAGGGGGATTGGTGTCCGGTATCCCAGTGCTTGGTGCAGTCGCAGCAGGGGGCTTAATCGAAACTTTTGATGATGTTCAAGAAAGGTTGGAGTTGAATTCTGTTTTTGACCGAAAAGATGTGTTTGCGTTAACTGTTAATGGAGACTCAATGGTGGATGCGCATATTGCAGATGGGGATGTGGTTTTAATGGAGCCTGTGTTAGATCCTCTTAGGGTGAAGGATGGAACTGTTGTTAGTGCAATGGTCCCAGGTAGTGGGACTACCCTTAAACATTTTTTTCGTGATGGATCTTTGATTAGGCTTGAGGCTGCTAACCCTTTATATGAACCAATTCAGATAGAGGCAGATCAAGTTCATCTTCAGGGAAGGTTGCTTGCTGTATGGCGTCAAGTCTGACGGGATTAGACTTAGTGACAAACTTTTATCAATCATATCTAATCATTAATTATTTTAGTTAGTGACTTATATATTTGATATCAGCTTTAGTGAAATTTGATATCAGCTTATGTTTATAAAAACCCTCTATATATCTTTTATTGATATCCGTTAATATTTAAAGATTGCCATTTCCAACCATCTAAGCACATATCTTCTAAGGTCTTTTTGGGAGTCCAACCTAAAAGAGAACTTGCCAAAGAATTATCCGCAACAAGTCTAGCTGCATCGCCTTCTCTTCTGTTTGTATAACTATAGGGAATTTTTAGATTATTTACCCTCTCAAAGGTTTCAACCAATTCCAAAACACTAGTACCTCTGCCAGTCCCAAGGTTTAAATTAAGCACTTTAGGGTCTTCTTTCTCTAGGTACTCCAAAGCCATAAGATGTCCTTCTGCAAGATCCATAACATGTATATAATCCCTTACACCTGTTCCATCAGGTGTTGGCCAATCATTTCCAAAGACATTTAATTGGCTAATATTATTTGAAGCCACTTGAGTTATATAGGGAAAGATATTATTAGGAATTTTTTTTAATGGGTTTTCACCAATCAAACCAGAAGGATGAGCACCTATTGGATTGAAATAACGAAGATTAGCTATGCGCCAATTTTTAGAGCTATTATAAGTATCATTTAAAATTTGCTCTACTGCTGCTTTTGTATTTCCGTAAGGATTAATTGGCTTGATTTCATCTTCTTCTCTAAGGAAATAATTATTAGATAGGCCATAAATAGTTGCGCTACTGCTAAATACAATTACCCTGCAATTATGTGCTTCCATAACCTTGAGAAGGTTAATAGAACTGTTTACATTTGCATCCCAATACTTTAAAGGAAACTTAACTGATTCAACTACAGACTTCAAACCTGCAAAGTGTATTACACCCTGAATAGGAAGGTCACTATCTTGTGCATTGATGAAAACTTTTTCCAAAAATTCGTGGTCTCTTAAATCACCCTCGAAAACATGTATGTTTTTTTCATAGGATGGATTTATGTTTTTCGAAATATCGCGAACTTGCCCTAGCGAATGTTTAGAGCTATTAACATAAGAATCAATAACAAACAACTCATAACCTTTTTCTAGAAGTAGCAAACAAGTATGGCTACCTATAAAACCAGCACCTCCTGTAACTAATATTCTTCTCATTTAATTGACTTTAGGAATGCTCGATGTTCAGATGTCATATCAAATTAATGTTAGTATTTACACTCACTAATATAATCGGTTCCAACTCATAATAAAGAAATATAGTGAATTTTGTTATATTAGGATTGTCTTTGAAGGAGGCAATCATTTTTCTTGATGGCACAATGCTGGTTGAGACAAAAGAATAATTTTGATCATATGCATTGAAACTATCAAGCCTTTTACTTGTTAGATTGGCATCTTTTCAAAGATCAGCTTCTTGTTTTACCAGTATTCAATAATTAGTAGTTAAGCCATTCAGACCTTTAATAGAAATAGGAGAAAATATAAGTTGTCAGACTGTAATTAGGCTTATAAAGTTACCTCTAAAAATATAGTTAATAGTTCTGAAAAGTTTAATATCAGGATTAAATATGTATCTTAATGTAAAACTAGAATAGATACTTTGAGAAGTGCAATAGACTTAACTGAAGTTATCTTAAGAAGATTTGTGATAAATCTTGTCACAGGGGGCGCTGGATTTATAGGTTCTAATTTAATTAACAAGCTTATGGAGGCTGGAGAAGATGTATTGTGCCTTGATGATTTTTCAACTGGGGATAGAAGTAATCTGCAAAAATGGCTAAAAAGCTCAAGACTTAAAATAATTGAGCATGACGTAAGTAATCCAATAGAGCTTCAAGTACATAAAATTTGGCATTTAGCTTGCCCTGCATCAATTGTCTACTATCAGAAGGATCCAATCAAAACCTCTAGAACATGCTTTCTTGGCACCAATAACATGTTGGATTTAGCGAAGAAATGTAATTCTAAATTTCTTCTAGCTAGCACAAGTGAAGTATATGGTGATCCAGAGTGTCACCCTCAGGCTGAGTCTTATAATGGTTCTATTAATCCCATTGGTTTGAGAAGTTGCTATGGGGAGGGGAAACGTATTGCAGAATCACTGTCTTTTGACTATTTTCGAGTGCACAATATTCCTATACGTATAGCACGAATTTTTAACACTTATGGCCCTCATATGTCACCTTATGATGGGAGAGTGATTAGTAATTTTATCTATCAGTCTCTTAACAATAAACCTATAACTATTTATGGTGATGGGACACAAATGCGATCATTCTGTTATGTTGATGATCTAGTTGATGGATTAGTTCAACTTATGAATTCGGAACACACTGGCCCTATCAATTTAGGCAACCCTACTGAAGAATATAGCATTTTAGAATTAGCAAAGATCATTTCAAAAAAAATTAATCCAAAAACAAAAATTGTCAAACTAAGCTTGCCAAAAGGAGATCCTAGGGAAAGGAAGCCACTAATAGATCTTGCATCCAGTCTTCTAGATTGGAATCCGAGTACAACTATTCATCAAGGATTAGAGAAAACTATCCAGTTCTATAAAAATCTTTAATTCAATGAAAATAGAAATAAAAAATATTTGCTGTATTGGTGCCGGTTATGTTGGAGGACCTACTATGGCAGTAATTGCAGATAGGTGCCATGACATTCAAATAAATGTTGTTGATGTCAATGAAAATAGAATTCAAGCTTGGAATAGTGAAAACCTATCTCATCTACCTATATATGAGCCTAACCTGGATCAAGTTATTAAAAGGAGAAGAGGACGGAATTTACACTTTTCAACAGAAATAAAATATCACATCTCCAATGCAGACATGATATTTATTTCAGTAAATACACCAACTAAAACTAAAGGTATTGGAGCTGGAAAAGCTAGTGATCTCAAATGGGTTGAAGCATCAGCAAGACAAGTATCTAAATATGCCAAAGGTGAAACTATAGTCGTTGAGAAAAGTACATTGCCAGTTAAAACTGCTCTAATGATAAGACAAATTCTTGAGACTTCCTTAGAAAAGACAAATGATTCTCAAACTGATAATAAACAATTCTATGTTTTATCTAACCCTGAATTTTTATCAGAAGGTACAGCAATTCAAGATTTGGAATGTCCAGATAGAGTTCTCATAGGAGGAGAGAACCAAGAAGCTATAAAAGCATTAGTTAATATTTACTTAAATTGGGTAGATAAGGAAAAAATATTAACCACAGATCTTTGGAGTTCTGAACTCTCAAAGTTAATTGCTAATGCTTTTCTAGCTCAAAGAATTAGTTCAATTAACTCGATCTCTGCATTATGCGAGGCTACTGGGGCGGATGTAAAAGAAGTTTCAACTGCGATAGGAGCAGATAAAAGAATAGGGAATTATTTTTTAAATGCAAGTCCAGGATTTGGGGGTAGCTGCTTTAAAAAAGATATTTTAAATTTAGTATATATATGTAATTATTATGGCCTACATGAAGTCTCAGAATATTGGCAGAAAATAATTGATATCAACAATTGGCAAAAACAAAGGATCTTAAGGGTTATTGTAGAAAAACTCTTTGGATCAGTTTCGGGCAAGAAGTTAGCAATCCTAGGCTTTGCCTTTAAAGCGAATACAAACGATACAAGAGAATCAGCGGCTATACATATATGCAATGAATTAATTATAGAAGGTGGTAATTTGTATATATATGATCCCAGAGTTACCAGAAAACAAATTGAAGAAGACCTAGAAATAAGTGAAAATGAATATTCCTATGGAGGGGAAGGCTCATGGACATTTGCTGACTCTATTCTTGATGCATCTAGAGGTGCTGATGCAGTTATTGTTTTGACAGAGTGGGATGAATTCAAGAATATAGAATGGAGTGAAATATCAACAGTAATGAGATCTCCATCATGGCTCTTTGATACAAGATCAATCACTGATCAAAGCGAAGCTAAAAGATGTGGAATGAAACTATGGAGCCTAGGCTGTGGAAGTAAGTTGCAATCTATAAACTTAATGCCTTCTTAATATGAAAACTATCAAGCAATGAGCAGAAAAATTTTTATTACAGGTTCTGCAGGTTTTATAGGATTTCATCTTTGCAAAAAATTATTTGAAAGGAATGAACAAATAGTCGGTTTAGATAATATGAACACTTATTATGATGTCAAACTAAAGGAATCAAGGTTAGAAGAATTAAATCTTTACTCAAGTAGTAAAGATTTAGAATGGGAGTTTATCAAAGGAGACTTGGAAGATAAGGACTTACTCAATTATTTATTTAATAAATACAAGCCAGATATTGTTTTTAATCTGGCAGCTCAAGCAGGGGTAAGATATTCTTTGCAAAATCCTAGTGCATATATTAATTCAAATATAGTGGGATTTAATAATTTGCTTGAATGTTGCCATAGATATCAAGTAGAGAATTTTATTTTCGCTAGCTCTAGCTCAGTATATGGAGGGAATATTAAAATACCATTCTCTGAAAAGGACCCTGTTGATCATCCAGTTAGTCTTTATGCGGCCACAAAAAAGGCTAATGAATTAATTGCTCATACTTATAGTCACTTATACAATATACCTTGTACAGGATTAAGGTTTTTTACCGTATATGGTCCATGGGGAAGGCCCGACATGGCTCCAATGATGTTTACAAAATCAATTTTAGAGAATAAACCGATTGATATTTACAATCAAGGTCATATGTCAAGGGACTTTACTTATATAGATGATATTATAGAAGTTATGATTAGATTGATAGATAAACCAGCCAAACCAGATAAAACTTTTATTAGAGATAACCCTAATCCAGATACAAGCTGGGCTCCTTATAAAATATTAAATATAGGCAATAGTAATTCTATTAATCTTATGGACTTTATAACTACCCTGGAAACAGAATTGAATAAAAAAGCTATTAAAAATTTCTTGCCAATGCAACCAGGAGACGTAAAAATAACTTCAGCCAATACAAATTCGATAGCAGAATGGATTGGATTTAGACCTAATACATCATTGGACAAAGGAATTCAAGAATTTGTTCGTTGGTATAAAGATTATTATTTAGATTAAAGCTATTAATCTTTTATGCTTATAGTTACATTTCCAGATATAGATTTTAAGGGCACTTTTAAGAACTTACAATTCCATCTATATTATTTAGATTCAACAACTCCGTTTTGAAGGCAGCAAATAGCAGTTATTAGCGTTTAGTTAGGACTTGATAAGTCTTATGAGAGTGACAAGGCTCTACTGGCATATGGTTTAACTTGCCGATAGGAGATTGGATTATTTGGTTTAGCTGCTTTTAACACCTTTCTCTCCATGAGGCCATAATTGTCAACCAACTCACTGCTGAAGTCCAGTAATCTGAAGTATTCAATTCCTCTAATGTTTACGAGTCGCTATGTAATTGACTATTTTAATTTGACGGGATTGTGGCGGGGTAGGCTATCTAAAGAAGTATCAAGAGACTAAGGAGAACTATCAGATTCTCCGAAAAACCTTGGTATTAAGAAAATGGGGCCATAGCTCAGTTGGTAGAGCACCTGCATGGCATGCAGGGGGTCAGCGGTTCGAGTCCGCTTGGCTCCACTTTGATTAGATTCTTCTAAACCTTGATTTGTGAGCAAATGGAGGCTATATCTCCTTTTGAGGCGAACGCTTTTTACCTATTTGGGACTTTGGAGTGGAGTGCTAGATATCAGTAGATTTTATTTATGGAAGAAGCAACTAAGTTAGACTGGGAGTAAAAAACAATTGATAATAGAGAAAATAATTATTTTTATAATATCAATTATACATTAAAGGACATGAAAAGTTCTTTATATACTTGATTGCTCCAATCCTGATTACTACGCTTATAAATCAAATCACACATCTTTGAATATCGAGATGAGGATTTCTTTTTATCATCCTCAGCTGATAATTCTATTGCTTGATTTATTCTGTCTATAAGTATATTAATATTATCACTCGGGTAAAAAAGTCCTTCTCCCGATGCAGCTTTAATTACATCCCCTACATTTGAGGCAATTGATAAAACTGCATTTTGTGAAGCCTCTATGATTGACAATGGCAAGCCTTCGTTTAAGGATGTAAGTAGTATGAAATCATAATTTGTTAATTTGCTTATAAGGTTAGAAACTTCTCCTTTCAAGACTAAATTATCTAAACTTGCTGTTGGTATACATCTATTTATAAGGATCTTTAATTGTTCATTAGCTCTATTCATCCCACTACCATAAAGATCTAAACGAAATCTCCCTTGAAAATATTCATAGGCCTTAAAGGCAAGTGCATGATTCTTGACAGGATCAAATCTGGCAACCATCAGTAACTTGATACTCTGTTCAGCGCGCCGACGAAGTCGCCTACGCTCTAATATTTCTAAAAAGGAAATATCAGACTTTGCATTAATGGGCGGTGTAAGAATTGATAAGCTTTTAGCATTATATCCAATCCCGACATGAGATTGTAGACAAGATTCTGAGATTGCAAAGATTGGAAAGTTACTTATATGACTTGCTAAAGCACAAATTCGTCTGGCTATTCTTGACCCAATTGACATGTTAATATTATTAGCTGTGGTAATTAAATAACAACGACAGCGCAATTTCCTAAAAGTAATAATTTCTAGTAAAATAGCCGCCAAGTCTCCATAATACATCCAACCCTGAAATATAGTCTTAGATGAATATAGAGAATCTATAATTAATTTAAGTGTTCTGATTAGATCTATATATCTTCTGAAAGGGTAAAATACAATTGATCCTTTATCTATTATACGTTTAGATAATATACCAGGCTTTGAGAAACAAATGACAATATGATTGCCAGGAATAATTTCACATGTATTTGCTAACAAGTTCTCACCTCCGCCTGCATGCAATGAAGGTATCAAATGAATATAAGTAATCAAACGTAATTTACGTATCGAAGTTAAATTTAAGTGAAAGAATTGTAATTGTCAACTTTGTTAAGTGCAATTAGGAAGTTGAAATTTATCTTTTAACGAAATTTTATTGAATATTTTTTGTAAAATAGTATATATCATGCTGTTAATAAGCCAATCAAACAATAAAATAGGTTAATACTATTGGAAGAAAGAGTATTAATGAATAGCAATTACACGTTGGTATTGTCCGCAAAAAAAAAGGGTTTACTCAGAACTAGTAAAAAAATATCAATTGGTATATTGTACACAGGAGAGCCTCAGCTCACTAACTTAATAGAATCTCTTATAGTATCCTTTGACAAGTTAAATATAAGTGAAATTAGTATACTCTTGTTGGTGAACCATTCAAATTATGAAGCTCATCAAAAGTTATACGAATGGCTCAATATAAAAAAAGCAGACTATAGAGTTAAGTTGGATGCTGATATGGGGATTGAAGATTGGACCATTAACAAGTTAATTAATTCAACTTCAAGAAAAAGAGTTATTTATCCTATCCTAGATTGTATTACTAATAGTATAATTTATGGCGTTCATTATATTCCTCCAAATCATTTGATTTCCTATAGCAATATCAGCAAACGATTTCCAGATAAAATAGATGATCCATATACTCTTAGCAAGGAAGAAATTGGTATAACTCACTGTTATCAACCTACTAAAGAACAAATCCTTGGGTATGTATTGCATAGGTCATTGAAGTTAATAGACTGTCCCTTTAGGTACAAATTAGGTTACATAAGGTTATTATTAAAATCATTCACACAAAATCCTATGATTTTAGTCATCAACGCTCATGTCTTACTGCGATCATTAGTATTGTGTTTTTTAAACAAATCTAGATATAAGGACTATTTTAAATCAAAGTCTAATCACTATAAAGAGGAAGATATTTGCAATCTTTGGAAGAGTTATTCTGACTCAAGCAAACTAACCCATTGTGAATGTATTAATTCCTGATCATGAAAACTCTTTAGTTTGGATAATAACTTCCTTTGAAGTTCTATTCTCCTAGTTAAATCATGATTTAGGCTACTATATATATTATTTATAGTAGCGGCATCTCTATATATATCGACACCAGTTAAGATTAAATTTAAATCTAAATTTAAATGATCGAGAATAGAATGAATATAATGATTTGATGTTGATAATGGTATACATCCATTGAAAATGTACTCTGTTATTACATTTGGCATTCCTTCATAAAAAGATGTTAAAAGGCCCAATAATGAAGTACTCATTTTCCTTCTAACTTCATCTTCACTTAATAATCCATGAACGCTAATATTTCTATAATCAGTTAACTTGTTTTTCACTAAGGAATAATATTCTCCATTACCAATAATATCTATTTGAATTTCTGAATTAATTAACTGACACAACTTAATCATATAAAGAGGATCCTTCTGCCAAGAGAGCCTCTGAACAATTGTAATTCCATGTCGATTATTATTATTAACAGTTACTATTTTTTCTTGATCTCCTGCTAGTGAAAGCATATTAGGTATTATCGAAATTCTTTTTCTTGTCCCTTTCCACCTTAATGTTCTTGCGACATCTTCATTTTGAACAGTATATATATCGGTAAAATAATCTAAAATATTAAATCTCCAGGAATGTATATCTTCTAGTCCTGAACGATAGTACCTTAGATCATTTCTGATTGCGGTAATCAATTTTGTACTAAAGAACAGTTTAGCTATAATAGAGTAATAGTGACTTTGTGGCAGGAATGAAACCACATAAGCTACTTTTTTTGAGGTAATGAATACTTGAATTATTCTTATTAAAAGTGATAGATTGTCTTCAATCCTTCTAATAATTCCATTGCTTATACTATTATGCTTGTTGTATTTTGTTAAAACTACTACATCATGAGTTGTTGATAGTAATTTACTTAATAGAAGGGCTTGATGTTCGGCGCCTCCTTGCGATATAGAAGGTACTATAATAAGTATGAGCATTATAAATCAACTAATACTGATAAATATTCGGCAATACTTCTAGATGTCCTTAAATGCCTTTCATATAAGTTTCTAGTATATTCTATCTCTATATTGTTCCTTTTAAATTCATCAGTATTCAGATAGTCAGATCCCCCAGGACCACTTAGATATTTAGAGGCACCTAGCTTAGTACAAATTTCTAAAACCATTTCACTTTTTTGGGTTGTTATATTCATATCACTTGAATAAACTAGTGGCGTAGAAATATTTAACTGCTTAAGTATTATACTATCAATATCCTTTACTAGAGATATGAAATCAGGCTTATCTCTAATTACTTCTATTGCTTTTATTATCTTTGATATAGTACCCAATGAATTACATGTCTTCATTAAATTAGATCTTATAGAATTAACATGTTTACGCCGCCAATTGACTGATTCAGATATTTCAAGATTATTTATAGCTAAATTTCCAAACTTCCCTTTTGACGCTATTGGCAATGTTATAAAAAAGGGCTGTTTTCCAATAGCAGATAATTTGTTTCGATTAACTAGGCTATTCTTCTCAAATTGGACATGATCTAAAATTACATGTAGATCGACTTCTCTTATTCTTTCGTAGTACAGTCGCCATGGTAAGTAATGTGGTTGGTTGATCCCTATTTTAGTCATTTCCTTATAAATGTTTTCAGTCTAGGTTAATTAAGTAGATAATATCTGGACTCCTTGCAAATTTTTATTTTGTTAAAATCTAGCATGCTGCAGCTCAGATAATTACTAATGTTAATATTATTGAGTTTCAGTATATTTAAAACTCAATACCTACTTCTAGGATAAAAATCAGATGGGTTTATTTTCTTTATTAATTAGGCTTGAATTGTTCTTTATACATGTAAACTGTAAAATCATGAGGCATATAATCATGCCTTAATGTAACCCATGGTGTAATTCTCTTACACCATTCGATTGTTTCGACAGGATCTGCTTTAAATTCATTCGAATCGTCCTTATCACTCCAGGAACTCAAGGAATTAAACGCTATTGCTATTTTAGCACGTTTATACATTGCCTTAACCAACTTAACCATTAATGATTGTGCATCAGCACCTAGCAAATAAAAAATACCATTCGCTGTAACAATATCATGAGTTTCCCTCACATTAGAATCATCATCAATTATATTTTTAACGCTAAGTATTGTTTTTGGCTTTAATAATCTAGCAGATTCAATCATTTTCTCTGATATATCATAGCCTTCATAGGTTATATCTTTAAACCTAGTTTCTAAGTATGTTGAATAATCCGCGAAGCCACAGCCTATATCAAGCAGAGATAACCCATTTAAATCAATTACCTTTGATAAAACTTCAAACTTCTTAATCTGCGAATTAGCATTTCCATAATCACAAGCCAATGTGTTATGACCATATTGATCTACACGCTTGTTATAAAAATCGGATATATCAATGAAAGCTTGCATTAAAAATATTAAATAATTTTGTTATTGTAGCATCTTCTCAATTGAGAAAGTTTAAAACTTTCTGGATCACATGATCTTGTTCTTCGCTTGTCAAGTTTGGATAAATAGGTAAAGAAACAATTTCCTTATAGGCTTTATTTGCTATTGGAAAATTGCCTTTACACCAATTTTCAATTGGTTTAGCGGCAATAATATTATTTTGATATAAGTTCCTAATCATATCTTCACTATTATCTACCCTGATTACATAACGGTACCAAATACGCTCAGAATTTTTACATGAGTAATTAAGGCTCTCGTTGTACTTCAACGCAATATTTTTTCTTCTGATTATTGATTCTTTTAATCGGTCTAGACTACATTGAGCTAAACCCGCTTCAAGGGAACTCATTGTTTCTCTTTGCCTTAAAGCAGAAGGTTGTTTATCTACATAATTACTTGAATCACGAATAATTTGATATTTTTTCGTGTCATTAGTCATAATTATCCCTCCTTGGCCTGCAGCCAAAAGCTTTGTTGCATATAGGGAAATGCATATTATGTCTCCGAGTGATCCCATTTCGGCTTGTCCAAATCCATGAGAGCAATCCTCAATTATAGGAATACCTAATTCTCTTATCGCCGAGAAATCTACTGGATATCCAAAAGTATGCACAACAATGACAGCTTTTAGGTTATCTACTTTTTTTAGTTTTAACGCACAAATATTTAACGTGTTTTCGTCTATATCAATAGGTATAGGCACTCCTCCTGTAGCCAGAATCGCATTTGTTAATGCAACACATGAATAGGCAGGTAAAGCAATTCGATCTCCTGGTTCAACCCGTAAGGATTGAAGTGCAAGTCTTAATGCACTAATTCCAGATGAAGTTGCAGAGGCATACTTAATTCCTGCAATTTCAGCAAATCTATTCTCCATCTTTTTAACTTCGATGCTCCCAGACCATTCTCCAGAAGCCACAATTTTAGATATCTTATTTATTTCTAATTCATTGTGCCAAATACGATTATGCGGAACGACTTCCATCTGGCTTTTTGTTATCATAGAAACCGCATCTTATTATCTAGTTAAAAATGCTATAGATCAGTTTAGATGGCACTATTGAATTTAAACTTAATTAAGAATAATTATTTTTCTAATTTTCTTATTATCATAAAAGCTTCAGCAAAATCAACACCTGATTGACTACCTCTTATTGAAGAAAGATACTTGCATGCTTCATATGATCTAGGATGAGGGTATTCTCTCATTTCAGATTCATAAAAATGAAGAGCTTGAAGTTTTTGCTCAATATGACCTTTAATATCTATATATAAGTTTGGAACAAAATTACCTTTTCCTAAATGCATTCCCCATTCTGTACTACTTAAGATTTCAAATAATCTGACTTCAATAAATTGAGAACCAGGAATTGGTCGTGATGCTGTTTGAACTGCTTGACTAATCATTTGATGATCAATATTTATATCCCCATAAAAATGAGTATATATTATTTCTGGATTATGGTCTAATATGAGCTGCTCTATTTCTTTGATAAGAGGTAAAAGTGGTTGAGAATCCATCATATTATCAGGCCCATTGAAAAACAATATTTTCTTGACTCCAAGAAAAGCAGATGCTTTTTCAGCCGCTTCGCGCAATTTATTTAGATCGTCCTCGTTGGACTGTCCCCTAGAGGTAATCCCTGTAGCCATTATTGCTACAACTACTTCATCTTTTTCTTTTATATGCTTTGATATCGTTGCTCCACATCCAAGTAACTCATCATCAGGGTGTGCAGCTATAACCAAAATCCTTCTCATGCTTTTTCCAACAGTGAACGTGCAAATTCTAAATCACTTTGATTATCAATATCGATAACATCATTATCAACGTAGCCATATGGCAAATCATCAATTAAAAGACCTTGTTTTAGGAGAGAAGATTTAGTTATATAAGCTTGACCAGCATCATGGTATTTTGTTTCTAGGTCTTGTGTTCTTTGATTAAAGGCCTTCGAATTATCAATCCTCATCAATCCTTCAGAGTTCCTGCTTAGAGATCTTTGTATAGGATGTGGGTACTTGCTAACAATCAGACCCGAATTAAAACCTCCCTCTAGTACATTCTTGCAAAATTCAGCTAAAGATTTAAAGGATAGTAAAGGAGAACAAGGGAAAAGAGTAAGGATATATTCTTCTGAAGTAATTAGATTTGAACTAGATAGCTGCCTAACAACATGCCCTAGAGCCTCATCAACTCCTATATAATCATCACTAAGCTCTATTGATCTAGAAAGGAAAGTTGCTCCAAACTCTTCAGCAAAAATACCATATTGATGATCATCTGTACTTACATATACCTCTTTTATGTAATTCAATTTTTTTACTTTTTGAATTGCTGTTTTCAACATCGGCTCACCATTGATTGATAATAATGCTTTATTGGGTACTCTCTTACTTCCGGATCTACAGGGTATTATGCAATACATTTAAATACTCCTCTGATGCTTTTTCTATTATATCAATATAATTCTGATTAGCTCTCAGGTCATTAAAAAGGTTAAAAACATGTTTTTTGTGTTTTCTAGTAATTGGCAAATAGAATTGACTTGAATACTTATTACCATCATAATGGTTGCTTGAGAAACCATTATATTTTTTTATTATAGTTGAAAATAATTTAGGCTTTTGAATCTCAAAACAGTATCTCCATGTAGTGGCCTTCCAATCATTTATTCTGATTTGATCAGTTATTCTATCGAGCTTGTTGTTAGTATATTTCTTATGAATATCTACCTTCGTTCGTCTAATCTCTACAGACCTGAAATAATCATCTAATAAAATATCATCTAGCAATCTATCAGAACAATTGGAGTCAAAAAGCCAACCACCATGTAGAAGGTCACAATATTTTGAATATCCCGTGCTATAAAGTTGAGCATTAGATATATGTTCATTAAGGTTATCTTCTTGGGGCAATAATGGTCTTGCAAGGCACTTATCTTCTAAAAGTGTACATTCACCAGAGTTAGCGACACGAATTAAACTTTCAGTGCTTGGTTGAGACCCATAAGGCCAAACCCATAAAACTAACAACTTCGTACCTAGCTTATTGCCTTTAACTACATCCTGAAGCTGCTTAACATCCATTCCCTTTGTAGCTTCATCTATATCGATAAATAACACATCTTTTATATTCTTAATTGCCCATTCTATAAGTTCCTCACAACAATTATCTGAAAGTACTACTCTTTCAATATCTTTCTGATTAGCCCAATACTTTAAAGATTCCAAGCCTCTTGAGGCAACTAAAATACCCATAAGAAACTATTATTAAATTGATCTTCTTATAAGATAAGAAGGTTTCTAGGAATTAAATAGAATTGAAATAATATTATGCTATTTTTATTATAGGCTTTAATTCGAGTTGTATTTCTGGAAATATAATAGGTTTATAAGTGATAGAGAATGATTTTTATAATCCTTATAGCAACCATTTAAAAAGAAATGCTTTTTTGCATATAGAATGAATATTAGATTATTAATCCTTTGATTCAATGAATTGCTAAAATATAAAAGGCAATTTATCTCGGTTTCTAATACATATAAAAGAGTTATGTAAATAATAAAGAATATAATTTCAAATTTAACATATGAATGTTTTATTTGCCTTTAAGCCAAAACTAATTTGGCTTTGTATATAAAAATTCTGGCACCAATCTCTCTAGCTTTTGAATTGCATCTGCCTTATTTTGAGTATTTAAATCCTTTTCTAATGAATCTAATTGAGGCCATACTTCTGATGCAGGCATAGCTTTCTCCATTGCTCGGTAAATAAGTGGATGATTCGTTGGTTCTGATGATGCATCTATAAGAAGTTCTTCGTAAAGCTTTTCGCCCGGACGTAATCCTGTATAAATAATCTCTATATCACCTTGAGGGTTCTCGGATGTTTTCATTGATAAACCACTTAAATTAACTAGTTGCTCTGCTAAATCTTTTATTTTCACAGGCTCACCCATTTCCAAAAGAAAAACCTCACCTCCTTTAGCCATAACTGCAGCTTGTAAAACCAACAATGCGGCTTCAGGGATAGTCATAAAATACCTTATAATTTCAGGATCTGTTATTGTTAAAGGACCTCCAGAAGCTATTTGCTTCTGGAGAAGTGGTATAACAGAACCAGATGAGGCAAGAACATTGCCAAAACGAACTATCGAAAAACATGTAATATTTGAATTAAACTTATTACCTAAAGTCAGTAGCTCTTCGGCATTGGCTTGTACTACAATTTCAGCAAGTCGTTTAGTTGCTCCCATTACATTTGTTGGTCGTACGGCTTTATCTGTTGAAATAAGAACAAAATGACTTACTCCACATTTTCGAGATAAACCACAGAGAATTCTAGTAGAGATAACGTTATTTTTTATACCTGATAATGGATTAGATTCAACTAATGGTACATGTTTATAGGCTGCTGCATGTAGAACAACTGAAACCTTATTTTCGTTAAATATTTTTTCTATTAAAGTTGTGTCTTGAGTACTTCCAAGAATTGTACGAATATCACAGTTTCCAGGATTATTAGACCGTAGTTCTTGATTAATATTGTAAAGATTAAGTTCACTATGATCAAAAAGTATTAATCTTTTTGGATTTAACTGAAGAATCTGTCGACACAATTCGGAGCCAATAGAACCACCAGCTCCCGTTACAAAAATTACAGACTTGTAAATATCAGAGTTTAAAAGAGTAAGATCTGGCTTTACAACTTGTCTTGTTAATAGATCAGCAACAGCAACTGGACGCAGTTGCTCAATCCGAGCTTTGCCAGATGCAATATCATCTAGTGAAGGAATTATTAATACTTCAAGATTGAATTTATTTAAATAGTCTAATATCTCTTTTTTTCTATGAGAACTGATTGAGGGAATTGCTAAGAAAATTTTGTCTATTGACTTTATATGCTTTTTGAGAGAATTAGGAGATATTATAGGAGCACCATATAGATAACGAGAAGTTAGCTTTTCATTATCGTCCAAAAAAGCATATAAATAATAATTTTGAGCTAATCTAAGGGAAGCAGCAAGCTGAGCCCCTGCTGATCCAGCTCCATAAATCGCAATTCTTGGAATGATATTACTTGGCTTTCTGTTTAAATTCAGGAGCATATCTCGTAATCCAATACGAACTACTGCCATCGAAACAGTTAGAGAAAGCCAGTAAATAATCCAATAACTTGATGTGGGATTATTAAAATTGAAAATTCTAGAAGCTAAAGAAATTAAAAACACAATAAACAAATTCCTCATTGCTTGTGAATAAATAGTGCTGCTGCCTAAATATTTAGTAAGAGACCTATACTGTCCTGTAAAATATAACATTGGACAAGAAATGATAACCCCTGCTAAAAATAGAGATGTGTAAGGTTCGGATGGTAAGGAAAGTATATGGTGAGTAAAAAGAAACGAGGATAAAATTATAAGGATATCAATTAAGCACAAGAGAAACCTTCTTACTGGAAAACTAAGTTTAGATCCATTTAGAATCACTTGATAGAAAATTTTCATATCCAAGAAACCACTTATTTATCGAGCCTAATAGAAAAATGGGCAAAAAGCAATCTTTATATAAAAGTGAATAGAATCTATTGGCTCTTATGAAAGATAGATAAATAGAAAATATTTTATATAAATCGAGATTCAATTATTTTATTAGTTTAGAATAGCCTATCCTCTCAGATGCTATTTTAAATTGAGTTGCGTAGAACTTTTCTAAATATATAAACATAGCTAAAATCATACTAGGCACAATGAAGATACTTTTTCCTCCTATTAATAGTATAGAATAACCTAGAGTTAGAATTGAACAAATATAGATAGAAGAAATGATTGCATGAGAATAACCCGCTTGATGTAACCTTTGATATAGATGCAATTTGTGAGGCTTGAAAATAGATTGGCCGGCAAATAATCTTCTAACCAGAGTGACAAAAGGGTCAAGAAATAAGGGAAAGAAAATGACCATAAATTCTATAGGCTTCTGAATATCATGTGAATTATATAAAGTGCTAATAAATAAACCTCCTAAGAAAGTACTTCCAACATCCCCCATAAATATTTTTGCTGGACTCCAATTAAAAATGAGGAAAGCAAGTAGACTTGCTGAAACTGGTAAGAAATATATTGATATTTTGTAGGAAATTAAAGCATATATAACAAAAAAAGAACCTGCTACAAGTCCGTCCAAACCATCCATAAAATTTACAAAATTAATAATAGTTAGAAATAACAATAAAAGAAAACAAAAACAAGCTATATTTAGGATGGTTGAGTTTTTTATATAAACCACATTAAATAGATGAGAGTTGTAAACAACAAATGAGCCAATTATAAATTGGGTTCCAAAACGTAGAAGAGAAGAAACATTTTTATAATCATCAACAAAACTAATTAGTAATATTGGGATTAAATAAAGAGGGTAGAATATTCCATTAATTATAAAAAATAAGTATGAACTAATGATAAATACGATTCCGCCAGCAGTAGGAGTTGGAAAAACATGTGAACTTCGAAAATCTGGCTTGTCTAGTTTAAACTTCCGAAAATATCGAATTGATACCCTTAGAGTCACTAAGGAGATTAGGAATGGCAGTAAAAATAAATTCATTTATAGGTCACGAAGTTTCATTTCCAACATCTGTTCCTTCAAACCCTCTAGAATTGAAGTATATTTAAATTCTGGGAGAAGTGACATAGTGTTTGAAGAAGATATCTTGTCTTCAGATAATCGTAAAATTTGCTCTGAATTTACTGGCAGCTTAAAACTAAGTCGAGAAGTAATGACTTCCAAAAGACGCAAACTATAATAGCTTGGCATAATAGGTAAAGGAATCGTAATTGCTTTTCTATTAAGTAAGTCTGAAATTATCTCTACTAATTCTAGTAGAGATAATTTATCAGGGCCAGGGCAATTATAAAAACCGACAAGTTCTCTATTAAGAAGCAAACTATATATAATGGTTGCAACATCCTTGAAGAAAATTGGTTGATATAATGTTTTTCCCCCACCGGGAATTGGGATGGGTTGATTTTTGAAAATAGCTTGGAATAACTTGTGAATATTTTTATCCATCGAACTACCATAAATCATAGAGCTCCTTATTACTAAAAAGTCACTCCATTTATCTCTAAGGTATTTTTCTGCGTTTAAGTATGGTGAAGAGCAGGAAGAAATAGAGGAATATATAGCAGTTGTTCCTAAGCATAATATTCTAGGCTTTATATTAGTGTTAATTGCTGCATTGATTAGCATTGGTACTAGTTTAATTTGGGCCAAATGTACAATTAAATCTGGCTTTATAGAATTTATAACATGGAAACAAAATTGTTCATTTTCAATATCTCCATAAAAAATATTTTTTTCACATAAAACCCTAGAAGGTAAAGAAAGATAACTCGAAGAATTAGACCTAAGAATAGAGAAGTAAGTATTTTGATCCTTTATAGTGCTTTTTAATAGGAGTGTTGATAGATGTGAACCTGTTAGGCCTCCAAGTCCTGTAAATAGGATTTTCAATTAATGGCTTTCTCAATAGTTTCTTGAATCTTATCAGCAGCTATGTCTTCAGAAAAGCATAGATCATAAACAAGTTTGGAGGAAGAACCCATAGAATAAGTCAAGCCAGGATTATTTAGAAAATATTGAATGATCTCATTTAGTCTTATATAGTCCCCTGGGTAAAATGTAAACCCATTGTAATTCTCAATCACAACTTCTTTAGATCCACCCACATCAGAAACTATTAAGGGCATTGAGTAGCTCATTGCTTCGAGTGATGTCATTGGAAAACCTTCCCAATGACTTGAAAGGATAAACACATCACATAAGGAATAATAAAAATCTATTTCGCTAAGATGACCTGTAAAAATTATTTTTTCACTTAGATTCAGTTCAGATGATATAATACGAGCTTGATCATAAAGAGGACCATCTCCTACAAAATATAGTTCCCAATTTTGCTGCTTAGAAAGAAGCGAAAAAGCTTTTAGTACAGTCAGATGATCTTTTTGTGGTGCAAACCTCGCGACCATAATAAAACGAATTAAAGTTGAATTGTTTGCTTTTTTTGTAAGATTTGCTCGTATTTCTGGCAGGTGTACATAGTTATGAATAAGCTTTACTTTATTAGTAGGAAAATGACATAAGAGTGCCAAGTTATAGTCAAATTCTGAAACAGTTATTATTTTATTTGAAATTATGCAAAGTAAAAACTCTAAAACCATATAAAAACTTTTGATAAGCTTTGATTTTGGAGCTACAAAAGACCACCCATGTGCTGTAAATATACACGGAGTAAGGGTAATAAAAGCAGCTATCCTTGTCACAAGACCAGCCTTACTAGAGTGCGCCCAAAAAATTGTGTCTTTTGATTCAATAGAAAATTTAATTTGCCATATGATCGATAATATATCTTTAAGCGGAGAAATGTTGCGCACTAAATATGGATTAATACTATAAGGAATCGAAAGAGAATCTAACTTTTTAAAAAATAAGGGGTTTTTTGAATCCCCAGCAATAACATGAACTGAGTATTTACTCTTATCCAATGTCTTTATAACATTAATTATATGTGTATGCACTCCACCAATAGTATCTGATCTGGTAACTACAAAAACAATTCTATTAGGACCTGGCTTCCTAAATTGGCTATTGATTTTAGGGCTGCTAAACACATTAAAGATTATATGTCAATTTTATTCTAAGATAATTTACGAATATGTAAAGTATGTAATTAATTCATTTGACTGGCTCTTAAATAAAACCATATTCAATCTAATGATTTAAACTAGTCAGCTTCAGCCTCTAGGTGTAGGCTTTGTATATAATATTTAGATCTTACATCCGTTGACTATGAGGTGGCTAAGTTCTTAAGTAGCGAATAGAGTAGTAGGATATTGCTGTTGTTGAAATTTTAACAATGGTAATTCAAGGGAAATTAGGCTTACAATCTTTATGCTTTCTTCTTTTCTATTGTTCATAGTATCGATCACGAGAATTCTACTAATTAACTAGTAATAATGAACATAACCATTTCAAAAAAATCTATACTTTTCTTAGCATTCCTGTTTATTTTTATCTTTTTCTTTTATCAATTAAAAGTGGTAGACAGCTGGGACTATATGGGTGATGCAACGTTCTATTTAAAATCTGCTATAAATATCAGTCAATCATTCAACCCGATAGAAAGGTTATTTAGACTTGATTATATTGTAGGGAACCTTAATATTCCACACATTTTATATCCAATTTTGCTTTCTTATACCTATGATATCACTCAAAATTATACGGTATTCGCACTCCAGTTAACACTATTTCTATTAGCAATATGCCAATTAAATTTACTCTTGCATTCCTATAATGTCAAGCTGAAATATTTTTGGTCTAGCTTAATAATAATTTCATCTGGTTTGATTTATTGGTCTGCAATGCCTATGAAAGAAGCTTTGTTATGCAACTTATACTTGCTCTACTATAGGTTAGTCTTCATTGTACAAACACCTCTTTCAATTAAAAGACCAGGTCGATTGGGACTCATTGCATTATGCCTGACCCTGATCGGAATGACAAGATTTTGGTATCCATTATATTTATTAATTATAACCTCTATAGCATTTATTGCTAGCAATTTCTATAGTATTATTAGGAAATTAAGAGTAAGCAAATCTATGCTTACTTTAGTTATATTGTTCGGAATATTAGGCTTGAGATCACTTACATGGATGACAAGAGTGACAATTTCACCATATGATATTATAGCATCAATAATCAAGCCTAATCCTTTAAATTTATTAGGCACTCCTTTCTCCTTATATATACCATCAACAATTGTCTTTAAGCTTTTATTATTGTATACATTGTATGTGGCTTTTTATAATCTTAAAGCCTACCTGTTCACTCCAAATATCTCATTTTTAGCCTATAATTATATATTTAACGCAATATTCCTCTCTGGTAGTGTTTTGACCGGTGAGCGGCATAAGTTCATAGCACTATTGTCATTGTCTTTATGCCTTCCTTTAACAAATGCGATGAATAGAAAAGAAAAAAAGGGAATCAGCCTCCAACAACCAGGTAATACAAAGGCCTTGTCTGCTCCAGCCCCACAGTGTTACATTGGTTAGTATATGAACACTAAATAATTTTAAGTTCGACTTGTGAATATAATGAATAAAAATAAAGAGGGAAATATGATAGGCAAAAATGACGAATTCCCCGAATCAATTTTAGTCACTGGAGGAACAGGTAGCTTTGGCAGACGCTTTGTAAAGACAATTTTAGAAAAGTGGCCACAATGCAAAAGAGTAGTTGTATACAGTAGAGATGAATTGAAGCAGTGGGAAATGCTTGAGTCTTTCCCGAAAGAGTATATAAGTAGGGTAAGAATGTTTTTAGGAGATATTAGAGACAAGGACAGGTTGAAAAAAGCTCTAGAAGGTATTCAGTGTGTTATACATGCTGCAGCCTTAAAGCAAGTACCTGCTGCCGAATATAACCCAAGTGAATTCATAAAAACCAATGTTTATGGCACTGAAAATATAGTTGAAGCTTCCATAGAAGTAGGTGTGAAGAATCTGATTTCACTAAGTACAGATAAAGCAGCTGCACCCGTAAATCTGTATGGAGCCACTAAATTATGTGCAGATAAATTAGTCATAGCAGCCAATAATGTTAAAGGATCAAGAGATATAAAGTTTATTGTTATTAGGTATGGCAATGTTATTGGCTCCCGTGGCTCCGTTATTCCACTATTCTTAAAGCAAAAGAAATCTGGCAACTTAACAATTACCCATAAAGAGATGACAAGGTTTAGTATTACCCTAGATCAAGGTGTAGATATTGTATTGCAAGCCTTATTTGAAGATGATGGTGGAAAAATAATAGTTCCTAAGTTACCTAGCTATAGAATTTTAGATGTTGCAAAAGCCATTGCACCAGAGGCTAATTTTGTTGAAACTGGAATCCGTCCAGGAGAAAAGCTTCATGAAGAACTGATAACATCTTCTGACAGCTTTAATGCATATAAAGGTGATAAAAACTACGTTATATATCCTCCTGGGGCCAGCCCAGATTTAGACAAATATACAAAGATGGAGCAAGGCCTTTCCTATAATTCAAAGGACAATGATTGGTTTCTCACTCAAGAAGAAATAAGAACTATGGCAGATTTATATCTCTCCGAACAAGATAAGTTTTGAAAATTGTTCCTTATAGTACTCAAAGTATCGGCCTGCCTGATTATTTCTCTGTATTACTGGCTTTAAGCAAAGATTATTTGACACAAGGTCCTGCAATATTAGATTTCGAAAGAGCAGTTAATAGATATACAAACTCTAATTACTGCATAAGCTGTAATAGTGCAACTAACACATTATTAATAACGTATAAAGCATTAGGACTAAGCTCAAATGATATTTTGTGGACAACACCAATCACATTTGTAGCCACATCAAATGCAGCTCTATTATTAAATGCAAAAGTTGACTTTGTTGATATAGAAGAAAATGATGGCCTTATTGATATAGAAAAACTAGAAAAGAAACTAGTAATTGCTAAAGAATTAGACAAACTTCCTAAGATAATAACAATTGTACACTTGTATGGAAATGTTCCAGATATGATGAGAATAAGACAGATAACTAATAAGTATGGTGTCAAAATTGTAGAAGACGCTAGTCATGCGCTGGGTTCAAGATATATGTCAAGCCGAATAGGCAGTTGCCTTTATAGCGATGCTTGTGTATTCAGCTTTCACCCTGTAAAAATAATAACGACTGGTGAAGGTGGTTGTGCAACAACAAATGATAAAGCTTTAGCAAAAAAAATAAGACTACTAAGAAGTCATGGCATTACTAAAGATAGACAAGACTTTGTCAATGGCAGTTATGAACCCTGGGTATACGAACAACAAGATCTTGGCTACAATTTTAGACTTACAGACTTACAAGCAAGTTTAGGAATTTCACAGCTTCGTAGAATAGAATATTTCAAAGATAAGAGAAGAGAATTAATACTTGAATACTTAAAACTATTCAATGATCTACCACTGGAATTGGTCTTAGAGAGTGGTAGATGTGAATCTGTATACCATCTTGCTGTAATAAAGTTGACTAATAGTAATCAAAGAAATAAGATTTATTATGGACTCAAAAAGAAAAGTATTTTATGTCAAGTACACTATCTTCCTGTTCACTTACAGCCATATTATCAGAGGTTTGGATTTAAAAAAGGAGACTATCCAGTCGCAGAGGATTTTTCATCTCGAATTCTGTCGATCCCATTATTCCCTAATTTAAAAAAACGAACTCTTAGATCAATTGTTAAGAGCATTAGGGAAATAATATATTCTAGCTTTGAATAAACTCTTTTATTGTCTAAAAAAACACTAAATTATTACAAGCAATTTTAATTCAATGAAAAATAACGATTTTGACTTAACTAATCAATTATATAATCATGATTCGACTATCCATGTCCCATGAGTAAAGCACTAATACTTGGTGGAGGGGGCCTAATAGGTAAGAGTTTATCACTATATCTATGGGGAAAGGGGGTCGAATGTATTGTGCTTACAAGAACTGACTACAATATTAATTCTAACTCTAATAGGCCTATTACTGGAGAGTTTTCAACATGGGCTTCAATTTCTCCATTTACAAAAGGTGTTACAGATTTTTATTATTTGTTACCGGCTGGATTCCCTATAAAAAGTTTGGGATCCGAAGAAAAATTAATCTCAAACTTTGTTGATATTGTAGATGGCTGTATTAAAGAAGGTGTAGACCGCTTTTTCTTTGCTTCTAGCTCAGCTGTTTATGGTGAGACAGGAAAGATTTCTGCAAAGGAGACAAGTGAATGCATTCCTTTGTCAAAGCACGGCAAAATAAAATTAACTCAAGAAGATTACCTAAGAAGTAGAGTAAATGACTATAAACAGGGCTTCGCACGAATTGCAAGAATATCAAATCCATATGGCTTTCATTTGAAGAAAAATGATATTCAAGGAATAATTCCAATAGTTATAAATCGGATTCATAGTAGAGAAACAATAAAGATTAGGAATAATGGAGAATCAACTAGAGATTATATTTATATAGATGACTTAATTTATGCTATAGATTCATATATGAAACCAGAATATTCTGGCCCTGAGCTTCTAAATTTGGCAAGTGGAACATCTTGCACAATTAAAAAATTAATTGGCGTTATAGAGGAAATTACAGAATTGAAAGCCAACGTTCAACTCCTAGGAAAACGCAAAGATGAAATTAATTCATCTATCCTTGATAATGAACAGTCAGTTGCTCTCTTTGGAAAATATGCTCTTCATTCTCTTTCAGATGGAATTAGAAGCTACATGAAAAATTATATTGCTCATTTTAACTCCTTTCATAAGATAAAATAGACATACTATAAACTTCATTTGCTAGAAAGTAAAATGGTATTTATTGTAGCTGAAGTGGGAATTAATCATAATGGTTCTATCGAGATAGCGGAGGAGTTGATTGAACAAGCAGCTCTAGCAGGTTGTGATGCAATCAAATTCCAAAACTATAAGACAGAAGACTTTTTAACAGATAAAGACTTAACTTATACATATCTTTCCCAAGGTGTTGAGGTTATAGAATCTCAATTCGATATGTTTAAGAGATACGAGATAGATTATCAATTTTTGAGTCGGGCTAAAGAAGTCTGTGATAAACATTCAATTGAATTTCTATCAACTCCAACAAGTGAAATAGGTGTAGATGATCTCGTTAGGCTAGGTTGTAAAAAAATCAAGAATGGTTCTGATTTTCTTTCAAACCTATCACTAATTAAATATATGAGGTCTACAGGACTAGAAGTGATTATTTCAACAGGAATGGCTGGGGAGCGAGAAATAGATCAAGCAATGAATGTATTCTCAACTGACGATAAAGTCACTCTTTTGCATTGCACCTCGTCATATCCCACCGATGATAATAATGTAAATTTGAAAAGGATGATATCGCTAAGAGATAAATACAAAGTACCAGTAGGGTTTAGCGATCATACCATTGGATCTTTTTCAGCTGTAGCTAGTACTATACTAGGAGCAACATTTATAGAAAAGCACTATACATTAGATCACAACTTGAAGGGTCCAGATCATCATTTTTCAATTACACCAAAGGAATTAAATGAATATGTAAAGGCAATTAGAAGAGTCTCTGTAATATTAGGTTCAGCGTTAATTGAACCATCAAAATCAGAGTTAAAAACCTCGAATGATGCACTATTATCAATAGTTTATGCCAGAGATATGTCAAGTGTTATTCTAAATGAAGATGATCTGACTTTTTCAAGACCTGGCGATGGAATATCCCCAACGAGATTAAATGAATTTTTAGGTAAGTACTTAATAAAAACTGTGAAGAAAGGCGAGCAACTAAAGGAAGATGATTTTCAGCAGTTATGATCATTTATAGATATTTTTTAACTATTTCATAGCAAACTAGAACTGCGCTTCCTCGTTATTTTAGGTGGTAGTTAAATATAACTTATAATTATCTATGCCTTTTTGAGAATAATATCAAACATCTTTATACAAAGTTCTTCATTAGAAAATGATCTGAATTCTGGACTTAATTGGTTACGTTTTATAGGAAGTTGATCCCAATAAACCAATTGCTTTGAAATTACTTTGAAGCCCACGTCCTCACAAATTTTAAGGATCTCCGAAAACCTTAATCTATTAGTATAAAATCCCGAATTAGCAAATAAATTTGATTCCCATAGTCTTGCGTTGAAACGTAAATTATTTAGTCCACCTCCTAAGTGATCAGCTAAATCCACTCTATGTGAAACTATACCATCATTTGATAGTATCCTTCTGCATTGAGACATAGTATCTACAAATTCAGACTTCCTTATATGTTCCAGAACAGCATGTGAAAAAATATACTTGACAGAAGAGTCTGGAATTAAACTTAATCCATCTAATCCATTAGTAATGTATTTAGAGTTGCAAGCATTTAGAATATCATTTAGTGAATCATTAGAGGCTATATTTGGTGGGATAACACCAACGTCGTAAATTCTATTAGATAGTCTCTGGTAAAACTTGTAATCATTATTCGCCATAGAAGAATTATCCAAAAGTATTGTTTTTGCCGAATATGAGGCTGCTATTATTGCTGTAGAAATACTATCTCCAGGTCCTATCTCTAAAATAGTTTGACTATTGATCTGATCGGTAGTCAATCCAGCTCGATCCAAGTGAGAATAAAAGACTCGCATTGCATAATCAACATTATCCATTGCGCCATGACGGAAAAGACCTACTTTCTGCCAGAAAGCGTATCTAATATTAAGACTTGTAAGCAAAAGTTTTGCGATAATTTTTAATTGCCAAGGTATTAGGTTTTGATACGCCATTTTCCTATTGATAAGAATCGTTTTCCGCCCAGGCCTGGGTGTACAAATCAAGTCTAATAAAGCTTTTGTATAATGCAAGTTGAAAGCAATGTGTTGTTCATTCAACATAAATTGAAACTTTAAAAAAAGTATAATAAATTATTTTTAAAATCTCAACAATTTATATTTACTTAGTAAAGCAAGTCAAACAATGAAGACTTAGGTAATAAATTTTATTTGCAGCAATACCAATCAGACTAATCAACGTAATATTTGCTAATATGATTATAGTGCAAAAAAAAGATTCATGTTGTTGAATCAATTAAAATCGACCATAACTAACTACTATAGCTTCAGACTCGAATATGATGCCTAAGATAATAACTATAGTTGACTGCTCCAAAGACATTGGCAATGGCCATGTAAAGAGAGTTAATGCACTTATAAGAAGATTGGAACCAGTCGGTTTTGAAATTGATGAATATTTATTAGACAATATATCCTTGGATATTACTCTTTCTAGAATCAATAGTGCTATTAAAGTTAATGATATACAGCTGATAATAATTGATTCCTTTCTAATTTCAGATGATTATATTCTTAAGATAAGCCAATATTCTAAAAACGTATTAGTTGTCGATGATTTAATTGGTAGGTCCCTAAGTGCCTCCAACATCTTTACAATAGATTGGACACCTTTAGCTGATCATAACCCAATTCATGATAAATCAGGAAAAAGCAATAATTTTTTTGGACTCCAATATTGTCCTATATCTAGTGACCCAATACTAAAAAAGAAAAATATAGATTATTTGATTCACTTGGGAAGTGGTATAAATTTAGATATTTATATTAAGGTTGTAGAGTCTCTCTTTTCAAGTTTATCTGAACCAAAAATTGTTGTAATCTCGAAGCATAAAGCAGGACTAGATAATAACTATCAAGGAGTTAAGAGTTTCTTGGCCCTTGACCTACTTCCAGAAGAGTTATTCATAGAATACTTATCACTCTCAACTTTTACAGTCACAACAGGCGGTTGGACCAGCTATCAAGCTTTATCGAAAGGCAGTAGGCCACTTTTAATATCAGTTCCAGAATCAACTACATATTATGATTGTCATGGATTCGTATATAGTGGTTATGGACTTCCATTTGGCTTTATTGATCAACAGAATAATTTCCAAGCTTGCGATATCAATGCATTCAAGCCTTCTAAGGACCTTATGCTAGATCAAATAGGTGATTGTTTTTCTTTTATTAAGGATTTGCTTAAAGGCTCATGACCAAAATCATTTTCTTCCCAATAGAAAATTACAATCGAGAAGTTGATGCTAGGTTGGCAATAATTAAATTAATTTTAAAAAAGAATAGTTGTGAAAAATATCTTTTTCTAATTTTACCCAAAAATCTATTGCCTTTGATTTTACGATTTAGTCAATTTAGATGTACAATCTTTCATAAGTCACTACAAAAAGATTTTATTCCGTTTATAACTCGAAAAATAAAAAAAGGGTCGAAAGTGACATTCATTGAGGAAGAGTATTTTGATAGGTACTCAGATAATGACACTAGATTTGGTGACGGCTCAAATATTATAAGTTCTGCATTTGCCTCCACTTTAAAGGACTACAATTCATTGTCAAAAAGGCTTGGGAAGGAAAAGGTTAAATTCACAGGTAATCCAAGAATAGATATTCTAATGAATATTGAAAAGATATACTTTAAAGATATTAGCAAAATAAGGAAGTCTTATGGAAAATTTGCTTTATTTAATAGTAATTTTTCATATGCCAATCCACCTAAAGGTCTAGATTTAAATGACCTACAAAAATTATATTTTGCAAATGATAAAAAGGGATTTAATCAGCTAAGTGAATTCATTAGTAAGCATAAAAAGCGTTTTATTAAGGTAAAATCATTTCTAATAGAATCTAATTTGCTTAACTCATATGACACTATTATTTATCGCTGCCATCCCAATGAATCTCGTGCTAAAGCAAAAAAAGAATTTAAAGGCTCAAGAGTAGTAGTATTATCTGATGATAATGTGCTTTTTTGGATCTTTGCATCCTCAATTTTAATACACGCATGTTGTAGCACCTCGATAGAAGCCTATATCATGAAAAAAAGAAGCATGATTTTTGAACCATTTAAAGAAGAGGAAAACTCCTTATCATATAAAACATCTTCAGAAATCATTTATAGTAACAGGATAACACCTAATCCCAATTACATAGATCAGGAAGCTAGACCTGATCACCCAATTTACTCGCAACTACCTAAACTTGAAAAAGGACAAATTACCCCGAAGGAATTTCCAGCTTCTACATCTATTGCTAGTTGGATTATAGATAATTCACCTGCAACTTCAATACTTATCTTTATACCTCAGGTATTTATAGGCCTTTTAATATCGCTACCAAGAATTATTCTGACATTTCTAATAGAGAAGGAAAGAGCGAGGATAAATATAGACTTAAAGAAATCTATACGCAATTTTAGGTTGAAATATATTTGGTCTTCTAATTTTTTAGGTATAGGTATAATAAAATGAATAGGGTGGCTATTATGGGTCCTAGTATATTCTCCTGGGGTGGATTTTTTTCTCTCTTAAGTAGTGCAGATATATTTGTACTTTATGATGACCAACCATATACACGTAATGACCTATCTAACAGGAATAGGATAATAGTTTCTAAAAATAAGGTTGGATATATTACTATTCCTTATCAACACACAGGCAAGGAATATGTTCAATATTCGGATCTAATTTTGTTGGCAAATAATAAAATTAGAGATAAATATTTGAGAGGAATCCAAATGATTTATTCCAAATATAAAGGTTTTGCAGAGATTTCAAGTTTAATATCTGACTTGCCCTGGGAGAAGCCTCTTAGAGTCATCGATTTTCAAATGGCTGTATTCGATAAACTTCGGAAGTATATACCTACTCCTAAAATACTGCTTTCTTCATCGATTAATAAAAAGGGAAGGTCTAATGACTTAGTGGAGTCAATATTGTATGAATTAAAGGCAGATAGTTACCTTTCTGCCTTTAATAGTTATTCTTATAATCATCAATATGCAATGAACAATTCTTCCTATAATTACCAATACCAACAGTTTATAAGTCAGCCTTATAATCAGCCTTCTAAAGATTTTATACCTAACCTATCTTTTATTGATATTGTCGCTTGCATAGGGCTATCTTCATTCAATAAATATTTAATTTCTTCTAACAAGTTCTTAACTTTAGAAGAGAGAAAAGCCATAGAAGAAAAAAATATTAAATGAGTCTTATAAAGTAATTAATGATCTAATAATAGCCGATAAAATATAAATCACCCCTCCTTCTATTACATCAATAAATTTTGCTCTGCTTTTGAATTCATTTCTGAGTAGAATCTCACTACTGGCGATATTTAACTAAGGATTTAGCAATAAGCTTAACTTTTCCTCATACTTCTATATAACACCATCCGATTGAAAATGTTCGTATTTCGTATAGAAGTCTATTAGCATCTCTATCGCTCAAAAAGGGTAAGGCCTTATTCACCCAGTTCATGACTTTTTTTGATTTATAGAACTCTGAAACTATTGGAATAAAGCCTTTAGATTTAATATCAGTTTGATTATTCCATTCATAATTTATATCAAACATATCACCTGTATGAACTTCTACTATTACATCACAATTATTCCATGTATGTAGTTGATTTTTTAGAAACTCAAATTCGTAACCTTCAATATCAATGAAAACCAATGACTTATTATGTTTATCTTGTAGGCACTGAATATTCGAATTAGCGTTAACACTAGCATGGCATTCAAGTTTATATCCCTCAAAAAGGTGCTTCCAACAGTCATGATAGATTGACTTATCTGTGTCATACAATTCAACATTTAGTATATTCAATAGACCTGCATATCTTCTTGCTTCTAATCCATCACTGGCTCCTATTGATACTAGATTATTATATTGACGATCGGCTAAATTATTGAGAATAAAACTCTTTACTTCATACTCATATAATCCAATCAATTTTTTTCCTGGTTGATATAAATTCTCATATTCTATTAACTTAAAATTGAATAAATAGTCATCAAAAGCCATAAGTTTATCTAGACTATTATGCTCAATAATTTTTTTATTAATTAATTCAAGCTTCGTTTTTTCATATTTATTTTTCAAAGCCCAAAGTGGTCTTGTAATAGAATTCAAAGCAAAAAGGTCATCTTTAAGCATTATAAGACTTTTAATTTATATTATGAAAAAAGATGTAAAATTATTTATTCTAAACTTTCAAATTCAATTAATTGCCTTTTTACCTGATCAATAGTGCCGTTGCATGTGAAATCTGTTGATTCATGAAGAGAATGGTTGTTCTTAGAATCCTTTTCTTTGAAAAAGACCTTTAGCTGGTAAATTAAATTCTTAGTTGATGCGAATAACCGTAGGTTAAGTGAACTATTTGCAAGTAGTTCGGAAGAAATTCCTTTGATGTTTACAAACATAGGCAATTTATATTTAGCTGCCTCCAATTGAGCTCGACTTTGATTTTCGCAAAAGGATCCGAATACAAATGCTGACTTATACCTGTTTATACTTAAATCATAAGGTTCATTCTGATAGCCCTTAAGCTCCAGTTCCAAATAGGGTTTGTATAAATCTAACTTTTTGGTTAATAATTTTCTCATTGCAATTTGCACATCACCAAAAACTACTAGCTTCGACCTTTGCTGTAAATCCTTGGAATAACTTCCTATGGCATCAATCATAAGAAGGATTCCCTTCCTAGGACCAACTGAGCCACATATACAAATAAATGTATTAAGGGCTTCATCTACATGAGAAAGGTTCAGAAGATTTTTTGTAGGGATTGGCACATTTAGTCTGAAAAAAGGAATATCTATATTTTTTGAAATTTCTACCCACATATCGTACACATCTTGGCTGGCAGATATTAAGATATCTGCTTGATTAACACATTCAATTATATTATGCTTTAATAAGTATGAGTTAGACCAAATTAAGCAATGAGGAGAAGACCTTAGTAACAAAGCTATTTTAGAATTGTAGAAGAATTTTGATAATGAATTTATTGTGGATGAATCTACCAGTTCACATATTATTTTCGATTTTTGGCTACGCAAAGATTGTAAACCTCTTTTTAGAAGTATATTTAACATAAATCTATTAATAACATGTTTAAAAAATGCAGTGTTAAAGTTAATACCAAATAGTTTGAATTTGGATGTAGTGTCCAACGAGTGTAGGATATATATATTACCTTTGCTAATCTCAAATAATCCGTTTTTAAAAGCACCGTAAAAGAAGTTAAACCAACCACATCTTTTGATTTTAATCACTTTTCCCTTTTGGTTTATGATCAATTCTGTTAGGATTTTTTGGGAATGCGATCCTCCAGACTTCCTATGGTTTAAGTTGTGAATATATATGATCATGATAGCTATGCTGACAAAGCCTTACTTTGAAAAATAATAGGAGGTAATGAATCCTAAATCAATTCCATTCAAACTTTACCAAAATTATATTGTATAGACAGTTGAACGTCGCCAATCTTAATGCGATACTTGCTAATCTATGTAATAGATAATTATCTAATTTAAACTTTATATTCTGATCAGAGAGTCTAATCATTTTAACTGCAAATAACATGATTATTTTCTTTTAATCTTACTAAGGTATTAATTTTAACCCATTAAAATATCTTGCGCCCTATAGTTTTTCAATTGAATATGAATAGCTTCTCAAAATATTATTTATGATTGAATAATCTATTTAACATATGCTTTTTCTTTATTCAATGTCTTAGAAACTTTAGGCTTTAACCAAAAATATATTTCTATCAATCCTAGCTCTTCGAACACAAGCTTTATTAGACTATAAATTCTAATAGAATTAAATCTCATTGTTACTATAAGTCTACTATCTAAAAAATATAAAATAATTCAAACTTTTGATTAAATATCAGCTTACTTTAAATTTTTGTAAGTGGTTTAAAAAATCTTATTAGATTAATAGGTGATACAGCCCCCAATTACATTCTTTAGGCTCTCATTAAACTCTTACTTAACTATCTTTAAACCAAA
>QCGC01000008.1 GCA_003278225.1 Prochlorococcus sp. AG-363-P01 | reverse complement strand
AGGAGGAGATGTGTAAGGAGGATCAGCCCACATCATTCTTGAATTGGACATAGTTTTTTATTAGTGATTGTGAATTGGGTATCTTATTTAAATGCTCTAGTTGCAAAAAGAATAATACTAATTAGTATAAAATTAAATTTGAAAGATATTGAATGAAAAAAATTATCGCTCTAAATGTCATTTTTAGTCCAGCTATCTTATTAATTTCTTCCTTAATGATTGCACCCAAATCGACATTGGCTGGAACATTTTGTGTAGTTCCTCCAGATTACACTACACCTATCAGGAATAGACATGTTGGGAAACGTGGGGAGTTAAAGTTAGGTCAACGTATACCTGATAGACAGAAGACAGTAGACTGTACGGTTGAAATTACTATAAGCAAAGACTCTCTAGATATAGGTAATGATGTATCAATTCCTTTTTCAAATATTGAAAGTTGGCACATTATAAAGGATTTTGCCGTTGACACTGACATTTCTGAATATCAAGGCAATATTGAAATTAATGGAAAGGACAAAAAAGGTAGGAAGGTCACAATCAATTATCTTCAATTCAGAGATCGAAATCAACTTGAAAAATTCTCATACGAAATGTCAAAGGCCACAGGCCTAGCAATGGGCCAAAAACGATGAATTAAAAAAACATGGAGGTCATCAGAATTAGTGATTGTGAATTAGACCAATAGCTCCATGCCTAGAAGACCTTTTGATTTGAGTTAAGATTTTCTAAGCCTCAAATTCATTTTGTCTTCTTATTTAATAACAGGTTCCAACCGAGGGATAGGTTTGGAGTTTTGTCGTCAGTTAAAAGGAAGAGGCGATGATGTTATTGCGACTTGTCGATCTTCTTCTACTGAACTTGACGATCTTGATGTCAGAGTTGAGTCTGGCATTGATGTCACTTCAGGTGAGTCTGTTCTGCAACTCAGAAAAAAATTAGATGGAATCAAATTGGATTGTTTGATTCAGAACGCAGGGATCGCTGAATATAATTCCTTATCAAATCTTGATCCCGAAAGTATTATTCGTCAGTTTGAAGTGAATGCCTTAAGTCCATTATGTTTTTCTAAGGCAATGCTTGGGAATATGGGGAAAGGTTCAAAAATAGCTCTTATCACAAGTCGAATGGGGTCTATAGAAGACAACACATCTGGTGGTTCGTATGGCTACAGAATGTCAAAAGTAGCTCTCTGCATGGCTGGAAAGTCTTTGTCTATAGATTTAAACCCTAAAGAAATTTCAGTAGCGATTTTGCATCCTGGATGGGTTAGTACTCGCATGACGGGATTTACGTCTAGTGGGATCACACCAAAAGAGTCGGTTAAAGGTCTTCTTGAAAGGATTGATTTACTGAATATTGAAAATAGTGGTACGTTCTGGCATTCCAATGGTGAGGTCCTCCCTTGGTGATGACTCTCTTTTAGACCAATAACTACATGGCTTCTCGGAGTTCTTCTGGGGATGGGCGTGTATACATGTTTGGCCTGAGAGCCGTGGTTTCGAAGGGGTGCTAGGGGGTTAATGCGATTCTTGAGGCGTATCAAATCTACTCAGATATTTATGCTGAATATTAATTAGATAGAGGAAGAGAGCATGAGTCTTCATGTCACTTCAGTAGTGCGGGGGGGTTGATTCTTCAGTTGGAAAGTAAGCACGATCTTCTTCATCGGGGTCTTGTTCCCTGAGGTGTTCCTCGACTTCGTCATAGGAGTCGTCATCAACGTTTCTATCTGAATCCGTCATTCATCTGCCTCTTTTTTTTGCTTAAACCAACCCTGTTCTTCTCTGCCTCTTAAAAGCGAGGTGATCAAGGCGCCTGCAAAGAACGCACCAATACATCCCATGATCAACAGCAGAGGGGAAGGAGCATTCCCTCCGGCTACTTGGCTGAGTGGGTCAAGTGCATCCATCTCACTCTTCTACTTTGATCTGTACTTTCTCTACACGTAGAAGCATCTCTTTGATGGCATAAGCAGCAACACCAAAGATCGCAATCACACCAATGGTTTGAATGAAGTCGATGTAGGTGGCAGTGAGGTGGTTCATTGAATTAATCCTGATCAAGTCCTTGAGCTCTGCGGTTCTCGTTCCTAGTACCAAATCCAAAGGCTGTTACTAATAAGGTCAGGAATGAGGCGAAGAAAACCACTACAAGCAAGATGCCTATAGGGGAATTGAGGACCTCGCTAAACGCGTCTGCAATTAGCACTACAAGCTTTAATCCTGAACTGAAATTAGTCGTTATCTCTTTAAATCGATATAGGCATAAGAACTAGTTACCTATCCATTGCACTCTTTGACTGCATCTACAAAAGAACCAGTTTGGACTCCTACTTTCTCCATGCAATAGATCTCTGCAGAAGTTTTAATGGCGACTGGTACTTGGGTTAGGGCTAAGACGATTAATGCAAATCCAGTGCCAGGAGCATGGATATTTAATTTCAAGCCTTTGAGCCAATTGGTTTTAGGCATGTTAGAACCTCTAAAATGTTGAAGTTGGAAGCGATGTCGTTGAGACACCACCGACACTAATCAATTTTTCTAAAACCAATGAATATCACCGAAACGTCCCGTAAGGACGAGGTGATTACGTCTGCTTGCGAGTTGGTCGATCAGCAAGACGCAGTCATCAAAGACCTTACGGGCAAATAGAACACACTCACTTTTTACTCACCCTTCTCTTTTGATCCCTTTGGTCCAAGCATCTTTGCCATCTTTCCAGTGAGAGCAAAGTAGCCAATGGCTGCGACAAACAACCCAAAAGCAATCAGGTTGGGAACAATGCCTCCAATAATCTGCGCCTCCCCAATGCCTAGAAAGATAATCACAACAAATAGCCTCGCCCAGTTATCTGCAAAATTCATTACCAATCTGGATAAGCGAAATCATCACCTAAGGGTTCCTCATAGAAATCTCCTGCTGTAATGCCTTCTTGATAAGTATTTAGGAATTTAAGTAGTAAACGGAACATAATTCTTGCCTTAAAGGCTCTCTATGTCGAACTGAGGATAGATTCAAGCCCTTACATTTGCCTGGATTCTTTTTACTAATAGCATCTTCTTATGAACGGTTGATATCTATAGAAGAAAAGATCTTTAAAGCAAGCATCATCGGTGCAACCGAATTGAAAAATCAATTGGAAAAACAACTTAATGAGCTCCGCTCAAAAGGCTTGCAATAACAACAAAAAGGCACATACCCCCCTTACGTAGCTAGTACAAATAAACAACTAAAGTGTGCTTTATGAACTTGGCTTGGAGGTATTAATCAATTAAAAGGATATAAATGCAATTTCAATGATGGATCGTGCACGTATGGCCTCTCTACCTATACCTAAGGGAGCCATTGAAATCAAAATCGCAGAAAGAGATTGGGGAATTGAACGGTCTTACAAAACCAATAAAGGGACTGAGATATGCACACCCGCACCTTTTTATCCCTCTCGCTAGTAAAGCTTCGCAAAATCAACTTGTACTCGTTGATCGTGGTTGAACAAAACAGTCTTAAAAAGAAGGTGACTGAAAATAGTCTTCCCAAGGAACTGTCAAAGTCAAGGGTCTGTAAAGCCCAGTAAAAACGACCCTCTTTGCTTGGAGCATTTTCTACTGGTGCATTGATCACCTCTCTTTCAAGAGGAAGGAAAGAGCAGGGCTAGTTTAAAGGGGAGAAGGAAGATGATGCATGATCTTTACTTCTATTCCTGACGGGATTGTCTACAATATCTAGGCTCTCTAGATGATATAATATTAGTTTGTGTGAGGCATTATCAATCAATGTCCAAAAAACTTTCTAGTCTTCTATTAGCAACAAGTCTTACAAGTGCAGCATTAATTTGCCCATCACTTTCAATGCCAGCATTAGCAGACCGACTTGATGCTAAAGGCACATATGGAGCTATTGGAATAGGTGGTGGCTTCGGTGGTACAGGTGTTGGCGTTGGCATTGGAAATGATTTTGGCGCTTGGAAAGCTGGGATTGGCCTTTCCTATGCTAATAGTTGGGGTTGGGCAGAGACTTATGGATTAGGGGTAAATGCTGCTTACGATATCCCTACAGGTGACAAGGTTTACCCAAGCATAGGGGTTTCAGCCCTACTCGCAAATTCATGCACTGATTGGGGATGTGGAGCTGCTTTTGGTGTAGATGTTCCAGTAAGACTTAACTGGGAAGCCAGTGAGACAGTAGACATTGCTTTAGGGATTAGCCCAATCGCTCTCTTAAGAGGCACTCCAAATGCAGCGCTTACAGCGAGATTCTACTTTTAATAGTCAAGACTTAAATTAAATAGTCAATTCCCAGAAGGTGGTCTTAATTAGAACCACCTTTTTCATGTCTATTCAACTGAATAGCATAGAGTAACTTTCACGATGCTATTAATATTCTGGAGGGTATTATTTTTTCAAATAATCTTTTAAAATTCATCAATCAAAATACAACCATCTAAAGTCTTCTATCTTTAGCCAATAAAAAAATTAGTGTGTTTTTTTTGCCCGTAAGGACGAGGTGATTACTTCTGCTTGCGAGTTGGTCGATCAGCGGTCAAATAGCTGGAAATAAGAAAAGGGGCCAACTATGGCCCCCTGAATACGTCCTTAGTGATTTCCATCACTCAGCCAGTCGAAAGGATTAAGCCTTGACAGCGCACTGTTCAGTTTCGTCAGCAGGGAGTTCAGTTTTTTTTTCTGATGGCGCTAGCGCTTTCAACTCTTCTTGAAGCTCATGCTCTCGTTCATCAAGAATTTTGATACGTGAGTGATAAGTCTCTTCTAGCCTCTTACGAGAAGCCTCAAGATTGTCGAGTTCTTCTTGCCGCTGCTTACGCTTGATCTGCTCAAGTTGGCTATCAGAGACCACATAAACAGTCCTCATAGGGGAGAAGAATGAGTCAGCAAGAAGAGTGTCGAATAAGGAGGTGTACATAATGTTCCTTGCGAGTTACACATCTACTTTGAACCTAAAAGATGAAAAGGAATAGGAAGTAAACCGAAGGAAATGATTCGGTCTTTATCACCCATTTCGGTTAGTACGACTAAAAGGTCGTGTAAACCCACAGGAAAAATTGCCTTAGCAAAGGCCGTATAGAGAAATCACTAATCTGTGTTATAAAAGAAGTAGCCAAACAGGAGGATTATGAAACTCAGAACTCCTTTTACAGTCATTACCAATCCACTTAGAGATATTGATCGGCTACACGACTTCACTTATCAGTTGCCATTCGATAAAAACCTAGGTTTTTGGAAAGAAGAGTGCAATAACCATCCCACTAACTCTGCTTGTAAGAGCTACGACGTGTAAACAAAATTCTATGTCGATATTTAGGAGATTTGCATACTGAAGCTCAACATGAAATTTCAGGACATCTTCTTAGAACAGATGCACCAACTGATCATGATGGAAATGGGGAGAATTTTGCACCTACCGATTTACTTGCTACGGCATTAGGCACTTGTTTCCTGACTGTGATGGGAATCACTGCAAAAAGGAGGGGTTGGGAATTAGGTGAGATGTCTATTGAAGTAACAAAAACAATGACAAGTGAAGGTCCTCGACGAATCCAGTCCATTGCACTTCAAATTGCAATGCCATCTGATTTAAGTCCTAAACAACTAAAAGTTCTTCAAGCAGCCACTGAAGACTGTCCTGTCTTAAGGAGTCTAGAAGGCTCCATGGAAATCATCGTCAATTGGAAAAGTACAAAAAGCAGTGTCCAAACATTGCTGAACTTTTTCCCGACTAAAGTTTTTAGAGAAACCCCTAAGGTCACCTTCTTTGAAGCTGGTGTAGCAGGATCTAATGGCTCTGATGTTGTTATTCACAAAGGTAGAGCAATTTCTCCTCCTAATGACGAAGACTATGAGCAGTATTACGTTCATAAGCATCAAATTGACCACAATTTAGTGCTGTCAGGTAAGCGTATTTTTACCTTGTTGAACCCTGAATGGGATGAACCTCATCATGTGATTTATCTCAACCAAAAAATGGGTGCGTTGCAAATCCCTATTGGTACTTACCATCGTTCTATCTCTGGATCAGAAGGCAGCATGGTTCTTAATCAAGCAGTGCGTGATGAAAAATTTGATTCTTCTAAAGAGTTTATTCCTGTAAGTTTGCGAGACAGACCTGATTTAATGGCCGCCAAAGCAATTGATCCGGTTTATTGGCTTTGGGAAGGGGACCAACTCAAAAGAACGAAGTTAAATTCTTTGCTAGTGACGACTCAACAGATCGAGGCTTAATCATTACCCATCTTCGTCAACTAGCACTTCTAACCACAATGAGCATTAAGACGGATTGTAATAATGTATCGGTTGCTACAAAATTATTTCAAGTCACACGGAGGGATTGATGATCGACATTCCACCTGAGTATCAAATAGAAGCAAATTGACTTGCGGTCCCTGCTCCAACAGTCTCAATTTATAAGTGGGCTGGTCATTGAAGTTCTTTAAAACATTGATGACACTCCTCTACATCGTTTAGGTGCCCTCAATGGAGTCTTATCAGCCTTACACCTAGAAACTTGGCCTCAGGCGATTAATAGCAAGAAGCTTCACTAAATAACGCAAATAAAACTGACCTTTCTTTCTTCCGTGATGATCAAAGAAGGGTCAGTTTTGTTGTTTAATTGCAAATAATATGTACTAGTTAAGTCCCTACTCCTAGCCACTAAATAATAAATAGGTACTTAACCTTTGGTAAAAAAATAGTCGCAATAATCGATTCAATGCTAGGTTATCTGCCTGATTAAGGAGGTGCAAGTTATGACTAGTAAGCTGACTAATCGAATGGATGAAATAGACATCGAGCATGACGATATTGATGAGTATTTTGAATGTATTACTGCCTGTTCTTTAAGTGATGATGGTATCCATTGCTTAACTCAATGCATTGATGTTCATCTAAAAAAGGAGGAGGAGAAATGATCACTAAAAATCCTTTATTCATAGGTTCCAGAGGTGGTTCCATTACTTGCTTTAAAGGCGATTCTGGTCAAATCTTTCAATCATGTTCAAGAAGTCGTTGCGTGTACTCAGCTGACCTACATTCCGCCAAAGCTTATTTAGATAATCTTGAATTGAGGAAGAGTCTACCGGCTACTAAAAGTATAGTTCCTCCTGTTCAGCGAAAAACCACACTAAAATGGTCTCGCGATGGAGAACTCTCAGCTGTAGATATGGCTAGGATTCTTGATAGGATTTCTAATCCAGGGCTAACTCAATGTGACTTGCTTTGTGATTTAGAAGATCAACAAAAACCGTTTCAAGACCCTTTGCCTACAATTTCTTGGCTTCCATAAAAAGATAATAGATAGCCTTTAATCCGAAGCATCTGAATCTTGAAAATTGAGCTTAAAAGCTTTAGTGATTGCACCATAGATATTGCTCTATTTATCAATTAGAACATATTTAGAGCCTAAATGGGCAGAAATAATTGAATGCTCTGAGTGGCTTTAGAGGGGCTTTAGTCGGAAGCCCCTCGCAAAACTTCCTAAGGAGGTCTGTAATGAACTATCAAGAAGGACTCAACCTAATTGAATCTATTCTTCCTATCGCGGTGGGAATGTCCCTAGTCGGATTAGTTTTTATTGGTATTCGTGAATTTTGGCATGAATTTTCAGTTGCATGCAAAGGAGGATTCCAATGAAGTTAACTACATCATTCTCTATTCTCAAAGATGTATTGAAGAACAAGTCTCCAGAGGTGATTTCTCCGGACCAAATATCTTGTTCTATTGATAACAAAATAGTTCCAGTCAAGGAATGTGGGTTCCAACTAGAAGTTGAGAAGTATTTGTCTGATTTAGATTTTTGGCATGAAGAGTGCGAAGGTCATCGAAATAATTCACATTGCAAAGTTTACGATGATTAATTTTGGCCAAAAATTTTCTGGATAACCTTGATCTGAAGTCAGCGGTTTTTTCACTTTCATTTATTTGCCTATTGCGCTGCTTTTCTTGGTGTCGAGAAAGAGTTTTATAGCCAATGGAAGACCTAACCAAAAGAGTGGAAGAGCTTCAGAAGAGAGTCCAGCATTTAGAAGTAATGCTGCGATTCCAAGCAAGAAAAAGCAAATAAGTTCTGTACTCATACTTATCCAATCCCTGGAATATCAAAAGGAAGCTTGTCTCCTATTGCTACTAAGACTTTCTGAACGGCTGGAATACGTAATAGGGCTAAAGGAAGAACAATGTTCAACACGATCCAAGATCCTCCAATGATTGGAGCCCATTTGCCAAACTTTTTTAGAAAGCCTTTTTGTTCTTTTTCCTCTGCCATTGATTTCAAAAGAGTCAGACTATTTATTCTTTCTAGCTGTGTTTGATGCTTTTAGCTCTAAGGGATACGGCCATATATCCAGGGGGGCGGGGTATTGCGATCCCGCATTTTGAGTTAGGCACTTATTTTTTTCGAACTGTCGTGCCTTAACTCCTGATCTCTTAAAGACCTTCAGACATTGGTAAATAATAATTAATATTAGCATTTTCAACGACAATTACTATTTGAGATCCACTAATCTATATTTCAATTTTAAAATTAGAAATGAATATTTGGATGTATTGGGATAAAAAAATATTTCTAAAACCGCACCTTTTCTTAATCAGAAGTGCATCCAAAGGTGGCAATTGATAAATCACAAACAGCACAATATTTTAATTCTTGACAAGGAAGCTGCATGCAAACAAGAACCCCTCTTTTCGTATTTAATAAAAAATTGTCCATACGAAAGAAGCCATGCCGCACAAAGTGATTTGTTACGTTTGATTTTGCTTCAGCGCCATGGTGGAATCTGGGTAGATAGCAGTGTATATCCGATGGAACCACTTTCTAATTTTTACGATCAATTAGTTGGTTAAAATGACTTTTTTTCCTACCGATTTATGCCGAGATCAATCAGTAAGAAAGGGAAAGGAAGTAGAGAAGTTTGTTCATGGTTCATAGTAGCAAAGAAACCTAATAGTTACATTATCAACAAGTGGCTTGTTGCATTCGCTGATAAATTCATAAATGAAAAAGAATGGAAATACTTTATGCTGCACGATACTCTATGCGATTTGTACGATAGTGATGGAATCATAAAAGAAAAAAATAGATAATATGAACCAAATTTCAGAACGTATTCATCATAGCGTAATTAGGAAAGGAGTTAAGAAGAGAATACCTCATCCAATTTACAAGCGCCCCATCTATAAACAGAAAGGAAATGGTAAATATGAAATTAGTGAGTTAGAAAAACTTCATAAAATTGTCGAGTATTCATCTAGAGCAAATACAATCATAACAATACTCAAATCATTTATTAACCGCTCTGTTTATCATTCACATCCTTTTCTAAAGGCTAAGGAGTCGCAATCAGACATAGAGGATATGTAATTGATCAGAGGTTTCTTCTAGAACCTCTTCTTATCTTTTGGGTTTAATGTTTTGGAGTTTTGAGGCTCCTTTTGCTTTAGCAGCTTCTATCTGATCGTCTATCTCTTAAGTATTTTCCTGGAAGGAGTAGATGTGTAGCGAGGGGCCACCTACATCATTCTTGAATGGACATAGTCTCTTTATTAGTGATTGTGAATTAGAGCAATAAATCATGCACCCTTATATCGCGGTTGGCTGGTGATGCTGAGAGAGCTTTAATGAGATTGGTTCGTTTGTTCTTTTGTTGGCCATCAAAGCGGAAACGATAATTAAAAGTTGCACTAATACGCGTATAAAAAGCATCGTCATAGGAGACGTTCGTGCCAACACTTAAACCATTGTCAAAGTGATAAGCCAACTGTCCTTTCATTCCTGAACCATCAGCTGCATCAAGATCCCCTTGTTGGTAGTAATAGCCAAGGGTTGATTTGAACTCAGGCGTGAAGTTGTACCTGACATCAAACCCGTAGGTACCTAGAGCTCCCCCTTCAAATTTGTTGTTGAGTTTTCGCTCGGTATCCCCCACTGGATACAAGATATAGGGATTCCATTCCCAGTCGTTGGAAATCGCTTCTAGCCCAAGAGCAACCTGGTAATAGGAAACATCGCGCTGTTTTTTAACCTTGGTAGTGTCTGAGCTGCCCGTATTCATTTGGCGGTAGTCAAAACCTCCATGGATGCCATACATCCAAGTTTGAGTGTCATTGAGCCAGCGCATACCTAACTTACTTGATCCACTCAGACTGACCCCTTCCACATCAGTATTGACGATGCTGGAATTATCAGCATGGTCACCAAGGTTGACATTGCCGGCTGCATCAAAGAATACGAGACTTCTGTCTTCAACCTCAAGGGGTTTAAATAAAGTAACTCCGAATGAATTAGGAACACCAGCACCTTGCGTTTGAGCATTGATCCCCCCACCTTCAAAGACATCATCTTTGAGGAATGATTGAACATAAGTGTTGCCTTGTGTTGAACCAGTATCAGCGGCAACCGGGTGAGGAAGTGCTGCACAAGTCAGTAAAGCAGAAGTTAGGAAAGCTAAGCGACGCATTTGAAAGGGCTGCACGGATAGACCGTATCAGTCACCTCAATGGGTGTTAGAGATATCACTGATTCTTTTAATTTGTACGTTTTAAAGGAATATCCAAAATAAAATACTTAACTGGATGTTTGATTCAGATCGTCTGACTACCTAGCTAATCTAGTCAGGACCTTTGATCTCATCAGTAACTAGTAGCAATAAGGCATTAAGAAGGGGGTGAGATTTCGGTCACCCCCTTTGAGTCAGGCACTTATTTTTTCGAACTGTCGTGCCTTAACTCCTGATTTCTTTCTACTCCTCTGAGATCAAGATTCAACTGGAAGAAGTACCTATTTTAGGTGGCTTCGGGACACCATCGAATTACCAAGACTCGCTTCTTTTGCCAGTTCTTGCAGCGCTTAGGGCGGTGGTTCCCTTCAATTTCAAAAACCTTGCCACCCTGAAATGCATTCAAAGACTCTCTGATTGCCTGACTATTGCCACTTCCATAGCTCGCTATCTAGGGGATCAGAGAAGAAAAAGGCAAGGAGAAAAAATAATCACAGAAAAAAATTCAAAGCGTATGATATCCCTTCTTAAGGATAAGTATGCTTCCAAGCAATTCGAACTGAGAGGTCGGTATGACATAACTATTAAAAAATTATCACAAGTATTTTCTAAAGACGATATCCTTTATGGATTTTATGAGGAACTTTTTACTGAGAACTTTGCATTAAAAACCCAAAGATTTCTGGAATTAAGTGAATACCAACCTGATTTCAATCGATATATCAATGTAACAAGAAGTGAAAAAGTTTCACTTCCACAGTGGTTGATAACTGATATTCATACCCATTATAAAAATGTATATAATTTTGTATATCATAAGTTTGGCAATAAGGTACCTACAACTTGGCTTAAATAAAATGAGAGTTTCCTATCATTAAATTTAAAATAATTTTTTAACCATTACTCAATGGATATTAAGTTCCCTAAAAACACTATGTAAAAGATACGAATCGGAATTTTTTACCAAAAATTGATTGTATAGGGATCTAGTCTCGCTGATACTTATCCATTTTATTTTTTGACAGCATCTATAAAAGAACCAGTTTGAACTCCTACTTTTTCCATGCAATAGATCTCTGCAGAAGTTTTGATAGGGACTGGTACTTGGGTTAGGGCTAAGGCGATTAATGCAAATCCAGTACTAGGAGCATGGATTTTTAACTTCAATTCTTGAAGTCGGAAGCGATGTCATTGAGACACCACAAAGCCTAATCAATTTTTCTAACACTAACGAACATCATCGAAACATCCCGTACGAAAGTGGTGTTACTACTGCTTGCCAGTTGCTCGATCAGCAAGAGACAGTCATCCGAGACCTTACGGGCAAAAAGAACACACTCACTTTTTTACTCATCCTTCTTTTTATCATTCACATCTTGTTCTAAAGGGCTAAGGAGTCGAAATCAGACGTAGAGGATATGTAATGGCTCAGAAGCTTCTTGAAGGACCATATATATAGTAAATTATTAGGTCTGTATTTATAAAGGCATAAATGGCACGAACTAGAAAGAAAATTTTAATTTTGCATGCTGGCGCACACAAGACAGGCTCTTCTCTTATTCAAAAATATTTGCAAAATAATATAAAACAAATCTCGCAATATAAGATAGGCTATATTCCTAGATCTAAATCAAAAGAATTAATAGGTTGGCGTGGAGATAAGTTATTTAAAAAACCAGATGCATTAATAAATAGGATTGAGAGGAAGTTTAAACGTAAATGCAACTGTGTAATAGTTTCTTTTGAAAATTTACTTGGCCGACCTTTTAGTAGAAATATGAATCATTTATATCCTGATGGAATTGAGATTGTTAGTAAATTATCGTCTTTATTTCAAGAATATGAAGTACGATTTGTTTATTATATCAGACCTCAAATTGATTTTTTACAATCTTATTACCTACAACTAATTAATGAAGGAAAGTGCATAAATTTTTCTGATTGGTACCGAGATATTGGTTTTCACAAGAATCTATCATGGGCACCTCTTACCTCCTCTATTATTAGTAATTTCAAATCAAATGCATATATTAAGGATTTTACTATGATTAAGAATGGCCAAGACAAATATTTAGAAGATTTTATGAGTGTTATATACAAGAAAAAAGTTTTACCATTCACTATCAAGCATAATACTATTCATAATATCAGTATTGGCGATAAAGGCATCGCTATGTCATTTGCAATTAACCATTTATTAGAGACTAAGGTTGAGAGAAAGATTGTACGCAGATTTCTACAGAAAAATTTTAATAATATAAAATATCCAAGGCCGACTTTACTAAGTGAAGAGGAGTGTAATAGCATTAATAATTTATGGCGAGATGAATATAATAATTTTTTCGAAGAGTAAAAGTACCGGCTGAGAAGAAATTATGTTAAGCAGGAGATCCTTATTTTATAAATTGATTTATTGGTCAATTCTATTTTTAGTCTTCTTATGTAGTGATTTCAATGACGAATAAATCCGATAGCATTGGTTATTTTAATGAACTTACTTTATAATTATTCAAGAAAAATTTCGCAAATCTAAAATTAGCATATGCGTTATCAATATTTTGACTAATATGTTTTGATAGCAAGTCTCCTTACATTTCGAAAGAAGAAGGTACTGGGAACTTTGAATCTAGGTAATAGTGCATTTGAAGTTTGTAAAAAAGATTATTTGCTGATCCATCTCCATCATTAAAACATAAAAATTTATATTTATATTTATTCCATAAAAGTTCCCACATCTTGGATGGACGAACATATAAATAATCAGAACTATTCATGTTACTTGCCAATACAGATTTATTATGGATCAGCCCAAAATAATGAGCAGCAAAAGACATTATGTTGATATCTTTGTTTGATCTTTGTGGCGCACAGATAGTTTCTTTTACTTCATTAGGAAATTCTTTTTCGAAATCAATTAGATTACTTTTTCTGTGTGCATATGGCATATGCTTATGAAGCCTTGTCATACGAACTTTATATTTTTCCGCTATTAATCTTCGTGAATTATTACTGGCAATAAGATAGTCCTTTTTAGCCTCTGAGACATGGCTATCATTTATGACTCCGTATTCTTCTAAATGAACAACTGCTCTCCCTAAGTTGTCAAAAAATGCTGACCTTTGAATTGGAGCATTCAATAAAAAGTCGTCATTAAAATATAAAAATTTTTCCGATAGATTAGGTATTTTATAAATAGCAGCTTCAATTGCGTGAGAATTGAAAGTTGGCAAGGAAGAAGAAGGCATAAATTCATGATGGTCTATCCACTCAATATCTTTCATATTTACCAACCAATCAGGTTTTTGGCAATTAGAGGCAATAAAGATTCTGCTATACCATGGTATATATTTTTCTATGGCTCTTAGACAATATTTTAGTTCACCAGAATCTGTATATCTATCTGGATCTATCTGTTTAGAACCTTTTTCCCCAAAACGATATTTCCATAATTTTTTCCATTTAATATCATTTTGATTTACCCATGTAATGACGATATCAATATTATCATTTTCTTTAGCGTAAAGTGTTGACATGTTATTGGATTCTGCCAAAGGGAAATAATCATTTAAGGATTTTTCCATAAATTTGCTTGCAATAATATTTTCATTTCTTCTTACCATACATAGATCACCTTTCTTTTTCTGATATGTAAGTACTTTTCGGCAATATATAAGCTTGCTTCCTGGATAAATCAAATTTATAATAAAAGATGATTTATTTTTAACTAAATGAAGCGCTTTTTCTAAATTAACCTTATTATAATTATTTTTAATATTATTTATGTATTCAATTTTGCTTCCATGGATAGACACTTTCAGGCCATTAAATAAAATCAGACTTAAGATAAGATCGATAAATTCCTGTAGCTTATCTGCAGAAATCAACCAAGTATTGTCAACTATACCATCATATACTCCACTACGAATATTTAACTTTTTAGGGATTAGTGATATTAAATCCTCTTTCTTTTTGAGTCTTACCATATTTTTTAACTTATCTGCTTTTTCTTCAAGGAATGTGCAGTATTCATCAAAATTAGACCTGCTAATCTGGGTCGCCTCAATCTGAGATGATGCTCGATCTTTGTGATATTCGACTTCCTTCCATTTGATTCCTTTCTCTTTTAACTTTTTGCCTTTAATTTTGTCTTCTCTTTTCTTATGGCTCTTTTCATCTAAATCCTCTTCTAAATAATTGAAGAAGGAATTTTCATAGATACCTTTTTTTTTTTCCTTATCCTTCTTTAATGTCCTTTGCTTTTCCGTCACCCAAGCTACTGCTCTTTTTGCGGCTTCCCAAGGGTCATCAGTTCCCATAGATGCATCAATAATTCGTCTTTTCCCACTTTTTGTTCTTCCTCTATTTGGTCTTGTATCATCTTTTTCATTAGGTAAAAAAGCGGCATAAATGTTTGGACTACTCTTCTTCTTATAAATTCTTAAATCTGATACGTAGGAACCTCTGATATTTAAATCAGCTTTAACATTAAGAGTAGTCCAATGCTCAGGTAATTCCTTAACCATTACGCTCTATGGCAGGAGTAAAAACACATATACGTAAGTGTTGATACGCTGGTATGTGGTTATTATATCAATACTGGTACGGTGCTTGGAAATCTTAGTATTTATTGCCAGATCTCTTTTTGAAGGCTTATTCGCTAAAACCCCTATTAGAACAACACCTTTTCACTTGATATACCTGTATCTGAAGTCCCGGCCCTTATTATTTTAACTTTGTTCTCATTACTGGTCAGGTAGTGTTTTTCTAAGTCTTTAGATCCTTCCTACTTACCCCTATGTCAGAGGTGATTTGCCTTCATGAACGGCCTAAGGATCGTTCCGATTAATGCATTGCACTTCCTATCAGAAATATCCTTGATTTTTTTTAAAAGAACTTTATTTGAAGTTATATTTTATTTATATATGTATTATGCTTTTTTTAGTTGATTCTCTGCCTTTTGAATTCCCATATATGAATCAGAATTATGATTAATTTCAAGAGAGTTTTTAAAGGCAACGATAGCCTCTGTGTACTTTTTAGAATGAACTAATGCTAGACCAAGATCTCTATAGTTCTTCCAGGTTTTTGTTAATTTAATTGATTCTCGTAAAGCCTCTATTGCTAGAGTATAATTCTTCAATTTTATATATACTTTGCCAATGCCATAGTACGAACTAGAATTCGGCTTAAATTTTACTGATTTCTGAAAACTCTCTAAAGCCTGATGATATTGATTTGTATTAAATAACGCCCAGCCAAGTTCCCGATATGACTTTCTATTTGCATTCACTTCAAGTAAAGATGCCTTTTTAAGTAAATCAACGGCATCAGAATATTTTCCTAATCTTGATGCAACCATGCCAAGACCTCTATAAGAACTCCAATTTTCAAATAAATTTATTGACTCTAAAAAAGCTTTATTCGCTTCTTTGTATTTTTCAAGGTTTAGCAGTGCCCAGCCCAGGTCTCGATGAGAAGCATAATCATCTTTTCTTATCTGAATAGATTTAAGAAGCATTTCATATGCCTCTGAGTATTGTTCAGACTTAAGTAATGCAGACCCAAAGTGATAATACAATCTAGCTGATAAAGTTGACCTCTCAGAGCTTTTTTCTAGGAAGCTTGACTTACGGTATGCGTCTATTGCTTTATCATATTGTTTTGTATTCTCTAATACCCTACCAAGATCATAATAGATTCTCCAGTGCTTTTTAAGATTAGAGGCCAAAGTATATGCTTGTATTACTTCAGCACTGCGTCCATTGATTTTTAATCTATGTCGAGCTATACCATATGCATAATATGTTTTCCAATTCTTGTTCAACAATAATGATGCCTTTAATTGATCTATTGCATGTGCATATTGATTGATATGTATATAGGCAACGCCAAGATCTTGTAAACGTTCCCATTCTTGTTTAAGACCAAGTGATTTTTTAAATGCATCTTCAGCTTCTTTATTGGGATACTGTCCAAGAGAGGAGAATCCAAGACCTTGAAATGGGTTATAATATTCAATCTCTCTTAACCTGGCTGAGAAGTTTCCTGAAAAATATTGTTTTCTTGCATCTACATTTTCTAGAGTCTTATTTGATAGCATTAATATCGACCATCCAAGACCTTGATATGCAAGCCAACTCTTCTCTATCTTTATGGCATTCTGGAATGATTCTTGTGCTAGTAAATAAGATTTCTCTCTAAAGCTTGCCCATCCAAGATCTATATATATTGTTGGATCTTTTTTGATCTTGAGTGACTTTGAAAAAGCATCTATGGCTAGATTATATTTCTTGAGCTTGCTTAATGATTTACCAATGCCATTGAAAGAGCCATGGCTTGGCTCTATATCTATTGATTTCTCAAATGCATCTATTGCCTCAGAATATTTCTTGGAATACAATAATGCGTAACCAAGATCTTGATAGATTAGCCAATTGTCTTTTAAAGCGATTGATTTCTTAAATGCCTTGGTAGCTTCTTTATAACTCTTTAGATTAAAGTATGTTTTGCCAATCCATTGATATGTAGTTGAATCTTCTTCTATCAATATTGCTTGATTGAATAGACTTATGGCTCCTTTATAGTTATTTAGCATAAAGAATGCCTTTCCCATCCAGACATATGAAGATTGATCCTCCGTAACACTTATTGATTTATTCAATGAATCTCTAGTCTTCTTGTATTTGTCGTAATTAGGCCAAGCTTCTTTGTGGTCTTTACAAGCCAAAATATATCCTTCTAAAGTAATGGACTGCTTATATTTATTCAGAGTCTCTTTTTGGATGCTTATTGCTTTATTGAATTTATTTATAGCATCTTTATAATTATTTAGCTTAAATAATGCTTTGCCAATCGACTTATATGTAGCTGAAGCCTCGTACTGGTTAACTATAGACTTATCCTTATTAATAGCTAAGGATTTCTCAAATGCATCTATAGCTTGAGAATATTTCTTTGAATACAATAATGCGTAACCAAGGTCTTTATAGATAAACCAATTTTCCTCTAGAGCGACTGATTTTTTAAATGCATATATAGCTTTTTTGTAGTTTTTTAGACTAAAGAATGCTTTGCCAATCCATGCATATGTAGATGATTCCTCATTTATATTTATTGATTTCTTAAATTCAATTATTGCCTTATTATATTGCCCAGAATGGTAATAATTTCTCCCTACCTTTCGATATGAATTCCAGTCAATTCTACAAACTAATCTATAAATATTATTGATTGCTTTTGAGGTAAATGGCATAATAATTTTTCTGTTGAAAACTCTTGCTTTTAATTCACAGTTGATTAATAATGAATGCTCTTTGTGCCAGATTGTAAATCTTGGCGAGGAAAGCATTTCAATTATAAAGCCTTATATCCCAACCAAGTTACCTATCCATTGCAATGTTTGATGGCATCTATAAATTGGACTCTTACTTAGAGGGTATGTAATTACTCTGAGGTTTCTTCTAGAACCTCTTCTTAACTTTTGGGTTTAATAGTTTCGTGTTTTGATGCTCCTTTTATTTTAGCAGCCTCTATCTGGTTATCTATCTTTTTAAGGGCTTTCCTGGAAGGAGGAGATGTGTAAGGAGGATCACCCCACATCATTCTTGAATTGGGCATAGTTTTTATTAGTGATTGATAGCAGCGGTTATATCCCTGCAAGTGAGATCCCTTACACGGTATGAGTCTTTACAGACCGTTTTTTATGAGTAACAACATCTTCTAGAGCCTTGGAAACAGATCGACTATCAAGCAAGCTCATTACTCTTCCATCAGTCTTCTTGTTCTTTCTGCTGGTCTTCTAGCTTTATCACTTTCTTTTCTAGTTCTTCCATTTCATGTCGTTTAAGCTTCTTATCGAAATCCTTCCTTTATAAGACAAAGTATAATCATATTATTGTGTGAGAGAATTCAATGCCTAAAAGGCTTTCTAGTTTTTTCGTTTCAAAAGGTATCGCTTCTGCAGCCTTGATATTCTCGATATTTAGTAGCCCAATCTCTGCAGGTACGTCTAGGACTTCAAGTGCTGAAGAAAATGAAAATGACTTTTATATATCCGCTGCAGGAGGTGCGACATTGCTTGGCACGGCGGGAAGATTAGGAATTGGCTATGATTTCGGCGACATAAGGACAGAGATTGGTTATACAAAGTCGGGTGGTGATGTATATGGTCAGATTCCGATTAATATAGAAACAGAGTCAACAATTGGAACTCTTTTTTGGGATATACCACTAGGTCATTCGACATACCCAAGTTTAGGTATAGGTCTTGGATCTACAAATGTAAGTATTAATGGTAGTAAAAAGGTGTTTGGAAAGAATTTTAAATCTGATAGTTCTTGGACAAGAACATATAAGTTTTCATTAGGTTGGACATGGTTAGTTACTGAAACAACGGATATCTTTATCCAAGGTGATGTGGACTTGTTTGATAAATTCTCTATTGCCGGACAGTCAATAAAATCTGGTAACCACCCTAATCTAAATGCTTTACTTGGTCTACGCTTTAGGTTTTAAGAGATTGAGTACATCACTTTTTGTTCCAGCACTTAAGCAGCGATACACCTCTGATTATCATTCCATCAAATAGATGATTCGGAAATGGAGAGGGATATTTTAGGCTCGATTTCGAAAAATTATAATCTCAAACCCCTTTATTCATAAGCTCCATATTTTGATCTTTGTCTTACAGCAGAAATAAAAGTGCTCCTGCACTAAAACCTGCTAAATGTCCAAGTAGGCTTATGCCAGGCAGTAGAGACCAAGCAATTCCGATACTTGTTAGAACAATCATAGTCTGACGAATTTGCTTGTCTTTTTTGAGTTGTATATCCAGGCCGGCAAAACGTTGTTTTCCGTAAATTGATGCGAGCAGAATAAACGCATCTACTCCGTAGAGAACTCCGCTAAATCCAACGGCGAGTGACATTAGGTTTCCAAAAAAGAAAATGTCAACTAACCAAAAGATCAGTGTTTGTAGTGGTATTAAGAAGGCGACAAGTAAAAGGAAAAAGGAGTTACCTTTTAGCCTTAGGGCTTTAAGACAATATCTTGCTACAACAATTCCGAAGATATTTGCGATTAGATGGTTGGCATCACCGTGAATGAAGTGCGTCGTAATAATTCTGTATGGCTCAATGAGCAGGCCTCCAGACCAATAGGCAAATCTTGATTTCTCTATGAGTCTAAATAGGTCTGTTGCTACAAAGCAAATTGAGCAAGCTAAGAAAGGTAAGAGATATTGCCAATCATCTTTAGAAACCTTCTCAAGCATTCTTTTGAAGCAATATTTAGCGGTAGTCGATGCCGAATTTTATAAGGATAGTCTCGTATTGTCTGCGAGATATACACATATAGGTAGCTTCTTGGTGCGATATTATTTAAGAGGTTTTGTATTCTGGTCTATCAGAAAAAATACTCACCGCTATATGCAAACGCGATATGGGAAAAGTAGCTAAGAGACAAGAAATGAAACAAAGCTATTTGAGTTAGGCAGGGTTTCCTGCGTAAGCAGGTGCATAAAGAGGCGAACCCAATCCACCACCATCTTGGTCGTCATCATCTTCTTCAAAGAAGCTGCTAACTAGCCAGATAGCACCCAGTGCAAGCACAGAAGAAAGGCTGATTGCTACTAGGTCGAAGCCCACTGTCTAAAAATTAAATTCCGGTGACCTTAATGGATTTCTTGTTAATTGGAAGATTCGGACTTCTCTACCTTTTCTGTTGATGCTTCCTGATTTATGCCTTTCTTGGAAAACGGACAATCACCACCGCCCCAAGCCAAAGTTGGACCTGCACTCACTGATAAAGCTAAAACCAACGGGAGAACTGCTTTCACTTTGATACCCAAAATTTGAAACATACTAGTGAGTTTTTACTTGTGTTGACAGACTAGGAATCTGCGAGTAGAACAAGTGTACTATTTATAAGTTCGTGGCATCTTCCTCTTCCCCGTATGCAGTCTTCAAGGCTGATGACTGGATGATCCCAGCGGCTCCTATTGGATTAGGTCAATGCGTAAGAGTCAGGCCAAGAAAGCGATTCCAGTCAAACGCTTCAACGAAGAAGCTGAATGGGAGTACCTCGAAGAAGGAATACTCAAAAAATCTCGTTCAGCTTGCGTTTGCATAACGTGCCAACACTTCAACTATTGCTGCGACAAACATTGCCGAACGGTTCTAACTTGCCACATCCAAGAAAGGTTGATTCCTTACGGCGAACACCTGACATCAAGATGTCCCTTATGGCAGCAGCTACGAGAGAAAGAGATTGGTTGGTGTCCAGAGGCTGCCTAGCGTTTATCAGGCCCCCTTTTATCTAGTTGCTTGTTATCGACTTCAATGACATTGATCTGCATATCTCTTGTAGAAACGAGCCAATCTCTTTTCAACTAGTCGTTGTTGGATATTGACATCATCATTTGTTATTCGCCTAATAGCACCCTCTTTGTTTTTTACTCTTTCATTTATTTGCCCATTGCTCTTCTTAGTTTTGTTGCTTCATCCATCCCTTCCATGATCGTGAAGGTTGCATTTTCTGTAGCGGCTTTGCGGATTTTGCTTAGCTCTTGATACTCCGAGGATTCATAAGCGTCAATAGCTGCTTGCATGGAGGGAAACTCACAAATAACAGCTAAGTTGGCACCTTCTGTTTGCTCTTTCCCTTGGGGTTCAGTGTCTTTGGCGAAGACTTCACCTCCAACTTCTTTTAACCAAGGCCCTACCTTGTCTACGTATTCAGCAAAGAGCTCTTGATTAATAACTGTTGATGTTGAGATCCAATAACCTTTTGCACCTTTTTTAGCCATAAGAAACGTGAGTCAGGATCGATGTTTATGAGACACCACCGACATTAACCAATTTTGCGAGAACCAATGAACATTATCGAAATGTCCCATAAGGATGAGGTCATTACTACTGCATCGAGTTGAAAGTTAGTTTGTCAAGGGTAAGAAGATGGTTTATCGCATCTTGAAAGTTGAATAATGAGACGGCTATAGCAGCAACTCCAAGAAAATCGGTATAGCTTGAGTATTAGTAGCGAAATAGGCTGTTAGAAATAATTTCCCTATAATTACTTTATGTCATATCTAGCTTTTTACATCGTTGGCATCGCTTCTATTTGGTGGATTTATCGTGTCGGCTGGTCAGAAGGTCTTAAAACAATTCTGAGTGTATTGATCCCAACAGCATTAATTATCCTATTTAATGCTCGTGCAGGCAGATTGCTTTTTAGGAACCCCTTGGTAGGCATTATTAGTGTTTTGCCGACTGCAGTTTTTATCTACAAAGGATCTCAGCCCTTTGTCGCTGGAATCAATAGTTGGATTGATAGAAAAAACAATGACTTTGTTGATTCACAAAATGTGGTTGATGCAGAGGTGATTTCAAAAGAGGATGCTTGAATGAGGAATTTATTACGCTTTAGTTTTAGTCAATCGCAATTCAATGATTACAAGGAAGTAGACTGTTGACATGAAAGAGATTCCAAATAGCTGCAAAGAATGTGGTTCACCCATTAAATCGGACAAATCATTAAAGTTCATTCAGTGCAAATTTTGCTAATAACTGGGCGAGAGTCTTTGTTGTGAACGCCTTTTTAGTTTTTGGGGAAAGACAGATTATTGGCGAGATCGTTCCCAACCTGATTGCTTTTGGATTATTTGTTGGAGCTATTGGATACTTTGCTTTAACTGGCAATATGGCAGGAATGATTGGTTTTAAAAAGAAATCCAAATGAATAAGAAGTGGAAGCCAACAGAAGAACAAAACACAGGGCCTATTTCCCGTGTCTCTGAGTTCTTCATTGATGAACTCAACGAATTGCAAGAAGAACTTGAATGCCCTGATGAATTTATTTACGACTTCATGGAAGCGATAAGAAATCGTTGGTCACCGGATAGTTGCCATAGCCAGGCGAGGAATTTGAAAAGAGAGAATCCTGATGCCTACTAAACCTTGTCAGGCTCTCTATAAATACCCAGAGCCCCTAATAGCCCACCTATAAAGCCACTGAAGTGTCCTATCCAGCTAACGCCTTGCGGCACATTCCATGGAAGTAAAGATGGAAGAAAGTGGCCATATAGTCCAAAACTTATAATGGAGAGGATAATTGCAAGAAAACGTTTTTCCAGAAAGCCAATAATCAACAAATATCCAATGAGGCCAAACACCACTCCTGACATCCCATGAGCTGGAGTAGCCCAAAAGAACACTTGGAATATTTCGACAAACAAAACACACGCCCAGACTGAGATGTAATTGCGTAGCCCTTTTGAAAGGACAAGCCAACTTAAAGGGAGAAACAGAAGTGTGTTTGAAAGCAAATGACTAAATCCACTGTGACTGAAAGGAGCGGTAAAGAGTCCCCACCATGGATATCCCCTTCCCATTAGAAGGTTCCAATTTCCACTAAACCAGATCTGATCAATTAGCTCCTGAACCCAAGCGATTCCAATCAAAACCAAAGGAACGAGGAATCGAACTGAATTACTGGAACTGATCATTGATTTTCTAGATCTATATTACTCATATTTCTTATTCAAAAATCTTCTTATTAGTAATTTCAAAAGCCTTGACCTGCATTTTATGTCCAAGGATAAGCCCTTAATGTGCTTCTAGGCTATGCCTCATCGACATTGCTGCTGAGCCTGCTACAACCCATGATCTACAGCAAAGGAGAAGAAGCATTCCCTCCAGAGACTTGGCTTAACGGGTCAAGGGTATGCATTACTATTCTATGTTGATCTGTGCCTTCTCTACGCCTAGCAGTATTCCTTTGACGGCATAAGCAGCAACCCCAAGGATCACAATCACACCAATGGTTTGAATGAAGTCGATGTAGGTAGCAGTGAGATGGTTCATTCTTCTGATGAGTAATAGCGGTTAGCCATTTCAAGAAGCATCTTGTTGACGTGCTGATCAGTGGCGTTGGTTTCTTCTTTGAGTTTCTCGCAGGCTCCTTTGACTTGCATCCAAACGGCTTCCATCACCTCCCGTTCTTGATCAGTTGGTTTCCACTTAAGTTCTTTCATCAGTAATTACAAGCGTTGTATAACCGCTGTGCTTTCTGCTGGTCTTCTAGCTTTTTCACTTTCTTTTCTAGCTCTTCCATTTCTTGTTGGGCTTGATTGATCAGTTCTAGTGACCATTGCCAGTTTTTGTCTTTGCAGTGTTTTCTTGCAGAGTCCCAATCCATGGAAAAGAAGCAATAGGGTGTTGAAGTTGGAAGCGATGTCTTTGAGGCACCATCGACACTAATCAATTTTTTCTAATAACTAAACAACATCAAATGTTTTTTTGCATAGCTGCTGGTTTTACTTTTATTGTCAAATTTTTGTGGGGGCCTGTAAGAGTAGACATACGCTCATCCATAAGCTTAGAAAATCAGATTACACATTCAGTGAATTGCTGATCGCTATAAAGTCAGTCCATCAAAAGTAAGTAGATTGTTAACTCTATCTTGAGAATTAAATCTTTAGCTTGGGATTTCAGAAATTTTTTTGAATGCAGAAGCGAGTTTTGTTCTGGAGGAGCTCATTATGGTTTTACTAACAACGTTATAAATCTAGTTCAGGTATATTTGGTTTAATCTTTGGGCACATCTCTCTTATAATGCTGACCGCTAAAAATTTATCGTCATCGGTGACAGGTAATCGGAAATAGTTAGTCCAAGTTATCTGGATGTCTTAATTGGAGCTTTGGTTTCATAGAGATCACACAATAAAGCAGCTGTCTCTATGTGATTCGGGGTTCGTTTAAAAATCTTATTTTCATTCCTCCAAAGTGAACTCCTGCTCATTTGATTCTTCTGCAGAGGAGTTTGATGGAGACAGTTGCGCTCGAACAGGAGTCAGCCTAGTAGACGTTTTTGAATTGGTTTGGAGAAAAGGTGTGCCAATAAGGACAACAGCTGTTCCAAAAGATAATGCGATCTTTTTTTGATCTTGAATTGCAATGTCCTCACACAAACATTCCAAATTACTTATATATAACCTCTTAAAGCAGCCTAGTTCCACTGCTTATAATTGGTATTCAAATAACAAAATAGTGACCAGCATTGGTTTCTTTGAAGCACGTGCCCTACAAGGGTAAGCGCTACATATCGACTGCTTATTTACTCCACAGGAAGCCACTCCTTGCTTTACCCCATTGACCATTGGAGCATTGTTGGATACCCAACAAAGAAGACAATTAATTTGCTCAAACCCCAGCCAATAGAAAGGCAAATCACAACGGTTAGAAGTGTTTTTAATATTTCCATGAAATCTCCGCTATGGATTGGATCTAGGACTCAATCTAAGAGTACTGTGTGCGATTTCTTGAGGAACACATTCGGCGGGGTAAGAGATCACATTCTTTGCGGTGATACCTGCTCCAACTGCAACCAATCCAACTACTAGTATCCATTTAGATCTTTTTATGGATGAAAGACGGTTCATAAGGTTATTACGTTGATAGTGCAGTGTATTAGTTCTCCACAAACCCTACCAAGCATTCCTCTTTTAATAAAGGCCGCCGAAAGGTAGCGAAAGAACCAGCGGATTCCGGTTGCATGTGTACTCTAAGAGAGTATGAATTTGTATGCGAACTCTAGTTTGTAAAAGGTTTCTTTTCTTGTTTCCCCCTTATGTTTCTCCTAAGATTGGCTTCTAAAAATGGGTTGGTATTGGTTATAGAAAAATAAGAACTATTTTCTTTTGAGCCATAGCTCTCTATTCTTTACATATAAGTCGTTTATTTGCAGGTTTCTATTGATTTAAACCAAGATGTCTAGGGGACTGGAAGCATATAACTTGAAGTTAAGCCTACTTAACATGAGACATATTAGAGCTTAAAAAGATCTAGCTTATTCTTATATATATTTATATATTCATGGCAGTAATATCTGTTAGGTCTCTTTGCAAAAGTTATTTCATAGCTGAGAAGCAGCCTGGTTTGAGAGGTACAATTAAACATCTGTTGTCACGTAGAGTCAGGAAAGTTACTGCTGTTAATCGGCTAAGTTTTGATATAGAGCAAGGAGAAATAGTTGGTTTTATAGGATCGAATGGTGCAGGGAAGACTACAACTTTAAAAATGCTATGTGGTCTTATACACCCTAGTTCTGGTGAGATTGACATTGATGGCCATAGTCCCTTTCTTCGAGAGAAGACTTTCCTGCAAAAAATAACTTTAGTGATGGGCCAGAAACAACAACTGATTTGGGACTTACCACCTTTGGATTCCTTGCGTGTTAATGCAGCTATTTATGGACTTTCAGAAACTGAAACTAAAAAAAGAATTGACGAGTTAGCTACAATGTTAGAACTTGGAGCTGAGCTTTCAAGACCTGTAAGAAAGCTATCATTGGGGCAAAGGATGAAAGCAGAGCTATTAGCAGCTCTTATTCACAGGCCAACTTTGTTATTTCTTGATGAGCCGACATTAGGGCTAGATATCAATTCCCAAATTCGAGTTAGGGAGTTTTTAGCTCAATATAATAGAAAGTATGGAGCAACAATACTATTAACAAGTCATTATATGGGTGATATCGCTTCTCTTTGTAAGCGTGTTTTGCTGATTCACCAAGGAGAATTATTTCATGATGGTATGTTAAGTAATCTTATGAATAGATTGTCTCCTAAAAGATGCGTAAAGATTGAATTACTTGAGGATGTAGCACTAGAACTATTTTTACAATTTGGAGATGTAGTTCAGCAAGAAGGACGAATTGTTAGGATCTTAATTAGTAAATCCAAACTTGCTTCAAATTTATCACTCCTCTTAAACAAATTTGCCATTAAAGATATTGAAGTTACAGATCCGCCAATTGAGGAATTAATTGGAAAGCTTCTTATAAAAGGTCACTTATCAGAATGAAAGTAATTGATTTTTTACATAAAAAGCTTGTTCGTTATTTCCGAACTCCCTTTGCTTTAATTACTACACAATATGCATTAATGATTGAGTACAGAGCAGAAATAATCCTTTGGGCTATATCCGGCCTCCTTCCATTGATAATGTTAGGAATATGGCAAGAAGCAGGAATTTCTTCTTCTCTAGGGCTTGACAAAGTTTGGTTAACTCGTTATTTCATTTCAGCTTTTGTAGTCAGACAATTTACAGCTGTTTGGGTAATGGTTACTTTTGAGGAGGACCATCTAGAAGGTCGACTCTCGCCTTATTTGTTACAACCCTTATTTCCTTTCTGGCGTTATTATAGCTCTCATATTGCGGAGCAGATCAGTAGAATACCAATCGTAGGAATGATGTTACTTTTAGTCTTTATATTAAAATCTAATTCAATATGGCTTATTAGTATATTTGATTATTTTGTTTTTCTGGTTACTTTATTTCTAGCATTTACTGTCCGTTTCCTTTTGCATTGGCTTTTCTCTATGATTTGTTTTTGGAATGATCGAGCAAGTGCAATTGAACGATTATTGTTAATACCCTATCTTTTCTTATCTGGTTTAGTAGCCCCTCTGGAGGCTTTCCCCTCATCGGTCAGTGCATTAGCATATGCAACACCTTTCCCATATATTCTATCCTTCCCAGCTAAGATATTGGCTGGCCAAAATGTTAACTATCTGAATGGATTTACAGCTTTATTAAGTTGGTTAGCTTTTCTGCTTATTCTCAGCTATTACTTCTGGAAAAAAGGAATAAAGATTTATTCAGGAATGGGACTATAATCTTATGCTTTATCCAGTCAAATATCTATACCGTGTTTTAAAAGTATTTTGGTCAACCAGCATTTCATCAGAACTAGAATATAGATTTAATATCTTTATAGAGATTTGCTCTGTTCTAGGTAACTTAGCCGGCAGTTTATTTACTTTATCTCTTTTCTATAGCCCAAATACAAATTTAGGTGGATGGGATTTCAGTTCTTCAGTTGTAGTTCTTGGAATATATACATTACTTGATGGATTTACTACAACTTTTCTCCAGCCAAATTTAAGTAGGATTGTCAGACACATTCAAAATGGCACTTTGGATTTTATTTTAATTAAACCTATCAATACTCAACTCTGGTTATCATTCAGAATTCTTTCGCCTTGGGGTTTACCTTCAATAGTTACAGGTTTGGTTTTGATCCTTAGCGGTTTATATTATAAAAATATAGAGCTTACCTTGAGATTGTTAATTCTTTCCTCTTTAATGCTATCTTCTAGTTTACTTATTCTTTATAGCCTTTGGTTTTTAATAGCAACAACAAGTATCTGGTTTGTTAGAGTTTGGAATGCTAATGAAGTTTTACGTTCTACTCTTGTTGCAGGTAGGTATCCTATAACTTCTTACCCCAATTCAATACGCAAGGTTTTCACATTTCTTTTGCCGATAGCTTTTCTTACAACGGTTCCAGCAGAAACTATGTTAAATATAGCCTCTGTTGAATGGATTGTATTTTCGATGTTTGTTTCTTTAGCTTGTTTTTACTTCACAACTATATTTTGGAAATTTGCATTACGTTTTTATACATCTGCTTCTAGTTAGAGTATCTATAAATTAGGTATTAGCACAATCTTTTTTTGTCAATGACTTTATCTTAAGTCAATGTAGTATGATTTTCTTTAGTTAATCATAGCAGTTGTATTTTTTAGGCTAAGAACTAAGTTCCTGACAGGGGGTTTTCGTCCTAATGAACTCATTAGTTTATTTAATGCTTAGAAGATATAAGGCTGAGGTTTTCGTGCCTTAGTCAGCATATCCATCGTCATCCTCTACGTGAGGGTCAAGGCCCCCATTTATTGCCTTTTCGTACCATGGGTGAACAAAGGCTTCTGGGTCAGAATAGACCTCACTTTTTAATTCGTTTACTAATGATTCAAGCTCTCGAATAATTCTTTTTAAATTGTTTTTTTTCATATGAAAAGATTAATTAGAAAGTAGAACCCTACCCACTTTATTTACATGTCTTACTTTCTAACCAAGGAAAGTAAGCAGTAAAATCTAAATTTATGTGTAGTGGTAACAATTAGGATAACTGGTTACAAAAGGAAATCAACTGCAACAGATTTATTAGCTATGATTTGTTCATTAAACCTCAACTTAAAAAGTAGCCTTTGGATCGCTATATACTAGTAAGAGAGAAAGGCATAAATTTCTTTTTAGCTCAGGAAATATAATTCAAGACTATTATTTTTAACTTTCCAAATCAATGGGTTGTTTCTCCACGTGGCTGTTATGAACGACCAAAACCAATATTAATAGGCCACCCAATATCAAAAAACAAGGTCAACCTGATGACTGGTTGAGAATGAATACCCCATGTTTTTAAGAGCAGATTTTTTAAACATTAAAGTAAGCCTATCCAGCTTTCTTTCTTTTCTGGGAATCCTTTGGTGGATGTAAGAAGAGATAAATCCAAATGAAGCTCATTGACATTATTAAAAAGGCTCGGATTGAATCCATGCTTGTATCAATCATTTTGTCCTCGGAGGTTGACTTAACTATATGTGCTTAATGCTCCAATCAAGAGTTTATTTTCTTACCACTTCAGAGGAAGCAGGGTATTTAACATGTAATGCTTGTTTCATTGCGAGGCAGCAAAATTTGCTACCGCCCAAGGAAAGGCTTTTAACCCTGAGTTATCCTTCCTAGTCATATCAATTGGTTTCAGCATTGGTAAGGATTAATTTCTTAAGAACTTTCCTTTATTTGTTCTCCGTTTTGAGCCTTTTCATTTTGATTGTCGTTAGATGGATCAATAACGATTTCTATGGGAATTTCTCCTAAGTCACCTCTTCCACCTCGGTATATAGGTTGTCCTTCACTCAGATAGGGGAGCATTTTGTCGAAACTCAATGGTTTCCCTGCTAAAGGGCTTGTCAAAGCATCGATACGAGATGATCCTCCAAATAAGATTGAAGTCAGTAAGATGCCAGACAAACCAACAAAAAATGTTGCCTTAAGAAATTTTTCTAACATAAGACTCTTAGCCGAAACTCTATTTAAACCATCCCTAGGGCTGGTTTAAAGCTCTAATTGATAAGGGCTGGGTATCCGTCCCGCCCTTTGAGTCAAGCACTTTTTTATACCTATAGTGCTTTTAATCCTAACCCATTTCTAATCACTTATCAGAGGGTTTCAATAGTTATAAACACCTGTTTTTTCTAATTAAAAGGTCCTATTTGCAACAGAGGCTTTTTTATGATGATCCAATGGTTCCCTTTATGGGCGATTTTTACAGTAATTACTGTCAAGTAATTTGTAACTAGCAGATACGCTCTCCTTATGGTATGGATAAGATTCTCAGAAAAAAATATTTATGGACGTTTAATTTGAAGGCAGTTTCTCTTAGAAATAAGTTCTCCATCACCCAGTCCTTGCCTATTTCGTAAGGGTCTTTTTTATCGTCTTAAAAACTTTCAAAAATTAGAAAATTACCTCTGAGATGTTGGATCAGAATGGATTAAATTTTTCTTGCTGGAGCTATGCAAAACAGGGTCTGCAAGGAGGTCTTCGAGTTAGGAGAATAAACTACCAATCATTTATGAAAATATCTGTATTATTTTCTTCCAAGACCTTTGCCCATTATCAGATCTTTTATATTTGGCCAAGCATCGAGGATTTCTTTAAGGGCTTTTCTATTTGGTGTATATAAAATACAAGAGAAAGCACTAATCAAATAGATACAAAACCACCATCGATTGTCAGCATAAATCGAGATAAATGAAACCATAAAGCTACCTATAAAGATAAAGAATAAGGGCCGGTTAATAATTTCAAGAGGTGTTTTTTTTAATTTCCTAAAAGGTTTCTTTGCGATTTTTCTTCTTCTTTCATCCTCTATTTCCTCTTTAAGTATTCTTGCTTTTTCTTGGTCTAAAGCATCATTCGATTTAATAAGCTCAGAGAGTTGCTCATTTGTAAAGTTATCTAGGGGCTGAGAACCTTTATCGATAGAAGCCATAAGATCAGCGCAAAAAATAGGGATGGTATTTTTATTGAGCTCACAGGTGACCTAAAATTAAAGATTTTTTAGCCATATGTCATGTTATGTATGTAATATTGCGAACTTAAGAAATATTGCTTTTGTCCCATAAAGCAAATCCCTTGTCTTTACTGAATAAATTTTTCAAACTAGCGGTGCATGTTGGAACCCAGAACATTTGATTTAAGAGTTTATTCAGCTGTGATCCAAATACCTTTTGGCAAGATGACAACTTATGGTCAGATCGCGGACCTTATTGGATCCTATGGATGCGCAAGAGAGGTGGGCCGGTCTCACAGAAGATTGAAACTACCTTCCAATATTCCTTGCTCCCCAGTGGTTAATGCTAAAAGGAAAATTCAAGGAGTATTGGAAGGGAAGGGGCCGACTGTTTTCAAATAGAGCTGTTAGTAGCTAGAAGGGGTTAAGAAGCCCGCACTGCCTTTTACTATGCACTTGTGGTGCTCTCCATTGTCTTTGCAGGTGTGATAGGAGCGAATTGTGAGGTCTTAGCATTTGCTAGAGATTATAAAAAAAATCTTAAGGCAAAAATCACGAAACTTTCGTCAGGACTGTCTATTTTTGAGCTCATAATTCAAAATTTTAGTAGTATTCTTAATATTAAATGGACCAATTAAGAAACCTTTGCTATTTCTAAAAAGTAATATCTAGTATTCGGGTTGATTCAAATGGAAATTCAAAATCTTACTGAGATTCTGCTCGCAGCAATTCTTGTTTCATCTACATATGACAAGAGTGAGCCTGTAATTAAATGGGGCGGCATTGTAGTCGCAGTTGTCGCAGTGGTTTCAGCTGTATTTTAATCAGACTCGCTTGCTCTTAAAGCACTTAGAACAAAAAAGAGGGCTGTAATTTTTTGCAGCCCTCTTTTTTGTTCTTTCTAATGTAGCCAAGAAGTTTGGCACTTCTACATCTTGTTCTTTATTCACCTCAGTTTGTTTATTTGCTTAGTACCTTGGTTAATAAAGCATATGAATTGTGTTATGCGCCCTATTCCCTATACGAAGCAGCTCAAGTCAGCCAGGAAAATATTTATAGTAATTAACTTGATAATGCTTCTAAAAGAATTAAATTTAAATCATTTATAAAATGTCTAAGCAATTTTTATGAAGAAGGCCTAATTAGAATTCAGGCATTATACTTGTACCTATATCAGCTTTAGGGTAATGGCATAAGTAAAAACTAACATTAAACTATTACTATAAACATCGCCCTTCTTAGACTATTAAAAAATTTAATTTAGACCTACCTTGATTTAAGCATTTAAAATGGACGACAGACTTTTTTTTTCAGCCACTCAACGAAATAAGGCTGCTATTGGTGATGTTCTCTCAACATATCTCCCTGACTCAGGAACTGTTTTAGAAATCGCAAGTGGAAGTGGAGAACATGCAGTAAGTTTTCAAACACGTTTCCCTAACATAAATTGGCAAACAAGTGAATGTAATCCTACTTATAGGAAAAGTATTAGTGCTTGGATTAATTATCAAGGATTATCGGCAAAGATGGAACAACCCTTAGATTTGGATGTTGAAAAAAAACCTTGGCCTTTAACTTCCAAACTTCGAACCACTCTTAATGGAATCGTTTGTATAAATATGATCCATATATCTCCTTGGAGTTGTACAAAATCACTTATTTATGAAACTTCAACTATTTTAAAAAGTGATCAATTCTTGATCTTATATGGACCATTCAAAAGGAATAATAAACACATCAGCCATAGTAATTTTCAATTTGATATTGCATTAAGATCTCAGAATCCAACTTGGGGAGTTCGTAATCTTGACGAGGTCTGTAAACTGGCCACAGAAAATGGATTTAAGAACCCAGAGGTAATAGAGATGCCGGCGAATAACCTCTCTATTATTTTCCATAGGAAATAAGCAAATGCTTTTCTAAATGCTATATAGAGTTATTTTTATTTTAAATATGATGAAGGAATTTCTTTAAGTTTTCTTTTAATATATGCTCTAAAAATTAGCCAGTTCACTAGGTTTTAAAACAATCAGTCTAGGCGAACTGTTAAACGCTAATTTTTTGACTTTTGTGTGTGATTTGTCATATATGCGCAAAGTAAGATCAAAATTTATCTCCTGGAATGAAACCCTTACAAGCCTTGTGATTACTTGCATAGACCCTATTGAGGCTTCACATTTTTTTTTTCAAGGTAATCATTTGAGCTAGTGAAAGGCCTTAATTCTTTATTGAATTCACCTTTTGTCCGATCGTGTTGTACTTTAAGAGCATTATAAGCAAATGCAAAAGCTTATTAGTGGGTGAGGCTCCATGAAAATTATCTTGGAATTGCTAATTATACCTGCCGCCTTGGGCATAGTTACTCCATTAGCTATTTCTGCAGATCTAAATGTATCTACTCAGTCAAAATTAGGAGTAGATACTCAAAGCATCAATCACTTCTCAGATATCCATCCTACTGATTGGGCTTATCAGGCCTTGAACAATCTTCGTGAGAGGCATAGCTGTGAAGTTGAAAGTCCTAATGGCAGTCTTACTCGCTATGAAGCTGCAGAACTTCTTAGTCAATGTCTTGAAAGTACTGTCCAACCTAATGATGAGGAGCAATTACTGATAGATGAGTTACGTATTGAACTTGCTGTCATTAAGGGTCGAGTTGATTTGCTAGAGAATAATTCTGAAGTCTTTGAGAATTGAGAAAGAATTGTTAGCTTCTCGGATGACTATTCTTAGTGGGCCTTTTAGGGTTCATCCTATACTCGACCGGTATGAAAACCCTGTAACATTTTTTTTGAAATTAGCTAAAAATAATTGCTTAAATAAATGAATACTCAATTTACTTGTTAATCATATGGTTAATCCAAGACTACCTTCTGTTCCTAATACAGGGGCTATAAGTGGAATACTTGAGGGATTTTCTTTTCTGGGTAACCCTGCCTTCGCTAAGAAGCGATTTGAGAAGCATGGGAATATTTTTGAAACATCATTGTTTGGACAGCCAATGGTTTTTGTTCAAGGCTCTCAAGCCATTTCTGATTTGCTTTCCAATCCTAATGCCATTGATGGATGGTGGCCTCGGAGCGTACAACAACTTTTAGGTAGCCATTCTTTAGCTAATCGTAATGGTGCCGCACATAAGGCACGCAGAAGAGCAGTTGCCCAATTATTTTCAGCTTCAGCACTGCAAGATTATAGTCCTGGGATAATCAAGATGGTAGAGGATCTTGCCGAGGAATTGAAATGCGCAACAAGGCCTATCCCTTTAGCTGAAAGAATGCGTTGCTTTGCTTTCTCTGTAATTGCTTCTAGTGTTTTAGGACTAGAAGGGACTGACCGTGATGAGTTGTTTTTGGATTTTGAGATCTGGACTAAGGCTCTCTTTTCAATTCCAATAGCTTTGCCTGGTAGTCCATTTGCTAAAGCTCTTAAGGCACGAAATCGTTTGCTAATGAGGCTTCAAAAACTACTTTCTCAATCGGGTAACTTTAATGGTGGTTTAGATTTACTTTCTAGGAGTAGCGATGAAGCTGGTATTCCCCTTACAGATGAAGATATTGTGGAGCAATTGTTGCTTCTTTTATTTGCTGGCTATGAGACAACAGCTTCTGCACTTAGTTGCTTGATGAGGGAGTTACTTGTTAATCCATCAGTTGAAAGATGGCTCCGCGACGAACTTGATCAACTTTACTGGCCCCCTGATCCTCAAAGCTCTTCCCATGCTTATGACCAAAGTAATGCTCCTAGACTTAACGCTGTAGTGAATGAGGTAATGCGACTCACCCCACCGGTGGGAGGTTTTTTTCGTCGGACGAAACTTCCAGTAGTCATTGACGGTATTTTAGTACCTGAGAATCGGGTGGTTCAGGTAGCTTTGATTTCCTCTAATCGTCATGGTATTGGAGACTTGGATACTTTCCGCCCTCAACGCCATATAGACAATGACTGTCCAGTTAAGTTGATACCTTTCGGTGATGGTGAGCGTGTTTGTTTAGGTAAATCGTTGGCGGAACTTGAGATTCGCTTAATGGTGGTGGGATTATTTCGTAAGGTTCGACTTGCCTTAACTCCTAATCAAGATCTTAGTTTGAGACAATTACCTAGTCCTATACCACGTGATGGATTATTAGTTGAAGTTGATGAAAAATACCCCTAGCTAAATCTCTTATATAACTACTTTAAATTAGTCTCTTGGTCAATATTTTCAGCAATTGCTTGAATTCGCTTAGCATTTCCATTTAGTTTATAACCCAGTATCCGCTCCAGTCGGGTTCCATCCCATCATTTCGTGCCCAAGGATCAGGTTCTAAATGGATTACATATTCGGCTAGATGAACTATTGCAGCTTGATCATCCTTGTGAATCTGGTTTATCGCTTCAGGCCATCGATTTCGCGCTTTCTTCTTGGCAAACTGAGCTGTTGGTGCTACGACAAGTTCTAAGTGGTGCTGTTCCAGCATTTCACCTTCCTTATATCCACCAAGATTGACAAACCAAAGTTTATTACTCTCATCACTATTGACTTTCTCTTTACTTATGGCACTAACTCGGTAGCCATCCACAAACTTAATGATCTTATAACTATCCACATGTAACCCTTTGCTGCGTCCAATCCATTGGGATTTAAGCTGTGGCAGCGTTGATTCAATCGTTTCGCCTATAACCCAGCGGACATCATGCATCTCTATGTTGCCTCCGCTTATTCTTCCCCCCAGTAATACAAGATAGAGATTCATTCTAGTTTGGCCCCTTTTCGCGAATTAATCACATGCACCAAATTAGGTGAAGAAGGTTATTGGATAAAAAAAAATTGCCTAAACTCGATTAGCTTCCATCTGTGCACCCCTGTATTAATTTTATTTATGAACTTGATATCAAGGATTATTGCAATTATCGTCGTAGGAGTATTTGTGGTGTCTGCCTTTGCAGGATTGTTCGGAATCCTTCTATCAAATTAAATGTCCATGAAATATCAATGTCGAGATTGCATCTATTCTTATGATCCAGTGAGAGGTGATTCTCCAAATGGTATCCCACCTGGAACAAAATTCGAAGAGTTACCTGAGGTTTGGGTTTGTCCAGTATGTGGCGCAAACAAAAGAAGATTTGATGTTATCTAAATTCAGAGGAATTGCAGTGCTATTGTTATTTGACATCGTCAGATGCTTTTAATAGAAGAAACCATACCCACTTGTTTTAATGAGAAACTTCCTAGCTTTTCTCGTTGCCTCAATATTTATTCTTTTCCCTTATGTAAGCAAGGTTAATTCGGGAACAATGGGTGTTGAAGACCTTTTAAACCCTGATGCTCCCTATCCCAATGAGAAGATAGAAAACAAAAATAAGCCTTTGACTCAGAAACCTCAGAGAGAAAGGAATATAGAAGAAATCCTAGGTCCCAAGGACATTTTTCCTTTTCTTCCTGATAATCATCGAGATAGCGGGACAGGCAAATTCAATTCATTTTAAGTGACAGGGAATATGCCCCCTAATAGAAGGAATCAAGTAATATAGAAAATGTACTATTGGCTAGTAATAGAGACTAGATGGATAACGATTATGTATGGTCAGTGAATATTATGGTGCTACTCCTTGCTATAGGGGTTGTTTGGGCTATTTATTATATCTTTACTCACGACTGAAATAATTCAGTTTAAAAAAGCAAATAAGCATTTAAAAAATTCCAGATGGTTGATGTTAATAAACATCTAAAATTATTTCTTGTGGCATTTCAGCCTGAGAGTATTACTGTAGCAAGTCTACTGTACTTAGCTAATCTTTTTCTAATGTCTTCTTTTGAGGAGCTATCTCTACTTCAAGAGTAAAAGACACGTTCTGCTCAGGGTTAAATCGGTCAACAAGAGATTGGAGATCTTCTTTTAACTGGGCCTCAGTAACAGGTTCTATTGACTCTTGGCTGATCGCATCTTTCCAAGAATTTTCGATTAACTCTTCTAATGCAGATGCTTTTATTCTTGGAAGACCAACTTTTTGAATAATCACTTGGGTTGGGACTTTCCCTGGCCTGAAGCCTGGAAGATTTATAGACCTTGACAGACGCTTCAAAGCTGATTGATAACTTGATTTACAGCGTTCTGCCGGCACTTCTATGTCCACATTTATGTGGGTTTCAGTTGGTTTGTTGATAGTTACTTTTAATACTTCCTTTGTCATGCGATCAATTTGAATGAGTGTGTTTTCTTTTTAGAAGGTTTTGAGAGTTACTCTCTCAACATTTATGCCAGCATCTTGCTTTTAGAAATAAGATTCTATTTGCTAAGTATTTAAATAGTTAAGCAGTTTTCCTTTGATATTGCTTGAACGGACGCCTTCGATAATTCCTAATTGGATAGGCTCTGCTTAGGGCCTTTGAACTTTTTACATTGGTCCATAACTGAAGAGGAGCTTTAACAGAATTCCCATGAGGTAACCATGTAACAGGTGAGAATATCTTCCACCTAGCTCTTTGACTGTTGGCGGTTTTGAACTTCCAGAATAAATGGAAGGATAGTGAAATAATCCCAGTAATAATCCCAGCCAAAATCATCTAAGTGCCTCAACTATATTTTCCGGTGTAGTCAAGGCCATAGAATCAGAGTCCTTTTGATTTTGGCTCTGGCCGGACCCATCTTTTTTTTTGTTTGGGCTTCTGAGTTAATTTTCTCATTAATAAACTGCTTAGGGATCCAATCATGATTAATCCGAGTATGGGCAGCAAAAAGTCATTCATCAACATGCTCCATATATAAGATTGACCGGGGTTTTCATTGGATGAGTTGCTTTACTATTTTGTTATATAAAAAAGCCTATATCAACCAATTGAGCTGGTAGTTAATACTCAAAAGCCATGATTAGCTTTGTTTTGCTAGTTCATAGTGAGTCTTAGTTAATCTCCTAAAAGATACTCATTGAATTAGCTAGTTAACTTCTTAGCGACTTTGCCAAGGATAGAGCACCTATTAGAAATTATGTGAATTCCTATTTTCTAGAATCTTTATAGTATTAGAAAGCTTATTGGTTATTAATTCTTTTATGAGATTTTGATTTCAATTTTCCTTTTAATTTAATAAAAAGGAATGTTATAGACGATATATCTCGTCAGACTATTGCGACTTATTCCAATCTTTGTGTTGCAAATTCCATCAAACTCAAGATCTCCAATAGTTATTGACAATTGATTCATCTTTTACTTGTAAACACTACTTATAGTGTTGTCTGCTTACATGTTTAGAGAAGGCACTAATTGTGGGGGCTTGATTTTAAATTGAATATCGCTTAGAAAGTAAGTTCCCCATCACCTTGGCCTGATGCGTAAGCAAGGGCTTTTTTTTTGTCGCAGATATCAAAGAAGTCAGGAATCTATATGATGAGTTTGATTTAGTCGAAGTTATGCTTTTTATAGATTAAAGATGTCTTTTTGCCTGACTAACTAGGCAAGAGCAATCTAGAGCCATTTATAGCATAACCTTACTTATTATATTTTTAGCCTAGATATTAATAAAAGAATTGCACAGTATTATCTTATTAGACCTTAGCTAATTTAATTTAATTAAATAAATTAGCACTAATTAAAAATAGTTAGCTGTTAATTTCTATAATAATTACCTATACTTGTAATTGATAATTTTAATTATAAGCGTTTATTCTTACTCTTTTGCCAAATTTATAATAATATATTAGCAAGTAGATGCTTTATCTCTGCAACGGCTATATTATGTTAAAAATTTTAAATCTAAAGATGATTTCCTCTATTACAATTGCTTGGATTGGTGGGTTATTGATAGTCATATTCTCTTTTTCATTTGTGAGAGTAATACAATTGCGAATCCAAGGCTGGAACCTTAAGAAGGTATCTCCACTCCCTTTGGAAGGTTTTTTTTCAATTATAAGCTTTTTAGGTATCCTTCTAGGATTAACAGTTATGTTTACTGGTGTCCTTGAGACATTTAGCTTCTCTCCTTTGAACTCACTCGTATCGTCATTGATATTGGCCTTAGTGAGTGGGATTCCGATGTGGGCGGTTGTTAAACAGTTATTGTTGGAGGTTAAATCAGGGACATTAAAGGAAATGGTACCTGGTCAGTTTTAGTTAATACAATAATTATGATTACCTAGGATATCAATACCTATATATGATCTTTCGGTAATTTACTGGTTTAAAATAGACATATCATTAAGAACTTACTTCATATGCAGCTAAACACCTATTCTATACATGGCAATGACATGAAGGCATGACTATCATTAGTTATTGGGTTAAAATTTTTCATTTACTATTTGTTCTCCCAACACTTTCTTTACTACTGATTATAAGCTTTCCTGCTTCAATTTTTTCGCAGGACCTTCAATTACCACCTATTGCTTTGGAATTGAGCGAGAATTTTTCAGGCAAATTTTGTGTTTCTATCTCTGAAGGAAATACTGCTAATATTGCTAGCGAGCAAGCCGCTAAACAAATAGTTAGAAACTTGATATTTTCACCTACATTAAATGAAATAATGGCTTTACCCAAAGAAGATTTGGTCACATCTATTTCTACAAATATATATGAACAATGTGGAGATAAAATAGATATTCCTCAGGAAGAACTTAATTTATCCTTACTCAAAATTGCGGAAAGAGACCGTCAAGGGTCAGAACCTAAACCCTTTAACCCTTTTGGAATTGTCTAATAAATCTAATATAATGTGTCATCACTATTCAGAGGCAGATCCTTATTAAAAGCTATGCAGAGGCCTGTTTATCTAGGCGGCATATTTCGCGATCTGGCTAAGCCTTGGTTAGGACCAATATTTTCTTTAGCAATTTTGCTTTTCTTAGGAGCTTTTGGTTATCGCTTAACAGAAGGTTGGGATTGGGGTGATTGCTTATGGATGGTTTTAATCACTATCACCACTATCGGATTTGGAGAAATCGAACCACTTAGTGCTGCGGGAAGAGTAGTTACAGTTTTAATAATTGCTGGAGGTTTGGTCGTTGTTCAACTGACACTTCAACGTTTACTTCGACTTTTTGAATCTGGTTATTTCCGGCGCATGAGTGAATTAAGGTTTCGGCGGATTCTTAGACGTATGAAAGATCACGTAATTCTTTGCGGTTTTGGTCGGATTGGTAAGGAGATAGCCGAACAATTGCAATCAGAGGGAAAGCAAACTCTTATCGTTGAATTGGATAATTCTCGAAAAGAAGCCGCTGAAGCAAATGGTTTTGATGTTTTATTAGCAGATGCAACCTTGGATGAGACATTACTACTTGCTGGAATAAAGAATTGTCGAAGTCTTGTAGTCACTTTGCCTAATGATGCATCCAATCTTTATGTGGTTTTAAGTGCAAGAGGTCTTAATTCCCAGTGTCGTTTGATTGCCAGGGCAGAAAGTGAGGAGGCGGCCCAAAAACTTAAGTTAGCAGGAGCAAGCGTTGTCGTAAGCCCTTATGTGGCAGCGGGTAGGACAATGGCTGCTACAGCTTTAAGGCCCATTGCAGTTAATTTCTTAGACCTACTGGCAGGCTCGAAGTGTGAGATCGAAGAATTTCTTCTGACGAGTAACCCTGACAAATTTAATGAATTTAAAAACCCTACTTTGTCTGGACTTGAACTCGGCCAAAGAAGCGGTGCAATGATTTTGGCTATATGTGATGGTGAGAATCTGATAGCAAACCCTGGAGGTGATATTGAGATAGGACCAGGACAATTGTTGATTGCCCTAGGCAGCAAAGGGCAACTTTTAAAATTGAAGGAATTGCTAGGGGTAGCTCTTATTAATGTAGAGAAGTTGAATAAATGATCTTCTCTTTATTAGATATTTAATATAATCCTTATTATGGCAATATTTTTTAATTATTTAGATTCTTTGACTATCATAACTTATTTTAAGTGTAAGGATTATTAAGTTAAGTATTAACGTTATTATGTTTGATATTAGTACTGGGAAAGAACTTGTTTGATAACCATATACAATCCAGAATATAAGACCAGTAATGAACATTATTAGCTCAGGATAGAAACATCTTCAGCCTTTTTGGTTTTGCTTGTCCTAATGACTTGTGGTAGGAAAGCAATCGTAGTTAAGCCAGCAGCCATAAATCCAAAGGTATTTGGGTCAATCCTGTTTTCGGTTAATTAGGCTTCTAGATCTAATCATTAATCAATTGACTATGCAAACTTAGTAGAGTAAAGGCTTACCTTCGAAAAGTATGTCTCGGTAAAAAAAAAAGCTAATGATTTCCAAGCCTTAAATATAAATACTTTGCAACCAAGAGTTATAGATTTACATCACCTAAGATTTTTCTTGTTTGAAATCCAAAAATATGTTGTGTTGTTTAGTTTTTAACTGATTTTAAGAAAGGCTCGGGATTCTGATCATAACGATTTTGTTTTGATAAAGGAGGACTTGCATCCGTTCCATCGAGCTTTGCAGTTTGCTCAAGTGATTGACGCAATTTTCTAGCAGCTAGAAGTGACATGTCCCTAGGTACAGAAATTCGGTCTCTGAGGTAACGCAAACCAGCGGCAGAACCTTTTTCTGGTTGGCAAAATTCATTATTCATCATGTTAGTAAGTGCTGCTCTTAATGGTTGATCAAATTTCTTTGGCCCAAGTGGGTTTAACTCCATGATTTTTTGACGGTGTTTTATCACCCTTGTAAGTGCATTAACTTTTGAAGAAAACTCATCATTAAGCTTGGAATCTTTACAGTTAATCTCTTGAGTTCCGAGTCCTTCCCCGTCGTCAATAGCAAATGAAAATTGCTTTTGCTTTTCATTTGGGCTTATGTAACAACCTCCCATTTGAGGAGGAAGATCATGAGCATGTGTATGAAAGTCTCCTTGAGTTCCTCTGTAAACTTCTTCAAGTTCAAGGGCTTGGAACCATTTGTCTATAGCAGGGTGTTCGTATCTAAGACTGAAACCTTTGTAGTAAGCCAAAGAAGCATTCATCCTTTCTAAAAAAGGAATAAAAATTAAATCAATGGTTCCTGGTTTCCTTCTGCCATGGTTGTCTTGGTTTGTATCTAGCCAAGGTCCATTGGTCTCAGTAAGTTGAGTTCCTACCTCTTTAATTACTTCCTCAAAGTTTTCTTTGGATTTATTTTCTTGTCTTGAATTAGTTCTTGGTGAGCACAACCATTGGCACCATACTCTGAATAGCTTTCGTTCTAGATTACGTAACTTCAGGTTAGAGGGTTCTCTCATACGCCTTCCTAAAGGACCAAACTCTCTTTCTAATGATAGAAGTATTAAATCACTTTCCTTAATAAGCTCTTTGTTAAGTTCAAGAGCAGGAAGCATACCTGAGGGAACTTTATCTAAATACCAATTCTCTTTCTTTCCATAACATCTCATTGTGACTTTTTTTACTCGGTAAGGAATTTGCTTCCATTCAAGCCATAGCCAAATCTTTTGGCAGTACGGGCACCAAGCATGATGATCTCTAAAAAGGGTAACTTTAATATCATTTTCAGAATTTCCAAAAAGTCTAAGTTTGGATTGAGAGTTATTGGGTCCATTAACTGTGTCGGTTTCTTTTTCAGTTAGTTTTTGTAAATCTTCCCAGCTTAGTGAATCCATAGTTTTTGGGTAAGGGATCATTTTTTAATGTAAGCACTTATCAATGTTTAGAATCTGTAGTTAAATGTGTAATCGGTACAAAAAGTTTTGTTTCATTGGAAACTTTTAGAGAGTATATTATAAACTGAATTACTGTAACAAGGAGATGTAACCTTGTGTGGATCTAATAATATACTATTAGACTATTATCAAACATAACAAGACAAAAAAGCTTTTCTAATAGATCGTCAAGAATTAGAAAAGCGCAAATCTTTTTTTAGTTGGACTTCCAATTGCTAGTACTTGTGGTTTTCATAATATGACCTGAAGATTCAATAATAACTTTATTTTCTGAGAAAATTCTTTTAACAACCCCTGGTTTTGATTGATGTATTACAACTACTTGGTTTGGGTTAATGTTACTAAAACCCCTAAATATTGGCTTTATGTTATTAACTTTATGAATTTTCCTGGTTTCATTACTATCAAATTCTTTAGACCATTGATCGAATGGAACTTTAATTTTAAATGTAGTTATGGAAACAGGTCCAGAAAGAATTCCTCTAGGCAGTTGACTGCCAACCAGTAGGCCAATAGCTGAGAAAGCTGCTGCACATACAATTTTAGAAAGTTGCATTTAGAAATGTCTTAAGAATTCTAATAAAGCATTCTAAAGCTTGATTGTGGTTAACCCAAAATAAAGTTTACAAGTTAAAAAAAGAACAACAGTGAAGAAATTATCTTTTGAGTAAGAATTTGAAAATTAAATTATTATAGATATCAATATCCATAGAAAATTAAAATGTTAAAACCAGGTTATATATATGGCTCTATTAATATTTTATTTTAAAGGACTAAAGGATTTAAGTTTTGATTCATATATAAGAATTTGATCACACTCCATAAGGCTTGATAGATAATTGAGATTATTTGAATGCTATTTGAGCACATTCATTCCCTGCTTTTTGAGGAGGTGCTTCCTCGTCTATTATTAATTTTAGGCTACAGTCACAAAAAGTCTGAATTGAATCATCTGAAATGCCTTGAATTGCTGGATTTTGTTTAGTAGTTATAACACATTCTTTTAGTTGATCTTGTGGATACGCAATAGACATTGGAGCTAAAAAAAAGCTAAAAATCATCAGAATAGTAAAAAATTTCATATTTAATGGTAGATCAATAATCTTTCATAGCACAAAAAAAGCGAATTAACAAATGTTTGAGTTATATAAACAAAATTTTTTGCTTGAATTAATTTTTGATTACCAATCTTTTGGAAGTGTTAAAATTTTTTGATATATAAGCTATAATATACCCATTAAAAGATCTAGGAGTTATCTCTTATTATTCCGATAATATTTTCAAAAATAAAATGATGCAATGATTTTTACCGTTTATTAAAGATTAAATTTGTCAGCAGATAATATCAATTGAATCTATGAAAGTTATCGTTTAATAAGTCTCTAGCAAGATGTGTCTACCTTTCTTATTACAGGTTCCAATAGAGGGATCGGACTAGAGCTATGTCGTCAGTTAAATCAAAGAGGTGATTATGTTATTGCCTCTTGTCGACAAACCTCTGATGAATTAGAAAAACTTGGTGTGAGAGTGGAAAAAGGAATTGATGTTACATCATACGAAACCATAACTCAGCTTAGACAAAACCTAAAGGGAATTAAATTAGATGGATTAATCTTCAATGCTGGCATTGCTGAATTTAATTCTTTATCACAATTTGATCCAGAAAGCATTATAAACAATTTAGAGCTAACGCTTAGAGTCCTTTATGCTTAACACAGGTAATTTTGCAAAATATGAAAAAAGGGTCAAAATAGCTTTGATTAGTAGTCGGATGGGCTCAATCGAAGATAATAAATCTGGTTCCTCTTATGTTTACAGAATGTCTAAAGTTGCCCAATGTATGTTGGGTAAATCTTTGTCAATTGCTTAAATTCCGAATGAAATTGTAGTAGAGATTCTTCACCCAGTTCTTGTCAGGACACGTATGACGGGCTTTACAACAAAAGGCATTACTCCAAAAGAATCTGCTAAAGGGCTTATTAGATGCATTGACAACCTTTCATTAAGTAATTCTGGTGGTTTTTGGCATTCAAACGGAGAAATCCTTCCTTGATAAATTTTATCTAAAACCTTTATAGAGTCCATCTAGACATCTACTTGTATCATTAACAACTTTAATTAAGTTTTGATATTCTGAGTCTAAGTTGCAAAAAGGAATATCAAACCACCAAGTCTATAGTATAATACCAATAGAATTTTATAAAAATATTACATGAGGGCTTTGAATAAGTTATCTAAAACAAAAAATCTAGTTATTAAATCTTTTACTTTTTATCTCCCTCTATTATTTGGTGCAAGTCTATTTCATTCAGATGCTATTGCTAATCAATCCCGGCCAGAAGACTTTAGTGATACTAAATTACATATTATGGATATCGGAAAAGGTCAAGCTTTAATTTTGACCCATGGTTGTTCGGTATCATTACTAGATGCTGGAGGTGAAAAGAAATTTATTGATCACTATTTAGAGAAGCTCAAATTACTCATTAATGAAAGATCAGTTGATAACCTTAATACCGTAATTATTAGTCATTCCCATGGTGACCACCTACGTTATGTAAAGCCTATTAGTGAATCAGGCTTTAAAACTAAATTTTTAATTGGTAATGGGACTCTTCTAAGCAAAAGGTCTGCTCTAAAAGAATTCCTTAGCGATTCTTCTGACTCTAGGTGGATCCCTATCTCTGTCAAAACTGATAATTATCAGTCCCGACAACATACGATTTCTTCAACAGATAGTTGTGGAAAGAGAGATTTGGTAATTGATCTTTTATGGGGCTCTCTCGATAAAAATGACAATAAAAGATCTGAATACTATAAAAGGCATGAGGAAAATAATAACTCTGTAGTTGTAGGTATAAGAACCTCACCTGTTCCAATATTGATATTAGGAGATGCAAATAAGCCAGCTCAAACTTTATTACTTAATCATGCTAGGAATGAATTAAAAAGATACAAGGGAGCTGCTCTAGTTGTAGGTCACCATGGCTATAATAATGGGGTTAATGAAGAATTTTTAAAATATATTAGACCTGATTCTCTTTATATATCCCGCACAGCCAATCACCCTTTAAGAAAGAAGACATTTAAAAAGCTAATAAAGGCTGCTAATTTACAACCGGCAACAAGATCACACTTTATAAATGTAGAATGTAAATCAGATAACCCTAAAATTGATACTTTGTGGGGTAAATTGGATTCTGGAATCCATGAGAAAGGCCCTGGATGTCCCGTTATTACCAACCGTAGGATTTATATGACAAGTGATCAAGGTAATATTGAACTCAGCTTTACAAGAAAAAACCAACTTATCATTAATTCTAATTACTAATTAGTCAAACACATATTCCATTGTCACTCATACCTCAATAAATATAAATCTATTTATATAAACACAACTTAAATATTAGATGTACATAATTTATCCATTATCGTAATCTCAATCAACTTGGTTATTTAAATCATTTTTATTTAATTCTTCACATGATCTTTCTTGTCCTTCTTGAGCACTTGAATTGCTATTCATTGATATAGAATTTTTAAAAGCTTCAATTGCTAAATCATAATCTTTTAAGTAAAATAGGCTCCATCCATAGTCTCGATATGATTTCCAGTTCTTTTTAAGCTCGAGAGATTTCTCCAAAGCAACCTTAGCTTTTGTATATTCCTTGGATTTAAGTAATGATGAACCTAGGCCTCTATATGCTTCTGAACTTTGATTAATATCTATTGAATTCTTAAATTCAATTATAGCTGCATCATAATCTTTTAAATTAAAGAATATCCAAGCTAGATTGCAAGATGCAATTCCATTTTTAGCTTTTTCAAGTCTTGCAGACTTCATAAGTGCTTTCTTTGCTTTTCCATATTTACCTAGTTTGAACATTACATTTCCCAGCCCCCTATAGGCACTCCAATGCTTATTCATTTTAATTGACTTTTTAAAAGCTACTTTAGCTGCCTTGTAATCACTTAATTCTAGGAATGCCCAGCCTAATTCACGGAATGATCTGTAGTTTTCTTTTATCTTATTAGATTTTTGCAGGGACTTAATAGCCTTTGAATATTGATTTGTTTTGCAATAGACGCTACCTAGATGATAATAGACAGATCTTGGTACTTTTTCAGTAAGCTCAATAGATTGCTCATATGCAATTATTGCCTCTTCGAATTGATTGGTATACTCTAGTGTCCTGCCTAAATCATAGTAAATTCTCCAGTGTGGATTTAGTTCCACAGCTTTGCGATATGCGCTGATGGTTTGATCACTGCGTCCATTAATCTTCAATTTATGATGAGCCATTCCATATGCATAATATGTTTTCCAATTATTATTTAATGATATTGATTTTTTGAGTGCATCTATAGCTGCCCCATATTGATTGATTTGTAAGTATGACAACCCTAAATCTTGAAGGCACTCCCAATCTTCTTTTAGCTTGAGCGATTTGTAGAACGCTTCCTTAGCTGATCTATTACTCTTATCTCCTATCGAAGCATATCCAATTGATTGATATGAATTTGTATATGAAGGAAGTGAGTGAATACCTGATGCACTTAGTTTTATATGACTTAGTGCTTTATTTTCTAGTTTAAGCATAACCCAGCCTAAACCTTGATAGGAATTGGCATTTTGCTCTATCTCTATAGATCTCTGAAAAGCTTTTTTTGCTTCTAGCAGTTCTTCTAAATTCAGAAATAAGTAACCTAGATCACAATATATTTTTGCATCTCCATATTTTCCTACTTCTCTCTTTATTGCTCTTTTCAATCTTGAATAATTAAATAACTCGAGCAGAGCCTTGATTAGTTGCTTGGAAGTGGGGCGGCGAGTCTTATAGGTTATGGACTTATTTACTACATTTAGTGATTCTTGCAATTCCATAGTTTCTTCATATATTTTTAAGTCATTTATTGTCCAACCAAAACTTTTATAGGCAGACCAGTTCCCTGCGAGCCTAATAGTTGATTCTTTAAGTACCTTGAGCATTGAATGCTTAGAATTTAAGTATCCTATTTATTCCATTCTAACATGATAGATCTGAAATATTTGTAATCCATTATATTTGCACTTTTGGCTAGCAACGAAATGTGCCTAGAATGGATTTACCGCTAACCAGATTAGCCTCTGTACTTATTGCAGTTAGATTATTGATTTAAGGACTCAATTATTTCATAATGTCTACATTGACATCCCCTTAATTAGCTTTCTCTTAATTTATTGAAGTTAGACCTTATACATCGTTCTGTTAATATAATCGGATAATTTAATTTTAAAATGCCATTATTCCGTCATAAGTCAAGACTTATACACTTTATTCATATTCCGAAGACAGGTGGTACTTCTATAGAGCATTCATTAATTAAGAGTGGAGCAATACAGGCTTTATTTAATAGAAAAAGAAATAAGTTTTCGAAAGTAACTATGCAACATTTACATTATGAATATTATAAATTAATTATACCAGAAGATTTTGCAGATTGGACATTTGCTGTAGTACGTAATCCGTATGAAAGAATGATCTCTGAATATAAAATGAAAATTATTAAAATAAGGCAATCAGATCAATCATTTGATTCTTTTGTTCAAGAATCACTCGAACGTTGTAAGCTTAATAAACAGCATCGGGATAATCACATAAGGTGCCAAAAGGACTTTTTAGCGGATTATGCTCAGATCTTCAAAATAGAAGATGGATTAGAGACCCCTCTTAAGTTGGCCTGTAGAAAGCTTCAAATTAGGTTTAGTGGGCTTCCCAAAATGAATATTGGTACTGATAAAAAGATCAAAGCCTCTAAAAAAACTTTAAAGTTGATACAGGCCTTCTATCTAGATGATTTTGAAGCTTTTAAATATGATCTGGACTTTATACCTGACAAATTAGATTTATCTAATTAGTCTCTAAATAAATCAATAGAGAATAGTTCTATACGTCTTAAATTGTTAGGATAATAGTTAAATTTAAGGGTATATACTTTTAGGTACTTTGAGATAGGTTTTTTTAGCTTCCAAACAATTTAAATAAGGCTGTTGCATTTACTATTGGGGCTATTGGCTCCAAGCTACTTTTTACAGTATCACTAACCGTAGCTAATGAGTTAGGAAGTACAAGGACTACATCATTATCCCTAAGAATAGTATTACCTTTAGACGCTATATCCTCACTTCCATCCAATCTTATTTTGGTTAGGATTGTTTTACCTACCATATTTGTCCTATATAAATAGATAAATGATCTAGTAGATCTCCTTGTAAACCCTCCTGCTGTTAGTATCGCTTTAGTAACAGTTGTAGTTGGTTTAAGTGTAAGTGTTGCTGGACTTGCAACCTCACCAATTACATCAACATTAATTTCGGTAGGTGCTAATGATGATATAGAGGTATCTCTGAAATCACGATACTTTAATTCTATTGCTCTGTTTACTACTATCTTATCTCCATCGTAAATCAGTGGATTTTTAAAACTAATCTTATTTTTCATCATATCTAAAAATTTAATTCTGATAATCGATTTTTTCCCTTTAACTTCTCTAATAATATCTATTGAATTTATATCCGCATTAGGAGTGACTCCTCCTGCTGATTGAATGGCAGTTGTTAGTGTAGGAGAATATGTTGTAAGCATTTGATTTTTATTTATTTTTGAGTTGCTTGAATTGGCAAGTGAATATATACCTGGCCTCTTTACAGAACCTGTAATCATTACATTTAGATCTCTTGCTTGTTTTAAATCAATGTATACAATTGGATTCCTTAGGATTTTCTGGTATTTTTTAGTGATATGTGATTTAACTTCGCCAATGGTACTACCCCATACATTTATCGGTTCCAATCTAGGAAGATTTATTGTCCCATCAGGGAGAACTTCTACTTCTGCAGTATAACCTTCTATTTTAAATACAGAAATATATAACTTATCACCAGGTCCTAGTCTGTATGATGGTATTAGTTTTACTTTTGAGTTACCAGCCTCTAAATAATTTTGATTAGCATATGAATTTTGTAAAAATAAATCTGTACCTAGAATAAATGATATTAAAATTGCGATTTGGTAGAACTGCTTTAAAATTAGATTCTTTTTCATAGCTATATTAAGTGTATCAATCTGATGAGTTTGAAGATAATAAGCATTTATTGCTTCTAATTATAGCAAGCGGAAGTGCTTTGAGAAGGAAACTCCCTCATATAGATGTTTTAATTAACTGGTTTTGTTTATGATTTTATTTCTTTTTGAGGGCAAAGGTGATTAATGTTGAAGAAATAAACTGCCTTAGAGATATAAATAAAGCTAATATACCTAAAGATATAACTAGTGCTTTAAATCTCCATGTTCTGTCTGGGCTTGATGGAATATATGGATTACTTAGCATCACCATGTATTTCATCTGCTTTTGACTGTCCCTGAGAGTGGCTTCATAATGAGCCTTTGCACTTGTATATGCATCTGTGGCATATACAACATCAGATTCTAATCTGTCAGATTCTGAGGAGAGTTTATTTAGCCCTTCTGATTTATTAATTAATATCTTATCCCTCTCTTGCTTTATTTGTTTTTCTAATTCAAATATCTGATCTTCTAAATAAACTAGTTCGGGTGCATTAGGATCTAAATATTGATTCCTTACAGAAGAATAATCAACTTTTAGATCGATAAGCCTATTTTGAAGTGTACTTAGATACTGTGCTGAATTATCTTTTTGAAGATTAGCATTTAATATCTTATTGGAATCCTTGAAATTATTAAGCGTATTATTAGCTTGGTACAACTTTTGCTTAGCTTTATTTAGTTGTTCTTTTGAAAATTCGAGTTGATTAGACGATATTTCTTCATTGACAGATTTGAAAAAACTTTTCGACTTATTTATTAAGATCTTATTAAGGCTATGTGCTGACTGAGGTGTATATCCATAGGTTTCCAAAGTCAATATACCTGACATTATATCTGGTTGGAGTCTATGCCTATTTCTGAACTGCTTTAAACTTAATTTTGGCTTTTTAACTATTCGCCCAGTTTGCCTTTTTCTAATACCATCCGGCTTGAATCTTTTAATTTCACTGGGACTTTGATATATATTAGAATATACTCCTTCTGACCTTAAATAAGTAATTAGGAACCTTCCATCCTCTATTGACCCTTGTACTATGCTACTAGGAACGTTTCTGGACATTGATTGCCCAATTTGGCCTTCCGCCGCTTTATGAGCTTTAATTACAAACTTTGAAGAAACTAAATATCTATCTCTTGCGAAAACACCAAAATAACTAAATACTAGAAAAATATAAGCAATATATATATAGCTAAATTTAATTTTGATGTTTGCCTTTGGGGGAACGTTTCTCCTTACTAGAGCCGAATAGTTATTTAGATTAGTAGTAACTAGAGCCGAATAGTTATTTAGATTAGTAGTAACCAGAGTCGAAAAATTATTCAGATTAGCAGTAAACTGCTTCCGAAAATTTTTTATGGAATCAATAAATATAGAACTTGTTCTGGAGTAATATTTTTGTAAGCGATTCATAAGACTAACGTGATGAGCTTGATTTTGCTGTAAATCTAGATAGGTAATGCAGGTCAGTATATTTTAGGGAATACAGCACTGATGCAAATACTATACTTGCTACAGCACATTTTAACAAATAGTCAAGTGATATAAATTGCGGTTCAGCAGGATAAAGAGTATTTATTGAATGACGTAGTAGTTCTGTAGCATGAACCATTGGATTTAGGGTGAAGAATTTCTTTATCCCTGGAGGAAGAATATATAAGGGTGTGAAAATTCCTGATGTCCAAAACAATAGTCTTCTAACACAGAACCTAATTATATATTTGGTGATTGGGTAATAACTTCCTAGTATAAAAGTTGCAAATCCAACTCCAAGTGATAGTAGAAACATTAAAAATAAAACGATAAATGCTAGTGAGGGGTCATCAAATTGAATCTTTCCTTCGTAAAACCAGACAGATGAGAGTACGGCAATGAATACTACTATATAATTTTGGAAATAGGGTATTGATCTACCCAAGTAACAGTCAAGTGGCGTAATATGCCTGTGAACCAGAACCTTATTATAAGAGGAAATAGTAGCTCTTGCTTTTAACGCTACATCTCTAAACATGTAAAAAATAACGGCTCCAATTGTTAACCAGATGACAGGGTTTAAGTAGGAATCTAATGTTACTTTGAATAAAAGCCTAAGAATAACTAGACTTAATACAATCAAGGCAGGCTCAACCAATGAAGCCAATGAGCCAAGTTTGAATTTTCTAGCGCTCATTATTTTTTCTCTTTCACACAATGCAATGATTATCCCCATTCGGTAAGACAAACTGCTTATTATATTCTTTATCATTGACTTGTTTCAGTAAAATTATTATATCATTTATAGCTATTCTAGCAATTTTATAGCCAGATAGCACATTGCTTATGGGTTGACCTTAAGCTTGGTCCTGTCATCCAAATTATAAACATGAGTACAATATTGTTGGATTAGATCTTCCTCAGGGTTGCAAAAGATAAATGAATTATTTCGATAAATATCGGTAAG
>QCGC01000007.1 GCA_003278225.1 Prochlorococcus sp. AG-363-P01 | reverse complement strand
GGATTGGCCTTCTTCGGTCTTAAGGCCACAATCAATTACCTTCCCTAAGATCATTTCTCCTTGTAATGGTTCATTGGCACAGTATCTTTCTTGCCTATTATTTAGAGTTTGTGTCCAGGCTTTATTTGGATCGAATAACAACCATCGCCGGCTTCCAATTTCTAGCCTTTCTTCATTTTGATTAAGCATTTTTGAAGGGCCGAAGCTCAGGACTTCCCATAGTTGCTCTGCTTTCCATTCTGAGTTGACAACTAGCTCTTGCCATAGAGTTGGAAGTACCAGTTGATATCCGCTAAGTCCAGGTAAACGTTTATCCGTAGGTAATTTTGTCTCTTCTTCATCTAGGGGAATTCCATGAACGGCTACTGCAGTGATTGTTTTCTCTAGGAGGCCTTTGATTAAAGCCATTCGATCTTTTGGCCTACCTAATGAAGGAACGAATCGCCATCCAAGTTCATTATTAGAAAGAGCAGAACTATCTTTAACTAAATGCCACCAACATACACTAGCCATAGGTTTGGTTTGACTATTGGCTAACATTTCCACTCCATCTTTAGTCGAAATATTCATTAATCGGATTGAGACATTTGGGTGTTGCTTATGAAGCTCTAGTAATTGCCTCAGAGGGATTGTTTCGCTTGCTAAAGGATCTGGTGCCCAGCCTGCTCTTAATGTCTCTACTCCTTCTCTAACTAATCCACCTTGCTGTATATCTTCGTCCCTTGGTGCAAGAAGAACAGGTGATGTTCCCATTTCTCCAAGTGTTAATCCACGCTGAAGAAGTCCTATAGGGATTAATGAATCGTCTTCAGCTATTCCAACGGCTCCATTTTGTAGTAATTCTCTATGAGAAGCAAGCTCTACTTTTTTGCCGCCTTTACTAAAACTGCCCCAGAGGTGAATTAATACATCACTATGGGGATTATTAAAACCCACGAGACGATCGGCTCTGTCTCTCCATGATGGACTTCTTGGAAGCAGAGCCAACTGCCCATAGCCAGCTTGAACTGCTTTATTTCTAAGGCTTACCAAGGTTTCACAACGACCATTAAGAGGTTCTTCGAGGATTGAATGAGGATCAACTAAACAAGGCGCTAATAGTTGCTTAGGGCATTGCATTGCTTTGACTTTTAGCGTTGCCCCTTTTTTGCGAGCTTCCTGCCCGAAAGCTGTTATCTGACCATTTCTTATTAGAACAGCATCTTGAACTATGCCCGTGTGGGATCCGTGGAGAATTTGAACTGGATCTAGAAGATATGTTGCTGCCATGGAATCAAAGTGCACCTTCTGCTGTGCGATCAAGAAGTCCGCCTTGATGAGATGTCAGGTTGAGAGATGTCAACACATCCGGCTGATTAGAGTCTGTTGATATATCTATAACGTTAACGCAACCATTGCCTTGCTTGACCATCCAGATATCTGCTGGACTTAGTCCTAACAAGTGACAAAGGATAGTTTTATTAACTGCATCATGAGCAACTACAAGAGCCGTTTCTTTTGGATTTAAGTTTGAACATATTTCTTCCCAACATTTGATTGAACGCGACCATACTTCACAGATAGATTCTCCTTCTGGCATCTGAACTTTTTCCGGTTCAATTTGCCAAGTTTTCAAAAGATCTGGCCATTCGGCTTTGATTTCTGACTCTAATTTCCCTTCCCATAGCCCGTGACCTATTTCAATAAGCCCTTCCTTAAGCTCTAGGTCTATATCAGGATGACATTCAAGAATAGATTCTGCAGTTTGCCTAGATCTAGACATCGAACTACTAAAAGCTCTATTGATTTTGAAATTAGTAAGAAATGATTTTGCAGCTTTTGCTTGTGTTCTTCCATTGTTGTTGAGAGGAATATCAATTTGGCCTTGAAAGCGGCTCTCACGATTCCAATTTGTTTCACCGTGGCGAACCAAAAGTAGTCGAGCGCCATGATTTTTTTTAGATACAGTGGAACCAAGGTGAGTAGTGTTATTAAGACATTCGAGTTGAACTTGATAAGGCCTTATAAGACTCGGCTTTAAATTGATAACTGAAATAGATGTATTGTCTAACTGTAGTCTTCTGAACCCTTGTTTTTGCTGCCCTAATAATTCAAGAATAAGACAGCGAAGTATTGCATTATGTGCAACGATCAGTATCGTTTTATCTTTATCCAATGGATGAAGTTTAATAAGTCTCATCAGGAATTCTCTGACTTGGCTTGCCAACTCTATAAACGGCTTAAATTTGTGACCATTTTTGTCATCTAGTACTATTTCTTCAGGTCTAGTTTTCCATAATTGATAGATTTCTGGAAAATTATCTTTTACATCATTCACAGTCATCCCACTCCAAGAACCAAGGTTTATTTCCAATAGGCCTTCATCAAAGATGGTTTCTGGTTTATATCTTAATTCTTCAATCAGATTTTCTGTTGTTTTTGCTGCACGTTGAAGAGGAGAGCTATAGATGGCATCGATAGGCAGCTCAGACAAGAACTTTCCTGTCTCAATAGATTGCTGTCTGCCTTCATCTGTGAGAGTAGAAAGATCGTTACGACCTTGGATTCGGCCTTCGAGATTGAAGCTGCTTAAACCATGACGAACGAGAAGAAGACGCAAAGTCACAGGCAAAGAGTTTTGATATCAATCATCGTATTTGGGAATTAGTCGACCTAGGCTTTCTTTGATTAGAGAAATCTATTCCTTTTAAGTTTTTTGTTTTTGCTGAGTTCGAACCTTTTATGAGAAAAGCTACCTCGGCAGGAAAAGTTGTACTAGCAGGGCTCTCACTTTTGTTAGCGGCTTTTATTTGGGGAAAAGGACTGCAAGAAAGCTTTAGCAGACCTTCTGTAGCCCCACAGCTTTCAATGCGCCAACAAGAAATTTCCTTGTTAGCGGCTCCATCGATTCCTAATTCTTTGAAGCCATTCTTAATAGGAGATATATCTAATGAAAAGCTGAAAACCCTTTTAAGTGAGACTCCCTTAGAGCGAATGAGTGAGCGTGAAAGGTTGGTTTTTGCCTCACTTGAAACTGATGAAAAGAAGCGAAGCTTGGCTCTGGAGATCCAATTTAAGGATGCGGCATTGGTGCCTATACAAAAGGCTTTACTTGCTGCTTCTAGCAAAAGCACAACTATCAAACCTAATTTGCAGGTTCTTGCAGAGATTAAAAAAGATCCATTGTTATATCAGCTTTCTTGTTTTGCTTTGGGTGGGAATAACCAAGTTTGCATAGACACGCGCACCTCTAAATCCATGGCTTTGAGATTAAGCCTGACGCAAGGTGTTCCTGCAATGGCTGTACTTTTAGGAATTGGGTTGTTGATTCGTCAGATTGGGTTGTTGTTGAGAAAAGCCAATAGCTCGTGGCCTGTAATTGTTGCAATGCCTCTTTCTCTGCTGGATATGGTGTTACTTGTTGCAGGAGGTTTTGTTGTCTTAGGAGAAGTCCTTTTCCCAACTTTTTTCGCTCCACTTAGCGATACTTTGACTAAAAACGTTGGTTCCCCTCTTAAGGAGTCTTTGACTGTTTTGATTGGCTATATCACTATGACTATTCCTCCTTTATTTATTCTTCGGCAACAACGCTATGGTTTGAGAGAAATTGTTTTGCCTGATGGTGGTTGGTTTCAGTGGCGCTTGAGACCTGTTGGTCAAGCTTTCAGTAAAGCATTTGCTGCTTGGTTAATGGTAATGCCACTGGTTTTGCTTACTGGTTGGTTGATGAACCTGCTGGTTGGAGATCAAGGAGGTAGTAATCCTTTGCTTGAGTTGGTATTGCACAGTCAAGAGCCGTTACCTTTGATTTTGCTATTGATTACAACAGTTGTTTTAGCTCCTCTTTTTGAAGAATTGGTTTTTCGTGGAACTCTCCTCCCTGTATTAGCCAAAGCACTTGGACGTAGTTGGGGAGTCATAGTTAGCGCTCTTGTTTTTGCTTTGGCTCATTTAAGTGTTGGTGAGTTCCCTCCATTAGTTGTTTTGGGACTTGGCTTGGCCTTTTTAAGACTTAGCTCTGGACGCCTTTTCCCCTGTGTACTTATGCACTCTTTATGGAATGGAATTACTTTTGGAAGCCTCCTTTTACTAAGTTGATAGTCGAAGGATTGGAACCCCAACAGTTATTAACCCTTGCATGACGATGTCTAGAGTGCTTCACTAATTATTAAATTGGTTAATTTGTTTGGTGGTCGCAGTTGGGAAATCGCGTCGTAGAGGTTCAGAACCTGTTGTTCCTCTAGCTCGTTCGTCAGGACTCTTCCGTTTGATTCATGGCTCTTTTTCTTCCAGAAAGGTTGCCAGACAATCTCCCGTTTTAGCTGGATTACATAGAGCCACCGATGGAGCATTGTGGGGTGTATTAGTGGCAGTTATGATTATGTCTGGGCTTTCATTGCATTCTCGTCATCTTTGGATTATTGCTTATAAGCAACTTGAAACAACTCGTGATCTCACCCAGAAGCTTAAATCGTCTACTGCAATGCTAGAGCAGCATGTTCTTAAGAGAACAAGTCTCCCCTTGTCTATGGTGAGAACAAATGCTGATCAATTACATTATTTAGACAATCCAGGTACTATAACTAAGCCTAGGAACATTGAGCAAGATAATAGTAGCCTTTTCGAAAGGTTTGGCTCTTCTCCAGTTAATTACGGCTACTAATGCCGCCTTCTCGAAAGCGACCGATCAGAAGAACTAGGCATAAGCGTTTGGGTCTAACAGCGTCTGAGTCTGTTCCCTCTTATAGGTTGAAATTAGTTTTTCTTATTCTCACTGTAGGTCTTTTAGGCCTTATATCTAGAATGGCCTGGTTACAGGTGATTCAGACTACGAAGCTTCAAGCTCGTGCACGGGCTTTTCAAACTCAAAGAGTCGAACCACTTGCGGCTCGACGTTCGATTGTTGACAGGCATGGAAGACTGGTTGCTCTTGATGAGGAGCGTTTTCGTTTATGGGCACATCCGAATAATTTTCACTTTCCTGGAGACCACCCTGACTCTCTTCGTAAGCCTATTGAAGTCGCCAGAAAACTCTCAGGCTTGCTTTCAAAGCCTGTACATGAATTAGTTGGATTAATAGGAGATCACGAATCAGGAGTCAGACTCGCAAGAGGGTTGGAACCTGAAATCGCCACTGAAATAAGAAAACTTGGAATTAGTGGAATAGAACTTGAGCCTTATTTGCAGCGTGTTTATCCTCAAAATGAGCTTTTCGCAAATGTGGTGGGCTTTTTAAATGATGATCGAGTTCCTCAAGCAGGCTTGGAGCAAAGCTTGGACAATGTGCTTCTAAAAAGTAAAGAGCCAGTAAGAAGATTCAGATTAGCGAGAGATGGAACTCCACTGCCAGATGACTTGGCCCCTGGTGTTTTTTATAGAGACAATGACCAGTTGCAATTAACTCTTGATTCACGATTACAGGAGTTGTCAAGTAAGGCATTAAAAGATGCAGTTAGTAAATGGAGTGCGACCAAAGGAGTAGCAATCGTTATGGACGTCACTAATGGGGAGCTTTTGGCCTTGGCTTCGGTCCCTACCTATGACCCAAATCGCTTTTGGAAATATTCTTCTGCTCTTTTTAAGGAGTGGTCTGTTCAGGATTTGTATGAACCTGGGTCTACTTTTAAGCCGATTAATCTTGCTTTGGCTCTACAAGAAGGTGTGATTCAAGTTAATGGAACTGTTAATGATCCAGGAGTGATAAATGTTGGTGGATGGTCTTTACGGAATTACGATTTTGGATCCAATGGTGTGATGACCTTTGCTGAAGTTCTTCAGGCCTCCAGTAATGTTGCTATGGTTAAGATAATGCAGAATTTAAATCCCTCGCGCTATTGGGATTTATTGCATCTTCTAGGTCTTGATTCCGAGCCTCAGACGGATTTACCGGGAGCAGTAGCAGGATCCTTAAAGCCAAAAAAAGAATTTGTAAATCAACCAATTGAGCCTGCTGTAGCTTCTTATGGGCATGGCTTCTCATTGACTCCTTTGAAATTGGCTCAGTTACACGCACTTATTGCTAATGGAGGTTATTTAGTAAGGCCACATATAACCCGAGGTTTACAAGGAAGTGAATCACCTTTTCTTAAAGCCCCTCAGAATAATTCTCCCTTGTTAAGCAGTGAAGTGACCAAAGTGGTTCGTCGTTGGATGGAGTCAGTAGTAGATACGAACTCAGTTTTTGGCTTTAAGAAAATCGATGGGTATCGAATAGGTGGAAAGACCGGTACTGCTGATAAGTTGGTTAATGGAGCTTTTGGTAATGGTCTCAAGGTTTGTAGCTTTGTAGCAAACTTGCCCGCAGATGATCCTCGATATGTCGTTCTAGTGGTAGTAGATGAGCCTAAGGGGGCTGGTGCTTTTGGCTCAACAGTAGCGGCCCCTGCCGCAAAAGAAATTGTAGAAGGACTGCTGGTTTTAGAAAAAATTCCTCCAGGTAATTGAAATTAGAAATTTTTGGTTCAAAATTCCTTGGTTAATGCAACTGTTTGATTTTGAGTTGCTGGTAATGGATGTAATCCTTGAAAAGGTGGCTAACTTACTAGCGAATGATAGATATCTATTCCATGGCCAACCTTCTTGAACAGCTTTCTTCAATGACAGTAGTTGTTGCTGATACTGGAGAATTGGATGCTATTCGAACTTTTAAGCCCAGGGATGCAACAACTAATCCATCATTGATACTTGCTGCTGCTCAAATCCCTACGTATCAAAGTTTGATAGATGAGGCTCTTCAGTTCTCAAGGAAAAGGATTGGACATGGTGCTGCAGTAGAGGAAGTGGTTGAAGAAGCTTTAGATGAGATTTGCGTGATTTTTGGTAAGGAAATTCTCAAGATAATTCCAGGTCGAGTTTCGACTGAAGTTGATGCTCGTTTGAGTTATGATATGGAAGGAACAATCACTAAAGCTAGAAAGATTATTAATCTTTATAGTGAAAGTGGAATTCCAAAGGACCGGATACTTATTAAAATAGCTTCAACTTGGGAGGGGATTAAAGCTGCCGAAGTTCTTGAAGAAGAAGGTATTCATTGTAATCTTACTTTATTATTTGGATTTGCTCAGGCTGTTGCCTGTGCTGAGGCTGGTGTAACTCTTATTTCACCATTTGTTGGAAGAATACTTGATTGGTATAAGGCCAATACAGGAAAAGATTCATATCCAGGGAATGAAGATCCAGGTGTTCTTTCTGTTACTAAGATCTTTAATTATTTTAAGACCCATAGTTATAAAACCGAGGTAATGGGTGCTAGTTTCCGAAATGTAGATGAAATTACTGAGCTTGCTGGATGTGATTTGCTAACGATTTCTCCAAAACTTCTAGATCAACTTAAAAAAACTGAAATACCTTTAAAGCAGAAATTAGATTATTTGAATCCTTCCTCAAAGATAGAAAAAATTCAGATTGATAAAAATAAATTTGATTCTCTAATGTCAGACGATAGAATGGCTAGAGAAAAGCTTGATGAAGGGATCAGGGGATTTAGTAAGGCAATTGAAACACTAGAGGCCCAACTTGCACATCGCTTAGCTGTACTTGAGGGTGGATCAGCCTTCAGTCATGTCGTCCATGAGATCTTTATGCTTAATGATCTTGATGGTGATGGATGTATTACTCGTGAAGAATGGTTGGGCAGTGATGCGGTTTTTGATGCCTTAGACCATGATCATGATGGACGACTTCTTCAAGATGATTTGTTTTCTGGACTTGGAGCGGCTTTGGCATTGAGTCCCCAATGATTAACAGTCTATTGTTGAGCTTTAAGAAAATATTTCATGTATATTGTAACTAGAAGTTGTTTAACACATGAATTATCATTAGATAATCTATAGATTAAAATATAGTCAATAAAAATAACTTTTAAAGGTTTGTTCATAGCTTTTTAGCTAGTTGTATTTCCAAGTTGGATTATCAGGAATTTTAGGACCTTTTTTCTCATCTTCTGGCTCAGAATACCTCACCCGCCATTCTGGGATTCGGCATTTTACAAAATCAGCTTTCTCGATCAATATCCCTTCTTGTTTGTCACTGCTAGCAAGAAAGCCAGCCACCCAATAGCCTCCTTCTTGCCCTCCTTTGAACCAAATCCAGGCTTTTTTCTTTTCCACCAATCTTTAATTAATTACATTTATTAGTTCTAGGTTATGCGCGCTGAAGAAAAAGTCTTTTTATTACACGCTTAGCAATATCTCCATATCCTATTTCCCCAGAAAGTATTTCTGCTATGCGTTTTGGTGCGGTTGGTCTTTTGATCCCAATTTGATATCCCACTTGAGGAAATCTGTAAAAAACTTGTGCAATTTTTTTGCCCCATGCCATTGAGTTTCCCCATTTGAATTGTATTGAATTTGTATAGTCATTCAGATTCTCACTTTCTCCTATTAACCAATTGTTTAGGCTTAGTGCTGCTTCATATCCACTCATTAGAGCGGGTCTTAGACCTTCTGCCAAGAATGGGTCACATAATGAGGCGGCATCTCCTACTAAAACAATTCCATTGCCATTGAGTGGACTATGTCCATTCCAAATCCTTAGGAGAGCATCTTGACGCTTGCCCGCATTTGGAGAAAATCCAAGATTTGGAAGAATCTTCTCAAGGATTGAATTGGAATTTATTGCATGCTGGCCAATGAAACTACCTATTCCCACATTTACTCCATCATTAAGAGGGAATGCCCATGCGAATCCATGTTTAACAAGACCAAATTCAAACCTTGAGATTCCTTTTTTCATATTGCCTCTCCCTTCTAGTCGAACTGAGGTCGTGAAGGCATAGTGTTCTTTTGCAGGACCTAAGCCCAAAGCTTTAGGCCATGGTGATTTTGATCCATCGGCTATTACAACAGCCTTTGCCTGAAGTTGATGTCCATCTTCACTAGTTACTCTCCAAAATTGTCCATTTCTTTCTAACTGAGTGACTTTAAATGGCTTTAGGAGTTTGGCGCCTGCATTAATGGCTTGACTAGTAATGAAAAGATCAAGCTTTTCTCTTTGTACTATCCAAAACGGGGATGAGCCTGGCAGCTCTGCGATGACTGGATCAGTAAGACACCAACTGAAATCAACTTGTTTTATTACCTCATCAACTATTGGCATAAGGTCAAAAGGGAACCATTTCTGTACGGCTGCTGCCATCCCACCACCACATGGTTTTATTAGGTTGCTTGAATTCTTTTCGAGTAAGGTGACTTTGTGCCCGGCTTTGGCGAGATGAAATGCTGCTGTAGAACCGGCTGCACCAGCCCCAATAACTAGGACATCCTGATTAATCAAACTTTAAGAATGTCTGCTTCTTTGTCATTAAGATGATTATCTATTTCAACGATAAATTTATCAGTAAGCTTTTGAATATTTTCTTGTTGATCTCTACTTTGATCCTCAGAAAGCTCACCAGCTTTTTCTAGCTTTTTGACTTTTTCTATCGCTTCACGTCTAATATTACGTAGTGATACTTTACCTTCTTCCGCATATTTTGATGCTATTTTGCAGAATTCTTTACGTCTGTCCTCTGTTAATGGCGGGACGTTAATTCTAATTATTTTCCCATCGTTATTAGGTGTAAAGCCAAGATCACTAGTAGCAATAGATTTTTCTATAAGAGTTAAGGTACTTAAGTCAAAAGGTTGTATCGAGATGGTTTGAGAATCGGGAGTGGATAACGTGGCAAGAGATTTTAAGGGGGTTTCAGCACCGTAGTAATCAACGGTGATTCGATCTAATAATGTTGGGTTCGCCCTACCAGTGCGAATAGTATTGAAGTTGCGCTTGGCTGCTTCTACAGATTTGCGCATGCTTGCTTCGATTTCTTTGTTGGACATGAGCTAACAAGTTGACAACGAATAAGGGAATTGAGTGGGGATGAATATCATGTTTGGTTAGAATTGCTGATACGTGATCCGACAGACTCTCCAGCAACAGCTTTGATGATGTTGCCTGGTTCGAACAGGTTAAAGACTACGATCGGAATATTGTTATCTTTGCAAAGGGCAATAGCAGTACTGTCCATAACAGCAATTTCGCGACTGAGTACTTCTTGGAAGGTGAGATCTTTATATCGCACTGCGTTTGGGAACCTTTCAGGATCGCAATCATAAACACCATCAACCTTTGTGGCTTTGAAAACTACATCTGCGTTGATTTCTGCGGCTCTTAAAGCGGCAGTTGTATCAGTAGTAAAAAAGGGGGTCCCGCAACCACCACCAAATACAACTACTCTTCCTTTCTCTAAATGGCGAATTGCTTTTCTACGAATATGGGGCTCTGCTAGTTCTTTCATTTCTATGGCAGTTTGCACTCTTGTCGCAACACCTGCTTGTTCTAAACCATCTTGTAAGGTGATTGCATTCATAATTGTGGCCAACATCCCGACATAATCTGCAGTTGCTCGATCCATTCCTGCTGCAGAGCCTTTTAAACCTCTAAAGATATTTCCACCTCCAACCACAATTGCTAGTTGAGTACCATTGGCCACAACATCCGAAACATCAGCAGCAATAGATTGCACAATCGCTGGATCAATTCCGTAGGGTTTTTTCCCCATCAGTGCTTCACCACTGAGTTTAAGGAGGACTCTCTCGTAGGGCATTTATAGTTAATATCTTTTTGACAGTAGCAAGCTTTGTTCGAACAGCTATAAATAGGTCTTGCTTTACTAGTAATTGCCTATAAATATTTATTAGTAAGAAGATAAAAAATAAGTCTTAGAATTCAATTCCTTTTTGAGCTTTGACTCCTTGTTCTTTGAAGGGGTGGCGCACCAATTTCATTTCTGTGACAAGGTCGGCATGGTCTAAGAGTTTTTGTGGGGCACCTCTACCAGTTAAAACTACATGAGTCATAGGTGGTTTTTTGGCAAGACCATCGATTACATCTTCCAGTGGAAGGTAACCAAGTTTTATTGCGACATTGATTTCATCAAGAATTACTAGCTTATGTGTTTCACTTTGCAAGTAAATCAAAGATTGTTCCCATGCGTTTAAAACAAGTTCTTTATCACGAACTCTATTTTGGGTTTCCCACGTAAAGCCTTCACCTAGTGCATGCCAAGAGAGATTCTTTCCATAGATCTTAAGGGCCTTTGCTTCGCCGGGTTCCCATCCTCCTTTTATGAATTGAATGATTGCGACAGCTTCACCATGTCCAAGAGTTCTCAAGGCCATCCCTAGAGCTGCAGTTGTTTTTCCTTTTCCATTTCCCAAAAAAACTATTATTAAGCCTTTTTCTTTTGTTCTTTCTTCTAATCTTTTGAGTTGAACTTCTTTTCTTCGATTCATCCTTTTGCGATAACTACTCTCATCTACCTCTTGCGCTAAATATCCACCTATTCCTAATTCGGATGCATTTTTGTCAAGCTCGTTAATCTTAAAAGGGTCTTTTTGTTTCATTGTGAAAAATCAGAGTTTATTTTAGACTGTTGATCCATACAAATAGAAATAAAATAGTCTCTAAATATCCTAGGAGTGATTACTTTATTTATACATGATCTTTTGGCAATATTTAAGCAATATGTCTTGCTAAAGCGTTGTCTACTGCTTGTTGCTGGTCTCTACGTGTTATCCAATGGTGATAAGTTTTGTTGTGTATCGTGACTGAATGACCCATCATTCTGGCCGCAACACTATCTGGAAGTCCTATATGGATAGTTCGGACTGCCCAAGCGTGCCTGAGATCGTATGGGGTTAAAGGAAGTTTGTAACGTCGAAATTGTTCAGATACCCGCCTCCCAACTTTTTGTAGAGTTGTTGTTTTGAGATCGGTATTTACTGCTGGTAGTGCTTTTGGATCTTCACCTAGCAGTCCTAGACCAAAATACTCGCACCAAGACGGATGGAATGGCCAAACTTGATGCTCTCCCGTTTTTGTATTTGGTAAAACTCTTAGGACTTGGTCGCCCCCTTTGGAAAGCATTGAAAGATCACAAAAGAAAACCTCGTGATTTCTAAGTCCATAGGTTGCCATTAGCCCATAAACTAACTTCCACTTAGGGTTTTGAATTAGAGACCATGTTTCTTTTATTAAGTTATCGCTAGGTAATTCGCGATAGCGTGCTTTATGTAACCCATATCCATTTCCTTTCTTTCTCCAGTTTTCAGGAAGCTCTATATTTATGTGGTTTGCGAAGGCAGTAAGTACGGTGGCACATTGTTGACGACTGCGAGTATTTTCTGAATAGCTGATGAGGGTTTTGCTAAGCAGATCAACACTTAGGTTTGTATCCATTTGATGTTTTATTTCTTTTAATCTCTTTAGATAGGGCCAATAAGCTGAGGACCAAGTGGTTATTGAACCAGAAGTGGATTGATGTCGACTTGGATCAGAGAAGAAAGCTGATTTGAAACTTTCCAAGGCTTCTTCAGTCGAATTGCGTCTCTTCTGAGGTAAATGTTCTGGAATTTTCCTGGACCAGTGGGTCCAGGAAAATTGGTTATGTTTCAATTGGAAGAGAACCATTTGGAGCATTTCTTGGGCTTCCTTGAGTCCTTTTTGGTCCGCATTTAGATGCAAACTTATTCTTTGTATCTTTGTTATCCCTTTTCTATCAGTGCATGGGAGAGGACCACGAAGGTTAAGAAGATCTCTTCTTTGTTCAATCCTCAACTTCACGCCCTGTGAAGCAAGATTTTGGTTGATTTTGGAAAGTTCTTTGCTGAGATTCATTTCTTGTCTCTTTCTAGCTACCTTTACGTTTATGAGGTTTAACCTCAACCCCTTTTAAGGATTTTTCTTTTAAATGGCTCGGGTAGGAATCCTTTTAATGAATCTTGGAGGTCCTGAAAGGATTCAAGATGTAGGCCCGTTTCTATATAATCTTTTTTCAGATCCAGAGATAATTAGACTGCCCATCTCATCTCTTCAGAAACCTTTAGCTTGGTTTATCAGCACGTTACGCAGTCGGAAGTCAGAAAAGGCATATCGGGCTATAGGTGGAGGTTCTCCAATAAGGAGAATTACTGAACAGCAAGCTAGAGAATTACAAAGTGCACTCCGTCAACGTGGAATTGATGCAACCAGTTATGTAGCTATGCGCTATTGGCACCCATTTACAGAATCAGCAGTTACAGATATTAAGGCCGATGGGATTAATCAAGTTGTAGTACTGCCTCTATATCCTCAGTTTTCTATTAGTACTAGTGGTTCAAGTTTTCGCGAATTGAGTAGGTTACGAGAGAACGATGGTGAATTTCAGAAAGTATCTCTACGCTGCATTCGTAGTTGGCATGATCATCCTGTCTATATTCGGTCAATGGCTGAATTAATAGCCGATCAAATATCTTTGTGCGATATACCAGAAGAGGCTCATGTTTTTTTTAGTGCTCATGGCGTACCAAAAAGTTATGTAGAAGAAGCTGGAGACCCTTATCAGAAAGAAATAGAAGAATGCTCCATGCTTATTATGAACGAGCTTGAGAAAATATTAAGTACTCGTAATCCCTCGAGTCTTGCTTATCAAAGTCGGGTTGGCCCCGAAGAATGGCTGAGACCGTATACGGAAGATATTCTAGATAATTTGGGTAAGGAAGGCACGCGCGAATTGGTTGTTGTGCCAATAAGTTTTGTTAGTGAACATATAGAAACCTTGCAAGAAATAGACATTGAATACCGTGAGTTAGCAAAGAAAAAAGGTATAGTTAACTTTAGAAGAGTAAGGGCATTAGATACATATCCTTTATTTATAAATGGACTTGCTGATTTAGTTGCATCTTCCCTGAATGGACCTGAGATTAGTCTGGATGATGTCTCTAAGTTGCCAGTGGGAGTAAAGCTCTATCCGCAGGAAAAATGGCAATGGGGATGGAATAATAGTTCTGAAGTTTGGAATGGCCGAGTCGCAATGATTCTTTTTGCTGAATTTCTTCTGGAAATTGTGGGAGGAAATGGCCCACTTCATATGATAGGCCTATTATAAATAAAATATATTTGTTAATTGATACTTTTGATCCTATATCATTAAGATAATAGTATCGCTAAGTTTTGTTATTTGTTCGGCTGCTGATTCTGTCTTTCGGATAATTTTTCTCAAGATGAAATCTATTGTCTTAGCTTAGGAGTGATTTAGTCTTTCTCTTACCTCTTCTCTCTATGAGTAGTAAATTTGTTATGGTTCTATGGGCTTATGTTTAATCTGCACACAATTCACTATTTCGTCTTAAGGAGGTTTTGAGCAAATAGAGACTTCTAGACTTAATCTTGATCATTAAGCATGCCTTCTGATTTCCGTGACCCTGACTTCTTCACTTAAGTCCATGGGTGAACAAGAGAGTAAAAATAAGCAGCGAATCACAGGGGCCGATGCCCTAATGGATTCTTTGCGCCGCCATGGAGTAAAAACGATATTTGGTTATCCAGGTGGGGCAATATTGCCTATATATGATGCTGTTCATAAGGCTGAAGCAGAGGGTTGGTTACAGCACATACTTGTTCGGCATGAACAGGGAGGTGTTCATGCCGCTGATGGCTTTGCAAGAGCGACTGGAAAAGTTGGGGTTTGTTTTGGCACATCAGGTCCAGGAGCTACCAATCTTGTGACTGGGATAGCTACTGCTCAGATGGACTCTGTTCCTTTGGTTGTCGTGACAGGCCAAGTTCCGCGCCCTGCAATTGGCACTGACGCCTTCCAAGAAATAGATATCTTTGGAGTTACCTTGCCTATCGTTAAGCATTCTTGGGTAGTAAGGAATCCGGTTGACCTTGCGCCTGTTGTGGCACAGGCTTTTTTAATTGCATCCTCTGGTCGGCCTGGTCCGGTTCTTATAGATATCCCCAAGGATGTTGGCCAAGAATTCTTTGATTATTGTCCAGTAGAACCAGGCTCGATTATGCCTCCTGGGTTCCAACTACCTAATTCTCCTGCTATTTCTGAAGTTTCGGCGGCTTTAGACCTCATTGAACAGGCTCAACGACCTCTCATGTATGTAGGAGGAGGGGTTATTTCTGCCGGAGCGCATTTAGAACTTTCAACTTTAGCGAAGCGCTATCAGTTGCCTGTCACAACTACTTTGATGGGTAAAGGTGCTTTTGATGAAAATGACCCACTTTCGGTAGGAATGCTGGGAATGCACGGTACTGCCTATGCAAATTTTGCTGTTACTGAGTGTGATTTGTTAATTGCTATTGGAGCTCGTTTTGATGACAGAGTTACTGGCAAGTTAGATACCTTTGCTCCTCATGCCAAGGTGATTCATTTTGAGATTGACCCCGCTGAGGTAGGGAAGAATAGAAGACCAGATGTTGTGGTGTTAGGAGATGTTGGTAAGGCTTTAAAGAGTTTGTTGGAGATTAGTCAAGCTAGAAATGTAAATATTAAGACTTCATCATGGTTGTCTCGAATTAATAGATGGAAAGAACGTTATCCATTGATGACTCCTGATAAGGAGGGTGAGATTTACCCTCAGGAAGTGCTCTTAGCAATTCGAGATTTGGCACCTAATGCATATATAACTACTGATGTAGGCCAACATCAGATGTGGGCGGCTCAATATTTGCGTAATGCTCCTAGGAAGTGGGCTAGCAGTGCAGGGCTTGGCACGATGGGCTATGGCATGCCTGCTGCGTTGGGGGTCCAGACAGCTTTGCCAAAGGAGCAGGTGATTTGTATTGCTGGAGATGCGAGCATCTTGATGAATATTCAGGAGTTAGGCACTATTGCTCAATACAAACTTCCAGTAAAAGTAGTCATTATTAATAACCAGTGGCAAGGAATGGTTCGACAGTGGCAAGAAAGTTTCTACGAAGAACGCTATTCAGCTACAGATATGCTCCCAGGAATGCCTGATTTTATTGAATTAGCGAGTGCCTTTGGTGTTGGTGGAGTGTTAATTAATGATCGTAAGGATTTAAATGCCAAACTTCAAGAGGCTTTTGATTCTCCACGCCCAATGATTATTGACGTTCATGTTCGAAGAGCGGAAAATTGTTACCCAATGGTTCCTCCTGGTAAAAGCAATGCTGAAATGGTTGGCCTCCCTGCACAGCCAGAGCTGGCTATGGAAATCACGAGTAATTTCAATTAATGAATAGCCATTAAACTTAATAAGCAAGTGCTGCTTGAAATTCTGGAGTCTCTTTAATGGTAAATAGAAATAAAATCATACTAATTTTCTTAATAGCTTTATTTAGTTTCCCTTGGAATAATTTTGCAGCAGAGATTTTGCAGGTGCGTAGCTCAACAGAATTGCAAATTGGTGACCGTAATCGAAGCTATACAGTTAAATTAGCCTGCATAGAGGTTAAACCTGAGAATGAATTGTTGACTATTAGTTGGTTGAAATCTAACTTGAAAAGACGTAAGAGAGTTAACCTTAAGCCAGAAGGTTCGACAAATGGAATGCTTTTAGCAAGGGTTATGACGCTTGATAGTAAGCGGGAATTAAATGAATCTTTGATTCAGGAAGGTTTGGCGACTTTCAGTTGCTAATCAAATCCCTGTAAAAGTTTTCAGATAAATTGATGGCCAAGAACTTTAAATTTGATTTGTTATAAAGCTCCACTGAACTTTTTTAAGTTTATCTCGCCTCCATGAATTAAAGAGATTTTGATTGGAAAATGTGCACAATGGACTTATTGAGATTTGTTCGTTTTGTATACCAGCTTTATGTAATTGACTTACTGCAGCCAAGCGGATGTCAAGTAGCAGTTTCATAGGGTCACTGTGATAGTCAATTATTCCTGAATTGGCTAAAAAAAGAATTTTGTCTTTAATATTAGTAAGTTTTCTTTCATCATTTTTGCAAACACTGTTATAAATAGGTTCTACTAAATCAAAATTTACTTGATAATTAGACTTGCTAATAGAAGGGCCAAGAGCAATAATCAATTGATTCTTATTCGAGCCTAGCCTTTCTAGTTTTTGAAGCGCTTCTAAAAGTATACTTTTAGAAAGCCCTTTCCATCCTGCATGAACAGCGCTAACAATAGAGTTAATTGGATCTGCAAAAAGTATGGGTATGCAATCAGCTGTGCATACCCATAAACTTTGATTTCTTCCATCACTAATTAGGCCATCTGCTTCTAAAATTGATTCGGAAGTTTTGGAAGCATTTATTATTTTTGAGCCATGTACTTGTTTGCAAATATGTACAGTAAGAGAACTATCTAGATAGTTAGAAATTTGCTTGGGCGAATTATTATTCAATTCTTTTGTATAAAAACCATGCATAAAGCCTCTTTCTCTAAGAGATTCAGCTTGGAGGTACTTCCCATTTCTTGATGCAAACCATCTCCATTTATTGGTTTCTTCTGAGCTTGAATTAGACAACACGTTAATTAGACTTCTTGATAAATGATTATCTATTAGTTTTAATAGCCTGGCATGTCTCTAAGCATCCAGAATCCTGTGAATTTTTCTTCATCTGGAGTAGTTTGGATTGATATGAATTGAATGCCTCCTGCTTTTTCACGTGAATTTATGAAAAGGTTTTCCGCACCTTTGGATGCCTCATTATTCATATCAGTCACTAACCATCTATCATCTTGACCTGCTTCAAGAAGAAGTTGGTTCCCTTCTAATACTAATCTAACCGGCTCTAATCCTGCTAGCCAACCTGCTAAAGCTAGAGCACGCCTTTTGCTGAATAACCTTAGTCCTGGGATTGGGGTTGAGAGGTCATATGCTTCTTTGATTGGTAAAAGACCGCTGAATTCAATAGGCCACTCTTCAGCTTCAAGCAGCGATTCCAGGGGAAGTAAAGCAAAGTTCCAAGCATCACCTCTAATAGTTTCTGGTAGTGGTTCTGGCTGGTTGAGGATCTGAGCTGGAGGTGGAGCTATTGGGCCTGCCATATAACCTTTTTGTGTTGGGTAGAAATCTCTTTCACGTTCTGATAGCCAATCAAGGAGTGAATATGTTCGTCTGCTGGGGACAACTTCTATATCAAGTTTTAAGGCGGCTTTTGTGATCATTGTTTTCATAGATGTACGCCAACATCTAAGTTTTGAAGGTGATTCCCAACCTTTTTGCTGGGCTTCTGCAAGTGCTTCTTTTAGCGCCTTTTCAAGCCAAATTGAATTAACTTCTCCAGCGGGACATATTTTTTCCCATCTGAAGAAATCTTTTTCTTTGAAGTCTTCAGAGCTAGCGATTAATAATTCCCAACGTTTTTTTCCATCAGGTTGAATTATCGGTCGAGAGTAAAAGTCGAGCTCCCAATCAGATTTTTTGAGGATAGGACTTTCCTCTTTAGAAGCTATAGACATTTCTAGTTTATCTTCTCCTTTTCTTTTTCATTTGTTTCTTCTGCATTTCGTGATTGTTCTTCAGCCATTTTACGGACTTTTTGGGCACGTTCAGTTGCTTCCTCCATTACTTTTTCTTTGTCGGAAATCATTTCTCCTGGAGGACCTTCGAGGAGTGCAGTATTGAGGCTGATTCTGCCTTTTGCAGGATCAAGTTCTGTAATTATTGCTTTTACTAAATCACCTTGATTGAAAACTTCTCTTAATGATCTAAAGCTTCCATTTGTCACTACTGAATGGTGTAATAAACCGCTTATTCCTCCAAGATCTACAAAATAGCCATATTGCTTGATTGCTACGACCTTTCCTTCTACAAGTTGTCCTATTTCAAGCTCAGAGAAATGAGCGACAATTGCTGCTTTTTTTTCTGAAAGAACAAGCTTTCTTGTGTCTGGATTTACTTCTAGAAAGGCTGCACTAATCTTTTTGCCTACAAGTGATTCATGTTTATCTCCATTCTCCAACTGAGAACGAGGAATAAATCCACGTAAACCTTCTAAATCACAAGTAACCCCCCCTCGATTAAACCCACTAATTACTACTTGGACAGCTGAACCTTTGGACTCAAGTTTACGAACAGTTTCCCAGCTTTCCCTAAGAGCTAAAGCCCTGCAGCTAATGGTAACCATTCCATCAGCATTTTGTTCACGAGTAACCAGTACTTCTACTTCTAAACCTTTAGGGAACCTTTCTTTGAGATTAGTTATTACTCCAAGACCACATTCATTCTTAGGCATAAAGCCAGGGGCTTTGCCTCCTATATCAACGTAGACCCCATCACTGTCAATTCCTATAACAGCTCCTTTTGCGATTTCACCTGTATTGCCAATGGGCTGATTTTCGTCCAATGCAGCTAAAAAGGCATCCTCATCAAAGTCAAAATCATCAACACTTCTAGATCCAAGATTTGTATTAGGGAATTCAGGACTTTTTGTTTGGAAGTTTTGGGTTGGATTATTTGATTGATCTGGTGGCCCTAACAGGTCGGCCATGCTGAGGCCCTCTAGATTATCTATATCCAGATCCCGCACATTTGTTTTTTTATCAAAAGGGTCTTCTTTACTAGGTTTGTTGACTTTTGGTTCCTTTAATAAATTCCCTTGTGATTCATTTGAATCAACTTGAGAACTGGCAAGTTGATCTGCTTGTTGGCTTCTGTCCAGATTCTTTTGCTGGTCTTTGCGACTGATGTGCAAGACCTGCAAAGGTTTACGGGAAGATTCGTTGCTTTGCCTAATAGGTTTCTTTGGTCTATTAGGCTGCTGAATGCCTGATCCGGCCATGGGGCCCTGGGGTCATCGATAGGTCATTCTTACAGGCGAAGTTAATTTGTTTACAGTTGAGGTGGACATATCTATGACCTCACAAACTCGACGCTTTGATTTTTTAAGTTGGCCTAAGGCTCAAGAGGCTGCTAGTAAGACTGGCTCAACTTTGGTTTGGCCTTTAGGTGCTTGCGAGCAACATGGGCCACATTTGCCTTTGGCAACAGATAATTTATTTGCAGAAAAAATCTTAGTAGCAGTCCTGGATCGACTCCCAGAGGAGTTTCCGATTTGGATGCTTCCTTCCCAGTTGCTGGGATTTTCTCCTGAGCATGTTTGTTTTCCTGGAACAATTTCACTTTCAGCAAAACTTTTGTTGGATTTGGTTATGGAGGTCGGTCATCAGGCCTCAAATATTGGGTTTAGGAGATTGTTACTTTTCAATGCGCATGGGGGGCAGATCGGATTGTTACAGGCTGCTGCAAGGCAATTAAGGTTGCAATGTACTGATATGGCTGTCTTGCCTTGTTTCCTTTGGAGTGGAGTTTCTTCTTTGAAAGATTTAATTCCTAATCAAGAAATTGAGGTAGGTCTCCATGCAGGTCTAGCAGAGACAAGTTTGATGCTTTCCTTAGAACCGAGTCTTGTCGGTTCAGATCGTCCTGTTGATGGACAGCATTTTTCTGCTGAGTCTTTGGCAACACCACCTAAAGGTTGGAGCTTGGAGGGGGCGGCACCCTGGGCTTGGTTGACAAATGACTTAAGTAATTCTGGTGTTATTGGGGACAGCAGAGAGTCTAATCAGCTTTTAGGGGATGCGATCCAGGAGGCTCTAATTGACCATTGGATAGTACTTCTAACTAATTTAATGCAGAGCCAATGGCCTCCTGTGGAGCCGTCAAAATGTTGAGTTCAGGCTACGGTCTGGAAATAAATAGTTAGTTTCTTCATATAGGGAGGTACACTCGCCAGCATTGATCAAATTATTGATAGATCTATGGCTAGCCTCCAAACAGCTGAGGTCGCATTGCTGGAACAACCTGTTGATGCATTTGATGGACTACCTGATTTCACAACCGAGTCTTATAAAGATGCCTATAGTCGCATCAATGCGATTGTTATAGAAGGAGAGAAGGAGGCCTACGACAATTACATGTCTATTGGGAAATTGATTCCAGATCAGGCCGAAGAACTTGAGAAATTAGGGCGAATGGAGCTTCGGCATATGAAAGGCTTTACTTCTTGTGGAAGAAATCTTGGAGTCAAAGCTGATATGCCTTTTGCAAAGGAATTCTTTGCTCCTTTGCATGGTAATTTTCAAAAAGCTTTCAAAGAAGAAAAACTAACAACTTGCTTTCTAATACAAGCAATTTTAATAGAGGCTTTTGCAATCTCTGCTTACAACGTTTACATCAGAGTTGCTGATCCTTTTGCAAGGAAGATTACTGAGGGAGTTGTTAAGGATGAGTATCTTCATTTGAACTATGGACAAGAATGGCTGAAAGCTAATTTGAAGACCTGTAAGGAAGAATTGATCCAAGCTAATAAAGCTAATCTTCCATTGATTAAGTCAATGCTTGATCAAGTGGCTAATGACGCCGCAGAACTTCATATGGATAAAGAAGAACTGATGGAAGAATTTATGATTGCCTATCAAGATTCACTAAATGAGATTGGTCTTGACAATCGTGAAATTGCTCGAATGGCCCTTGCTGTGGTTGTTTGACTATAAAAGGATTCTTTTAAAATCCTTTAGCTTCCTGCTTTAAGGGTCTAGGAGATAAATGGATCACTTTGTTTGGATCTGGATAGGCTATTGTTTGAATTCGACTTCTAAAAACAAGGTTTTTAGTTCAGATTATTTGTTTTAATTAGTCAATGTTTGGATTGATCGGACATCCCACAAGCTTGAAAGAAGCTAGATCAAAGCTTAAGAAGCTTGGTTACGACCATCTTGGAGAAGGTGATTTGGATGTTTGGTGCAGTGCTCCCCCACAATTGATAGAAAAAGTTCAAGTGGTCAATCCGCAAGGTAAGGTTATTCAAGGGGCTTATATAGATTCATGTTTTGTTCCAGAAATGCTTAGCAGGTTTAAAACAGCTCGGAGAAAAGTTTTAAACGCAATGGAATTAGCCCAGAAAAAAGGTATCAATATCACTGCTTTAGGAGGTTTTACTTCAATTATTTTTGAAAATTTCAACCTTCTTAAGCATCAACATGTGAGAAATACAACCCTCCAATGGGAGCGTTTCACTACTGGCAATACTCATACTGCATGGGTAATTTGCAGACAGCTGGAAATCAATGCACCTTCTATTGGCATAGATCTAAAAAAAGCAAAAGTGGCCGTAATAGGAGCTACTGGAGATATTGGAAGCGCAGTCTGTCGTTGGCTTTCAAAGCGAACGGGTGTCCGTGAGCTTTTATTGGTTGCCAGACAAGAGAAGCCCCTTCAGGATTTACAAAATGAGTTAGGAGGGGGTCGAATCCTTAGCCTTGAATGTGCATTGCCTGAAGCTGATGCGGTTATCTGGGTTGCAAGTATGCCCAGAACCCTGGAAATTGATTCATCAAAACTGCCTAATCCTTGTTTAATGATTGATGGAGGTTATCCAAAGAACCTTGATGGGAAGGTTTCAGGTGAAGGCATACATGTCTTAGAGGGTGGGATAGTTGAATTTTTTAAAGATATTAATTGGAGCATTATGGAGCTGGCCGAAATGGAAAAGCCTTATAGGCAAATGTTTGCTTGCTTTGCAGAGGGAATGATCCTTGAATTCGAGAATTGCCACACTAATTTCAGTTGGGGGCGAAACAACATCACTCTTGAAAAGATGGACTTCATTGGTAAGGCTTCTGTTAAGAATGGCTTCTCTACACTTAACCTGAAAAATCAGCTTCAGGTTACTGTTGCCTGAAATTTAAAAATAGTTTCTTGCGTTTTTGATTATGGCTCGTCGTTATCTTCTTGAGTTCGAGAAGCCACTTGTAGAACTCGAGAAACAAATTGAACAGATAAGAGAATTAGCTAGAGATTCAGAGGTTGATGTTAGTCAGCAACTTCTCCAGTTGGAAACTTTGGCAGCAAGAAGGCGGGAAGAGATCTTTCAAGGCCTAAGCCCTGCTCAAAAAATCCAGGTTGCTCGTCATCCACAAAGACCAAGCACTTTGGATTTTATTCAGATGTTTTGTGATGACTGGGTTGAGTTGCATGGAGATCGTAATGGGAGTGATGATCAGGCTTTAGTTGGTGGTATTGGTCGTATAGGCGATAGACCTGTTCTTTTACTTGGACAACAAAAAGGCAGAGATACAAAAGAAAATGTCGCTAGGAATTTTGGGATGGCAACTCCTGGTGGTTATCGCAAAGCTTTGCGTTTAATGGAGCATGCTGATCGATTTAAATTACCAATAATTTCATTTATTGATACTCCTGGTGCTTATGCAGGGGTTCTTGCTGAAGAACAAGGCCAAGGAGAGGCTATTGCGGTCAATCTGCGTGAAATGTTTCGTTTGCGCGTCCCAATTATCGCCACAGTTATTGGAGAAGGCGGGTCTGGTGGAGCTTTGGGAATAGGTGTAGCAGATAGGTTGCTGATGTTTGAACATAGTGTTTATACAGTTGCCAGTCCTGAGGCATGTGCCTCAATTCTCTGGAGAGATGCCGCCAAGGCTCCTGAGGCGGCCTTGGCACTAAAAATTACTGGACCTGATCTGCTCAGCCTAGGAGTCGTTGATGAAGTTTTAAAAGAACCAGCAGGAGGAAATAATTGGGCGCCTTTGCAGGCAGGAGAACTGCTTAAGCAGGCTATAGAAAAGCATCTAAATGAATTACTGAAACTCTCAATAGAACAATTGAGAGAGGCTCGCTATCAAAAATTCAGATCTATGGGTAGGGTTTTAGATCAAAGCACTACAAAGAAAGGTTTAAGTCCCTAAAATCTTTTTGCATTTATAAATTACTTGGTTTGCCCACAGCCCTCATAACAGGAGCTTCAAGAGGTATTGGAAATGCAACCGCAAAGTTGTTTGCGCATGCGGGTTGGGATCTCCTTTTGGTAGCTAGAAGCGAAGACTCTCTTAAGTCTTTGTCTGAACAACTTTCTAAGACTGGAAGTAAAGTCAGTTACAAAGCAATGGATCTGTCTGATCCTTCCTGTATTTCCTCAGGCCTAAAGGAATTGCTTTTTGAGAGAGATATCCCATCTGTATTGATTAATAATGCAGGAGTCGCATGGACTGGTGATCTCTTATCAATGCCTTTGAAAAGTTGGCAATGGCTTGTGCAAATGAATCTAACCAGCGTTTTCCAAGTTTGTGCATCAATAGTTCCTTTGATGAGAAACTCTGGTGGTTTAATTATTAATGTGAGTAGTCATGCAGCTCGAAATGCTTTTTCTCAGTGGGGGGGGTATTGCACCACAAAGGCTGCTTTGGCTAGCTTTACTAAATGCTTGGCTGAAGAGGAGCGTATTAACGGGGTACGCGCATGTACATTAACTATTGGTGCAGTTGACTCGACTCTTTGGGACACTGATACTGTCCAAAGTGACTTTAATCGGCGGGCCATGCTAAGCGTTGAGCAGGTGGCAAATGCAATTCTTCATCTTGCTGAGCAACCATCTTCACAGGTAATTGAAGATATGACACTTATGCCCGCTACTGGTGCCTTTTAAGTAGTTTTTATACCTTTCAGCAATTCTAATAATTATTTTTTAGACAGTTTACTATTTACATGGTTTACAGCTTTTACTAGATTATTTACTAACTCTATGTTTTTAATGCCTGGAGATTGTTCAAGTCGACTAGATGCATCTATCCCAAAAGGTTTAACTTGATTAAGAACTTCTGGAATCCATTCCGCACTAATTCCACCGGCAAGCCACCAAGGTATTTGGAAATTTTCCTCATTAATTAAATCCAATGATAGTCTTTTCCCTGTGCCGCCCAGTTCATTTGGACTCCATGCATCTAGAAGTAATGCGTCTGCACAACTTTCATAATCATGTGCTTTTTTTAAGTCTAATTTATTACTAATTTGAATAGCCTTCCACCATTGAACTTCGGGATACCTTTTACGCAAATCCTCACAACGTTTTTGTGACTCGTTGCCATGTAGTTGAATTATAGAAGGGGTTCCATGGCCTTCTAGTCCATTTTTAATTTGTGAATCATTCATATCTGCTATGACCCAAACTCTTTTTAAGGCAGGTGAATATTTATTGATTTCACTGAAAAGAATTCTTCTATCCTTTTCACTTACGAAACGTGGAGATTTTTCTACTCCAATTACCCCTATTGCATCTACACCAAGTGATGCAATAGCTTTTGCTTGAGTGATTTTTGTGATGCCGCAGATTTTGATTGCGGTCGATGTTTTTTTAGACCCGACTATTAAGGCCATTCGATAAGGTTTTTATAGGATTGGAAAGTATTGGTCAATTTTCAGGCCATATGGAGGAAAAAATTGGAAGGATGGGAGTTGCTGAGGATCAAAGGAATCCCGTTGAGGATTCATCCAAGCTGGTTTTTCATTTTGGTTCTTTTTACTTGGAGTGCTCAGGGGCAGATTTCTAAAGTAGTTGAAACGCCTGTCCCATTTTGGTTTGGCTGGGTACTGGGATTGATAACGTCATTACTTTTGTTTTTTTCTGTTCTACTACATGAACTTGGCCATTCATTTATGGCCTTACATGAGGGAGTGAAAGTTAGAAGTATTACTCTTTTCTTACTAGGGGGTGTCGCAAGTGTTGAAAAAGAGTGCCCCACTGCAATGGGGTGTTTGCGAGTAGCTATAGCGGGCCCTTTAGTAAGCCTTTTGCTTGCATTTATTTTTCTTCGATCTGTTCAATCTTTTGATGAAGTCAGTCCAATACTTTCAAATCTTTTTCGCCAGCTAGGTTCTTTAAACCTTGTTTTGGCACTTTTTAATTTGATACCAGGACTACCTCTAGATGGAGGGGTGATATTAAAAGCTTTGGTTTGGCAACTGACAGGGAGTCAACGGAAAGGTATTCAAATAGCAACTGCATCAGGGGTTTTGCTTTCTCTTTCTGCAATTTTTATCGGAAGTTGGCTTTGTATTACGAAGGGAGGTTTTAGTGGGCTTTGGTTATTACTTCTAGGTTGGTTTGGCTTTACAGCATCTCGATCTCAACGTCAGATGTTAACTCTTCAAAAAGTCTTAATTGATCTGAATGTAAGTTCTGCAAGTAATAGACGCTTCCGTGTTTTAGAAGAAGACAACCCTCTTAGTAAGTTAAGTCATTTGAGATTGTCCTCTAATGATCAGAAATCACTTTCCGATTGGGTTTTAGTTTGTCGTTCGGGACGTTGGATTGGGTATGTTGATGATCAAGCTCTTAAAGAATTGCCTGTGCAACATTGGAGTAAACATTCTTTAGCCGATTACACAAAGCCTTTAAATGAGCTTCCAGCTATTGGAGAAAAATCTCCCTTATGGCAGGCAGTCATTGCATTAGAGAAATCAAGTGAGGGAAGACTTCTCGTGTTTAACCTGGCTGGTTTACCTTCAGGGACATTAGATCGTGTTGATGTAGGTGAGGCTGTCTTTAAGCAGTTGGGATTGAATATTCCAAAAAACTTTCTTGAGCTTGCTCGCCTTCAAAATAATTACCCTCTTGGACTTGCCCTTCCGCAGGCTGTAGAAGTAATGCTTTCTTCAGGATTGCTTGATAGAAACAATTAACCACTACTTAGGCAGAATTTATTTGACCTAAACATTATTTGGCTCAATTCTTCTTGAGTAATAGCTTGATGTTGCCAATTAATTTCTGACCAATAGTCCTTACATGCTTGCTTTAGGGCTGTATCTAGGCCTTTTCTGGGAATGTAACTTGGAGCTGGTTTTGGGGCCTCTTTCTCAAAAACCTCTTTCCATAGTTGGGGCGGTGGATCTAAGAGTATTTCTCCGTGTTGTAGAAGATGCCCCTTACGCCATAGTTGTGCACTGCCTACTCGCTTCTGCCCACTTGGGTCAATAAGATCAGCTGCCGTTGATGTCGCAAAACAATTTTTCTCAAATGAACTAGGAGCTTGCCTCCCAAATTTCAATGGAAGACCTAATTGATAAAAACCTTTGATTAGCCATTGGCTTGCAAGAAAATAGGCCTCATGTTTTTTGCGTGGAGGGAATGACCATATCAATGCATAAGTAAGCCCTCCTGCATGAAGAACTGCATTTCCTCCAGATGGACGTTTAACTATCCTGAGCTTTTTTTCTGAAATAAGGTCAAGCCATCTTTTAGGAATAAGTTTTTGGTTTTTTCCAATTGATAACCAAGGAGATTCCCAATAGTAAAAGCGCAATGTCAAAGAGAATTCTAAGTTAGTAATAGCCTTTTCTAAAAGCATCTCGTCTATTGCCATTTGCTCTGGTCCAGTCATCTCCAATGTTGAGAGATAAATACCTTTATTGCTAACTTCTCCTTGGAAAGTCTTAGTGCCTAGCATTTCTTTGATGGAAGAGATTTTTCTATTTGGGGTTGGTTAATAAGGCTTTTTCTTTCTTAAGAAATTAGCTTTTTAAGGCTATTAATTTCTCAAACTTTAAGAAGTAAAAACTTAAGTTTTTACTTCTTAAAGTTTAACCTTAGCGTGATTTAATGTCGTCTGACATAAGCTTTATTTCCGATATTTAGATGAATTCATCTAATCGATTACTGCATTCTTACTTTTTATAGAATACTGAGAACATGAAATTGATCTTCTGAATTAATTGTAATAGTGAGATGTTTTACAAGTTACAAATTTTTTCTTTGAATAGGTGTGACAGCCTTTTGCAAAAGCTGGCCATATCCCCATGTTTGAGAGGAGAATGGTTTGGTACTTGTAGTTTGTCTCATGGAGCTCACTCCCACTCTTGATCTAGCAGGACTCAGCTTGGTTGTTGTTATTCATGCAGGTGTACTAGCCCTTCGCCTTGGGATCTCTCTTGCAAAGGCTTGAGAAAAGTTGGTTATCTAGTTGGCATCTGAAAGTTTTTTCTTTAAAGGCCTTGGCAAAGGAGCCTCTTTGCGATAAAAGCGGGTACCCGTAAAAAGCATATTGCTTCCTTCCCTGGTTGAGACCAGGCCGATAAGTCGGAGACGATTACGGTCTCGTAAAAGAAAATCTAAATCAGCACCTCAACCTTCAAAGAGAGTCGCCGCTGCAACATTAGCTTCAACTTTGCAGTTGCAGGAGCAACAAAGAGAACTTGTATATAGTTTTATAGCTCTTGCAATGAAAATAGGTTTGTTGTTGATAGGGACTACTAGTCTTTTCAAGGTTGGATTAGCTTCGCACCAGAGGTTAGGAAGCTATACCGAACTATCTTCAGTATTAGATGTGGAGTCTGTGAAACTAGTTGCTCTTCAGGAGCGTTTTGATCGTTTTTTTACTATTGGTGGTGAGAAGCGGTTAATGGATGAAAATGATCAGTGGATTGCACCTAATCGGATCAGAGTTATTTGGCGTTGAGCTTCATCTCTCATTAAACGTTAATGTTGGTCTAGCTTTTAGGTGAACTACAAATCACTGAATTAATTTATTCAGATGGCTTCATTTCAAGCTGCTCCAGGAACCGTACTCATTACAGGAACTACTTCTGGGGTGGGTTTGTATGCAACTAAAGCACTTGTTGATAAAGGGTGGAGAGTTATTACTGCTAATAGGAGTCCTCTTAGAGCTGAAGCCGCTGCTGTAAGGCTTGGCCTGCCTTCGGGGAGATCACGCCAGTTAAGTCATATATATATGGATTTAGGGGATTTGCAGAGTGTTAGAGACGGCGTAGAGAATCTTGTTAAGGGTTTGGACGGTTCTTTAGATGCATTGGTTTGCAATGCTGCGGTTTACTTGCCAAGACTTTCAAAACCTCGACGTTCAGCTCAGGGATATGAAATTTCTATGGCAACAAATCATTTTGGCCATTTTTTATTAATTCAACTTCTTTTAGAAAAACTTAGTCGTTCTAATCGTCCAGTTTGGCTGGGTAGATCCTGGGGGGTTGAGCCTCCCAGGATGGTTATGCTTGGAACGGTGACAGCAAATTATAAAGAACTTGGTGGAAAAATTCCTATTCCCGCTCCTGCGGATTTGGGAGATCTTTCAGGTCTCGAGAATGGATTTCGGAATCCTATAAGTATGGCTAATGGCAAACGTTTCAAGCCTGGAAAGGCTTATAAAGACAGTAAATTGTGCAATATGATTACCACACAGGAATTACACCGAAGATATAAGGATTCAAATATTGTTTTTAGTTCTCTGTATCCCGGATGTGTTGCTAATACAAGACTCTTTCGTAATACTCCTAAAATTTTTCAATTTCTTTTCCCTTGGTTCCAGAAATTGATCACAGGAGGTTTTGTCAGTCAGAAACTTGCAGGTGAACGGGTTGCAATGGTTGTTGCTGATCCTGAGTATGGAATTTCAGGAGTTCATTGGAGTTGGGGTAATCGTCAAAGAAAGAATCGACAGCAGTTCTCACAAGAACTTTCTGAAAGGGTTACCGACCCCAATACCTCTCGCCGCGTTTGGGAACTGACTATGGAAATTGTGGGATTGAAATAAAAATGTTTCTACGAAAGTTTTCGTTGGATTAGTCGAAACCAAGTAGGTCGAAAATCTCGCGGTCCTTTAGAGATTCAGCTTCAAGAGGCTCAACTGATTCAGAGAGTTTTTTAGCTAAAGATAGATACTCGTTTTGAACAGCAATAACATCTTCAGTTGGTTCCATTTCAAAAATGGTGCATTTTTTGAGGCGCGAACGACGTATTGCATCCACATCACGAAAATGTGCCATGGTCTTTAACCCTGTTCTTGCATTGAACTTATCTATTTGGTCTGTATCGGCAGAACGGTTTGCAACTACTCCTCCTAATCTGACTTTATAGTTTTTTGCTTTAGCCTGAATTGCAGCGACTATTCGATTCATCGCGAAGATTGAATCAAAGTCATTTGCAGTAACAATTAAGCAGTAGTTTGCATGCTGCAATGGAGCAGCAAAACCACCACAAACCACATCTCCAAGAACATCGAATATAACTACATCTGTGTCTTCAAGAAGATGATGCTCTTTTAAAAGCTTTACTGTTTGGCCTGTTACATAGCCCCCGCACCCTGTTCCTGCAGGGGGACCACCACTCTCAACACATTGGACTCCATTAAAGCCTTGAAACATGAAGTCTTCAGGCCTGAGCTCTTCGCTATGGAAGTCAACCTCCTCAAGAATATCAATGACGGTTGGCACCATCTTATGAGTGAGTGTAAAGGTGCTGTCATGTTTAGGGTCACATCCAATCTGCAGAACCTTTTTCCCGAGTTTGGAAAAAGCAGCTGAAAGATTTGAAGATGTTGTGGACTTTCCAATTCCACCTTTGCCATAGACAGCAATAACGAGTGCTCCTTCTTCAATTTTTGCCGATGGGTCTTGTTGGACCTGTACGCTTCCTTCACCGTCGGCCGGACGTGCCAAAGTTGTTGTCATTAATTTTCTTCTCACCGGGAGGCATTAATTCTATTAAAGATAGAAATAAGTATTGATGCTGTTTGTTTGTGAAATTCGAAACATCTTGCGTTCTTTTTATCTTTTATTTGTGGAAAACCAATTAAAACTCTATATCCCAGTAGGGAAAATTACCTAGTGCTAGCTATATCAGGGCTTAATTGTTTCGATAGGCACCAAAGTCTTTTTTATGCTTTGAAGTGAGCCTTTGCTTCGTAAAGAGTTTCACTGTCAATTTTTCTACAGCCAATTTGTTGGGCATATTTTTCTGTTTTTTTGCGAATTTTACCTCTTACAAAGAAGGGGATTTTCGAAAGCTCTTCTTTCCCTTCCGATGTCCAAATTGGGTTTTCGTCCGATTTTTCTTGATCAAGACTGATTTCTTTGAAATCTTCATTCTTTTGCTCTTGATGTCCTCCTAAATGTCCTAAGTGACTTTGATGGCCATCAACAAATTCAAAATCATGGCGGAACATGCCAATTAAATGCTCCTCTAATCCCATCATTAATGGATGAACCCAGCTGTCAAAAATTACATTTGCTCCTTCCCACCCCATTTGAGGGCTATATCGTGCAGGCACATCTTGTACATGCATTGGGGTACTGATCACAGAACATGGAATACCCAAACGTTTTGCACTATGTCTTTCCATCTGGGTGCCCAGAACAAGTTCCGGGGAGGCTTCAGCCATGGCTTCTTCGACCTTGAGGTAGTCATTAGTAATTAGGGCTTCAATTCCAAGCTCCTTTGCGACTGCACGAACTTGACGAGCCATTTCTCTGCTATAAGTCCCAAGTCCTACAACTTCGAACCCAAGTTCCTCATTGGCAATTCTTGCTGCAGCCATGGCATGTGTTCCATCCCCAAAAATAAATACTCGCTTTCCAGTTAGATAATTTGAATCGACTGATTGAGAGTACCAAGTCAGTCTTGATTGATTATTCTTCTCATCTGCAGTGGAGGCTTCTAGGCCTAATAGGCTATGAAGTTCATCGAGAAAATCTTGTGTTGCCCCTACACCAATTGGAATGGTTTTGCTGAAAGGTATTCCAAAATTCCGTTCAATCCATAGACATGTAGATTCGGCGATTTCTGGATAAAGACAAACATTGAGATCGGCCTGAGGCAGCCTCATGAGATCAGCAGGAGAAGCACCTAAAGGTGCAATAACATTAATATCGATTCCATGTTCTCCAAGAAGTTTTTGAATCTCAAGTACATCGTCCCTACAGCGGAATCCAAGCAAAGATGGACCTAGTAAGTTCACTCTGGGGCGTCGTCCCTGACCTTTCCATTCTTGGCAATTATGTTTGATATTTTCTGGTGCATGATTTTTTAGGAGTCCACGTACAAGTTGATAGAAAGTTTCTGAAGCTCCCCAATTTTCTTTTTTGCTATATGCAGGAAGCTCGAGGCTGACGATTGGCAAATTAAAACCCATGCCGGCAGCAAGGGAACCTGGTTGATCTTGTATTAGTTCAGCGGTGCAGCTTTCACCTACTAAAAGAGCATCTGGTTGAAAACGTTCTACAGCTTCGCGGAGATGCCCTTTAACTAATTCTGCAGTGTCTCCCCCGAGGTCCCTCGCTTGAAAAGTTGTGTATGTGACGGGAGGCCTACGCCCTCGTCTTTCAATCATTGTAAAAAGTAGATCTGCGTAGGTATCACCTTGTGGGGCATGTAAGACGTAATGAACCTTCTCCATTGAAGAGGCGACTCTCATTGCTCCGATATGAGGAGGGCCTTCGTATGTCCAGAGGGTTAATTCCATTTTTAAACAGTGGCTAGATTTTTTTGATTAAGGAGTTGGCGACGATGGAGAGGCCTTGAAAAAAGTTCTGCCAAGTCTGCTGCTTGATCGATTCCATGAATTGGGCTGAATACAAGCTCGATGGACCATTTTGTGGAGATCCCTTCAGCTTCTAGTGGATTTGCTAAGCCCATTCCACATACAACTAGATCAGGTTGCTTTTGCCTTACTCGGTCTAGTTGTTTCTCAACATGTTGGCCTTCCATTACAAAGGTTTCTTCAGGAAGTAGTTCAAGTTCTGGCTGCATTAAATCTCTGTTTAAATAAGGCGTCCCAACCTCAACCAGTTCCATTCCACATTCGCGTTGGAGAAAGCGGGCAAGGGGAATTTCTAATTGGGATTCAGGTAATAGGAAAAGACGTTTGCCTGAAAGTTTCTCTTTATAAGGTTCTAATGCTTTAAGAGAGCGCAATATTAATGGTTCTAATGTTGAATGCACTACAGATTCTTCAATGTTAAAAGCACTTGCAGCAGCTTCCATCCATAGTCGACTCCCTTCTACTCCAAGTGGAAAAGGTGCTTTTATAATTTCTGCCCCTCTGTCTTTAAGTACTCTTGCAGTATCAGTTAGATAAGGTTGTGTAAGAAGAACTTTGGTCCCAGGTCCAACTGTTGGCAGATCTATAGATTGTCTTGGGGGAAAACTTGCAATTTTTTTAATGCCTAAGCGCTGAAAAATCTTGATAAGTCTGTCTTCAACGGAGTTTGCAAGTGTCCCAACTAAAAGTAATTGATCTTCTTGGCTTTTAGGCATTAATGGGACGAGGGCCTTGAGAGCTCCATCTTCGCCTTGGGTAAAGGTGGTTTCAATTCCACTACCCGAGTAGTTCAGAACTCTTACCTGACCTTTTAAAACTGAATTAAGTCTTTCAGCAACCCTAGCCAGGTCAATCTTGATGACCTCGCTAGGGCAAGACCCAACTAGAAAGAGTGTTCGAATTTCAGGACGTCTTGCTAATAAATCCTTTACTACTCGATCTAGTTCATCGTGAGCATCTGCGAGTCCTGCTAGATCTCTTTCTTCAAGGATTGCAGTGCCAAAACGTGGCTCCGCAAAGATCATTACTCCTGCTGCACTCTGAATGAGGTGGGCACAAGTTCGAGACCCAACCACAAGAAAAAATGCATCAGGCATTCGCCGATGCAACCAAACAATTGATGTGAGCCCACAGAAGACTTCGCGTGGACCAGTTTCTTTAAGCAGCGTGGCGCCGCCCATGTTGCTCTCTCCGATCTGTATTAAAACTGCCTTGTTTATTTGCAATTAGTCGTTAGCAACGGAAACTCTTTGGAATTGTTTATCATTTATTGAAATTGAAAAACAAATTCCGAGGAGGTAGAAGAGCTGTCCCTGCGACTCAAATATTAGTTTTTTTGACTATTTATCTCTTCAGATGACTTCCTTGAGATTGTTTGAGTGCGGCAAAAAGTTAGTGATAACAAGAACTCTTGATTAATTTGCACTATCTTTTCTACTCGAAAGAAGGTGGTTTGTTTGGACCAGTTTTCCCCTTCTGAATTTGGATTTAGAACAAATCAATCAGAAAATATGTTTTGAAACCCTGATGAATACTTTGTTCAGTTTCTCCAATGAGAATGATCTTTTTCAACCTTATTTAGTTTCCATACATTTCTACTGATTCGTCTTGCAATAAGTCCGCCCCGTTCTACTTTTGAGGAACCTGGCCTGGAGCCAAGGAGGTGGGTTACTTCAGATGTTGTTAATGGCGCACCAGTTTCTATTGCTAAGGATGTCATTTCAAGCCGTTGACGAAGTGCAACAAGATCAGCCTTTTCTCCAGTTCCTTCTGATGACCAATCCCACCCTGATATTCCGTCATTAGACATCTTTTGCATTAGACCTAAACCTATTAAACCCAGTGTCTGCTCTGCTTTTAGTTCGCTAGGTAATGTGCTGGATTTTGAAACGTTTTTATCGGAAGTAGCCATTCTCTTGATACGTATATTGCTTTGAAGTTATCGGCTCTTTTTAAGCTCGCAAGTTCTTTTTCTTTCTAAATCGTCAAATCGTCCGGTAATATCCGCACCATGACCGTCTTCGCCAGTCTGGATAATCGTGAACGGCGACTCGGTGGGAGTTCGTTAGTCACTGGAACTGAGGTTCACCCTCAGGCTTCTGGAGCAAGTTGTGTCATTACTACTGATTCAGAAACAGCACGGGTAGCTCGTCAAGCAAGTCATGTACAACAAATTGAATTAAGGACCTACGTTTTCCTTGATTCTCTTCAGCCTCAATTAGCTGCATATATGGGTACGGTAAGCCAGGGATTCTTGCCAATTCCTGGTGATGCTTGTCTTTGGATGGAAGTCTCTCCAGGGATGGCAGTTCACAGAGTTACTGACATTGCTTTGAAGGCTAGTAATGTTCGGCTTGGTCAGATGGTGGTAGAGCGGGCTTTTGGTTCATTAGCTCTTTACCATCGTGATCAAAGCACTGTTCTCCATTCTGGAGATGTTGTGTTAGATGCAATAGGAAGTAGTGTTGATAGACGAAGACCGTGTGATGTGAGTTGGACGGAGGTTATTAGGGCTATTACCCCTGATCATGCAGTTTTGATCAATCGTCAAAACAGACGAGGATCAATGATTGAGTCAGGCATGAGTATGTTTATCCTTGAAACTGAACCTGCTGGTTATGTATTGATAGCGGCAAATGAAGCGGAGAAATGTTCAAATATCACTGTTGTAGATGTAAAAGGGGTCGGAGCTTTCGGGCGCTTAACTCTTGCAGGTAGAGAAGGAGATGTAGAGGAGGCTGCTGCTGCTGCAATGAGGGCGATTGATCAAATAAATAATTAATCTAATTAAATCGATCTAATTGAAATGCATCACGAAGATAAGGTGCAATAGCTCTTGCAGCCTTTCCTCTGCTACCTAATTTTAAAAGTTGTACGTGATTAAACTCTCCATAAGTGCATTGAGCTTCTCGTACCCATAAGAGTGATTCAAACTCACCACCTTTGTAAGCGGGAGAGTGAAGGATTTCACCCCAACATATCCCTTCAGCCTCTTTTATGAGATTTCCTTTTGGGTCGCAGAGAACCATGACGCTGTGGAATCGAGCACTTCGGTATGGGTTGTCTCCGATGGCATCAAGTATTTTTTGGATTTTTTCTTTATTGGTTTTCGCAAATCGAGCTGAGTAGATACCAGGCTTACCCTTTAAAGCATCTACTTCTAATCCAGAATCATCCGCAATCGTCCAGCTTTGTGTGATTTTTGCTGCTTCTTGGGCCTTAAGGAGAGCATTCTCTAGATAGGTTGAGCCAGTCTCCTCAACATTTAGAGAACTTGGCTGCCTTTGAACATTTATCGGTAATGGCCCAAGCATTGCTTCTATTTCAGCAACTTTTTTGCTGTTGCCACTAGCAATTGTTAATAGTGGCCTAGTCGACATGAAACCCTGTAATTCAGATCAAATTATGCAAGATGATGGGCTAGATAATCTTCTATGTCAAAAGAGTTGAGACAGGATTGGTTGAACATTCCACCCTTCGACAATGCCTAGGGGCCTGTCTCGGATGAACAAAATACTCATCAAGTCCGCTGACTGCATACGATTGTGTTGACCTGCGCACCAAAAAAAGAACAGCTGTTTTTAACAGTCCTGGCAAGGGTGATAAGTTCCTCTTATCACTCTGACAAAAGAAGGTAATCAAGTATTTAGTCAAATTCGCTTGACTTATGCAAGGTCTTCAAAGCATTGTTCCTCACGAACATTCCATCCATTTACTTTTAGGCAGGCAATGGCTAACGAAACAATGGGCATCGCACTCGGCATGATCGAGACCCGCGGCCTAGTACCAGCAATCGAAGCAGCTGATGCAATGACCAAGGCAGCTGAAGTGCGCCTTATTGGTCGTGAATTTGTCGGTGGTGGTTACGTAACAGTATTGGTTCGTGGTGAAACTGGTGCTGTTAACGCTGCCGTTCGAGCAGGTGCAGATGCATGTGAACGTGTAGGAGACGGTCTTGTTGCTGCGCACATCATTGCTCGCCCACACCGTGAAGTTGAGCCTGCTCTTGGTAACGGCGCATTCCTTGGTCAAAAAGACTGAGACTTGAAAGCTGATTCTTGAAAGAGAGTTGCACCATCTCAATCTTAAATACCGACTTAAAGGAGTTTTCTTATGAGCAAGAAGTATGACGCCGGGGTTAAGGAGTACAGAGATACCTACTGGACTCCTGAATACGTTCCCCTAGACACCGACCTCTTAGCCTGTTTTAAATGCACTGGGCAAGAAGGCGTTCCTAGAGAAGAAGTTGCTGCTGCAGTTGCTGCTGAATCTTCTACAGGAACTTGGTCCACAGTGTGGTCTGAGCTATTGACTGACCTTGAGTTTTACAAAGGTCGCTGCTATCGCATTGAAGATGTTCCTGGAGACAAGGAATCTTTTTATGCTTTCATTGCCTACCCTCTTGATTTGTTTGAGGAAGGATCAATTACTAACGTACTGACTTCTTTAGTCGGCAACGTTTTTGGCTTTAAGGCTTTACGCCACCTTCGTCTGGAAGATATCCGCTTCCCAATGGCTTTCATTAAGACATGTGGTGGCCCGCCTAACGGAATTGTTGTTGAACGTGACCGATTGAATAAGTATGGTCGCCCTTTACTTGGTTGCACAATTAAGCCAAAGCTAGGCCTTTCAGGTAAAAACTATGGCCGAGTAGTTTATGAGTGTCTTCGTGGCGGCCTTGATCTAACCAAGGATGATGAAAACATCAACTCTCAGCCTTTCCAACGTTGGAGAGAACGTTTTGAGTTCGTTGCAGAAGCTGTAAAGCTTGCTCAACAGGAAACAGGCGAGGTCAAAGGTCATTACCTCAACTGTACGGCTACAACACCTGAAGAGATGTATGAGCGTGCCGAGTTCGCCAAAGAACTTGACATGCCAATCATCATGCATGACTACATTACTGGTGGCTTTACAGCTAATACTGGCTTGGCTAACTGGTGTCGTAAGAACGGAATGTTGCTTCACATTCACCGTGCAATGCATGCTGTAATTGACCGTCATCCAAAGCATGGCATTCACTTCCGTGTTCTTGCTAAGTGCTTACGCCTATCTGGTGGTGATCAGCTCCATACTGGAACAGTTGTTGGAAAGTTAGAAGGAGACCGTCAGACCACTCTCGGTTACATTGACAACTTGAGAGAATCCTTTGTTCCTGAAGATCGCACTCGCGGTAACTTCTTTGATCAGGACTGGGGATCTATGCCTGGTGTCTTTGCTGTTGCCTCTGGTGGTATTCACGTATGGCATATGCCAGCCTTGTTGGCAATTTTCGGCGATGATTCGTGTCTGCAGTTCGGTGGTGGTACTCATGGTCACCCATGGGGTTCTGCTGCTGGTGCCGCCGCTAACCGTGTAGCCCTTGAAGCTTGTGTTAAAGCACGTAATGCAGGCAGGGAGATTGAGAAGGAAAGTCGCGACATCCTTATGGAAGCAGCGAAGCATAGTCCTGAGTTGGCAATTGCACTTGAGACTTGGAAGGAGATCAAGTTTGAATTCGACACAGTCGATAAGCTTGACGTACAATAAATAGTTAATAAGGGGAGTTCTATCTCCTCTTAGTAGCTATATCTTCTTAATTTCAGTAGCCGCTTTATCGTATCGGCTCTTAAACATTCTTAATTCAACGTTCACCATGCCTTTCCAGAGCACAGTTGGTGACTATCAAACAGTCGCCACCCTGGAAACCTTCGGCTTCTTACCGCCGATGTCCCAGGACGAAATTTACGACCAAATTGCCTACATCATTGCTCAGGGTTGGAGCCCTGTCATTGAACACGTTCATCCAAGCGGATCCATGCAGACCTATTGGTCTTATTGGAAGCTTCCTTTCTTTGGCGAGAAGGATTTGAATGTAGTTGTCAGTGAATTAGAGGCTTGCCATCGTGCATATCCTGATCACCATGTTCGAATGGTTGGTTATGACGCTTACACCCAAAGCCAAGGTACTTGCTTTGTGGTCTTCGAAGGTCGCTAGTTAGCGATTTGATTTATAGCCTCGAAAAAATTTTCGAGGCTATTTAATTTCCCATAGAGAAGATTTACCTCTTCTTTATTTACGACGTTCTTATCGGGTAGACATGGCAAAACAATCCAGTCGCGAACTAGTCCTTGAGCGCCGAAAGGCTCTTAGTCAAGGAGGGAAGAAGGCAATTGCTGTCAACAGTTCGACTGAAAATAGAGTTCGCTCAGCAGAGGATTCTCGTGCTACTAGAACCGAGACGTCTTTTGTGAGGCCTAAAAAACAAAGCTCTTCACAAGCTATTGAAACCTCCTCGTTAAGTTCAAATACCCATAAATCTTCTAATAGAAATATCAAGCGAGTTAGTCAACCAAGCCGTGAATTAGTACTTGCTCGACGAGAAGCCCTTTCCCGTCGAGGTAAGACAGCAGATAGTAGTAAGGATCGGACGAGGGTTGATGTTGCTAAGAACTCTGCTTCAGAATCTTTATCAACGACTCCTATAACAAAATATTGCTGCGATGACTGTAAAGAGAGGGATCAAGAACCTAGTCTCTCCCCAAGTTTTTCGGCTGGTTCTTCTAGAACTACTGAATTGATGGCCAAAAGTAATGGGCGTCGTTCAACCACAAAAAGAAGGCCAATACAAAATACAAGTCGATCACTTGTTTTGGCACGTCGTGAAGCCCAATCAAAACATGGAAAGACGGCAGGTAAACAACCAACTTCCGCAGCTTCAGTAGCTCGACAAGGAGATCCTGAGTTGAGTAGTAGAGAGCTTTCACAGAGAGTTCGTGAGCTTCGTAGCAAGAGTGGTGCAACTGGGTCCAAACGTTCTGGGACCTCTCGTCCTTGTGGCCCTAATAAAAATGGCTCTAAGCAAGCTGCTAATGCCGATGCTCATTGGAAAGTTGGTATTAGTGAGACTATTTCTGGCCAGGTTGTAACAGGAACTCAAGCTAATAGATCCACTAAGACTACTGGGAATGAGGCAAGTACTTGTAGATCGGTTACAGGTACTCAGTATTTGGGCTCAGAAGTCTTTGATACTTTTTGTCAATCAGCCCCAATTCCTAGCCAACCTTCAAAAGTTGCAGTTACCAGCACAACTCATGGCAATAGCGTCACAGGAAACGAAGTAGGTCGTTCTGAGAAAGTTACAGGGGACGAGCCTGGTACTTGCAAGAGGTTGACTGGTACTGAGTATATTTCTGCTAATCAAACCACTTCGTACTGTGGCGAAGTTCAATCATCCCCTCGCAAAGTAGGCCAGAGTCTGACTCTTGATGGCCGTAAGGTCAGTGGAGTGATGGTTGGACGCTCTGGAAACGTAACAGGTGATGAGGCTGGATCAAATAGAAGTCTTACAGGAGATCAATATTTGGGCGCTGACCCACTACCTGAAGGTAGACCAGCTGAAAAAGTTGGCTCTTTTAATACTCTTCGAGGTGCAGGTGTAACTGGTACTAATGTTTCTCGTGCTCAATCTGTTACTGGGAATGAATCTGGAACATGTAAGCGTATTACAGGAGATGAATATATAGGCTCTCAGCAGTATCAGGCCTTTTGTGGAGGGAAGCCTACTCCTGAAGCTGCAAAAGTGGGCTTAAGTACAACTAATAAGGCTCAGGCTGTTAGCGGTACAATGACAGGACGGTCAAATCTTGTAACTGGGGATGAGCCAGGAACCTGCAAAGCGGTTACTGGTACTCCATATGCGGGGATAGAACAAGCTGGAAGTTGGTGTAACACTTCTTCAGTTGATGAGATCCAACAAAGGACACCTAATAGGGTTGGTACTCCTGCTGCTTCTCTTACCGGTCAACAACCTGGTCTAGGTGGTGTTATGACAGGTGCAACCAAAGGGGCTTGTGAAGCTTTGACAGGAACCCCTTATGTGGGTAAAGACCATTTAGTTCAAGCTTGTGGTTCAAAGGCTCCTGTTGGTAGTGATGATTACTCCAATAACTCTAGTTTAGGAATTGGGACTCAATTTACTGTTCAATCCCCAGCAAGAGCTGCTCATGTTGCACGTGAACAGCTTTCTGGTGTAACTGGTACTAGTTATGAGAATGGATCCAAAATCACAGGTCCTTTCGATATGGCTGTAGAGAAAGTTACTGGTACCGAGCAGTTTCGATTTGACAATAAGAAACGACAGTTCAAACCTGCGCCCTCAGATGAGAAACTAAATAACGAAGAAGTTGCGCGTCCAACTTCACGTATTACAGGAGAAGGTCAGTCAGCTGGTTTAAATATCACTGGTGATGATTGGGCTCGAGGTGAAACTGTTACTGGTACAGAAGGAGTGTCTGCACGTCGTCGCAATCCAACTCGTCCAGGCCTCATGAATGCCATGCCTACTGCTCAGTTCAAGAGGAATGAGAAGATTATGGAACCAGATTTTCTTATAACAGGTTCTAGTGGAAATACTCGAGAGGGCCAGCTGGTCACTTTCTCTGGTGGAGCGAGAGGTTAAGTAATTAATGGCCTATAGAAATTTGGCCAAAACTAATAATCGCTTTATGGGCCCTACAGCCCCAAGAAAGCGTTTTAGTTCATCACAAGAACCTCAGTTGTCTGCTGAATCACCAAGTTTTGATACTGATTCTCTTCATCCACTTACAAATGAAGTAGCTAATAAACACTTACATGGTTATGAGAGAGGTGTAAAAGAAAAGTTTGAGAGGATTACTCCATTATTAAAAAGGATTTCTGAATATCAACATGAGCGGGATTTTGTTGATCGAGCACAGAAATTAAGTTCTTCGGAATTGGGATATCCTTTGCCTGAGCACTTTTTAAAGAAGGCCTGGATTAGACCTCTTGATATGAGAGCATTGTTTGCTTGGTGTGTATTTCAATCTCATCAACAGGTTAGTGATCAATTTTTTGATCTAGATCCTCTACAAGGCTCAGAAGGGAGTTTTGAGTCAAAAAATTTCGAAACTTTCCTTGAGAAATGTGGCTTCCACCTTTTGGATATCACTCCTTGTTCAGATGGCCGATTAGCTCACACTATATCTTATGTATTACGTCTACCTTTTAGTGCTGTTCGGAGGCGCTCTCATGCAGGAGCATTATTTGATGTTGAGCAAACTGTTAATAGGTGGATTAAGACGGAGCATCGTCGATATAGAGAAGGAAAGCCTAATTTTTCTACAGAACCAACTCGCTATTTAAAGATAGTTACTTATCACTTTAGTTCTGTTGACCCTTTGCATCAGGGCTGTGCGGCACACGGTAGTGATGATGCCATGGCTGCTTCTGAAGGTTATAAAAGGTTGCTTCATTTTCGTGAGGCGATTGAAAATAGTTTTTGCTGTGGGGCATCTGTGGACCTTCTATTGATTGGACTTGATACTGATACTGATGCAATACGAGTCCATGTTCCCTCTTCGAATAGCGAGATTGCCCTTGATAAATGGATTTCAGCTCTAGATATCTATCAAGAGACTCAATCATTATCAAAAGAAAAAGCAATGAAAAGAATTTCCGAAATAGTTGAGGGGGCGTCACCTGATAGGGCTGAAGAGGGTATGATTGCTTTCATTACTAGACTTATTGTCAATAATTTTTCGCAAATAGATTACGTTCGACAACTACATGGTGGGCAATATTTAGATGCAGGACATGCCGAACGTTTTATTGGAGTAGGGATTGGCTTTAAAGAGGTCCATTTAAGGAATCTCACTTATTTTGCCCATTTGGATACAGTCGAGGAAGGCTCTCCAGACCTAGACGTTGGAGTTAAGATTTTTAAAGGACTGAATGTTTCTAATGATCTCCCAATTCCCGTAGTGATTCGCTTTGATTATTCAGGTAATGTTCCAGGGGCTAGAGAACGTGCGATAGCTGACTGTAAAAGAGTTGATGATGCGATTGCAATTCGTTATCGAGATTTAATAGATAATGGTTTATTACATACTCTCTTAACTGTGCGAGATCGCGATCAAAGAAAATCAGCAGAGGTTGTAGGGTCCTCCCTCGATCCTTCAGTTCAGGAGGAACACTGACATGATTATTTGTAAGGTTCTTAAACCGCTTGTTTCAACCAATCGTATTCCTGGTTTTGAGCATAAACATCTACAAGTTGTATTAGATGGCAGCTCAAAAAAAGTTGCAGTAGATGCAGTTGGTTGCAAGCCAGATGATTGGGTTATTTGTGTGGGCAGTTCTGCAGCTAGAGAGGCTGCTGGCAGCAAATCTTATCCAAGTGATTTAACAATTGTGGGCATAATTGATCATTGGGATCCTGATGCTCAGAAAAGCTCTTCTAGAGGTCCTGGATAATGGAAATAATGCAAGTGAAGGGTCGTTTGGTTTGCACTCAAAGAGTTGAGGGCTTAGGGCATATGCATTTAAGAATACTGAGAAATACCAGTGGTAAGGACTTGGTGGCTGTTGATCCAGTTGGAGCTAGAGAAGGTAATTGGGTTTTTACAGCAAGTGGATCTGCGGCCAGATTTGCGTGCCCTGATCCAAACGTCCAAACAGATTTGACAATTGGTGGAATTATTGATTTCTGGCCCCCAGATGGATAGTTGCTTTTGATTTCCTTGCTTCTTTATTAATTATCGATTAACTCCAATGACTAATTCATCATCATCACCTTTACCCCAGGCATCAAATCAAACAGTTGATGTGTCCCCAGTCTCAACGACAAAAAAAACTAACAAAACTGCAAGTAAGACTACAAAAGCTCAGAAAAATAATAATTCCGATCAAAAAAGAGGGATTTTAAAAGGCTCTAAAAGTTCTGCTGGGCAGGGAGGCTCATCTACAGGAGCCTCTAAGACTTTGTCATTAGAACCTATGCCTGTTTATGGAATTGCTCTTGGGATGATAGAAACTCGTGGGATGGTACCTGCTATTGAGGCGGCTGATGCCATGACAAAAGCTGCTGAAGTCGCTCTTGTTTCCAGAGAATATGTCGGTGGTGGTTATGTCACAGTGATGGTACGTGGAGAGACTGGCGCTGTGAATGCATCAGTTCGGGCAGGAGCGGATGCTTGTGAGCGTGTTGGTGATGGACTTGTCGCTGCTCACATCATTGCTCGGCCTCACGTAGAAGTTGAACCAGTTTTGAGCCCGAGTGGCGCTAAGCGACGCTACTAATCTTTTGCTTTATCTGTTTAGTTAGATCGCTCTATATTAACTTTTTCTATGGGTGGTCTAAGTTCAGCAGGTAAAGATCGGGATCAATTTTTATGGATAAGTGGGAGCTAAGGCAACGACCTGTTCGCCTAGAAAGGCGCTTTGAGTTTGAATCCTATACAAATACAAGAGATTTTTTGGATCGCCTTGGCGAATTAAGTGAGTCAAGAAAAGTTTTCCCAGATATTAGTTTTGGGAAAAAATATGTGAATATTACTCTTCGTCCAGAGAGTGAGGAAAAGGACTCGACGATTACTGATTCTGAATACAAATTTGCATCTGAGATTGATGGACTCCTCGATTGATCTTTCTGCTGAATATGTTGACTCTGGCGTTTCTGATGTGCTTGAACAGTTAGATCATGAATTAGTTGGATTGAATCCAGTTAAGACACGTATTAGAGAAATTGCTGCTTTGTTATTGGTAGAAAGAGCTAGACAAAATTTAGATCTTGCAACTACAAAGCCTGTTTTACATATGTCTTTTACAGGGCGACCAGGTACTGGGAAGACAACTGTTGCAAAAAAAATTTCACAGATATTGCATAGGCTTGGTTATTTACGTAAAGGACATGTTGTCACTGTTACTAGAGATGATCTTGTTGGTCAATATGTTGGTCATACAGCACCGAAGACAAAGGAAATGATTAAGCGAGCTCAAGGTGGTGTGCTTTTTATTGATGAAGCTTATTATCTTTATAAGTCTGGTAATGAAAGAGATTATGGTGCTGAAGCTATTGAGATTTTATTGCAAGAGATGGAAGCCCAAAGAGATGGGTTTTTGGTTATTTTTGCTGGATATAAGGATCAAATGAATGAGTTTTACCGCTTTAACCCTGGTCTTTACTCAAGAGTTGCTCATCACATTGATTTCCCTGATTATAACAATGAAGAGTTGATGAAAATAGCCAGATTATTTTTATCGGAGCAGAATTACTCTTTTAGTAAGGAAGCATCTATTTGCTTTGAATCATATATAGAACGACGTCGCAATCTTCCTTTCTTTGCAAATGCTCGCTCTATTCGCAATGCTCTAGATAGGATGCGACTAAGGCAGGCAAACCGGCTTTTTGAGAGAAAGGAAGATTTGTTGACTCGAGAAGACCTTATGACTCTAGAAGAATCGGATATTAAGAGCAGCAGGGTGTTTCAAGGAGAAATAGAGGGACATGACTTGACCCAAAAATTAAAGGAATGATTTCAATAGTTGGTTTTTCTTAAATGCCAGAATCTTCTTCTTTTGGTTGCTCAAGGTCGCGTTTTATTAAGACCATTAGATATGAAGGGGCTTTGTAGCGTCCCGGTAGGCACCGATTTAGTGTTTCTAGGTGGCTCCAACAAACAGTGCGCTGGATTTCCTTCGCACTGCGTCCTTCCTGAAGAAGGCGCCTAAGTGCTTTGCAATAAAGCGGATAGCCAGCCTCTAGCTCCCCTATGGTCAGCTTGGCCGTAGGCATAATTATTAGCAGTTAGATACTTAATTTAGACAATCGTCGGCTCGGCTCGCATTTAACATTTCGACCAATGAGCTCAATGCCTTGGGAAGCGATAAGCTTTGGACTCTTTGGAACTAGGGAGATGTTGAGATTCAATCTTCGTAAAGCTTATTGCTTTTATGAATTTAAGGCTCTATGAAAGAACTCCTAATAGTATTGATTCTTTAGATTGTTATTTGATTGATTGTTGGATTTCATTTGGCTTAGCCTAGCCATGCGATGCAATCAATTTCGACGCGAGCACCTTTTGGCAGTGCTGCAACTTGAACACAAGCTCTTGCTGGACTTTTGTCATTCAAAAAAGTTTCGGCATAAATCAAATTAACTTTTTCGAAATCACTTAGATCTACAAGATAAATAGTTGTTTTGACAACTTGAGAGGGCTTAGCTCCTGCGGCATTTAAGACTGCCTTTAGATTGCTAATCACCTGTTTGGTCTCTGTTTCTATATTGCCATTCCCTATCAACAGCCCACTTGATGGGTCCAATGGAATTTGACCTGAACAATAAAGCCATTCGCCAGCAATTACGGCTTGGCTATATGGGCCGACTGGTGCTGGAGCAAGTTTTGTGAAAACTGTTTTTGTGTTAGAGGAACTCATAAGCGTGAATGAGGTTTATTCTTAGGTGAAAATGTGCTTTTCATAGCTTACAGTTGAATCCACAAAATTTTTCTTAGGCAAAAAGTTGTGAGCCTTTGGATTCCTTTAGAGGATTGGTTTATCTTTCTTTGTCTATTCTTTCCAATTATCCTTATGTAGTCTTAACTTAGTAAACTCATCGACATTTATAGCTCTTAGAAATAGATTTGTTTTTCTTTCTTCTTTAATGCTACTTGGAATAGTTAATAACCCTTTTTTCAACTTTGTTTCTACATCTTTTAATCTCTCCTTCAGTAATAAGTCCTCGGGATGGATTGCCATTGCCCACTTTAGGTTTGACTTCGTATATTCATGGGCACAATATATTTGTGTGTTTTCGGGGAGTTTATTAATTAGTTGAATTGACTTATACATTTTTTTAGTTGACCCTTCAAAAATGCGGCCGCAACCTGCTCCAAATAGTGTATCCCCACAAAAGAGTGTGGGTTTTATGGATACTCCTTTTTTAGGTGGGATGTAATAAGCAATATGGGCGCTTGTATGGCCAGCTATATCTAAAACTTCTATTTGAGATCCCATTAATTGTAATTTGTCATTATGCATCACTGAAATAGTTTGGAATGGTATTCGATTTAGGTCAGCTTTTGCAGCGACAACTGAGGCCTTGGGCCATTGTGTTAGTAGATCTTTTGTTCCGCCGATATGATCATCATGGTGGTGGGTTTGAAGAATTGCTTTTAGGTTGAGCTGTTCTTTCTTGAGCCATGCCTTTACAGGTTCTGCAACCGCAGGATCGATTACTACCGCTTCGCTTCCTTTAATCCATATCCAGATGATGTTGTCTTTTAAGACAGGGATACCATGTATTGAGCAACTGTTTTTTTTCTGGTCCATGGCTGTAAATGGAAGGTAAATAGTTAGAGTTAATTTGATGGGTTAATCAATGATTACAGTTGCGCTAGCCAAAGGAGCTTTGCTCAAGGATTCAGTAACTCGCTTTGCAAAAGCGGGGCTGGATTTCTCAACAGTTTTAGAAGCGGGTAATCGGCAGTTAATGGTCCCTTCTGTTTGTGGGCGAGCGAGGGCACTTCTGGTGCGAAACGGTGATGTCCCTGTTTATGTGGCTTTTGGTCAGGCACAATTAGGCGTTGTTGGATATGACGTGTTGAAAGAGCACCAAATGCCAGTCGCTCATTTAGTTGACCTTAGTTTTGGTGGTTGTCATATGGCTGTAGCTGTAAAGGCAAATAGTGGTTACGCTCGAGTTACAGATTTGCCACCACATTGCAGGATTGCTAGCAAATTTACACATTGTGCAAGATCATTTTTTAATGAGCTAGACCTTCCTGTTGAACTTGTTCATCTCACTGGCTCAGTTGAACTTGGGCCAATCACTGGAATGGCTGAGGCGATCGTTGATTTGGTTGCTACAGGCCGCACTCTTAGAGATAATGGATTAGTGGAAATACATGAACTTTTTCATTCCACTGCTCGATTGGTTGGCAATCCACTTGCATTGCGTTTGGATCGAGGAGAGATTCACTCTATGGTTGAAGCAATTCGAAAGCAAAATCAATTAATATCATTAAAAGGTTAATGGTTTCAAATGATTTCCGACGTGTAGGACGCTTAGGACGTTATTTACGTCAAGACAGAAAAAGATTAATCGTAATCCTTTTGATTCTTGTTCCAGTTGCATTAGCTGGCGCAATTCAACCGTTATTGGTAGGTCAGGCGATAAGTGTCTTGAGAGGGGAAGCAACTTTTGATGTGCTTAATCAGTTGCCACTTAAAAATGCAATAAGGTTGTTGATAGGTGTGTTGTTAATTTCTGTTCTGCTCAGATTGTTTTTACAGGGTTATCAGACATACAACATTCAGGCAGTAGGGCAAAGACTTACGGCGCGTATTAGGGATGATCTTTTTTCACATTCAATGTCATTGTCTCTACGTTTTCATGACAGAATGCCAGTTGGTAAATTATTAACGAGACTTACTAACGATGTAGATGCTTTAGCTGAGGTATTTGGAAGTGGTGCAGTTGGAATCTTGGCAGACTTTGTTAGCCTTTTAGTTATAGCAATTACAATGCTTATAGTAGAATGGCGTCTTGGAATATTACTTTTATTGACTCAAATACCTGTTACTATTCTAATTCTCTGGCTTCAAAGACGTTATAGACGAGCTAACTACCGAGTAAGAGAGGAACTATCACAACTCAATGCAGATTTTCAAGAAAACTTGCAAGGTCTTGAGGTTGTTCAAATGTTTCGTAGAGAAAAGACTAATGCTATGAAATTTAACAGCACTGGAATGATATATAGGGAGGCTGTAAATGGAACCATTTTCTATGACAGCAGTATTTCTGCATTTATTGAATGGGTTTCATTGGCAGCAATTGCTTTGGTTCTTGCCTTGGGCGGATTGATGGTTACTGCAGGAACTCTTGGATTAGGAACTCTTACAACTTTTATTCTGTACTCACAGAGATTGTTTGAGCCACTAAGACAGCTTGCTGAAAGGTTTACACAAATACAAGGAGGACTAACCGCTGTTGAAAGAATTGGTGAATTACTTGAAGAACGGATTGAGATATCTGACAAAATACCTCTGAAGAGTATTTCTCACGAAGCTAATAACACTTCTTCCATTCACCAGCTGGGTGAAGTTATTTTTGAAAATGTTAATTTTGCTTATAGGCCTGATGAACCAATTCTTAGAGACTTAAGCTTTAGAATTAAACCAGGAGAAAATGTTGCACTTGTTGGTCCAACTGGTTCTGGGAAAACAACATTGATCAGATTACTTTGCAGGCTATATGAACCTCAGAGTGGAAAAATTTATATTGATGGACAAAATATAAGAGATCTTCCAATCTCTTATTTGCGTAAACAATTAGGTGTAGTGCTTCAGGATACTTTTTTGTTTAGTGGTAATGTTAGTGATAACCTTCGCCTTGACAAGGCTATTAAAGAAGATCGCTTGAAAGAAATATGTAGGGACCTTGGATTAGATAGTTTATTAAATAGGCTGCCAAATGGTCTTCAAACTCAATTAAGAGAACGTGGTGGTAATTTATCTTCAGGAGAAAGACAATTGTTATCTGTTGCAAGAGTGGCTATTAGGAACCCTAGAGTTTTGATAATGGATGAAGCAACAGCTTTTATGGATCCTTCCACAGAAGCGACTTTGCAAAGGGATTTAGACCGTTTACTTGCAAAGAGAACCGCTATTGTTATTGCACATAGACTTGCAACTGTTGAGTCAGCTGATCGAATTTTGGTTTTGAGGAGTGGAAAGCTTATAGAAGAAGGAACTCATCAAGAGCTTAGAAATCTAGGTGGTCTTTATTCACAATTGGCTGAGCTGCAAGAAAGAGGGTTAGCAGAACTTTGATAGAAGAAAACTTTCAGAATTATTATCGACCCAAGGCAAAAATATGTGAGGGAACATTTTTATGAGTAGCTGTTGCCTAACTCAAAAGGAGCTTCTGGAAATTTACGGAAAAGATGCATGTCAATGCCCATCTCCCAATAAGAATATGTCTCTGGTTTTTAGTCAAACAAAACCATTTGATTTAATTGAACTGGAACAGTTACTTCAGTCAGTTGGTTGGAGTCAAAGACCAATGTCAAAAGTAAGAATTGCACTTGAGAATAGTTTGTTAAAGGTAGGTTTATGGCGACATGACCCTGCTTTCCCTAGGCTGATTGGCTTCGCTAGGTGTACTGGGGATGGTGTACTTGAAGCTACAATATGGGATGTGGCAATAAATCCTATATATCAAGGCGTTGGGTTGGGTAAATTGCTAATGAATTATGTCAACCAGTCACTTAGGGATATTGGTGTGACGAGAATTACACTTTTTGCAGATCCTGGGGTAGTTGCTTTTTACTTAAGTCAAGGTTGGGTATTGGAGCCGAAGGGGAATCGTTGTGCTTTTTGGTATGCAAATTAATACTTATTGGAAAATAACCATATTTTCATGAGAGGCAAACCGGGCTTAATTAAGATTTAATTTCTTTATCATTCTATTTTTAAATGTACTTAATTCTTGTAATATTCGATGACAAGACTTTTTGAACTTTCTCCAGCTCGCCAGCGTCTTCGAAGATTCGCATTCTTCCATGCTTGTGTAATGATATTAGTATTTGCCCAACGACGATTATCAATATATAGAGGGATTCCAAGACTTTTGATTTTAACTTCTTTTGAAAGCCTTTCTATTAAGTCTAGATCTTCCATTATAGGTAAAGGTCTATAGCCACCTATTTGATCATATAAGTCTCTATTTATTAATAAGCCTTGGTCACCGTAAGGACGGCTGAATAAATGACTCCTCATGTTTACTGCAAGTTCCAATAAATTGAACTCGATACTTTTGGATTGGGTTTTAAAATCAAAGAACCAAGCGTAATCTTTGGAAGTTGGTTCATTGATTTTTCTTGAGATGACTTCCTCCCAGTTTTTAGGCATTCGACAGTCAGCATGAAGAAATAAGATCCAATTTCCAGTTGTGTTACATGACCCACTATGTAGTTGGACCCCGCGATTGGCTTCTTTTACCTTGACAACCTTTGCTCCGGCTAGTTCGGCGATAAAAGTTGTAAGGTCAGAGCTAAGTGAATCACAAATGCAAATTTCTAGGTGATGATGCCAACGGTTTAGATCGGCAATTAACAGTGATAATCGACTGGCTTCATTAATAGTGGGTATAACAATGCTTAATGTTTGATTTAGCCTTGCCATGAGGTTAGATCTTCTATTGTGTCAATATCATTTTGGACATTTAATAATTTATATCTAGCATTTTCCCGACGGGCTGATCTTAACGTTTCCTGTAAAACTCGATTAGTCCCCCAAGGTATTCCTGCGAATGGCCAATTAACTATTGGATCTAATAATTTTCCTGAAAAACCAATCAACCAATATCCTCCATCTAAAGAAGGCCCTAGAACAATTTCATGCATTTCCAATGCTTCAATAGCTTCTATCAGATCAAGCCTGCAAAGACTTGGGAGATCAGTGCCTATCAGTATTGTGCCCCTTCCTGGATTTTTTTTCTGCCGTGATTTTTGATTAAGTAAAACCTGTCTTTTCATTCGCAGGCCAAGACTTCCTTCTCCTTGAGGAAAAACCTGTCTTAATCCATTTTCTAAACCCCACCTTTTCGCAGCTTTAGAGGATATACCTGAGAAAGCAAGACGTACCTCGATTAAATTGCTCTCTTCAAGCTCTTTGGCTACAGAGATTGTGTGTTTTATGAGTTTATTTTGAATACAAGCTGCATTCTCAGAACCAACACTTTTCGCAAGCCTGGTTTTGCAACGTCCTACTGCAGGCCACCTAGACATCATAATAAGAGTAGCTTTTGGCTTGATATGCTTTGTTGCTTTTAGGTTGTTAATCACATTAATCTGAGTTATTAACTGATTACTGACTGTTAGACCTTAATACGTTATTGAATGTTTCATAGATAACTGTAAATCAAGAATTAAGTAAAAATTAATTAAGGTGAGGTGTAATTTTTCTTACTCAAAAGAAGGTTTACTTTAGGCAATGGGTAGCTACCTTGGGGTAAGTAGAGGCCTGAAACCCAATCGTTAAATATTTGGATTTGATCATTGCGTAACTCTTCGTTTCATTTGCAGTACTCAAAGACATAGGGAAAAAATCCAATATTACGAAGTGTTCTGGGCTAAATCCCTTGAAAGAAGGCTTTGAAAAGACACAAAGCTTCCAAACCTATTTAATTCAATCTTTTATAAAAAAAAGACCTCTTGCCAAGGAGTGTTTAGATTCAACTTCCTATTTCAAAAAAAGGTGGTGCCAAAGGGCAATGAGTTGTGGAGCAAGGTTCAGGGAGCCCTTCAACAAAATTTGAGTAAACCTACCTTTGAAACTTGGATACGTCCTGCACGATGTAGGGATTTCTCAGATGGGGTTTTGGTTATCCAAGCTCCTAATAGTTTTTCAAGTGATTGGTTGAGAAAAAACTACTCTCAAACCATTGCAGAGGTCGCAGCACAAATTCATGGTCAACCGGTTCGAGTGAAAGTCTTGGCGCAGGAGGAGGTGGCACTTCCAAAGACAACTATGCCTTCAGGAGTTTTAGGCTCGCCTTCTTTATCTCCCCCTAAAGATAATTTTCAATCAATTAATGCTCCTAAGAAGACGATACCAGGGTTGAATTTGAGATATGTTTTCAAGAGATTTGTTGTAGGTCCCAATAGCCGGATGGCCCATGCAGCAGCTTTGGCTGTAGCAGAAGCCCCTGGGCGTGAATTTAATCCTTTATTTATATGTGGAGGAGTTGGCCTAGGTAAAACACATTTAATGCAGGCTATTGGTCATTACCGCTTGGAAATTGATCCAAGCGCAAAGGTTTCATATGTATCAACTGAAACTTTTACTAATGACTTGATTCTTGCGATTAGGAAGGACGGAATGCAGGCTTTTAGAGATCGGTATAGAGCAGCTGATTTGATTCTTGTTGATGATATTCAATTTATCGAAGGTAAAGAATATACGCAGGAAGAGTTTTTTCATACTTTTAATGCTTTGCACGAAGCTGGCCGACAAATTGTTATAGCGAGTGATAGACCTCCTAATCAGATTCCTCGTCTTCAGGAACGATTGATATCAAGATTTTCGATGGGCTTGATTGCTGATATACAGGCACCAGACTTGGAAACCAGAATGGCCATTTTGCAGAAGAAGGCAGAGCAAGAAAGGATGAAGTTGCCAAGAGAGTTAATTCAATTCATTGCAGGACGTTTTACTTCCAATATTCGTGAACTTGAGGGAGCTCTTACTAGGGCAGTCGCATTCGCCTCTATTACTGGCCTCCCAATGACGATTGAGTCTGTGGCTCCTATGCTTGACCCAAGTGGTAGATCGGTTGAGGTCACTCCACAACAAGTAATCCAGAAAGTTTCTGAAGTTTTTGGAGTTACATCAGAAGAGATGCGTAGTACTAGCCGTAGGCGCCCAGTCAGCCAAGCTCGTCAGGTTGGTATGTATTTAATGAGACATGGAACAAATTTGAGTTTGCCTCGTATAGGTGATGCATTTGGGGGCAAAGATCACACTACTGTTATGTATGCAATTGAGCAGATAGAAAAGAAATTATCTAGTGATCCGCAAGTTGCTAGTCAAGTGCAACGCGTTAAAGATCTCTTGCAAATTGATTCAAGAAAGAGAAATTAATTTAAGCGCTTTTTTAGATGCATAGTTTTCTTTTTGATAATTTTTTAACCTACAGTATTAAATATAAACAAAGCCTACACAATTTAGGGTTAGATTATATTTATTAATAAGCTTCTGATGATGATTTTGCTAAGTTGAAATAAATTTGCAGTGAATATTTTTAATATCTGATAGTTTTGGACTTATTGCCTCATAATTTTTTGCACTAAATTAGAAGGCAAAACTTGTTCGGAAAAACCAAGTTAGCTCGTCCATTTCTTTTAGCTCATTATGACTTGCAACCTTTATCCCCCATGTAAGTGTTGTTGGTATTAATGAATTATTGAAAAAAGAAAATGATGTTCCTATTAGTGCATTGCCAGCATTATATTCAAGGAAAGCTCCCAAGTTTTTGTTGATTATTATACTTGTAGTGCCAATTGGGGACCAACATAAATCATTGTCAATTGCATAGCTAAGCACTTTATTTTGCACATCATAAATACAAGCAAAACGGAAGGGATTGTCCCATGAACGATTATTGGCAAATCTACCTGTTCCAAAACCGCCATTAGCAATAAATAGCGGATAGTCATTCTTATCATTTAACCACCAGCCTTTACTTCCCATCAAATAAAAGTTGCGCCCAGTATCAGTAAAGGCGTCCCATTGAAATATTTGTTCTCCACCAAAGGCAATTCCAGCAGTGTCACCTATTGACTTTGCAATCCTGAATCCACTCGATAGCCCTTCTCCAATAGCAGTCCCCCCACCTGAATGTGAATTGCCTTCATAAACACTCCTCATGGAAGAATTTATTCCAAAACTCCAAGCGTCTCTTTGAAAAATATTGTAGTGGATTTGTGCCGTTCCATCTCCGCCATTCCAGCCAAAGAAAGACGTATCACCTTTACGTCTACTAAAACCTCTGGCAGACAAATTTCCAGCTAATCTTTCACTCCAGCGAAAGCCATTAGGCACCTTCCATCCAATATCTGGTCCAATTGCACCATTTGAAAATGCAATTGAGCGATTCATCCCTTGAAGAGAGGGGGGAGATGCTAATTGATCAGGATATGTTGCATCATTCCAATACTCATCATTTGTCAGCTCCCAAATAATTTCTTCGCTACCGGAGTTTTGCTTTGTTTGAGGTTCTTCTTGCAATCTCAATGGTACTTCTTTCTCAACTATTAGGTGCTCTTCTTTGGCTGACGTTTCATAATCTTTTGTATCTGTGACTAATTCCCAGTGTATCTTTTGATTGCTTTGTGTTATTACATTGTCCTCAGAGAGGAGTGAGGATTGTTTATCATTAAAATTACTTTGGCTGTCTTTCTTAACAATATTAGTCTCTTGAAGAATCTTCAGACTTTCTTTTTCAGAGGCTGGAGATGGTGTCCAATTTCCTGCAGTAGCAACAATTAAAAGGCTGAGATAGATGAGCCTTTTCTTGTTGGATAACTTTTGAATAGCGAGATTTAGATTTCTGCTGAAAATAGGCCTTTGATTTAAGGGCGATTTCAAACTCTTCATTGGCATTTTGCTTTTGGACTTATTCATTAGGAATAACTAAGTACGGTCAGAAAGCTTTATTAATAGATAAAAACATAGGATTCTTAGCATTTTTTGCTTATGAGGAGAAAGTTAATCAATTGATATTGATTAACTTAATATAAGGCTTGTTTGATGAATATTCAGATTATATTTGTGTTTTATCAAGGTGTCAAAACAGATTTCTATTTAGGATATTTCTGTTTTGATCAATCGTTTCTTACCATGTTAGCTTGCCTAATCTTATGGCAGTGTCTCTGCTATGACGATCAGCGACTTTGTAACGAATCCTCACTCCAGTAGCTTTCTTAAAAGAATTGACTACTTTAGTAATTAAAAGCTCTTTTTATTCCAATACTAAAACTTAGTAAGTCTTTTGAATCAGTTTTCATGTCCCTCAACATGAACTTCTGATATATCTATAATTAGGATGTAATTGTGCTAGGCGTGTTCTCTAAGTTGGATAGTCTCTTTCACATAAGTCCTCCAACTAAGTCGTAAGTCTTTCTCTTTTGTACAGGATCCATGTGAATATGTATTTTGTCATCTACTTTTTCTCTCTCTCAGGCACAATCAACTTGAAAGAACTTCTCTTGTGAATCAGCTCCAAAGTCTCAGAGGCATGGTTGATATCCTGCCAACACAGTCTCAACAATGGCACGCAGTTGAATTGGCGATGCGTGAGCAGTTCTATCGAGCAGGGTTTCAGGAAATCAGAACACCTCTTTTAGAGGTTACTGACCTTTTTTTACGAAGCATTGGTGAAGCTACTGATGTCGTAGGGAAAGAAATGTATACCTTCTCAGATCGTGGGAATAGGTCTTGCACTTTGCGGCCTGAAGGAACTGCGTCTGTTGTACGTGCAGTTTTAGAACATGGTCTTTTGAATCAGGGACAGCAAAGACTCTGGTATAGCGGACCAATGTTTCGTTATGAACGCCCTCAATCTGGTCGTCAACGACAATTTCATCAAATTGGAGTGGAATGCTTGGGAATGGATTCACCTCTATCTGATGTTGAGGTAATCTCTGTCGCTTGGGATTTATTGAAATCTTTAGGGTTGAAGGATTTAGTGCTTGAACTGAATACTCTTGGCACACAAGAAGACCGGCTTACTTATCGAAAGCAATTGATTGAGTGGCTTCAAGATAGGTTTGAACTGCTTGATAGCGATTCAAAAAAGCGCGTGGAAATCAACCCATTGCGTATTCTTGATAGTAAAGATCCAAATACTCAGGCGTTGCTGTTGGATGCTCCAACACTGGGAAATTTTCTTTGTAATGAAAGCTCGGAACGTTTTACTGCTGTTCAGCTTGCACTGAAGGCTCTTGAGATTCCCTTTAAAATTAATCCTAGATTGGTTCGAGGGCTTGATTATTACTGTCATACTGCCTTTGAAATAACTAGTAGCCAACTAGGTTCTCAGGCTACTGTTTGTGGAGGTGGTAGATACGACGGCTTAGTAAGGGAATTGGGCGGCACTTCAACATCTGGAATTGGTTGGGCAATTGGTATGGAACGTTTAATGATGCTTTTAGGTGATTCGATGTCTGGAGGATCTTCCCCAGACGTTTACCTTGTGAATAGAGGTGACGAAGCTGAAAAAAAGGCTCTTGTTTTAGCACGTCGATTGAGAGGAGAAAGATTAGCTGTTCAATTGGATAGTTCTGGGGGCTCATTCGGCAAGCAATTTAAAAGAGCCGATCGGTGTGGGGCCTCCTGGGCGATTGTTATAGGTGACAATGAAGCACGTAGTGGACAATTGCGACTTAAGAGCCTGCATCGCGATAGAGATTCTTCCAATGCAAATGAATTTATAGTTCCTGATTCTGATTGGGACATCTTATTGACTTATTTGCGTAGCTAATTTAATTGATAGCAAGCTATATGATTGTAGTCATTAGGTATATCTAGGGGTATTAAAGAGAGGTAAGCTTTTCACCTTTAAAGATTCCCTGGAAGTATTAGCAACTATTTGTAGTTATTGAGTTGTAAATTTGGAGAGTTTGGGCGTCGACCTTTCTGAATCAAGTCGTACCAATTAAACCTTAGAATTTTTCTGGATTAAAGCATTGGTTGGTTAATTCTCTCTGGTCTTGAAGTGAGGTAGTTAAGAAAGAAATTTTTAGTGTCTCATTATCTTGGCTTGTTAGATGCAGTTACTTGGTGGGGTTTAGTGGTTCGGTACAAAAATTGAAAATATAACCCTTATTAATGATCTATTGGCTCAAAAATTATTTGTCAAAGTCAGTGCTAAGGGATTGACAATCTGGGACTCACTTTCAAGCTGATCACTAATGATACCTTTGAATTTTTATGATTTGGATCTTTCTAGACTTATTTAGAGAAGGCGCTCAATGGGATATGTCGTCACAAGAAACCCTAAGTAGACTTGTTAGAGAGTTTATATCTGATCATGGTCTGCTCTTGAGGGCCTTCTCAGATTACCAACATGAATTTTTGACATTAGGTTGGCAGTTCTCTCAGTCCCTATTGAAAAAGTAGGTTTTTTAATTGTGGCGATTGGATTTAAGGCTCAGGGCAAGGATTAGTCAAATCTAAGGCTGTAAATAAAAGTTTGTATTTCGCAAAATATACTTTGCCGAGCTTTAAATTACTTACTAATTATAATAGTTGCGCTAAAAATCGCAAATGAAGGTCTTTTTATTGCTTATTGTTCTGAGTTCATTAGCTCTATATTTTTTCTTTTTTAAGTCTAGTAAGGCCAGGAAAAAATCTAGGAAGAATCGTTTAGATATTGCGAAATGGATGGATATGACTCCTGATCAAAGGAATGAATTTGATGAAGGAGAGAAGAAGTCTACCTTTCAAAGGAAGAGGAGACTTCTTGATCAGATCAGAAAAGAGTATGCAGCCTTAGATACGAAAGAAAAATGAGGTGTGTATGTATAGATCTGGATTAAGTACATTTAAATCCTAATAGATTCAAGATCTTTTATCTGGCTTATTATTGGATTTCTTTGAAAGTTCTTATTTTAAAAAATCAAAATCTAATATTTACTTTTAATTGGAAGATATTTTGTCCAATATCACCTGATTGCTTTGTCAGTTATTAAGCTTGGCAAGTCTATTTATCTGATACTTTAAGATGGAATTCTTTATGTTTTGTTGTGATATCTAGTAAGCTCCTTTACCTACAGAAGGCCACACTATATTCATAGTCCAGAACTGAATTCTTCCGACTTGATATGGATTTTGAAACAGTTCTTATGCAGTTAGTTATTGGATTGATTGCTTTTGTTGCGAATTTATTCTCTGCATTAGCTGGAGGAGGTGCAGGCCTTGTTCAACTGCCCGCCTTAATCCTTCTAGGCCTGCCATTCTCAATAGCGTTGGCGACTCACAAAATAGCCAGTGTTGCTTTGGGTTTAGGAGCAGGAATACGTCATGGGCAAGAAAAAAATCTTAAGCTTGATTTGGTTCTTTTTATTTTGGGATTTGGTTTGCCAGGGGTCTGGTTAGGAGCCCGGATGGCCTTATCTATCCCCGCTGAATTAGGGACGGCAAGCCTTGGCTTCTTTACAGCTTGTCTTGGCCTCTATTCAATAAAAAGACCAAATCTTGGTACAAAGAGAGCATCCATCGACATAGATTTTTTGCGGGGTCTTATAGGTGGACTGGTTTTGTTTGTTATAGGTGCTTTAAATGGCTCCTTTTCGTCAGGGACAGGGTTATTTGTGACCTTATGGCTCGTGAGATGGTTTGGACTGTCGTATTCGCAATCAGTGGCATATACCTTGGTTTTGGTAGGGCTTTTTTGGAATGCAACTGGGGCAGTCGTCCTGGGTATAGGAGGAGAAATTAAGTGGTCATGGTTGCCGATGTTAATTTTTGGCTCTTTTATCGGTGGCTACTTAGGAGCACAACTTTCGCTTACCAAAGGGAGTGGACTTGTTAAACGGACTTTTGAAGCTACTTCGATCCTGATGGGTACATCCTTGATTTTTCGAAGCCTTTTTTAAGAAAAGCCGTTAATTTTTTAGAGATTATTACCTTGAATAGTCAATTATGATTCAAGCTCTGTTAAGTACAGGCTGCTATTCCCTGAATCAATCTATGACACACCTGTTTGCCATTTATGGACAACCTGGAGTCCCAATGGACTTCTTCCTATTGACCTTTTTCCATGCGTTGTTTGTAATCCCTTTCCACATAGTGCTTTTCCGCTGGCGCTCTAAGGAGGGGTATAACAGTTTTTACGCCAAGGATTACTATGTGGTCAAGGATGCCTGAATAGGGCTCCTAAGGGCAATTAGAACGGACAGAATGGCTTGCCTCTGTCCGTTTTTTTATGCTTGGAAATGATTTTCAATAAGCGAGAGGCGAGCTTTTAAAGCTTTTCTAACCAATCACATGTCTTCTAAGATTCTGATTGAAATTAGAAATAAAATTATTATGGGGTTCTATAAATTTTGAGATGAATGCTCTTAAATGACCAAATCAGCTTTTTATTATTATAAATCAACAATTAAACTAAGAAGAATAGAGTGGAGAGAGTGTTCTTAATGATAGACTTCAATAATTTATGTTAGCTATATATTATTTTGTTTATTGGAATAATGCCGAACTAATTAAGGAGGTTTTAAATTTAACTTATTCCGATTTTAATCGGAATAAGTTATTCATTGAGTCAAGGCTCTAAAACCAAAATCAGTTTAATCATCATCAGCCTCCCATGGGTCTATAAGTTTTTTGGAAGGCGGCCCAAAAGAAAGATATACGCCAATGCTTGTGAGCCCCAACACTCCTATTAAGAGTGCAAGTACTAAAGAGAAGGCAGGAGATGACGTTTCCATTGAATTTGAAGGGCTGGTGCTTATAAAGAATTCTGGTTTGACCATGAATATACATAATCACTAAAACTCTGGTAAAACTCTCTTTTTCAAATTGCCTTTAACAGCAAAACAATGAAGGCTTACCAATTTCGAAAATGAGCATAAATTTTCATTGTCGCGAAGGATCCATGAAGTGTTATGAAGCTTATTCCCTGGGACTTTTGCTACTACAGTCTTTGCTTCTGGAACAGGTAGAAAGTTTTTTGTAACTCCTGCTTAATGAGAGCGCCTAAGGCTCATGTTGTTCTAGTGAGTCTGAAACGATAGACCTGCTTGATAATTCAATGATTTCTCATTTAGAGAGCTTGCAGACAATTTCTTGTAATTGATCAATAGATGTTGTTCGATGGCTTCGGTTTTTTCACCTCGATAGAATGTGCCCTAAAGATTTAAGCTTATAGAGCCTAGGGAAAAAGCATTGACAGTCTCTCCATCATGGCCCCTTATCGGAATTGTTCTGATTTTAATTGGTTTTTTGGTGAAATTTGAAGTACAAGTGATTGATTCTGATGATAATGAAGAAATCAAAAGCTCTAAAGAAGTCAAAGGCTGAACTACTCATTGCATGAATAGCTTTCTTTTGGTTTTAACATTAAGGATTAATAAGAAATAGTTGATATCATTTAGTATAAATATAATAGATAA
>QCGC01000006.1 GCA_003278225.1 Prochlorococcus sp. AG-363-P01 | reverse complement strand
TCGTCAAGAGGCATGGGTAAACAACTATTTTTTAACAGCAATTTTTCCAATCCTTACTCCCTTAGCCGTTGATCCCGCACATCCATTCCCATTTGTAAGCAATCTAAGCCTCAACATAGCAGCAATGCTTATCGACCCCAGAACCCAAGAAAGGCAATTCGCAAGAGTAAAAGTACCTCAAAAAACCATGGACAGGTTTATATCTATCCCCACCTATCTAAGTGAACAACTAAATCAGCCTATACACATTGCAATACCAATCGAACAAGTCGTTGCATTCAATTTAAAGGTCCTCTTTCCAGGTATGGAAATCGAAGATCATCATTTTTTTAGAGTAACCAGGGATGCTGATCTGGAACTAAGAGACATTGAAGCTGATGATCTAATGATTGCACTAGAAGAAGGACTGCGTAAACGACGAATAGGTGGAGAAATAGTGAGACTAGAAGTCTCAGAAAATATGCCAGAGCAAACTCTAAACTTACTCATGGAAGGAATGGCTGTAAATGAAGAAGACCTCTATCGCGTTCAAGGTTTATTAGGGTTAGATGAGCTATTTGCTTTGTCAAAAATTAATCTCCCACATCTCAAAAGTAAGTCTCACCATGGTTTAACGCATCGAGCTCTGAAAAATAGTCAACGTAATTTATTAGAGGATGGTTCAATCAAAATCGAAGAGTTTCAAAACATCTTCTCAATTATTCGCCAAAAAGATCTGCTTCTTCATCACCCTTATGATCTATTTTCGACATCTGTTGAAGAGTTTATAAATCAGGCCGCTGATGATCCTCTCGTTATGGGTATAAAAATGACTTTATACCGAATATCAAAAGATTCTCCTATTATCTCCGCCTTAATAAGAGCCTCAGAAAATGGTAAGCAAGTTATGGCACTTGTGGAGCTAAAAGCACGTTTTGATGAAGACAATAATATTCAATGGGCTAAGCATCTAGAACGATCTGGTGTTCATGTTGTCTACGGTGTTCTGGGACTTAAAACACATACAAAAATTGCTTTAGTGATACGCAAAGAAAAAGAGCGGCTTCGTAGTTATTTTCATATTGGCACAGGAAATTATAACTCAAAAACATCAAAGATTTATACTGATCTAGGTTTGTTATCTACACAGCCAGAGTTAGGGCAAGATTTAGTAGAGCTATTTAATTATCTAACTGGCTTTTCAAAACAACAATCATATCGCAAATTACTAGTAGCTCCTGTAAGTCTTCGCAAAGGATTCGAATCACTAATCAAAAGAGAAATTAAATACGCTAAAAAAGGAAAGGTAGGTGCAATTAAAGCAAAGATGAATTCACTTGTTGACCCCAATATTATTCAATTATTGTACGAAGCTTCTAATGCTGGTGTGAAAATTGAACTGATAGTAAGAGGTATGTGTTGTCTATATCCCAAAAGAAAGGGGCTGAGTGAAAACATTACAGTCATTAGCATTATAGGTAGATTTCTTGAACACTCACGTATTTTCTGGTTCGCAAATGACGGATCACCCGAAGCTTATTTAGGAAGTGCTGATTGGATGAGACGCAATCTTGATCGACGAATAGAGGCAGTGACACCTATTGATTCTGCAAAGCTTAGAAAACGTTTAGAAAAACTGCTAAACCTTTACTTAAAGGACAATAGAGAAGCATGGGAAATGCAAAGGGATGGAAGTTTTATTAAAAGAGACTCAGATACAAAGCCACGGTCTACACAAAATGATTTAATTGAGCTTTGGCAAAAAGAGGAAAGTAGAAATACTTAATCCTTCTCCGTATTATTAATGCTACCGCTTTTTATTTAGTAAAAAAGATTTTGGTTATTTTTCAAGGTTACTGAAAGATTTCCAATTTACGATGTCTACTATGCTTTAAAAGTGCTAAATTCCGGCCAAATCTAAATATAGGAGGCCAGGGTGATGGGGATCTCTCTGGAAGCTTCACAGACAATCTCTGATGAGAAGTCATCAGAAACTGTGTTGCCATCAAACAAGAAGCAACGTGGCGGAAAAAGTAATCGAACGGGAAACAACTCCCGCGGAAATCATCGTAGTAGTGGACGATTGGGGACTGACGCTATTGGTTTCTATCTAAGCAGTATCGGAAGAGTTCCACTGCTCACACCAGCAGAAGAAATTGAATTGGCACACCACGTTCAAGCAATGAAAAGCTTATTGGATGTGCCAATAAGCGAGCAATCTGCTCGTCAACGTCATCAAATTCGTATGGGGAAGCGCGCTCGAGATCGCATGATGGCCGCGAATCTTCGTCTTGTGGTTAGTGTTGCTAAAAAATACCAAAATCAAGGCTTAGAACTTCTTGATCTTGTTCAAGAAGGAGCTATTGGCCTTGAAAGAGCAGTGGATAAATTTGATCCTGCTATGGGTTATAAATTCTCTACATATGCCTATTGGTGGATCCGTCAAGGAATGACACGAGCGATCGACAATAGTGCTCGTACTATCCGCCTTCCAATTCACATCAGTGAAAAACTGTCTAAAATGCGGCGCATTTCTAGAGAGCTTTCTCATCGATTTGGTCGCCAACCAAATCGTTTGGAACTGGCCCATGCAATGGGGATAAATCCACAAGATCTTGAAGATCTAGTCGCTCAAAGTGCACCATGCACATCTTTAGATGCACATGCACGAGGTGAAGAAGATCGAAGTACTCTAGGTGAACTGATTCCTGATCCAAATTTTGATGAGCCTATGGAAGGGATGGACCGCAGTATTCAAAAAGAACATTTAGGAGGATGGCTTTCTCAATTAAATGAAAGAGAGCAAAAAATTCTTAGGCTAAGATTTGGTTTAGATGGAGAAGAGCCATTAACCCTTGCTGAAATTGGAAGACAGATCAACGTCTCTAGAGAGCGAGTAAGACAACTAGAAGCAAAAGCTATTCTCAAACTGCGTGTAATGACTACTCAACAACAAGCAGCCTAAGACCTAGTTGAACAGTATTAGAGCAATATTAATTATTCTGGGCTGGATAAGCAGCATTTTACTGGCTGCAATAATTTGTAGACGCTATTTCCCTGAGCAAAAGGAAATCAGTCGAAAAATTGTACATATTGGGACCGGACCAGTTATTCCATTGGCTTGGACATTAAAAGTCCCATCAAGCCTTGCAATCAGCTGTGCTGCAATTATCACTATCGCTTTATTTCTAAATCATCGCCTGAAATTAATATCTGCTATTGAAGAAGTAAATCGTGAAAGTTATGGAACCGTTGCATACGCATTCAGTATTACTTTCCTACTAATTTTTTTATGGCCGGATAATGCTTCCTCAGTATGTGCTGGGGTCCTCGCAATGTCTTTTGGAGATGGTTTCGCAGGATTAATAGGTCGACAATTGAATACTCCGTCTTGGACTATTTTTGACCAAAAAAAATCAATCGGAGGCACACTAACAATGGCCTTATCAGTATTTTGCATGCTCATAATCCTAGCTGCAGTGAGTGGAGTTGGCTTACAACCACTACTTTTACTAGTAATTACATTATTAGCAGTAAGCCTTGAACAAATAGGGCCTTGGGGTATTGACAACCTAACTGTGCCAATAGGAGTTGCATATGGATGGTTATGGTTGATTACGTAGAAATAAGTAAGAAAATACAAATTCAAAAGCTATACAGCTACTACTTCTGCCAATTTATCAAGCAAATTAGCCGTGGTATTAATATCAATACAAGCATCAGTAATACTCTGACCATAAGTTAGTTTAGATAAATCATTAGAAAGCTTTTGATTCCCTTCGATAAGATGACTCTCAAGCATTACACCCATGATGTGAGTTGAACCTTGGCTAACCTGATTTATAACATCTTTGAGAACGTCTGCTTGTTTCTTATAATCTTTATTTGAATTGTCATGACTACAATCAATCATCAATCGATCAGTTAGACCAACTTTAGAAAGCTCTTGAGCAACAGCCATGACAGCTTCTTTATGATAATTAGTTCCACACTTGCCACCTCTTAAAACCATATGTCCATCAGGGTTGCCAGTAGTGCTAACTATTGAAGCCTTACCTTCTCGATTAATGCCTAAAAAATGATGTGGTCGTGAAGCAGACTGCATGGCATTAATTGCAATCGTCGCTGTTCCATCAGTACCATTTTTAAATCCTATTGGCATAGACAATCCAGATGCCATTTCTCGATGAGTTTGACTCTCAGTTGTTCGCGCACCGATAGCTGTCCAACTAATCAAATCAGCAATGTACTGAGGAACAACAGGGTCTAAAAGTTCTGTTGCTGTTGGTATGCCCTCAGAAGCTAAATTTAATAATAATGAACGGGCTTGCCTTAATCCAGTATTAATATCATATGACCCATCTAGATGAGGATCATTAATCAGTCCTTTCCAGCCAACAGTTGTTCTAGGCTTCTCAAAATAAACACGCATAACAATCTCAAGTCGATCTGCATATTTTTTTCTCAAAGGCTTTAATTGAGTTGCATAATCCTTCGCTGCATCAACATCATGAACAGAACAAGGACCAACAATTACCAATAATCGTGGATCTTGGCCTTTAAGAATTCCTTGAATTGTTTTGCGTGCAAGGAAGACAGTATTAGCTGCATGAGAATCGATCGGGAAATCTCGATGAAGCAAGCCAGGTGAAACCAATGGCCTAGTCTCCACCACATGTAAATCAGATGTAGTCGTCATTGAACTCCTTAGTCAGCATGAGTGAAAAACTAGAGAAATGAGAAGATCCAAGCATCAAGATCTTATATATCAGTATTGGTCTTCCCTCAACATGGGAAAGTGGGAAAGATTCATGGAGAATTCTTCCATACTTTAAGGAGATTGTTTAATGCTAAGCGCCTATCGTCAGCTTGCCGCAGAACGTGAAGCCCAAGGCATTCCTGCTCTTCCTTTAAATGCAGAGCAAGTAGAAGCCCTAACAAAGCTGCTCGAGAATCCTCCTGTTCATCAGAGCGAAGAGCTTTTACATCTTCTCAGCCAAAGAGTCCCGCCTGGTGTAGATGACGCTGCATACGTCAAAGCAAACTGGCTGCACGCAATAGCTAATGAAAAAGTCAAAAGTCCTTTAGTAAGTCCTCTAGAAGCAACAAGGCTTCTAGGCACCATGATAGGAGGGTTTAACGTAGCAGCTCTAATTGAAATTCTTGAGAGTAAAAACTTAACCCTTGCAGAATGTGCAGCCAATGGGTTAAGTCACACACTTTTGGTATATGACGCAGTCAATGACGTCATGGAACTTTCAAAAACTAACTCTTTTGCCTCACAAGTTATAAAAAGCTGGTCTAACGGAGAATGGTTCACCTCCAAAAAAGCTCTATCTAAAGAAATTACTGTCACTATTTTTAAAGTAAGCGGAGAAACAAATACTGATGACCTATCGCCTGCTACTCATGCAACGACAAGGCCAGATATTCCGCTACATGCTCTAGCAATGCTCGAAACTCGTTACCCAGAAGGAATTCAAACCATTGAGTCATTAAAGCAAAAAGGATATCCAATTGCTTATGTAGGAGATGTTGTTGGAACAGGTAGTTCGCGTAAATCTGCAATTAATTCTGTACTTTGGCATATAGGAAAAGATATTCCTTATGTGCCCAATAAGCGAGCAGGTGGGGTCATCTTAGGAGGAAAACTCGCACCAATTTTCTTTAATACTGCCGAAGACTCTGGTTCACTACCAATTGAATGTGATGTTAGCAACTTAAACACCGGTGATATTATTACTATCCACCCTCATAAAGGCCTTATTACTAAAGCTGACGGCAAAGTCATTAGTAAATTCGACCTCAAACCAACAACTATTAAAGATGAAGTCCGTGCAGGAGGTCGCATACCATTAATGATAGGTAGAGCACTGACTGACAAAGTAAGAGCAAAATTAGATTTACAACCTTCAGATTTATTTATTCGCCCAAGTGCACGATCAGAATCTAAGAAAGGCTTTACCCAAGCACAGAAAATAGTTGGTCGAGCCTGTGGTCTCCGAGGTGTTAGGCCTGGAACAAGCTGTGAACCATTAATGACAACTGTTGGTAGCCAAGACACAACAGGACCAATGACAAGAGATGAGATGAAAGAGCTTGCCTGTCTAGGTTTCTCTGCTGATCTTGTCATGCAAAGTTTCTGTCATACAGCAGCTTATCCAAAGCCCATTGATCTTAAAACCCAAAAAGAATTACCAAGTTTCTTTTCAGAGCGAGGTGGCGTAGCGCTTCGTCCAGGTGATGGAATTATTCATAGCTGGTTGAACCGCATGTTGCTACCAGATACTGTTGGAACTGGAGGCGATAGTCATACGCGCTTCCCACTGGGTATTTCCTTTCCAGGCGGCTCTGGTTTAGTGGCATTTGCCGCAGCAATAGGAGCAATGCCACTAGACATGCCTGAGTCTGTGTTAGTTAAATTTAGTGGGTCTTTACAACCAGGAATCACACTTAGAGATGTAGTGAATGCTATCCCTTGGATGGCAATCCAAAAAGGTTTACTGACTGTCGAAAAAGCTAACAAAATCAATGTCTTTAATGGACGAATTATGGAGATAGAAGGATTACCTAATCTCAAGCTAGAACAAGCATTTGAATTAACTGACGCTAGTGCTGAACGTTCATGCGCAGGATGCACAATCCAACTTTCTGAGGAAACCATTACCGAATACCTCAAAAGCAACATCTCCCTACTAAAAAATATGATCGCAAGGGGATACCAAGACTCAAGAACACTTGAAAGAAGGATCAATGCAATGAAGGCTTGGTTGGCTAAACCTGAATTACTTTCTTCGGATTCTGATGCAATTTATGCTGAAACAATAGATATCAATCTCAATGAACTAACTGAGCCAGTCTTAGCTTGTCCAAATGATCCAGACAACGTCAAACTTCTAAGCGAAGTTGCAGGTAATTCCATTGAAGAGGTTTTCATTGGCTCATGCATGACTAATATTGGTCATTACAGAGCTGCTGCCAAAGTACTAGAAAAAGAAGGCACTAACAAAGCAAGACTCTGGGTATGTCCTCCAACCCGTATGGATGAAGAGATACTCAAACAAGAAGGTTATTACAAGACTTTTGAAGAAGCAGGTAGTCGTATGGAAATGCCAGGATGTTCTCTTTGCATGGGCAACCAAGCACGAGTAAAAGACAATTCAAATGTATTTTCTACAAGCACACGTAACTTTGATAATCGGCTGGGAAAAGGAGCACAGGTGTTTCTTGGCAGCGCAGAACTGGCATCAGTATGTGCTCTTTTAGGAAAAATTCCATCACCCGATGAATATCAATCAATTGCAGCAAAAAAAATCACTCCTATTGCAAACGAACTATATCGTTATTTAAATTTCAATGAAATCCAAGGTTTTGAAAATCAAGGTCAAGTAATTAAAAAAGAACAAGAAAGCACAACTCTCAACAGATACTAAATAAGGTTTATGAGAAACAACACGAGTTTAGAGCCAGCTAATCTACAAATTAACAGCTCTAGTCGTAGCATCCGCAACTTGCTACGAAAAAGCTCAGTAATAGTCGTTTTTGCTCTTGCACTTACAGGGCTAGGAGCTGCTCTAACAGGCGTATTATTTAAAACAGCTGTTTATCAACTAGATGGTTGGAGATTAACTCTACTCAAAGAAATACCACCATGGTTCGTTTTACCAACACTAGGAGGTTTAGGAGGTCTAATTTCTGGTTATTTAATTACAAAACTTTCACCCGAAGCTAGTGGTTCCGGTGTAACTCACATTATGGCTTTTCTAAGACATCGTTCAGTTCCCATGGGACTTCGAGTAGGTCTAGTCAAGTTAATGACAGGAATAATTGCAATTGGTAGTGGTTTCCCACTTGGACCAGAAGGTCCAGCAGTACAAATGGGAGGCTCAGTCGCGTGGAAAATGGCCCAATTGCTGAAGGCACCTATAGCTTTTCGACGAGTAATTGTTGCAGCTGGAGGAGGAGCGGGACTGGCTGCCATCTTCAGTGCACCGATCGGCGGCTTTATATATGCCATAGAAGAATTGCTGAATTCAGCGAGGCCAGTAGTACTGCTATTAGTAGTAGTAACAACATTTTGGGCAGATACTTGGGCTGATGTACTACAAGCAATAGGATTAGACCCTAGTGCTGGTGGTTTTGATAGCAACTTAGGTTTTCAAGTTCAACGTGAATACACACCTTCAATAGAATTTTTACCGATAGATCTTGGATATTTAATTATTCTCGGAATCATTGTTGGGTGTATAGCAGAGCTATATTCCCAATATGTTTTAAAGATGCAACAAATTGGAAAAAAGTGGTTCGGAAAGAAATTGATCCTGAAAATGAGTTTATGTGGCGTCATCTTAGGTGGGATCTATGCCTCTCTTCCTAGTGAGTTTCATCAAATCACTGGATTAAAAAAGCTCATTGCAGAGGAAAGTATTGATATGTCCATGGCAATCACTATTTTTATAGTGGTATTCATTACAACAGGATTAGCAGCTGCTTCCGGAGCTCCTGGAGGTTTGTTTTACCCGATGTTAATTTTAGGAGGATCACTTGGATTGGTATGTGATCAGTGGGCAATGGCAATCACAGACTATGTGCCCAACACATATGTCTTTGCTGGAATGGGAGCTTTTGTCTCTGCCTGTTCACGAACACCAATCACCGCAATGTTTCTAGCATTTGCATTGACAAAAAACCTCTTAATTCTTAAACCACTTTTAATCGCTTGTATTACTAGTTTTTTAGTCTCACGTTTATTTAACGAACATTCAATATATGAACGTCAAATAGATCTGGATCTACAAAAAAAACCAACATTGCTCTAAAACAAAAAATACTTAAGCTTAAGCAAAGCTCTTTTCATAGATCGGTCTTTTTCATCTCCACTAATCAAGAATACAAACTGAAAAACGAAACTCTACTTTTTACACCTTCAGCACCATCACATGGTGCACTTAAAACAGTTCTAGCTTTTCCTAATACTTATTCTGTAGGTATTACAAGCCTTGGTTATCAAACCATCTGGACATGTCTTGCAGAAAGAGAAGATGTTGACGTACGTCGTTTATTTACAGATCAAAAAGATCCACTTCCTCAAACCTCCGATCTTTTTGGTTTATCTCTAAGTTGGGAGTTAGATGGACCTGTTCTATTAGATCTTTTAGAGCAGCAAAACATCCCCATATGGAGTCATCAACGTAAAGATAGTGATCCGATTGTATTTGGCGGTGGCCCAGTCCTGACTGCCAATCCTGAGCCCCTTGCTCCTTTCCTAGATGTAGTCCTTTTAGGAGATGGTGAAAATTTGCTCCCGCAATTTATCGACACATTAATAGAGATAAAGCAACTACCACGAATTGAAAAATTTCAGATTTTGGCCCAAATTGAAGGGGTCTACATACCAAGTCTATATACACCTATATATTCATCTGATGGACAACTAGTTGCCATAAAGACAATCGGGTCGGATATACCAACATCAATAACCAAGCAAACTTGGAAAGGTAATACATTGAGCCATTCAACTGTAATCACACCAGATGCAGTTTGGCCCAATATTCACATGGTTGAGGTTGTTCGAAGCTGTCCAGAACTATGTCGTTTCTGTCTCGCTAGCTATTTAACTCTTCCATTTCGGAGCCCATCTCTACAAGAGGGACTCATTCCTGCGGTAGAAAAAGGCCTTACTGTTACCAAACGATTAGGACTACTTGGCGCCTCTGTAACACAACACCCAGAATTCCTGGATTTACTAAATTGGCTCAATCATGATCGTTTTGAAGATTTACACCTTAGTGTCAGTTCAGTGCGTGCATCAACAGTGAGCTCCATCATGGCAAAAATGTTGGCACGTCGTGGATGCAAATCACTAACAATCGCTATCGAAAGTGGTAGTGAAAAGATTCGAAATTTAGTTAATAAGAAATTATCCGAGGAAGAAATAATAAATTCCGCTCAATATGCCAAAGAAGCTGGATTAATTGGTTTAAAGCTTTACGGAATGGTTGGACTACCTAAAGAAGATCTATCCGATATTAACCAAACAGCAGATCTACTATTACGTCTCAAAAAACGAACCTCAGGACTTCGTATAACTCTAGGCGTTAGCACATTCGTACCTAAAGCTCATACACCATTCCAATGGAATGGTGTATGTCCAGAATCCAAAAAACATTTAAAGCTATTAGCTAAGAAGCTCAAGCCAAACGGTATCCAAGTCAGACCTGAAAGCTACGGATGGAGCATTATACAAACACTTCTTTCCAGAAGTGATAGAAGAGTAGCCCCAGTCATTGCTTTAGTCAGAGGATCCCAAAATAGCCTTGGAAGCTGGAAAAAAGCCTACAAAGCAATACAAGAAGCGGATATTTCCAACCATGCAAATCCACTATTATCATTACCCAAACCTCCTCACTGGGAAGAAGTCATTCATCAAAACTGGGATACCTCACGAGTCTTGCCTTGGGAGCATCTTCACGGGCCTCTCAAAAAAGAATCTCTTATCAAACACCACAAAGATTCTTTAAATCAAGCAACTGAAGATACTCAAAAGAATTAAATGACTAAAATAAGTAGTTAATGATTAACTTATACCTTTAAAAGGTCCTAAATTAGAACGATAATAGGCTAATTGTACTGCTTAAAATAAGTTATGATCACATCGCAAGCAATCTGAAGTAATTGAGAGACGATTAATGTAAGGAAAGTAGGCAAAGGCAACTATGCTAGACATAATAAAGTGCTAATCAAATAATAATCTAGGTTCTTAAATTGGGAAAAGAAATTGCCATAATTGGTGGGGGCGTAATTGGAAGCAGCACTGCATGGTATTTGGCCGCTCATGAACATGAAGTAATTCTCATTGACCCTCTCATTGATCAACCTATAAATCGAACAGGCATCCTTAACGGAACCACCGCATCACTTGGTGTACTAATGGGCAATGTCTATAGACGATCTAGTGGACGTGGATGGAGGCTTAGACAAAGAAGCATGAGACTCTGGAAAGAATGGATCCCCATACTGAATTCACATGAAAACCCTCTTTCTTTAGATGGTCCTCTCGTGCAAGTGGCTAGTTCGCTAGAAGAAGCATCTTTCATGAAAGAACTAACTAAAAACCGCAAAGATTTAGGACTCGATTTTATAGCTCCAGATGCAGCCATAAGCCAAGCGCGATCATGGCCTAACAATCTGTATGGAGGATTACTCTCTAATAATGATGGCCGCATCAATCCACTACAACTTCAAAAATGTCTCATCAGCGCCTTAGAGAAAAAGCAAGTATCTAAAATCAACGAAAAAGTTATAGGTTTAGAAAAAATATCAACTACCCAAAAAAGACAATGGAAAATATATCTCTCTAACGGTAAAAGCTATAAGAAAGAAATCATTGTCCTTTGCACCGCACTAGGAACAGAAGCATTACTAAAGCCCCTAGGCCATAGTCTTCCTATAACACCTGTCCTTGGCCAAGTAATAGATCTAGAATTAAAAGAAGACGGTCATAATTGGGAGCATTGGCCTGCAGTGCTAATCAGTCAGAAGACCAATTTAATCCCATATGCAAGGAATCGTCTAATTCTAGGAGCTACGGTAGAACCAGGTACTGACGCAAATCATCAAGCCTTGAAGCACATGCAAAATTTGTATGATAATGCACCAGATTGGCTAAAAAATGCATCCGTTTTAAACTCTTGGTCAGGTCTTCGAGCAAGACCAAGCAACACATTTGCCCCTGTCCTTAAAAAATTAGAACCTGGTCTAATAATTTCTACAGGACACTACCGTAATGGAATATTACTTGCTCCAGCTAGTGCAGAATGGGTAGAAAAAGAAATAACAAAAGAAGAAACAGATTTGTCAAATTAAATTTAATCACTAAAAAATAAGAGGCCTAATTGGCCTCTTATTTATAAGAATAATTCAAAAGATTTTTGGCGTTTTACTTCGTTTCAGTAAACTCGGCATCTATTACATCATCACCATCATTAGTAGCAGTATCAGAATTACCTTCTTCTGCAGCAGCATTTGATGCACCTGCTTGCTGATATACAGCAGCTCCCAAGGCATAAAGCTCTTGTTGCAATTGTTCCAATAAAGACTTCATAATTTCAAAATCATCTTTGTCTATAGCTTCTTTCAATTTGATGCGCTTTTCTTCTACCTTCGCTTTTGCATCAGCATCTACCTTGTCACCTAACTCTCCAAGCTGCTTCTCGGTCTGATAAACCAAAGTCTCTGCTTGATTTTTTACATCTATTCGCTCACGCTTATCCTTATCAGCTGAAGCATTTGCCTCAGCATCTTTCACCATTGTCTCTACTTCTTTATCAGACAAAGTAGAAGCTCCAGTAATAGAAATGCTCTGCTCTTTGCCACTACCTTTATCTTTAGCTGTAACACTCAAAATCCCATTCGCATCAATATCAAAAGTAACCTCAATTTGAGGAACTCCTCTAGGAGCTGGAGGAATTCCATCAAGGCGAAAAGTTCCTAAACTTTTATTATCAGAAGCCATTTCACGTTCACCTTGAAGTACGTGAATTTCAACATTTGTCTGACCATCCACAGCAGTTGAATAGGTCTCTGCCTTTTTAGTAGGCACAGTTGTATTACGTGGAATCATTTTGGTCATCACACCACCAAGAGTCTCAACCCCTAAAGAAAGTGGCGTGACGTCAAGTAACAAAATATCCTTCACTTCTCCTGCTAGAACACCCCCTTGAATAGCCGCCCCTACAGCAACCACCTCGTCTGGGTTAACAGTTTGATTTGGATCTTTTCCAGTAACCCGTTTTACCAACTCCTGCACTGAAGGCATACGAGTTGACCCCCCAACCATGACTATCTCATCAAGTTCCCCAGAAGAAAGCTTCGCATCTTTTAATGCCTGCTCAACAGGAACTCGACATCGATCAATCAATTTAGAAGCTAATTCCTCAAATTTAAGACGAGTAAGGGTGAGATCAAGATGTTTGGGACCTTCAGGAGTTGCCGTAATGAATGGCAAATTAATTTCACTTTGAGTGGCATTAGAAAGCTCTATCTTGGCCTTCTCAGCAGACTCCGTCAGACGTTGCAGAGCTTGTTTATCTTGACGAAGATCAATGCCTTCATTGCTCTTAAAGGTTTCTGCAAGATGATCAACAATTACTTTGTCAAAATCATCACCACCAAGATGTGTATCACCTGAAGTGGATAACACCTCAAAAACTCCATCCCCTACCTCCAAAACAGATACATCAAAAGTTCCACCACCTAAATCAAAAACCAAAATACGCTCATTACTTTTCCGATCAAGACCATATGCCAATGCTGCTGCTGTTGGTTCATTGATAATCCTGAGTACTTCTAAACCAGCAATCTTGCCGGCATCCTTAGTAGCTTGTCTCTGAGAATCATTGAAATACGCAGGCACAGTAATCACAGCTTGCGTTACATTTTCACCCAAATATTTGCCTGCATCTTCAGAAAGTTTCCGCAAAACTTGAGCGCTGACTTCCTCAGGCGAAAATTGCTTATCAAGAATTGGACATTTTAACTTCACGCTCGAACCAGCTTTTTCAACCCCATAACTGACTTCCTTTGACTCTTCATTCACCTCATCTACTCGCCGACCAACAAATCGCTTGGCTGAATAAAAAGTATTCTCAGGATTCATAACAGCCTGACGCTTCGCAATTTGACCTACAAGCTGATCCTGGTTTTTGGTATAGGCAACAACAGAAGGAGTTGTACGAAATCCTTCCGCATTAGCAATGACAATTGGCTTTCCACCCTCCATTACCGCAACACAACTGTTAGTAGTGCCAAGATCAATTCCAACAACCTTCCCCATGGATACCTAACTCCTGAAATGCGTCTTTTTTTAATAGATGCATCCTCGGCAGTTAGCCCACTTAGAGGCGAGGGGTGGTTCCCGAACAGATGGAGAGGCACCCTTATATATGAAACAAGCTGAAGATGGAAATGATTAGCGGAAAAACCAGTTTGGTGGGCTTGCTAGGACAACCAGTAAATCATTCATTGTCTCCTGTAATCCATAACGCAGCAATGCAAGAAATGGGACTGGACTGGTGCTATTTAGCAATGCCATGCGAATCCAAAAATTTAAATATCGTCACAAAAGCATTACTTAATCTTAATTGCAAAGGCTTAAATATAACAATTCCCCATAAACAGAGTGCTTTGAATATTTGCAAAACCATTAGTCCACTAGCTAAAAAATTAGGAGCAGTTAACACTTTAATTCCTAATCAAGAAGAAGGATGGACTGGAGACAATACTGATGTAGAAGGGTTTTTAGCTCCACTTAAAGTAAAAGAATGGAAAGGCAAAAAAGCAATTATCATAGGGTGTGGAGGTAGTGCAAGAGCTGTAATGGCTGGATTAGAAAATCTAGATATAAAAGATATATTAGTTATAGGTCGCAATAAGAATTCTTTAAATTGTTTTCTTAAAGACCTAACTCCACAGAACTTAAACTTACAAAAAAATAAAATACATTTGGAAGGCTTGTTAAGCGAAGATGATCAGATTAGTAATCAGATCAAAAAAGCTGATTTAATAATCAATGCAACTCCAATAGGAATGTCTAAGGAAAATACACAGGCTGGTCTATCCCATGAAATGCCTCTAGGTGAAACGATTTGGCAAAACCTCGAAGCAAAAACAATACTTTATGATTTGATTTATACACCAAGACCAACTGCTTGGTTAACTTTAGGAGCCCAAAAAGGTTGCACACCGATTGATGGGTTAGAAATGTTAATCCAGCAAGCAGCTGCTTCTTTAAGACTATGGAGCCAAACCAAAGACATCCCAATCGATGTAATGAGAGCTGCCGCAAAAAAACATCTAACATCTTAAAATTTCCTTAAACCACAAAATCGAATGATTATTCCTAGCTGGCAAAAATTATTAGGTTGTTTTCTATATTTGCTGCCTTGGAGTGATGCTATTAATTTTGGCAGGTATTTGTTTCAAGATTTCCCATTTCTTGAATGGCTTAAATACTTGGCTTTACCTATATGGTTTATTGAGCAAATGATACCGTTAGGACTAGGTAGTCTTATTCTATTTCTAGTCATCTTTTTAGCAGTAGCCAGAAACCCAAAAGTGCCTTATTTTCTTCGTTTCAATGCCTTACAAGCCCTACTAATCAATATTGGAATCTTCTTATTAAGTTATGCATTCGTAATTTTCATTCAACCACTAGGTGGCCAATTAATAATAAGCACTCTTTCTAGCACTATCTTTATAGCAATTCTGACAATAATAATTTTTACTTTTGGAGAGTGCCTACAAGGCAAAGAGCCTGATCTCCCAGGCATTAGTGAAGCTGTCAGAATGCAACTTTGATGACTGATTAACCTCTAAGGAGATATTGTGGTAGTTCCGTCGCTCTTTTCGTTGAGCCCTCAGTCCTAGTCGGAAACACTCATGACACATCAGCCTTACTACGAAACCATGTATATCCTTCGTCCGGATATCCCGGAAGAGGAAGTAGAAAGTCATTTAACCAAATACAGTGAACTAATAACAAAATCTGGCGCTGAAGTCTTAGACAGCCAGATGCGTGGAAAGCGTAGGCTGGCTTACCCTATTGCTAAACATAAAGAAGGTATATATGTGCAACTAAGCCACAACGGAAACGGACAACATGTTGAAACTTTAGAAAAAGCCATGAGGCTGAGTGAAGATGTCATTCGTTACCTAACTGTGAAGCAAGATGGTCCACTGCCTACACCTAGAACACCAGCTAGCAACGAACAACCAAAAGAAGAGGCTGAAAAGAAAGAAACCACTGATGAGAAAGCACAAGAAAAAAAGAATGATTAACGTCGGCATTTAATTAAATACTGATCACTCTTTTTTAACTGCTGCCCAAATTCGACTAGGCAACCCCCAAATATAGATAAAACCTTCGGCAGATTGATGATCAAATATATCATCACTACTATATGTAGCCATAGTAGGCATATAAAGACTATTTGTATTTGAATTGCGACCAAGAATAATTGCATTACCTTTATGCAATCGAATTCTCACACAACCATTTACTTGGTTTTGAGTAGGCTCAAAAAAACCATCTAGTGCATCTTTTAAAGGGCTAAACCAAAAACCTTGATAAACCAAATCTGCCCATTCTCTCTCTAATTGATTTTTTAAACGCAGAACATCAGCTGACAAAGTTAAGCTTTCAAGCTCCTGATGGGCTCTTATAAGAAGAAGTAAGCCAGGTGTTTCATAGATCTCTCTACTTTTTATTCCAACTACTCGATTTTCAATAATATCCAAACGACCAAATCCATGGTGACCAGCTAAAAAATTAGCCTTTCGAATCAACGTTACAGGATCTAGTCGTTCTCCATCAATAGCTACTGGATTACCATCTTCAAAACTAATTTCAATATCTTGTGGCGTATTAGGTGCATTATCAATCGAAGAAGTCATCTCAAAAACTTCTTCTGGTGGTGGTAAAAATGGATCTTCCAATGAACCAGCTTCGACACTTCTACCCAATAAATTGAGATCAATAGAATAAGGAGCTTTCTTACTTACAGGAGCAGGAATACCAAATCGTTCTCCATAAGCAATTGTCTCCTCACGGCTCATGCCCCATTCCCGAGCAGGAGTTAAAACCTTTAGGTCTGGAGCAAGAGCACCTATAGCCACATCAAAACGAACTTGGTCATTACCCTTTCCAGTACATCCATGAGCAACAGCATCAGCATCAACCTCTCTGGCTATCTCAACCAACCGACTTGCGATTAATGGCCTAGCCAATGCAGTAGAGAGTGGATAACGGCCTTCGTATAACGCATTGGCACGAATTGCAGGAAATGCAAACTTCTCAATAAAAGGCTGAATTAAGTCCCCTACTAAAGATCTAGTTGCACCTGCCTCAATTGCTTTTTTTTGAATTGGCGCCAGTTCATCTCCTTGACCAAGATCAGCCGCAAAAGTTACTACCTCTTCTACACCGTATTCTTTAATGAGATATGGGATACACACACTTGTATCAACACCACCAGAATAAGCAAGAACAACTTTTTTAGCGCGTCCCATCAGGCAACTCCAAATAACAAGGTTTCAGTTCTGTCATTAACTGTAATCCTCAGAAAATAAGGATGGAATCCCAATCCAGAGAAAGGATCACTATGGCAGTACTTAAATTAAAGCAAGCATAGGAATATCGAATCAATTCATTGAATCTCAAAACATTTTTAGGTAGGAATATGAAAACAAGTGAATGCAAAGATTATTTCCTTAAATAATTGAACAAAGGATAAAAAGCTTTTAAATATGCGTTTGGTGCTAAAAAACTTTTCTCAGCTTTTCAACAGATCTAAAAGCCGGGTAAATCACATTGACTTAATACCAAAAAATTATCTGTAAACCTAGCAAACAAAAGACTTTCTGATACCCGCAACAAGGCCTAGAACAACAAGTAGTTGTTTTGAAAAGCAAATTACCTTTACTTTGCACAAAGCACCTCCAAAAGCAATGCGTGTAAAAACTGATTGCTAGATGCCCCTAATAGACCCATCCTTATGACATAGAACTTGGAGGTGTCCAGATGGACGACACACCACCTGAGCATTCATAGAAGCAATATGATTGCGACTCCTGCTCCAACAGTCTTAACCTAATCGTGGGCTGCTCGTCTAACAAGACCAGTCGGTATGTCGAGTTAGTCGACTCTTCTCTGCATCGTCTTAGGTGCCCTTAAAGAAGATAAAGCCAAACACCTATTAAGCTGGCCCCAGAAGTCAATTTCAGGCGCTTCATAAATTCCATAAAAAAGCCGATCTTTTTTGATCGGCTTTTTTATGGAAAATTTTGCTCTCTAAAGAGATGTATTTATAAAATTTCAAGCATCAAAAAAATTATTTTGTCTCAACCGTTTGAAATCTAATCAAAAGTAACCAAGCCCCCATCAAAAAAGAAGGCCCAAAAAGCAAAGCAAAAAGCAAAAGCGGTCGAATATGAAAAGGTTCTGGATGCTGAAAACCCCAAAAACGAAAACCCAAGCTCAACAACAAAGCAAAAACCCATGTAAGAGTCAAAACAAACCACTTAGAAACAAACACAAAATTCAAAACAGTTCATAATGCATTATGTTGAATTATTGGTTTTTCATCATCTCAAATGAGCGCCCTCGAAAAGGTGGATCTCAGCTCACTCGACGGCATCAACCCTGCCCTCACCCGTTATGGAAGGAAAGAGCCTGCACCCATCTTGCCCTTAAGAGAAGAGCCAGATCTCCTCACATGGTTAGAAGCAAGTGGCAGGCTTATTGCCGATGAAGACTCAGGATCTCAAGAAATCAGCACTGTAGAAGAAGAAGAACTGTCTGCATTGATGGGAGAAAAAGAGGACTACAAGACAGAAGATGAAGTAACAGAAGAAGATTGGGAAGATTAATCAACAATTTTTTAAATAATCCTTGAGGAAATCAAAAAAAGCTAACAATAAAGAGAAGAATTTAATCAATTATTTGCATGGGAAGTTTATAGCAATCATCCTAATAATTTTTATAATCATAATAAGCTTTATATTAGATTATTTAAACTCAGGAAGCTTATTTACACTTGCCACAATATTATCAATTTCTTTGTCAGGAATAATAACTCATTGGGCAATTCCTAAATTAAAAAATCTAAAGTTTAAGCAAGTCATCAGGAAAGAAGGACCAATAGAACATTATAAAAAAGCTGGAACCCCAACTATGGGTGGGTTATTTATAGTTCCAATAGGTCTTTTAATTGGCAATTTAGCAATACTCCCCAATACCAACAGAGAAGAGATCCTAGCAATAAGTTTTCTTATGCTTTCATACATGTTGATCGGTATGATTGATGACTTGAAAAGTTTCTCATTAAATATAAACAAAGGTTTGAGTGCGAAAGAAAAACTAATCCTACAAAGTATTTCTGGCATTATCTTTATTAGTTGGGCAGCTTGGCAGCAATTAATAAGCACTCAAATTTATCTCTTTGCTGAAAGGTCAATAGATATTGGATTCTTTATTTGGCCTCTTGCATTATTTGTATTACTAGCGGAAAGTAACGCCACCAATCTCACTGATGGTTTAGATGGTTTAGCAAGTGGATGTGGAGCCTTGGTGTTTACTGGTCTTGCAATTCAAATAATGCTTCGACAAGACTCAATCGATCCAATGCTTTCAATTTTTTGTATGGCAATGGCAGGCACTTGGCTTGGTTTTCTTGTACATAATCGAAAGCCAGCAAAAATTTTCATGGGAGATACTGGTTCATTAGCTATGGGAGCAGGCTTATCTGGAATAGCATTAATCTCCAATAGTCTTTGGCCGCTATTAATAATGGGAGGTGTCTTTTTTGCTGAGTCACTTTCTGTCATTATTCAAGTATGGGTCTTTAAAATCACCAAAAAAATATATGGTGAAGGAAAACGAGTCTTTAAAATGGCACCAATTCATCATCATTTCGAGTTAACGGGTCATAACGAGGAGGCAATAGTGAAAAACTTTTGGATAACAACTCTAGTCTTAGTAATCCTAGGGATAATAGTTCGACCTACCTCTTAACATGAGTTACTTCAGCTGGAAGGAAACTGGTCTCACTAGTGACTGCACAAGTTTAGAAGCTATGGCTTCTAGATTTGAAGAGTCAGCAAAGCTTATGAGAAGAATGGCAGAAAAAGGGTTTAAACTAAAAAGGGAGAAAAAAGTTCAACTTATTATTCATGAAGATCCTGCAATATTTGACTCATGGGGATTTATCAATGAAGAAGGTCCTTTTAAGCAATTGACTTTAATTATTGATGAAAATATAAATCATCCAATTTAAACTTGCTAAAGCAGATATATAAAATTTACACCAGCTTAAGTACACACTTTCTAATCTGGTCAACTAATTATTACTTCTCATGAACATTTTTCCTAAAAAACTAATTCTCCTAGGAAGCGGAGAACTTGGCAAAGAAGTTGCAGTTGCAGCTAAAAGATTAGGTTGCCAAGTCATTGCTTGTGATCGTTATGCAAATGCACCCGCAATGCAAATTGCTGATTTATCAGAAGTTCTCGATATGAGTAATATGAAAGAACTTAAAGCTATTATTCACAAACATCAACCAGATGCTGTTATTCCTGAGATTGAAGCATTAGCAGTCGAGGCCTTAATTGAACTAGAAAACGAAGGAATAAATATTATTCCTAATGCAAGGGCAACAGTAATCACTATGAATAGAGACAAAATAAGAAACTTAGCAGCTGAAGAACTAAATATAAAAACAGCTAAATTTTCATATGCCTCAAATAAAAACGAACTACTTGAAGCATCTAAAAGGCTGAAATATCCAATACTAATCAAACCTGCAATGAGTTCTTCTGGGAAAGGTCAAAGTCTAGTCAAAAAAGAAAATGAACTAGAAGCTGCATTGAATAGAGCTTTAGAAGGTGCTAGAGGTGAATCCAAATTAGTAATTTTAGAAGAATTTCTTAATTTCGATCTAGAAATTACTCTATTAACAATTAGGCAAAAAGATGGTTCAATTTTATTTTGTCCTCCAATTGGACACGAGCAAGCGGGAGGAGATTACCAATGCAGCTGGCAACCTGCACAACTCAGTCAAGAGAATCTCGATAAAGCACAAAAAATAGCAAAAATAGTGACTGATAATCTTGGTGGTGTTGGATTGTTTGGCGTAGAGTTTTTCATTTGTCATGATGAGGTTATTTTTTCAGAATTATCACCTAGGCCACATGACACTGGTTTGGTCACGCTAATTAGTCAAAATATGAGTGAATTTGAACTACATTTAAGAGCTATTCTAGAGCTTCCAATACCATCAATATATAATGAGAATCCTTCTGCTAGTAGAGTAATTTTAGCTAAAGATAATTTTTCAAAAGTTGGTTATACGGGTGTTGATAAAGCATTATTAGAAAAAGACACTAAATTATTACTTTTTGGAAAGCCTAATGCAAAAAAAGGTCGGCGCATGGGAGTTGCCTTAGCCCTAGATAAAACTATTGAAAAAGCAAGATATAAAGCTGATAAAGCTGCTGCTGAGGTTGAAGTCATTCAAGGAATAATGCCTTAACTTATCAATGAATTCTAAAATGTTTTAAACCTTCTCTAAGACCATTTTGTGAGCCTAAAGCAAAGAAAACCCTTTGATGAGATCGCATAGAGTCCAAAGAAGAATCATGATCAGCAGGAACAACAGTAGAAGTTAATCCTCTAATTAATTCAGCATCCCCTTGCTGACTTGCAACAACCAAAATTTGATCCAAAGTCAATCCCCAGCGAAGAGAAAGATGTCGAATTGCTTCCACACGAGAAGCACGTAAAGGTAAAACATCTAAATACCAATGACACCTTAAAAAAGGTAAAGCGGCTTGACCTTTTTGTCTCAATCTTTTTCTAACCAAGGGTAATATAGATTTATCAGCTTTTCTCAATAAATAACTAACTTTATAAGGACTCTGTTGGACTGCATCTTGCAGTTTTAAATGGTCCTTCAAGGAAGAAAGAGCATCTTCAACAGCAGCACGGTCCCAGTCAACACCTATGGAAGATTGCCAAAAATAATCATTTTGATCATCTTTGCCATAATAAATTTCTGTTCCAGCTCGACAAATCCAAACACTAGATTGTGGCAAATATAATTCCTTATAACGTTGACGAGCAACTTTCACTGAACGTCCAGTTATAACACCTAATTTATTATCTAATTTTGGACCAAAATGTTTCAAGTTCTGCCTTAAATTTAATAAACTCTCTTTGCCAATATTTTCTAATTCACTATCCAAGTCTAAAAGTAATAAACGTTCACCAAATGGACTATTAACTGATTGTTCTTTAACTACTAATTTAGAAGTTTGAACCGACTTTAATCTCTTTTGCATAAAGCCAAGATAATTACATACATGAGCATCCCAACTAAAACTTCTACTAACAGCTTCGACTCCATTCTCACTCCAGCGATTCCACTGATTGAGGTCTGAGCCAGCTTCCTCAAGAGAATCTTGAAGCGACTCCAAATCAGTCACATCTGTCAATAAACCATTTTGACAACGTGCCAAAATATCTCTTGGACCCCCATCATCAGTTGCAACCATAGGTAGGCCACAAGCCGCTGCTTCTAACAAAGTCAAACCGAATGGTTCAGTAAGTGCAGAATTTACAAATAATCCTCGTCGATTTGCTGCCCACCTATATATTGCAGGAATCTGGTCTCTGCGATGATGTTTTGGATATGCAATCTGCCCATACAAATCATAACGATCAACTAGATCAAATACTTGTTGAAAGACATCACGTTGTTGTTTATCAAGCTGCCGAGGATCATTTCTACAACCCAAAAAAAGCACAAGGTTATGTCTTTGGCGTAAGACAGGTGAACGACCATACGCCTCTACCAATGCAGGAATATTTTTTCTTCGAACAGCCCGAGCAATAGTTAATAAAGGTGGTAAATCAACTTGTCGAAGAAATGGAGTCAACAAGCCTTGAACAAGTTTCTCTTCCTCAACAGACTGAAGAGAATGGAATCGAGATGCATCTACACCAGGAGGAACTACTTCGGCTTTTGATGAAACATAATTGCCATAACGTAAATATTGCTCTTCTGCTTCCTGTCTAGTACTAGTAATTACTAAATTGGCATGAGCAAGTGCCAACTCTTCAGCATCGATTCTACGGCTAATAGAATAGGTTTGTTCGATATGTTCATGATCTACACCGGCCGCAAGCAAACGCCGTTGTTTCTCCCTCCCTAAAGAATGACCAGTAAAAACCAAAGGTATACCTAAACGACTACTAACTAGAGAACCTACATAACCTGCATCTGCGTAATGAGCATGGATCCAATCCGGCAATTGCTCTTGAAATTGCAGCTTAGTAACTAACTGATCTGCTAAATCATCTAAAAACGGCCAAAGCAACTCTTTACGCAGATAACGTTTTGGACCAAATGGGAATCTGATAATAGTTGCATTAGGAGCAATAAACTCTTCTTTCTGCGAATAATCAGAGGAAATTCGACGATCTTGAATCAAACGTGTAACCAGTTGCACCTGCTCTACTTCTGGACGCTCAGCCAAACCTTTAACTAGCTCTAATACATAGAGTGTTTGACCTCCCGTATCCGAATCACGACCTAACTCAAGATCATGAGAACGAATTAATCCATGGAGATTTAAATGTAAAAGTTTTAAACCCATCGCAACATCTCCTTTTGCGAGTTGGGTTTATCTAATTGATTTTGACCCTTTTAAACCTAAAGAAAGCATAACAAAAGAAAAATTATTCCTTAAGCATTGCTCTTATCTATTGCAGTACAAGGGGATAGAAGATTCTTTGAACAAGCCAATTTTTAATTATTCATAGAGAAATGCAAACAAAAAACCGAAAAATGCTGAATATAAACAAAACATTAACAATAAATACTTTCAAAACAACTCCAGTGGTTAGCACAAATCAAAATTTAAAAAATAATTATGCAGCAATCGTAGACGTACCCGATAAATGATGTTCTAAAGCTTTTTTAAGATAGTGACCTGTATAACTAGTTGGATGATTAGCAACTTCTTCAGGTGTGCCATAAACAATAATTTCACCACCCCGATCACCGCCTTCTGGTCCTAAGTCAATTATCCAATCCGAGCATCTAATAACATCAAGATTATGTTCAATCACAATAACTGAATTACCTTTGTCAACTAAACGTTGAATGACATCCATCAATTTATGCACATCGTAAAAACTTAATCCAGTAGTGGGTTCATCAATTAAATAAAGTGTTTTTCCAGTTGCTCTTCGAGATAACTCAGTAGCAAGTTTGACTCTCTGGGCCTCTCCACCAGAGAGAGTAGGCGCCGGTTGACCTAATTTCACATAACCAAGACCTACATCAACCAAAGTATTTAAACGATCAGCCGCTTGTGGAATAGCATTAAAAATTTCAGCAGCCTGTTCAACAGTCATCTCTAAGACTTCTGAAATAGAATATCCTTTATATTTAACTTGTAATGTTTCTCGATTAAAACGTGCACCTTTACAAATATCACACTGAACATATACATCAGGTAAAAAATTCATTTCTATTACATTCACACCTTGACCTTTACACGCTTCACATCTTCCTCCCTTTACATTAAAACTAAATTGTCCAACTTGATACCCACGTGCCTTGGCTTCAATAGAAGCAGCAAAAATTTGTCTTATAGGGTCAAATGCACCTGTATAAGTAGCAGGGTTAGAACGAGGTGTTCTACCGATAGGCGATTGATCAATAACAATTACTTTGTCTATTGCTTGAATACCTTTTAATTCCCCTAATCCTTTAGGAAAAGGAACTTTCAAGCCCAAAGAATGATTTAAAGCAGGGTGCAACAATTCATTGATTAATGTGCTTTTGCCACTTCCACTTACACCAGTAACAGAAATCAACTTACCTAAGGGTAAATCAACAGAAATATTTTTAAGGTTATTCAAATCACAATTGATTAATCTGAGCTTTCTATTGCCTCCTATTCTTCTTTTCTTTGGGGTTGGTATAAATCTCTTTCCACTTAAATATTGACCAGTGAGAGAATCTTTAACCTCAATTAAATCTTTAAAAACACCTTGTGCAACAATTTCACCACCATGAACACCTGCACCAGGGCCAATATCTACTAAATAATCCGCAGCTCTAATTGTTTCTTCGTCATGTTCAACAACAATCAAAGTATTACCAAGATCCCGCAAACGTTTAAGGGTTCCTAATAAGCGATCATTATCTCTTTGATGCAGGCCAATACTTGGCTCATCTAAAACATAAAGAACTCCCGTTAAACCCGCACCAATTTGAGTTGCAAGCCTTATTCTTTGTGCCTCTCCTCCTGACAATGTCATAGCAGGTCTGTCCAAAGTTAAATAATCAAGACCTACATCTAAAAGAAATCTGAGTCGTAAATTTATTTCTTTTAAAACTAGATCACCAATCTGTATTTGCCTAGAAGATAATTGAGGTGGAGATCCCTTTGCAACACCAACCCCCATTAACCTCTCTATCGAATGAAGGGTTTGGTCAACACTAATCGAAGTTAAGTCAGTAATACTATAAGGACCTACTTTTACTGCAAGTGCTTCTGGACGCAATCTTTTACCTTCACAAGTAGCGCATGGTACCAAATCTAAATATTTTTCAAGTTTTTTACGAACGGCCTCACCATTCGATTCAGATAATTGTCTTTCTAAAATTGGAAGAATACCTTCAAAGCGCTTCTTATATCCACTTGTTTTATTATATCTACTATCAGCCTGTATAAGAATTGGTTCCAAACTACCATTTAATAAAATATCTTGTTGTTCTTTAGTTAATTGATTCCAAGGTGTTTTAATTTCAAAGCCAAAAGCTTCGCCCACTGAATAAAGTAGAGAAAAGTAATAAGAATTTTCTTTATCACTCCAAGGTGCAACAGCAGAATAAACAGGCAACGAAGGTTCTGGAATAACTCTATCTAATGTGAACTTTCTCAGATGACCAATCCCATGACAGTCTGGACAAGCACCATATGGACTATTAAAAGAAAATAATCTAGGTGAAAGCTCTTCAATGACGGCTCCATGCTCAGGACAAGCAAAATTTTCTGAATACAATCTTTCTCTTTCTATTTCATCAGGCAAACTTTCATTAGCTTTAGGAACTACTTCAACAGAAGCTAATCCTTCACCCCGCTTAAGAGCAGTACGTAAAGAATCAGTCAATCGTTCTTGAATCCCATCACGTGCAATTAAGCGATCAACAACAACATCAATCAAATGAGATTGATTTTTATCTAGTTCAATATTGTCAGATAATTCTCGAACTTCTTTATTAATACGAACACGAGCAAAACCTTCAGCAGCCAATCCTCTTAATAACTTGGAATGAGTACCTTTTTTGCCACGTACCACTGGAGAAAGTAACTGATAACGAGTACCTTCAGGAAGAGTCATAATCTGATCAACCATCTCATCAATGGTTTGCGGCTTAATAGGCCTATGACATACAGGACAATGCGGCTCTCCAGCTCTACCAAATAACAAACGCAAATAATCTTGGATTTCTGTAACAGTTCCAACTGTTGATCGTGGATTATTACTTGTTGATTTCTGATCAATAGAAATTGCCGGAGATAATCCTTCAATTGCGTCAACATCAGGCTTATCAACTTGACCTAAAAACTGTCTGGCATAAGCAGAAAGACTTTCAACGTAACGCCGCTGACCTTCTGCAAAAATCGTATCAAAAGCTAATGAGCTCTTACCACTTCCACTCACTCCTGTAAAGACAACAAATTTATTTCTGGGCAATGTGAGATCAACATTTTTGAGATTATGTTGACGAGCTCCACGAACTTGAATCACCTCTTCTAGCGACTCACCACTCAGAGAAGTCGTAGCACCCAAGCGCTTATCTATAGCCTTTGCTTTAGGGCGACCCATATAAGAGAAAGAGTTGACTAATCACTTTAAAGAAAAACCCTCCCTTTAGGCAGCTTTATGGTCCAACAAACTTGCTGCATACGCCCTTGCTTCTGCAAAATCTCCACCAGCTAGCTCAGCCAATTCAAGTTGACGATCTTTTAAATCACAAAGGTGTATTACATCAGATTTTGTTCTTCCTGATTCAACAGACTTGCCAACCCGAAAATGATGATCAGCAACTGCTGCAATCAATGGTTGATGAGTAACACAAAAAACCTGACGGTTAATGGACAAATCTTTAAGCATGGCAGCTACAGCCCCACTAACACGTCCACTGACTCCTGAATCGATCTCATCAAAAAATAAAGTCTTTGAACCATCAAGATTAGATAAAACCGTTTTTAGCGCAAGTAAAAAACGAGACATTTCTCCACCTGACGCAACCTCTCCTAGAGGAGCGAGAGCGTTTCCTGGATTTGCTGAAAATAAAAATGTAATCAAATCTGCCCCATTCTCATTAGGTTTTAATGGGCTAAGTTGTACTTTAAAGCGAATATTTAAAAGACCTAAAGGCCGTAAATATTGAATTAGATCCTTTTCAAACTCTAAAGCAACATCCTGACGAGCTTTTGTTAAGGCACAATTATTCTGCTCCATCTGATTTCGTGCAAGTTTTTCATTTTTCTCTAATTCTTCAATTTCTTGATTAATATTATTGGATGATAACGAAGCACGTAATTCATCACGACGTTTTAACAAATGTGGCAAATCAGAATTATATACTTTTTGTAATTTTTTTAAATATACAAGCCTTTCTTGTGCTTCCTCTAGGCGTGAAGAGTTACACTCTAAATTCATAGCATACTTATTAAGGTTTGATATTAATTCCTCCAAATTCGCTTGTATTTCAAACAACTGATTCTCATATATATCTAGGGTAGAGTCTAATTTAGTAATGACTCTTAATTCCTGCATGCAAAAGGAAAAATGATCTAATACAGATGGCAATTGATCACTATTTTCTTGTAAGCGGTCAAATAAAAGTGCCAATCCTTGTTGTAATCTAACAGCATTAACTAATCGATCTTCTTCCAATTGTAACTTTTTATCTTCGAAAGGATCATTTAATTTTGCCATTTCCAGTTCTTCCAGAATATTTTTAAATTCCTGAAATTTTTTTCTGCTCTGCTCTTGTTCTTGTTTTGCATTATGCAAATTAATAAAAGCTTTATTCCATAAGCACCAACTAGATTGAACTTCTATTAACTTTTCTTGAATCAGATCTTTTCCATAAGAGTCTAACCATTGTAGCTGTTTGTTGGGAGACGCTAATTGATATAATTGTCCCTGAACTGTAAAATCCAATAATAAAGGACGCAAATTAGCTATTTGAGAACGATTAACTAGAATTCCGTTGATCCTGCATCGATTAATTAAACGATCATCTTTCAAACGTAATTCTCTACTAATCAAAAGATCTTTATCTTCAAGATCATAACCTTGTTCATTCAACCAAGTATCTACAGCCAAATTGGTTAAGAAACTTGCTTCAATTTGACCTCTCTTTTCCCCGTGACTTAATAAGCGAGAGGCAGGAGTCACTTGATCACCACCGAATAAAACATCTAAAGCATCTAAAAGAATTGACTTACCAGCTCCTGTCTCTCCTGTAAAAACAGTTAATCCTTCTTCAAAATTCAATTCAAGACTATCCAGTAAAGCAATGTTCTCAAGTCTCAATCCAACCAACACAGAACTAACTCATAACCAAATAAAGACTAGCGGGACTTACGGTGGAATAGAAGGGGTGCTAAATCGAACGCCATGATTCCTGTGGCAAAAGAGCTAGGTGACTTTATCGAGGCCGCTGGGCTACTCGAATATGATCCTCAAGCCATTACAAAAATCTACAAGGGGCATCCCTTACGTCTGCTACGAAGGTTATGGCAGACATTAATTCCTATAGCTTTATTTTTATTAAGCGTCGGTATCGACAAAATCACAGGCCATCTAAAAGATGAAAACCAATCAAAAACAAGAGCAAAAGAATTTACAGAGCTGCTAGTCCAATTAGGTCCGGCTTTTATTAAAGCTGGACAAGCTTTATCAACAAGACCAGATATTATCCCTCCAAAAGTTCTAGATGAACTTTCACAATTACAAGATCAACTGCCAGGATTTGATTGCGAATTAGCAATGGCATGTATTGAAGAAGATTTAGGTCAGCCTATTAAAAATATTTTTTTAGAATTAGATAAAGAACCAATTTCAGCTGCATCATTAGGACAAGTCCATAAAGGAGTTTTAAAAAATGGAAAAAAGGTCGCTGTAAAAGTTCAACGTCCAGGTCTAAGAGAACAAATCACTTTAGACCTTTATATAGTTCGCAATATAGCAATTTGGTTAAATAAAAATATTAAATTAATCAGAAGTGATTTAGTTGCACTAATAGATGAATTAGGTAAAAGAATATTTGAAGAAATGGACTACCAAAATGAAGCAAAAAATGCTGAACGCTTTCGTAAGTTACATAAACATAATCCACAAATAGCTGTTCCAATTATTTATAAAGAAGCGACAAGTAAAAGAGTACTGACGATGGAATGGATTGAAGGCGTCAAGTTAACAAATTTAGAGGCAGTTAAACAATTAGGAATAGATCCAGATAAAATGGTAGAAACAGGAGTGAATTGTAGTCTGCAACAACTTTTGGAACATGGTTTTTTCCATGCAGATCCCCATCCAGGCAATCTATTAGCTTTATCAGATGGACGTTTATGTTACCTTGATTTTGGAATGATGAGTGAAATAACAAGAGAGTCTAGAACTGGACTTATACAAGCAGTGGTTCATTTAGTTAATAGAAATTTTAAAAAATTGTCGAAAGATTTTGTTCAATTAGGTTTTTTATCAGAAGATATTGATCTTGAGCCAATCATACCTGCATTTGAAAAAGTATTTAACAGCACTTTAGAAATTGGTGTAAATAAAATGGACTTTAAAAGTGTCACTGATGATTTATCGGGAGTAATGTACAAACTTCCATTTCGAGTTCCTCCTTATTATGCATTAATTATCAGATCATTAATTACTCTAGAAGGAATAGCATTGAATGTAGACCCTGATTTTAAAATTCTTGGAACAGCATACCCATATTTTGCAAAACGCCTAATGGAAGATCCAGATCCTCAATTACGTAATAGTTTAAAAGAAATGATTCATGATGGAAAAGCATTGAGCTGGCATAAATTAAAAGGATTATTAGAAAGTGCCGGCAGTCAAAATGAATTCAATATTGAATTGTTAATAGATCAAAGCTTGGATTTTATTCTTTCAAAAAAAGGTACCATTATACGAAACGAATTAATAGAGACAATGGTTAGGAAATTAGATAATTTCAGTTGGAAAGTCATCCAAAAAACAAATAACTCTCTACCAAAAAAACTTAGATCAAAAAGAATTAACTTACCTTTAAAAGCAAAAAAGAATAATCAAGTTAAATTAGAGAATAAAAAAAGAAACAATATTATAAATATTGCAAAAAATATACCTGGATTTAAAGTACAGATTATCTTAAAACGCCTACCTAGATTAATGTTTGAACCAGAGGGAAGAAAAATGGGAGTTGAAATAGTCAAAAGAATGACAGAAAAAAGTCTTATAAGAGTCATCAAATTTTTTGCAGGAGTGCCTCAGTAACATGAAAAGAGAACTCTTAATGATTAATGGAGTGATTCTAAGTTTCTTAGGAAATGTTTTAATTTTCCCAGCGCATGTCAAATCAGCAGATTATATTTCATTTAAAAGTGGCATATTAAGCAGAACTATTCCTGTTAGATCGTTTGAGACGTTGTCAAAAGATAATAAGGTTGAAGGAACATTAAAAAATCTAATACAAATTACAAAGCAAGATCCAGAAGAATTATCAAAGCTACTTAATCAAAGGTTTGAATTACCATTAATAGTTACAAGTAAGTTAATATATAGCTCTATCGGTGAAGTCTTCATATTAAGAGCAGCCACAATAATACACCCAACAAAAATAAAAGACAAAAAAATCACAATTCCTGCTATTAGGTCAGCAATTATTGACGCCACAGTAAAAGGAAATGGAAGTTTAACGTTGATTGAATTTTTTAAATCTTATCCAAATAAAAAACTCACAATTGACATCCCAGCATTATTACAAGTATTAGACAAAATCGATTCAATGTCAGAATTAGTAGAATTCTTCGCCAAATCACCCTTAGAAGGGATTAAGAAAAACAAGATAAACCTATAAATTACCTTTAAAGCCTTATTATCAGAATGTAATAGTAAAACATTCCTATTAAATATGACCTCCAGCTCAACTAAATCAGGCTGGCCAGGATTAATAGAGGTTTATAAAGATTGGCTACCCGTCACAGCAAAAACACCTGTGATTACCCTTCAAGAAGGAGGTACACCTTTAATACCAATAAAATCTATCAGTCAACGTATAGGTAAAGGTGTAAAAGTTTACGCAAAATACGATGGTTTAAACCCTACTGGCTCATTCAAAGATAGAGGAATGACAATGGCTATTAGCAAAGCGAAAGAAGACGGCTGTAAAGCAGTTATTTGTGCAAGTACAGGAAATACTTCAGCCTCAGCCGCTGCTTATGCTCGTAGAGCTGGAATGCGGGCTTTTGTCTTAATACCTGATGGATACGTAGCACAAGGAAAATTAGCCCAAGCACTCGTTTATGGAGCCGAAATAATAGCAATCAAAGGAAATTTCGATGATGCTCTAGATATTGTTCAAGAAATGGCATTAAATTACCCAGTGAAGTTGGTAAATTCTGTTAATCCTTTTCGTCTACAAGGACAAAAAACCGCGGCCTTTGAAATTATTGAAGCTTTAGGAGAATCACCCGATTGGTTATGTATTCCAATGGGAAATGCAGGAAATATTAGTGCCTATTGGATGGGTTTTCAAGAATTTTTTGAAGCAAAAAAATCTAATAAATTACCTAAAATGATGGGTTTTCAAGCAAGTGGATCAGCTCCTTTAGTTTTAGGAAAAAACGTAGATAATCCTCAAACAATTGCTACTGCTATTAGAATTGGCAACCCAGTAAATAGAAAAAAAGCAGTAATAGCAAAAGAAAAAAGCAACGGTTCTTTTTTAGATGTTACAGATGCAGAAATAATTAATGCATATAATTTATTAGGAAAAGAAGAAGGAATTTTCTGTGAGCCAGCCAGTGCTGCTTCTGTTGCTGGACTATTAAAACGTCAGAATGAAGTTCCAAATAAATCAACAATAGTATGTGTCTTAACTGGAAATGGACTAAAAGATCCTGATTGTGCAATCAAAAATAATGACGCAGTTTTTTACTCTGGAGTAAATCCAAATATAAAAACGGTTGCTAATAAAATGGGATTTTAAGATTAGTAACAAACTATTCACGGCCAAATAAATTACTGGCTCGGGAAAAAAGATCTTTTAATAGAAATTTTGCTGGGGAAAACTCAAGAAAACTTACAAAGATATATTTAATTTTTAGGGGATTTTTTTTTAATTCAAAAAAACCCCTAAGTTTTCCACTTTTTTTAATTTCTTTCCACAAGAAAAAATAAAATTTTTCGTGTCGTAATCAGGATTATTGACAATTTCCATAAAATCCTCAGGCTCTACTACTACTAATTTTATTTTTTTTTATTTAAAATTGAAAAAAGACAGTAAAAAGAAATTATCTGAAAAAATATTGCACTTTTATAGTTCTTATGAAAATCTCGGTCTACTCTTTCTTCAATTAGCCGTTAGGTTGACTAGATGAAACTAGTCTGCTCACAATCAGAACTCAATACAGCTCTTCAACTTGTGAGTAGAGCTGTAGCATCGCGTCCGACTCACCCTGTATTGGCAAATGTTTTATTAACAGCTGATGAAGGTACGAATCGATTAAGCCTTACAGGCTTCGATCTTAATTTAGGGATTCAAACATCTTTTTCAGCTTCTGTTGAAAAAAGTGGTGCTATTACCTTACCTTCCAAATTATTTTGTGAGATAGTAGCCAAATTATCTACTGACTCACCTATTTCAATATTTTTTGATGGAATCAGCGAACAAATAGAACTTACGAGTAAGGGTGGTAGTTATCAGATGCGAGGAATGTCTGCTGATGAATTTCCAGAATTACCTTTGGTTGAAAATGGTAGATCATTTAAAGTCGATGCTCAATCTTTAGTTCAATCTTTACGTGCAACACTTTTTGCTAGTAGTACTGATGAAGCCAAACAACTATTAACAGGTGTTCATTTGAACTTCAGTGATAATGATTTAAAAAGTGCCGCTACAGATGGGCATCGTTTAGCAGTTTTAAATATAAAAAATGCAATTAAAAATGATGATGATTTAAATTTAAACCAACAAGAATTTTTTAATGTCACACTTCCTTCTCGTTCTTTAAAAGAAGTTGAAAGGTTAATATCAGCTTGGAAAGGTGATGACCTTATTACATTATTTTGTGAAAAAGGCCAAGTTGTTTTTCTAGCTGCTAATCAAGTTGTTACCAGTAGAACTTTAGATGGAACATATCCAAATTATGATCAATTAATTCCAGATAATTTTTCTAAATCAATACTTTTAAATAGGCGAATTTTTATTTCAGCACTTGAAAGAATAGCGGTTTTAGCTGATCAACATAATAATGTAATTAAAATAAATACAAATATTTCTACTCAAGAAGTTTTTATTAGTGCAGATGCTCAAGATGTTGGTAGTGGCTCTGAATCTATATCAGCTAAATTTGATTCTGATGATATTCAAATAGCATTTAATGTTCGTTATTTATTAGATGGTTTAAAAGCTATTGATTCAGATGAAATTAGTTTATGTTGTAATTCTTCTACTACGCCAGCTGTTTTTTTACCAAAGGATAATAATCTTGGCTTTATTTATTTAGTTATGCCTGTCCAAGTACGTTCAGAAAATTGACTTTACCTTCAAAATATTTATTAAGTGATTTTTTAAAGCATCATGTCAAATGTGATAGTGGTTTAGACCATGGATCTGGACTATGTGCTTGGATGCATCCACCTGTACATCGTTTATTAGGCTGGTCAACTAAACCTTCATCTTTTAAATTAACAAGAGCTGTTTGGAAGTTAGACCAATTAAAAGGAATTGGTAGTGATTTTATATATGTAAAAGGTAAATTTTTTTCTACAGATCAGATCACTTTAAATAGATTACCAACATTATTAGATTCTGATATTTTAAATTTAAATGGAGATAAGATTGGCTTCTTAGTTGATTTTATTTTCGAACCAATAACAGGTCAAATAATTAAATATCTAATTTCTAGAAGTGATCCAAGGCTCCCAGGAACAAGTAGATGGCTATTAGCTATTGATCGTATTCAAGATCAACAACCTGGTATGGTTTCAGTTGGGGTGACTTCCTTAGAAGAATTGCCTTTGGCTAGAGCAAGTTTAAGACAAGATTTTTTGCGACGTTCGCGAAATTGGCGATCTCAAATTCAAGAAATTACTCAAGAAGCTAGTGGTCGTTTAGAAGGATGGTTGGAAGAACCACCTTGGGAAGAAAGAACTTATAGATCACCAAGGATAAATTATGATGCTGACCCATTGGATAATTGGCCTGATGAATCTAATCAGTCACAACGTATTAATGAACTAGACTTTAGGGATCAAATCCAATATTCTGAAAAAGAAAATTTAAACTCTAATTATGATGAAGATCCATGGATTTAAAACATGTCTCTAAACACTTCTATTAATGATTTTGATAGACTTTTAAAGTCTAAAGATTTTTCTGTTAATTATGATGTTAATCTTGCCTTATCAGAAGAAGGTTTAAAAAAAGAAGATTATTTAGAAATTTGTCGTCGTTTAAGTAGACCACCAAACCGTACAGAATTAGGTATGTTTGGAGTCATGTGGTCAGAACATTGTTGTTATAGGAATTCAAAGACTTTACTTCAAAACCTACCTACTAAAGGTCCTAATGTTATTGTTGGACCGGGAGAAAATGCAGGTGTTGTTGATTTAGGAAAAGGTCAACGACTTGCTTTTAAAATCGAGAGTCATAATCATCCTTCAGCTTTAGAGCCATTTCAAGGAGCTGCAACTGGTGTTGGTGGAATACTTCGAGATATTTTTACTATGGGTGCAAGGCCAGTTGCCTTATTAAATGCTTTGAGATTTGGACCTCTTGAAGATAAAAAAAACATCTCTCTTATGAAGGGAGTTGTTGCTGGAATTGCTCATTATGGAAATTGTATAGGTGTCCCAACTGTTGGTGGTGAAGTCTCTTTTGATAAAAGTTATTCAGGTAATCCTTTAGTGAATGCTATGGCTCTTGGATTAATGGAAACAAAAGAAATTGTTTGTTCAGGAGCGAAGGGTATTGGCTATTCAGTCATTTATGTAGGAAGTACAACTGGTCGAGATGGTATGGGTGGAGCAAGTTTTGCAAGTGCTGAACTTACTAATTCTTCTTTAGATGATCGCCCTGCAGTTCAAGTAGGTGATCCTTTTTTGGAGAAAGGTTTAATAGAAGCTTGTTTACAAGCCTTTAAGGAAGGACATGTTATAGCAGCTCAAGATATGGGTGCAGCAGGTCTTACATGTAGTTGTTCTGAGATGGCTGCAAAAGGTGGTCTCGGTATAGAACTTGACCTTGATTTAGTACCTGCTCGTGAAGAAAACATGACTGCTTATGAGTTTTTACTGTCAGAATCTCAGGAAAGAATGTTGTTTGTTGTTAATCCCACAGCTCAAAATAAATTAATGGATATTTTTAGAAAATGGGGTTTGAGAGTTGCTGTAGTAGGAAAAGTTTTAGAAGATAATGTTGTACGTGTTTTACATAAAGGTGAAATTGCTGCGGAGCTTCCTGCCAGTGCTTTAGCTGAAGATACTCCAATTACTCAACACAAATTAATTGAAAGCCCTCCTGATTTTATTAAAAATCATTGGAGATGGACAGAACAAAATTTACCTGATTGTGATATCACCGGAATTAATTCTTTAATTAAAAATGATAATTGTGAAAAGTTTTCCTGGAATCAAGTAATTAGGATTCTTTTAGATAACCCAACAATTGCATCAAAAAAGTGGATCTACCGTCAATATGATTATCAAGTACAAGGCAATACCGTATTGATTCCAGGTTTATCTGATGCAGCAGTAATTAGACTTAGACCTCAAGAAGGAGATAACGCTATGTCTTCTTCAAAAAGAGGAATTGCAGCAGTAGTTGATTGCAATAATCGTTGGGTTTCTCTTGATCCTGAGAGAGGTAGCATGGCAGCTGTTGTCGAAGCTGCACGTAATATTAGTTGTGTTGGTGCTCAACCTTTAGCGATAACTAATAACCTTAATTTTGCTTCGCCAGATAATCCAATTGGTTATTGGCAATTAGCTTCATCGTGTGAAGGTTTGTCTAAGGCTTGCGAATACTTTGAAACGCCTGTTACTGGTGGAAATGTTTCTCTATATAATGAGACCAGATCTGCAAGCGGTGATTTGCAACCAATTCATCCAACCCCTGTGATAGGAATGGTTGGATTAGTTGATAATTTAGATCACGTTTCTGGGCAAGGTTGGATTCAACCTAATGATTCAATTTGGTTATTAGGTATACCCTTGGAAATAGATAATTACTCTGATGATCGTATCAGTATAGGTGGCAGTAGTTATTTAGAAGTCTTTCATGGACTTGTAACAGGTAGGCCTCCTGAAGTTGATTTAAAGTTAGAGAAAGAAGTTCAAACTTTTTTACGTAAATCAATTAGAGAAGGTTATGTTCGCTCTGCTCATGATGTTTCTGATGGAGGACTAGCAGTTGCTATAGCTGAATGCTCTATTGCTTCAGATTTAGGAGCGCATTGGGAATTACCTAATAGCTTAATACGTTTGGACCGCCTTCTTTTTGCTGAAGGTGGTGCTCGAGTAATTGTAAGTATTTCGGCCGAAGATGAATTGATTTGGTTAGATTTTCTAAAAGAATTTAACTATCAAAACTCTTCTTCTCTTTCATTATCTAAAATAGGCATTGTAAAAGCTGAAAAGGAATTATTAATTACTCAGAGTGAAGCAACTATAATTAATTTAAGCTTATTTGATTTAAAAGAAATTTTTGATAATGCTATTTCTCGCCGTTTAGATATAAAAAAATAAATTTCTTTTTATTTCTTTCCAAGATTAGATCTTTTTAGTATATTAATAAAGAATAATATTTTCTAATGTGTGGCATTGTAGGTATTGTTTCTAAAGACCAAATAAATCAGCAAATTTATGACAGTTTGCTATTACTCCAACATCGTGGTCAAGACTCCACAGGACTTGCCACGATGGATGGAAGTGTTTTTCACTTAAGGAAAGCGAAAGGACAAGTTAGAGAAGCTTATAGAACACGAGATATGAGGGCTCTTAAAGGTAGTGTAGGATTAGGTCATGTAAGGTATGCGACTAAAGGAGCTGCTAATAGGGAAGAAGAAGCACAACCGTTTTATGTAAATGCTCCTTATGGAATTATTCTTGTACATAATGGAAACTTAACAAATACTAGAGAACTTGAAAAAGAGCTTTTTATTAAGGATCGTCGACATACAAACTCAAGTAGTGATACAGAAATGCTTTTAAATGTATTAGCTACTGAGTTGCAATTTCAAATATCTGGAAGCGAATTTTCACCTGACTCTATTTTTGCAGGAGTTAGATCTATGCATCAAAGAATAGAAGGATCATATGCTGCCATTGCTTTAATAGCAGGGCATGGAGTCTTAGCTTTTAGAGATCCTTTTGGGATTAGACCATTAGTGATTGGAAGAAGATTAAATTCATCTAATAGCTATGATTGGATTCTTGCAAGCGAATCTTTGGTCATAGAAAATAATGATTATGAGATTGTAAGAGATGTGAATCCTGGCGAAGCTATCTTTATAACTTCAGAAGGTGAAATGTTTTCCAAACAATGTTCAGATAATCCCCAATTATTTCCTTGTTCGTTTGAATATGTTTATTTGGCCAGGCCTGATTCAATAATGAATGGAATTTCCGTTTATGAAGCTCGTTTACGAATGGGTGACTTACTTGCTGAAACAATTAAAAAACAGATTTCTTTAGGAGATATAGATGTTGTTATGCCAATACCTGATTCTTCTAGACCTGCAGCGATGCAAGTTGCACGACAATTGGGGATTGAATATAGAGAAGGCTTTTTTAAAAATCGATATGTAGGAAGAACTTTTATTATGCCAGGACAACAAAAAAGAAAAAATTCTGTGCGTCAGAAGTTAAATGCTATGGGAACAGAATTTAAAAACAAAAATATTTTAATTGTTGATGACTCTGTCGTTCGTGGAACGACTTCTCAACAAATTGTGCAAATGGCAAAATTTGCTGGTGCCAATAAGGTGACATTTACTTCGGCTGCTCCCCCAGTTCGTTTTCCCCATGTATATGGCATTAATATGCCTAGTCGACATGAATTAATTGCTTATAATAGATCTATAGCTGAGATTGAGAAGATCCTTTCTATTGACCAAATGATATATCAAGAAGTTGATGATTTAAAGAATTCAATTATTGATCAATCACTTATTAAAGAACTTGATTTATCCTGCTTTACTGGCAAATATGTTACTGGAAAAGTAACGAATGAATATTTGAACTGGGTTGAGAAGGAATATTTATCATAACTAAGATTCTTGACTAATTAGTGGTATAACTTTTTCAACATATTCATTTTCTTTTAAAGTTAATAAATCTGTAGTGACTTCTCCGACTGTTAATTGTTTAAACTCATCTAAACAAATTCTAGCGCTTCTATTTTCTGTTGTCATTACACTCCCTACTGAATTACTTTTAAACATATCAATTACTCTATCAAAATACCTTTTTGAATTATCTAGATTTATTAACATTTGACCAAAATCACCTTTTAAGCACTTTCTAATTCTTTTTAAATTAATTTTTTTTATTAAACCATTTTTCGTCATAATGATTAAATCATTCTCTTCATCTTTGCAGGTTGATATTGCTCTTATTATGAGTTCACCTGGAAATACTCTCATTATTAAAGGACCTTGTGCAAGTTTTCCCATGACCGGGATCGACTCGTTATTCACTTGAAGTCGTAAAATCCTTCCATAAGAACTTATTATTGCTACTTCTCCTTCAGGATCACAAAGTAAGGCTGTATTTAGTGTGACTCCTTCCTTTAGCTTGAGTATTGTTGCTGCTCTTCCAGAAAGTTCCATTACTTCTTCAATTGGAAGTCTTTTAAACCTTCCATCAGTGCTTAATAAGCCTAAACTAAGTTTTTCATTACTGGGCAGTCGAATTAAATTTAGTATTTTTTCGCCTTCAAGACCTCCTGGAAGAAATTTTTCTAGTAAACCAGGTTGTTGTCCTGCAAATTCCCATTTTACTAATGCTACACGACCAGTTGTTGTTATTGCTAATATTTTTGGCTTTTCTTCAATAGGCCAAACTAATATTGGTGGAGAACTGTCTTTTTCTAACTGAGAACTTTTATCTAAATGCAATCTTCCTAGTGTTTGTGGACTAATAATTTTGACTTGATTATTACTTTGTATTAGTAACTTGCCTTCACTAGGTAATGCATCGAAAGCCTGTTGTCTTTGTAATTCAGCATTTGGTCTTTGCAGGGCAATTTTCTCTGCTAAAAGTTGATCTCCACCTTCTATGAGTTTAGTTCTTCGCTTATTTCCGAATTGTTTTTTTATTTCTTTTAATTCTTTAATTAAAGTATTTAGCAATTTATCTCTATTTTGAATTAATAGTTCAAGCTTTATTTTTGTTAAAGTTAGATCTTTTACTTCTTTATGCAAACTTTCTTGCTCAAGACTTGTTAAACGTCTGAGGGGCATTGCTAATATTGCTTCAGCTTGTGTGTCAGTTATGTTTAATTTGCTAATTAGTTTTGTTTTTGCTTCGTGAGCATCTTTTGCAGTTTCGATCATTTGAATAGTTGCTCTTAGATTTTTCAATCCCTTGATTAAGCCATCAACTATTTCTAAGCGATCTAATGTTTTTTTAAGCAAGAATCTTGTTCTTTTTATCAATGTTAATTCTCTATATTCAATAAATTCTTTTAATAAAAATTTTAATGAAAGTTGTTTTGGCTGTCCGTCAACAAGAGCCAATAGGGTCGCTCCAAAATTGCTTTGTAAAGAAGTTTTTCTTTGTAATTCTTTTAAGATTTGTTCAGACATTGCATCTCTTCTGAGCTCAACAACAACTCTCATGCCATCTCGATCACTTTCATCTCTAATATCTGCAATACCATTTATTTTCCCACCATTAACTAATTCGGCTAATTTTTCTATCCATCCAGCCTTACTAAGTTGAAAAGGTAATTCAGTAACAATAATTGCATTTCTTTTATGCTTTCCTTTACCAGGTTGAATTTCTTCTATATGAGCTAAACCGCGCATTGGAATACTTCCTTTACCTTTTATATATGTTTCTTTTATTCCACTTCCTAAAAGAATTTCACCTCCTGTAGGAAAGTCAGGACCAGGAATAATTCTCATTAGTTCTTGGTCTGATAAGTCTGGTTTTTTTATTAAAGCGATAACTCCATCTACGACTTCATTAAGATTATGCGGTGGAATATTTGTTGCCATTCCTACTGCAATTCCTGAACATCCGTTTAATAGTAAAAATGGTAATTGTGCTGGAAGAACTGATGGTTCTTGCTGTGAACCATCAAAGTTTGGGGAAAAAGTAACTGTTTTATATCCAATTTCATTCAATAAAGCTTGATGAGCGATTGGCGCTAAGCGTGTTTCTGTATATCGCATTGCTGCAGGTGGATCATCATCTACTGATCCAAAATTTCCATGCCCATCAAGAATGGGATAACGACTTGAAAAAGTTTGGACTAAACGTACTAGTGCATCATAAACAGCCTGATCGCCGTGAGGATGGTATTTACCTAATACATCTCCTACAACTCGGGCACATTTTCTATAAGGTCGATCTGGAGTTAGACCAAGTTCATACATTGCGAAAAGAATGCGTCTCTGAACAGGCTTGAGACCATCTCGCACATCAGGCAAAGCTCTCCCAACGATTACGCTCATTGCGTATTCGAGATAAGAGCGCTGCATCTCTTGATGCAGGGAAATAGGTTGTAGGCGCTCCTCGGCCATCCAAGTTAGGGATTAGAGGGCGAATAGGGAACAGCCTACTTAGCTATTGGATTCTTACAAGTCTTTTTTTCATGATTCAATCTTTTAGTTAGAGTTTTCTAATGCTCTGCTTACGTCATACTTCAAGTCAGGACTTTCTAAGAGTTCTTTAGTTGCTTGTTGCAGTTTATACCCCCAAAGCTGTTCTTTTTGATACTTTGAAGAGACATAATTAGGGTTTTGACTAAGAGCTTCTTTTGCTAGTTCTAGTGACTCTTGGTTGTTATTTTTTATTTGATAGAGTGCCGCTGCAAGTGCAAGCATTGGCTCTGGATTTTTGGTTATATAGAGAGCATTACGCCAAGAAATAATCGCTTTCTGTGGACTTCCCATTTCAAAAAGAACAATGCCTTTATTATTAATAGCTTCCCAAAAAGTAGATTCTAAACTTATAGCTCTTTCAAATGCTTCTAATGCAAGTCTAAGATTAAATTCCATTATTCTTGCATTTCCTAGCTGAAAGTAAGCATAGGCATTTTTAGGTTCAATACTTAATCCTTTTTCAATTAATGCAATTGCTTTTTTAAGTTTATTTTGTTGTAACTTTAAAGTTCCTTCGGCAAACCAAAGCTTTGCGTTCTTAGGGTTAAGTGTTTTTGCTTTTGCAAGTGAAAAGCTAGCTTCTTTTAATAAACCGCTTTTAATTTGTGCTTCAGCAAGAATTGACCAGAGCCTTTCATCGTTTGGGTTGATTTTTACTGCTAATTCTGCCAACTGGTTAGCTTCTTTTAGCTGACTAAAATAAATTAACTTTGCTGCGGTTTTTCCAATCTCAATGCTTGTTTTCTCTAAATTTTCTTGATTAGGTTCAAAAACATAAGGAACAAAAGCAATTGCAGGATTATTAAGAAAAATACTTATTCCAATTCCAGTAATAATAGACCAATATTTAAATAGATAATTTCCTCGAGAGTTTTTTGTCATTTCATTGCTTTAGTTGTTTTTTATTGAAAGAAATTGCATCTTCTATTGCTTGAGCGTTTCGTCGCCACATCCAAGGTTTAACTCTCTTAAGAGTAGAGTCTTTAAGGTTTTGATTCCAGGTTTGTTCATTCCAACTGAAAATGTTCTTTTTGGTTATTTCAAATATCCAATTTTGTGGTTGTACATCTCGATCTTGACTGCTTTTTTGTTTTCTGTGATTCCATGGACAAACTTCTTGACATATATCACAACCAGCAATCCATGGATTTAATGATTTAGTGATTTGTGTAGGTAGTTTTAATGTTCGGTTTTCAAGCGTGTGATAAGCAAGGCAAAGTTGGGAATTGATTACGAATGGTTCCTTTATAGCTTTTGTAGGACATGCTTCTAGACAAGCTTTGCATCTTCCACATAGAGGTTTAGCTGGTTTATCTGCTTCTAATGGTTCAGTGCACAATAGATGTCCTAAAAAAAGCCATGAGCCAAATTCTTTGTTTATTAGATTACTATTTTTACTAATCCATCCGAGACCAGCTTCCTCTGCCCAAGCTTTATCTAATAAGGGTTCTGAATCAACACAAATTTTCCATTCACAATCAGGTCTTTCATTTGTCAGCCATTCTCCAACATGCTTTAGTCTTTTTTTGATAATTTTGTGGTAATCCTTACCCCATGCGTAACGAGCTATTGATAAAGCTTTGGGATTTTTATCTGCTTCAACATAGTAATTAAGACCTACTGCTAAAAGACTTTTAACTCCTTTTAGAAGACTTTCAATTTTTTGTCTGCGTGGTGCAGCCATCCAATGCATTTCGCCTTGATGTCCAGCTTCTAGCCAACGTTGTAGAGCGGCTGTTCGAAGCTCTATTAGCTCACTTCCTGGAACCTTGGCAATTCCAACTGCGTTGAAGCCTTGTTTGAACGCTTCTTCTTTGAGTTTTTGTGATAATTGCTTTTGTGTTTTGATGCTTTTCAAAACAAAATATCGCTAGATATCTGCATTGTTACCCTGCTTACTCAAAAAATCAGTTGATTTTTTCTGCTTTCCTGGTTTCAAATCACCTTTTAAAGGTAGTTTCCAGCCATATTCTTTGATTTTTGTGTGAACTGGCTTTACTAGTGTCCTTTTATCACTTTTTTGGTAAAGAAAAATTGTATCCTTAGTGAAATAAATAGAGACAGGAAAAAAAGGTTCTTGGTTCAGTCAACTCCCAGACCTGATCTTCCTTTAGCCTCAAGGCTTCAGCAAGATCTTAAGAATGACCTGATAGCAGGATTGCTAGTTGTAATTCCATTGGCCACAACTATTTGGCTTTCTACGGTTGTTAGTCGCTTTGTTCTGGCTTTTCTTACATCTATTCCAAAGCAATTAAACCCTTTTATAACTCTGAATCCTCTTTTGCAAGATTTGATCAATCTTGCTTTGGGTTTGACGGTTCCTCTATTAGGAATACTGTTGATTGGTTTAATGGCGCGTAATTTTGTAGGTCGTTGGTTGTTGGAATTTGGGGAAGGAACTTTGTCTCGTATTCCTTTTGCTGGTTCAGTTTATAAAACTCTGAAGCAACTTTTGGAAACTTTTCTCAGAGATAACTCGACTAGATTTAGGAGGGTTGTTTTGGTGGAATATCCACGTGAAGGTTTATTTAGTGTTGGCTTTGTAACTGGCTTGGTAGGCCCTTCTTTACAGCCAGAGTTGAATGAACCCTTGTTAAGTGTATTTATTCCAACTGCTCCAAATCCAACAACTGGTTGGTATACACTTGTTCCTGAATCTTCTGTGAAGGATTTAAATATTTCGGTTGAGGATGCTTTTAGAACTATTATCTCTGCAGGAATAGTTAATCCAGATGAGCGTGAGGTTACAGCTAATCGCAGCTTTTCAAGCCTTTTTGCACAATTAAGGTCAACCACTCCAGCAACTTCTTCAGCTTCCTCTCAGAGTTGAAAATTTTTAATTAGCTTGTTGAGATGATTCAGTCTAGATCTATTTCGCGTGAGTTGGCTCTTTTGATATTGGGTCAAATTTCTGAGAATCATATTAAAGACATAGAATCAATGTCCTTGGAAGGTCTTTTAAATCAGGCCATCCAAAGTTTGATGGATCATTGTCGTGAAGGTCTTGATAGCTCTGCTGAAAAATTAGAAACTGCTCACCAACATTTAATAGAAACGGAATTACAAGATCTTGATAAAAATTCTCTTCAAAGTATTCGAAAATATTTAAATTCTTCTTTGGTTGAAGCAGAAAATGTTTTAAATGCTCTTTCAGCAAGTTTGGAATTGCCTCATCTGTTAGTTCTTAGTGATCAAGAAGAAATACGACAAGGAGCAATGAAACGTGTAACTTTAGTTTTTCAGCAAAGGATTAATATTGATGCTCGTATTGATTCAGTCATGGAAGGTTGGAGATTAAAACGATTACCTCGTATTGATAGGGATATATTGAGATTGGCATTTGTTGATTTATTTGACTTTGAAACACCTGTTGCAGTTGCTTGTAACGAAGCTGTCGACCTTGCTCATCGTTATAGCGATGAGCAAGGTCGACGCATGATTAATGGGGTTTTGAGAAGATTGCAAAATTCATATAATTCAACTATTAGCTAATGGTATACGATGAATTTAAGCGACAAAATGTTCAGTCCTTGGAGAATAAGGGACTAGTTGAACAGGATGGTATTCTTAATGATCAAGAAAAGGATATTGACAGTTCACCTGGTGAAGAAGATCCATTGAAATGGGCAAAAGAAGCATATGCAAAATTAAAAGAACAGCAAAGTCTTAAAGACATTTCTGAATCTAAGCAGGAGGAAAACAATGAGAACGAAAGGAATAATGAAGCCGAAACTATTAATACTGAGAAAAATTTAAAGTCAGATAAATATCCTGATAAATCTTCTAGTTTTTCTCAAGGGGAGGATAATGTGCTTGGAGATTTTGATGATGCGTTTACTTGGTCGTCTGAGGTTCTTTCTGCTCAAGGCTTGAAAGCAAAAGAAGTTTCTATAGAGGAAATAGATTGGTTGACTCGCTTAAGAAAAGGCCTTGAAAAATCACGTCAAAATTTTGTTACTGGCTTATTAGAAAAACTCGGAGATGATCCTTTAACAACTGAAGAAGTTGATGATTTGGAAACTTTACTTTTAAGGGCTGATGCAGGAGTTGCTGCAACGGATCAAATACTGGATGCTTTACGCCAGCGTTTAAATCTGGAAGTTGTCGATGCTAATGAAGGATTGCGTTTTCTTAAAGAAAAATTAGTAGAGGTTTTGGATGCTCCAATTAAATCGACAGGGTCTGAACTTCTTTCCCCTGAAAAGGGTTGTTTAAATATCTGGTTGCTTGTTGGGGTGAATGGTGTTGGAAAAACAACAACTCTTGGAAAGCTGGCAAATCTTGCAGTTAGGAGTGGGTATTCAGCTTTGATAGCTGCTGCAGATACTTTTAGAGCTGCTGCAGTCCAGCAAGTAAAAATTTGGGGTGACAGGAGTGGTATTTCAGTTATTGCAAATGAGAGTGCTAATGCTGATCCGGCAGCTGTTGTTTTTGATGCAATTGGTGCTGCACAATCTAAGGGAGTCGATTTATTGTTGGTTGATACAGCCGGGCGATTACAAACAAAACATAATTTGATGGAGGAATTGCAAAAGGTTCGGAAAATTATCGATCGCCTTGCACCAGAAGCGCGAGTGGAATCTTTATTGGTTCTTGATTCCAGTCAAGGCCAAAATGGCTTGCGCCAGGCCATGGCATTTGCTAAATCTGCAAGTTTAACTGGGGTTGTTATTACCAAATTGGATGGGACCTCTAGAGGTGGAGTTGCTTTGGCTGTTGCCTCAGAAACTAATTTACCTATTCGATTTATCGGTGCTGGTGAAGGTATTCGAGACTTAAGACCTTTTAAAAGTTTTGAATTTGTTGAAGCTCTTTTAGCAAAAAGGTGAACTTTTTAATAACTATTTTTGTAGATTTTGCTAAGTTTTTAAACGCTTCTGTGGTTTTGCTGTGAGCAATAAACCACCAAGGCCTCAGAATCTGGCCTCATTACAAAGTAGTCAGCAATCTCACTCTACTGCTGATGCTTTTAGAGAATTATTTGAGAGTTTGTCTATAGAACAACGGTCTAATCAGGATCTGTTGGCTTCATTGAGCTTCGCATTACGAAGCTTCACCAATGTTGCACGATTTCTTGAGTTGGTTCCAGTAGTAATTTCTCGTTTGGTAGGGGTGCAGGGGTCTTTGTTGGTGCCTTTTCATTCAGATGGACGTATTTGGCGAGAGCAGATTCAAGCAATTCCCCTTGACCAGCATGAGGAACTTCTTAGGAAAATATCTTCTTTTCAGCAAGGCTTAACGGTTGGTTTTGGAGCGGATCCAATGCAGTTAGTTGCTATGGATCGTTTGATTCAGCGTTATTTGGTTAAAGCTAGTATTGTTTCAACCTCAATCATTGTTAGAGGACAACAAAGAGGACGCTTATATGTTTTTGATTCTGAAAGTACTTTTTCTTTCAGTGATGTCCATCGAAGTCATTTGCAATTAGTAGCAGATCTCACTGGTGTTGCTATTGAAAATGATCAGACTCTGCAAGCAATTCGTAATCATGAAAGAGTTGATCAGCAATTAAGTATTGGTGCTGAAATACAGGCTCAGTTGCTTCCTGATCGGTGTCCTGTGATTGATGGTATTGAGTTGGCAGCTCGATGTAGGCCTGCTTTTCAAGTAGGAGGAGATTATTACGACTTTATGTGTACACGTCCAGAGCTGATTGGTAAGAGTCGAGAAAAAGGTCGTTGGGCTTTAGTAATTGGTGATGTGATGGGAAAAGGGGTCCCTGCTGGGCTTTTAATGACAATGCTTCGAGGGATGTTGCGTGCTGAAGTTTTGAGTGGATTACCACCTGATCGAATTTTGCATGATCTCAATCAATTAGCCCAAGTAGATTTGGAACATTCTCATCGTTTTATTACTCTTTTTTATTCAGATTTTGATCCTCGTACAAAGAGGTTGCGATATGCAAATGCAGCACATAACCCCCCTTTGTTATGGCGAGCAGAACAAAGAAGCATTTCACGTTTGGATGCTCCTGGCCTTTTGATTGGATTGCAATTTGATGCGAATTATGGCTGTGGTTCGATTGAGTTGCAGCCTGGTGATGTTCTTTTGTATTACACAGATGGCGTGACAGAAGCCCCTGGCATGACAGGAGAGCGTTTTAATGAAGCCCGTTTAATCAAGATTTTGGAAGAGTCTTGTAGAAGTGGTATTGGTGCACAAGCAATTTTGGATCAGCTTTTTTCTCGTTTAGATCATTTTGTTGGTATTGATCACCATTTGGAAGATGATGCCTCGATGGTTCTTTTAAAAGTCGATGATGGGTTGAAACTTCCTACTGTAAATTAGGTTTTTCCTGACAAGTTCTTCTTAAGCTGCTTTATTAGGTAAATAGCTGGAATAGTGAATTGTCAAAAGTCTGGAGTAATCGGTTTGAAAAAGGATTAAATCCTGTCATTCAGCGCTTTAACGCTTCCATTGAATTTGATATAAATCTTTTGCAGGAAGATTTAGACGGTTCTATTGCCCATGCAAATATGCTTGGACAATGTGGAGTAATCACTAAAAAAGAAGCGAAACAACTTGTAGATGGTTTAGAAAAAATTCGTAGTGAGGCATCTAATGGGATTTTTAAAGGAAATTTGCTAGATGAAGATGTTCACTTTGCTGTTGAAAGACGCTTAATAGAATTGTTAGGATCTGTTGCTAAAAAACTTCATACTGGACGAAGTCGTAATGATCAAGTAGGTACTGATTTAAGGTTATGGTTGCGAAGACAAATAGATGAATTTGACTCTTATTTAAAACGGTTTCAAAGTGCACTTTTGAATCAGGCTGAAGAACATTTGCATACGCTTATTCCTGGCTATACACATTTACAACGTGCACAACCTTTGTCTCTTGCTCATCATTTACTTGCTTATGTAGAGATGAGTCAAAGAGATCGAGAACGTTTAAAAGATGTAAGGAAAAGAGTTGATATTTGTCCTCTAGGAGCTGCAGCTTTGGCGGGAACATCAATTCCCATTGATCGACGTCAAACAGCAAAAATATTAGGGTTTTCAAAAATATATGCAAATAGTTTAGATGCAGTTAGTGATCGTGATTTTACAGTTGAATTTGCGGCTGCGATGTCATTGTTGATGGCGCATTTGAGTCGTTTAGCTGAGGAAGTAATTTTTTGGGCTTCTGAGGAATTTGCTTTTGTTCGTTTAACAGATCGTTGTGCTACTGGTAGTAGTTTAATGCCCCAGAAGAAGAATCCTGATGTCCCTGAGTTGGTACGAGGTAAATGCGGCAGAGTTTTTGGACATTTGCAAGGTTTATTGACTATGATTAAGGGTCTTCCACTTTCATATAATAAGGATTTTCAAGAAGATAAAGAGGCTCTTTTTGATACGGTTTTAACTGTAAGAAACTCTTTGGAGGCAATGTCAATTTTGATGGAGGAAGGCTTAGAGTTTTGTCCTGAAAGATTGGCGAGTGCAGTTAAGACAGATTTTTCAAATGCAACAGATGTTGCAGATTATTTAGTTGCAAAAGGCTTGCCTTTTAGGGAGGCTTATCAAAAAGTTGGACAATTAGTTAAGGAATCTTTGGAAAAAGGAATTTTGTTGAGGGATTTAACTCTTGAACAATGGCGTGAAATTGATTCTGCTTTTGATGAGGATATTTTCGCAAAACTTGCTCCTGAACAAGTGGTTGCCTCAAGGCTCAGTGAAGGAGGCACTGGCTTTGATCGAGTTCAAGAACAATTGCTTGAGTGGCGTAGAAGAATTGAAGCTTGAAAAATTGGTAAAATGCTTTGGCGGGTTTACCCTACTTATTCAGAGGTGAAATGATTCTTCTTGGAGTTATAAACTCTGAAGGTTTTTATTGGCCCAATTAGGTCCATTTATTTTCGGTCCAAAAGTCAAGTGAGTATTTTTGTTGGCAATTTGCCTTTCCGCGCTGAGCAGGAAGATGTCGCTCAATTGTTTGCACCTTTCGGAGAGGTTGCAAACTGTTCTCTCCCTTTAGAACGCGACACCGGGCGCAAAAGGGGTTTCGCATTTGTTGAAATGGCTGATGAGGCGGCTGAAGCAGCTGCCATTGAGGCTCTTCAAGGCTCAGAAATGATGGGTCGTCCATTAAGGATTAACAAAGCAGAGCCAAGAGGTAGTGCACCGCGTCGTGGTGGCTATGGCGGCGGCGGCTATGGCGGCGGTGGCCAAGGTGGCTATGGCGGCGGTGGCCAAGGTGGCTATGGCGGCGGCGGCCAAGGTGGCTATGGCGGCGGTGGCTATGGCGGCGGTGGCCAAGCCCCTTCTGAGCGAACTTCTGGAGCTAAAGGTTGGGAAGATCGCAGTTATGGAGGATCTTCTGCTGATTCCTCTGAAAAAGAGGACGGTCGAAGTAGACGTAGACGGGGTACTGCTCCTGAAGTTAATCAATTTTCAGGGGATGAGAACAGTGATTACGGTGGGGCAGAGGATTAAAAACTTTTAAAGCCCGGCATCTTCAAGTTGTCGGGCTGCGGCTTCTAAAACATTGATTTCTTTATTTTTTTGTTGGGCTGCAGAACAAAGATTTTTTCTCCATAAGCGAGCGCCAGGCACACCTTCTACTAATTGCAAGGCATGTCTGCAAAAATCCCAAACTTTTCCCCCTTCATCAATGTGTTTTTGTGCATGAGGAATTAATCCTCTAATTACTTTTGAAGCATTGATGAATTGAGTTTTTTCTCCATAGATAATTTCATCAATTTGCTGCCAACGTAACGGATGAGAGTAAGCAGCTCTCCCAACCATTGCACCATCAAAAGTTTCTAGAGCTTTAAAACAATCATTCGGATAATTCAGTCCACCATTTAATTCTATTTTGAGGTGAGGTCGTTCTTTTTTTAAAATTGCAACTCGTTCATATTGCAGTGGTGGAACAGTTCGGTTTTGTTTTGGGTTAAGACCTTCTAACCAAGCTTTTCTTGCATGTATAACAAATCTTTTTGCTCCTACAGAGGCAACTTGATCAACAAATTTTAGAAGTAATTCATCGGTATCAAGATTATCAATTCCTAGGCGATGTTTTACTGTGACTGGAAGAGTACTTCTGCTTGTCATGGCTTCAATGCATCTTGCAACATGATCAGGCTTGGCCATCAAAGAAGCACCAAAATTTCCTGCTTTTACTTTTGGACTAGGGCAGCCAATGTTGAGGTTAACTTCGTCATAACCCCACTCTTCAGCAAGTTTTACAGCCTCAGATAAAAGTTTTGGATCGTCTCCACCAATTTGGAGTGCAATGGGACTTTCTATTGGGCTGAAGTCTAAAAAATAGCCTTTATTTGGATTATGAATTAAAGCTTTTGCTACAACCATCTCTGTATATAACAATGCACGGCGGCTAATTTGCCTCATTAAAACTCTGAAGTGTTTATCTGTGCAGTCCATCATTGGGGCAACACTAAATAGATAGGCTTGATTTATGGGTGGTGGTGATTTAGCAACCATCTCTTCATGCTGTTCGCAAAGTGGACTAATTCTTAGTTAGAAAAGCTCTATAGGAATCTTTTCCCGTTATGCAAAGCGCTTTTTTGCTTTTTACCCGCCGCTCTTTTTTTATGGGCTTATTAACAGGCATTTTTGCGATTTTTTCTAGGCCTATCTCAGTTTTAGCTGCTTCTAAGGCAGGTGATGATGCTTGGTCTTTAAGTAATGAAGAATGGCGTAAGCGTTTAGCCCCTGAAGTCTACAAAGTTCTAAGAGATGAAGGGACTGAACCACCATTTTCTAGTCTGTTGAATGATGAAAAGCGAGAGGGAGTTTTTCTTTGCGCAGGATGTGAAGCACCATTATTTTCATCATCGAAGAAATTTGATAGTGGTACTGGTTGGCCTAGTTTTTGGGAATCTTTAGATGGAGCTATTGAAACAAAAGTAGATTACAAATTGATTGTTCCTCGCACGGAATATCACTGCCGTCGTTGTGGCGGTCATCAGGGTCATGTTTTTAACGATGGACCCAGGCCTACAGGTAAACGTTATTGCAACAATGGAGTTGCCCTTATTTTTCAATCAACAAGTTGATTTGACTGTTGTTGGCGGAGGCCCTGCTGGCTTTATGGCTGCAATAACAGCAGCTCAAAGTGGTGTGGCTTCTGTTGTTTTACTTGAGTCGAATGCCAAAACACTTGAAAAGGTGAGGATTAGCGGAGGGGGGAGATGCAATGTGACGCATGCTTGTTGGGATCCGGGTGAGTTAGTCACGAACTATCCACGTGGAAGATTGGCTTTAATGTCAGCTTTTAGTCGTTTCGCTGCTGGTGATGCAGTGAATTGGTTCGAGGACAAGGGGTTGAGATTGATTGCAGAGCAAGATGGACGAATCTTTCCAGTATCCAATTCATCTTCGGATGTTGTGACATGTTTGAGGAATGCGGCAAAAGCTTCTGGGGTACATTTTTTGACTAAACAAGCTGTAAATCGTGTTGATAGCATGCAAAAAAATCGATTTTTTATTTCTTCTAAAGGCTCTAAACCTTTTGAATCAAAAAAAGTTTTACTTGCTACAGGGTCCCACTCAAGTGGGAGAAAAATCGCTCAAGCATTAGGCCATTCAATTGTGAATCCAGTACCTTCTCTTTTTTCATTAAAGTTGGATTCTTTTTCATTAAGTATTTGTTCTGGCGTGGCTTTAGACAATGTTAAAATAACTCTTTTTACAGATGATAAATCTTTTCAGGAGATTGGTAGAGTTTTAATTACACATCAGGGTTTAAGTGGGCCTGCAGTTTTGCGCTTGACTGCATTTGCGGCTCGCCACTTGTCTAAACTAAACTATAAAGCTCGTTTAAGTGTTAATTGGATTGACAGTAATTATGACTCAGCAAGAAGTCAATTGAATAATTTTCGTTATACTTCATCGCGCAGTAGGCTAGTAAATTCCAATCCTTTTTCTAAGTTTCCTAAACGATTTTGGCTAGAAATTATAAAACAGGCTAAAGTTGATCCTTATATTCGTTGGGCTGAATTGTCTTCTGTAAATGAGAAACGTTTGTTAAATATCTTGATATCAAATTCTTATAATGTTTTCGGGAAGGGTCCTTATGGAGAAGAATTTGTTACAGCAGGTGGAGTTAGATTAGATGAAATTAATATGACCACAATGGAAAGTCTTGTAGTTCCAGGATTATATTTTGCTGGAGAACTGTTAGATATTGATGGAATTACTGGTGGATTTAATTTCCAACATTGTTGGAGCAGTGGCTGGCTTGCTGGAAAAGCAATTGCAAATAGTTTGAATCCTTATTTGTCTGAGAATTGAATATATTTTTTCTTTGGAAATTTTTTTCTAATCCAATTTTTTTCTTCGAAGGAGATTTCTCATCAAAGAATGATTTTTTATCATTTTGTCCTTCCCGGGTAAATTTTTTAGAAACATGACCTGGGAGGTGCGGGCTTCCGTAGCTTGTGGGCAGACCATTTTGCCCTGCAATATGCATTAATAAGATTGCTTGACTGGTTTTTTATGAGTGAAGAAATCGCTACCTCCTCTCAAGAATCTCCTAATGTTGATTCAGATCCCTCACTCTCAAAAGATACAAATAACGCTCCATCGAATCCAGAGGTTACTTCAGCAATCGATTCTGAGTTGCCAAAAGAGGTCCATGCATTCAATAAGGACATTCAAGAGTCAATAAGCAATGATAATGATATAGAGAGTTCTGCTACAGAGATTAGTAATACACCAGATAACGAAGCACGCTTGCAGCAACTAGAAAAGGAACATGAGACGTTGCGAAGTCAGTACGTAAGAATTGCGGCAGATTTTGATAATTTTAGGAAGCGTCAAACACGTGATCAAGATGATTTAAGGTTACAACTCACTTGCTCTACTTTAAGTTCTATCCTTCCAGTTGTTGATAATTTTGATAGAGCTAGACAACAATTAGATCCTCAAGGTGAGGAAGCTCAAACTCTTCATAGAAGTTATCAAGGTCTTTATAAGCAACTTGTAGATGTTCTTAAACAATTAGGAGTAGCACCAATGCGAGTAGTTGGCCAATTATTTGACCCCACTCTCCATGAAGCAGTTCTTAGAGAACCTAGTGAAGAACAGCCTGAAGATGTAGTTATTGAAGAGTTGCAGCGTGGTTATCATTTAAATGGTCGTGTATTACGTCATGCTTTAGTAAAGGTCTCTATGGGTCCAGGACCTAACGGCGAGAACCCGAAAGAAGAAGTGTCAAAAAGTAATGTTGAAAACTCGCTAAATGAGGAGGCTAAGTAATGCTATTGGCACCTCTGTTGACATTGCATACCAAATTTGATGGCTGATTATTACGACCTTTTAGGTGTCAGTAGAGATGCTGATAGTGATACTCTTAAGAGTGCTTATCGCCGTTTGGCCAGACAGTATCATCCTGATATAAATAAGGATCCAGGAGCTGAAGACCGGTTTAAGGAAATAGGTCGTGCCTATGAAGTACTGGGTGATCCGCAGACTCGTGCTCGTTATGACCAGTTTGGAGAAGCCGGATTAGGTGGAGCTGGAATGCCTGATATGGGAGATATGGGTGGATTTGCAGATCTTTTTGAAACTTTTTTCAGTGGTTTTGGCGGACAAGGGTCTGGCAGTGGAAGAGCCCAACGAAAAGGTCCACAACAGGGTGATGATCTTCGATATGACTTAACAATAGAATTTAAGCAGGCTGTATTTGGTCAAGAAAGAGAAATTAAAATACCTCATTTAGAAGTTTGTGATACCTGTGGAGGAGGGGGCGCTAAACCAGGAAGTGGTCCCACAACTTGTTCAACATGTGGAGGAGCTGGTCAAGTCAGACGAGCAACAAGGACACCATTCGGTAGTTTTACTCAGGTTGCAGAATGTCCAGCTTGTGGAGGGACAGGTCAAGTGATTGCAAATCCATGCAATTCATGTGGTGGACAAGGTGTGAAACAAGTTCGAAAAAAATTGCGTATAAACATCCCTGCTGGAGTAGATACTGGTACACGTTTGAGAGTTTCTGGTGAGGGTAATGCAGGTTTAAGAGGGGGACCATCCGGCGACCTTTATGTTTTTTTGAAAGTAAAAAGTCATTCAAAATTAAAACGAGATGGCTTAACGATTCACACAGAAGTCAATGTGAGCTATTTACAAGCAATTCTTGGAGACACAATAGAAGTTGACACTGTAGATGGTCCTGCGACTTTAGAAATTCCAATAGGAACACAACCAAATACTGTGCTGACTTTAGAAAATAAAGGTATTCCTAAGTTAGGTAATCCAGTCGCTAGAGGTAATCAATGTATTGTGGTAAATGTTAGCTTACCAAAAAGATTTTCAGAGGAGGAACGTATGTTACTAGAGAAGTTAGCAACTCATCATTCAGCTAGAGGAGTTCAAAACCATCATCATAAGAGTGGATTATTTTCGAGGCTTTTTGGACAGAATGAATGACACTAGAACACAGTTCTAAATTATTAATTGATCTACGGGGTACGCCTTGTCCTGTTAATTTTGTTCGTTGTAGACTTGCTATTGAAGAGTTATCTCCAAAAGATTGCTTACAAGTTTATCTTGATCAAGGGGAGCCTGAGGAGATGGTTATTTCAGGACTTCAGAGGGACGGTCATCACGTAGAAATTATTCAGAAATATTCTAGTTGGATCAAATTGAATATTATTTGTGGTATTGGTTAACTTGTCTTCAGCAAAAGGTATAGTTGTCGCAAAGAAAGCAAATTATTATATTGTAGAAATAGAGTGTGATGTTTTTAATGACTCATTAGATTATCAATCTAAAAATAATCATAATAGGCTACTTTGTACTATTCGGCAGCGTTTAATTCATCATGGACTATCTATTAATGTTGGGGATAGAGTATCTGTAGAGTCGATTGATTGGAATAGTGCGCGAGCAATAATTACCAAGTTGCACTCACGTAAAACTTTTCTAAGTAAACCTCCTGTTGCCAATGTAACTGAAATAATTGTTGCTCTTTCAGTTAAGGAACCACTTTTTGATTTTGATCAAGCAAGTCGCTTTTTATTGACAGCGGAACAAACTGGATTAGATATTTTTTTACTATTAACTAAGATTGATTTAATTACTTCTACCCAACTTTTTCATCAGGTAAGACGTTTAAAAGGCTGGGGTTATAATCCTTTACCAGTTTCAACAAAAAATGGGAAAGGACTTGATATTCTTTTGGACCAAATCAAACTAACTAACCTTGCTGTTTTATGCGGGCCTTCAGGAGTGGGTAAAAGTAGCTTACTGAATTGTCTTTTACCAAAAGAATCAATTTTGACTGGTCATCTGTCAGTAAAATTAAAACGAGGAAGAAATACAACTCGGAATGTAGAATTATATTCTTTAGGTACCAATACTCGCGTAGCGGATACTCCAGGATTTAATAGACCTGATGTAAGAATTGACCCTATAGAATTGCAGTTATTGTTTCCTGAGATTCGTTCACAATTACCAAAAGCATCTTGCAAGTTTCGTAATTGTCTTCATTTAGATGAACCTGGTTGCGATATTGATACTAGTTGGGAAAGATATACACAATATCGGAAGATTACTGAAGAAATGATCACTTTTCGTCGCCTATGCCAGGGAGATTAAGGTTTAGTCCTCCGGTTAGTTCTTCCATTTTATTTTTCATTGTTGTTGTGGAATGCTCATAGGCTGCTTGAAGGGCTTCTAGAAGAGCTTTTTCAGTAGCTTCTTGTCCATCTCTGAGAAGAGATGGGTCGATTTGGACTCGTAAAGGCTCTTGATTCCCAGAGAGCCAAACAGATGCTTTCCCATTGCTGCTGCTTCCTTTTAACTCTAACGTTTCTAGCTCCTCTTGGAGCTTTTGGGCATCCTGTTGTATTTGTTGGGCTTTTCGAAAAGCCTCTGTCAGTTGTCCGAAATTTGGGAGTCCGAATGCTGCCATATTTTTTTGTATGAATGGGCAAATTAATCGCTTATATCAAAACCTACTTGCTTTACTTCTGGATGCAGTAAAACTCCATGAGAGTCTTGTACTTTTTTTTGTATAAAAGTAATTAGTTGATATATGTCATTTGCAGTTGCTTGCCCTGTGTTAACTATGAAATTCGCATGTCTTGTAGAGATTGCTGCTCCACCAATCCTGTGTCCTTTTAGACCTAGCTCTTCTATGAGTCGCCCTGCTTTTAAGGGTTCAGGATTTCTGAACACACTTCCACAACTTGGTAAATGATATGGCTGACTATTTGTGCGCTTTTGTAGATTCTGATTAGTGATCTCACTGATTTCTTTTGGATTATGGCCTGGTTCTAGAAGAAAACGAGCTGATAAAACAATTAACTTCTCTTTTTGAAGAAGACTATGCCTATAGGAAAAATCTAAGTCTTTTTTGACAATTTCAAATGGTTTTCCACCATTGATAGGAAGCACTTGGATTGATTGGAGCCATTCGGCTACACAACTCCCTTCAGCGCCAGCATTCATAGACACAGCTCCGCCAACTGTGCCAGGGATTCCTACAGCCCATTCTAGGCCTCCTAGGCCGGCTTGAGCGACTTGACGAGCAAGTGTTGGAAGGTGTGCTCCGCTTTCTGCTTCTAATATGCCACTTTTAATATTTAGAGTGTTTTTATGCATTTTCTTAGTGCAAATACTTAGTCCTTTCAATTCAGAATCACTTATTAAAAGATTGGACCCAGCTCCAATAATTTGACAAGGAATTTTTTTTGCTTTTGCCCATAAGAGTAAAAACTGTATTTCTTTTATATTTTTAGGTTCCGCAAACCATTGAGCAATTCCTCCTACTCTGAGAGTTGTAAATTTTGAAAGAGTTTTGCCTCCTTCAATATTTAGTGACGCCAAAGGGGTTACGCTGCAAGTCTTGTTGCTTGCCATAGAACTCTTGGCTTATTTGCATTAAGGGCTGCCCAAAGTTGATTAATATCTCCTGCTCCCATAGTTATGATTAGATCATTTTGTTTAGTATAGGTTTCTACTAATAGCGGCAGCTCTTTAAAATTTTGAGCTGTGAAGACAGGTATATCTGGATGAATTCCTTTTATATAATTTGCAAGACACTCGCTATTGATGCCGTCAATTATTTTTTCACCTGCTGAATAAATTGGTGCTAATAAAATTAAATCTGATTCACTTAGTGCAAGAGCAAACTCTTTTAAGAATTGATGGACTCGACTGTAACGGTGGGGTTCAAAGACTGTTACCAGTCTTTTAGGCTGATTATTTAGTTTGCTTTTGCTACTTTCAATTATTAGACGTGCCATTTTTAGTGTTGCATTGACTTCACTTGGGTGATGAGCGTAATCATCAAAGACTTGGCGCCCTTTCCATATGCCACGGAACTCAAAACGTCGACCAGGTGTTTTGAGATAAGAGATATTTTTCTCTAAAATTTCATATGGAATCCCTTTCAGTCGACAGGCAGCTATTGCTGAGATGGCATTACTGAGGTTGTGCAGCCCTGGTATCGGCAATGTGATTTGGCCTATCTTAAGGCCCTTTTCATAGATATCTGCAATTGTTTGCTGCCCATTGACTTTGATTGGTATGGCTGCAAAATCGACACCTTCAGATTTTTCTATTGACCACCATGCTGAAGCTTTAATTTTTTTCTGAACATTTGGACAATCGTGATTAGCTAATAAGACTTTGCAGTTCTTACTAAATTTTTTCATGGTATTCGCTAATTCATTTAGATCTTTGTAGTGATCAATATGGTCAAGTTCTAAATTTGTGATTATTCCAAGGTCAGATTGGAATTTAACGAGACTTCCATCAGATTCATCCGCTTCTGCAATAAGCAATTCGCCTAAACCGATATGACTATTGGAGTTGTAGCAAGGAACTAATCCACCTATTACGGCTGTTGGATCCTGATTTGCTTGTGCTAGCAAAGTCGTAATAAATGTGCTTGTGGTTGTTTTTCCATGACTACCTGCAACAACTATGGAAGGTTGGTTTTTAATAAGCTCAGCAAGGATGTCAGATCGATGAATTATTTTCAAATTTGCTTCCCTAGCCGCTCTGAGTTCTGGATTGTGTTCTGGTATGGCTGTGCTTATCACGATCAAGGGTTTACAAAAGGAATTTCTACTAATCGTCTGAATATTTGTTGGGATTTGCTGTTTGAAAACTTTTATTCCATGTTCTGATAAACGGTTTAACTGGCTGTTGCTTTTTTGATCTGAACCTGTAACGAAATATCCACGCTTAGACAAAATCATTGCCAAAGCTGACATGCCAATACCACCGACTCCTATGAAGTGGACAGGTTGTTTAGTGGTGAGAAGGCTATTCAAAGATTTTGGCTTAGGGGTAAAAGATAAATCACCTTGTCTTGTTATCGCGTGTTTTTGAATTTTTTCGAGCTTTTTCAGACTTTTTGTAGAGGATTGAGATCTAATTTTGCGGATCGACGATAAAAAAATCTATTTTTGATACCCATGTCTGTATGATCAGCGGCCAAGAACCCTGCGGCTTGTCCGCTTTTCATATGACCTTGCGTGTTGCGATAAATGGATTTGGCCGAATCGGGCGAAATTTTATGCGTTGTTGGTTGAGCAGAGGTTCCAATACAGGCATTGAGGTTGTTGGAATAAATGTCACTTCTGACCCCAAGACATGTGCTCATTTGTTGAAATATGACTCTATTCTTGGACAAATCAAAGATGCAGAAATTAGTCATACCGATGACACTTTCGTTATCAATGGCAAGAGCATAAAGTGTTTTTCAGATAGAAATCCATTAAATCTTCCTTGGAAGGAATGGGGAATAGATTTAGTAATTGAATCAACAGGTGTTTTCAATACAGATGTTGGAGCAAGTAAGCATATTCAAGCGGGTGCTAAGAAAGTGATTCTTACTGCTCCTGGCAAAGGAGATGGTGTAGGAACATTTGTAGTAGGAGTTAATGCTGATCAATATCGGCATGAAGACTTTGACATCCTGAGCAACGCAAGTTGCACAACTAACTGCTTAGCTCCGATTGTTAAGGTTCTTGATCAGACTTTTGGAATTAATAAAGGTCTAATGACCACAATTCATAGTTATACAGGGGATCAACGAATTTTAGATAACAGTCATAGGGATCTCAGGCGTGCAAGGGCTGCAGCAATGAATATTGTGCCTACTTCAACAGGTGCTGCAAAGGCCGTAGCTTTGGTTTATCCACAGATGAAAGGAAAGCTAACAGGAATAGCTATGCGTGTTCCTACTCCAAATGTTTCAGCTGTTGATTTGGTGTTTGAAGCTGGTCGCTCCACAACTGCCGAAGAAGTGAACTCTGCTTTAAAAACTGCTTCTGAGGGTTCAATGAAGGGAATCATTAAATATGGTGATCTCCCACTCGTTTCGACTGATTATGCAGGAACCAATGAATCAACAATTGTTGATGAAGCACTCACGATGGGTATAGGTGGAAACATGATCAAAGTTCTTGCTTGGTATGACAATGAGTGGGGGTATAGTCAGCGTGTTGTTGATTTAGCTGAAATCGTTTCAAAGAATTGGAAGTAAAAATTGATTTTTAAAGCCATCTTTTATTAGATGGCTTTAACTTTAAAAATGTTTGAATTCATCAAAGATAGATTTATTTAATTTTTCACCATTGTTCCAAATGATTTGTGGTGGGCCTGATTTTATGAATCCAATTTTTTGACCGTAAGGAAAATTTTCTAAAAATGCTTCTGCCCAACTTGGTGGAAGACTAACTATTAGTTCATAATCTTCGCCTCCATTAATGCACCATTTGTCCCATAATTCACCTAAAGGCCAGGACGGATCTTTAGGGAGATTGTCTGGGTCTAGTACAGCTTGGCATTGACTACTATTGCAAATACTTTGGATAGCAGCGAGTAGGCCATCACTACTGTCAGTGCCTGCTGCTCTCCAAGGGAGCTTTTTGGGTTTGCTTGTCTCAAGTGCTCTAAGAGCTTCAAGAGGGGGAGTTGGTTTTTGATGAGTTGTGATTGCTTTTTCTTTTAGTTCCTCTGTTAATTGCTTGTCATCGATTTGTGAATCTTGTAGCAGGAGAGCGAGCCCTAGACGACTGAGACCATGGGGTCCACTGGTTAAAAGATAATCACCTTCTAATGCATTGGATCTATGAAGTCGGAGTTTGCCAAGAGTGCCAATAGCAGTTATTGCTAGAACTTTTTCTGAGCCAGTGGAGCAATCTCCCCCAATTAATTCTCCTCCAAATTGGTTTAAGGCTTTATCCATGCCTCTATAAACACCTTCTACCCAACTCCATTGAGTAGAAGGTGGTGCAATCATCCCTACAGTTACGCCTAGAATTTGATCTACTCCACTACAGGCAAGGTCAGAAATGTTAGTTGTTATTGATTTCCATCCCACATGTTCTGCTGAGAGGGTTGCTTTACTGAAATGAACTCCTTCAACTAGAACATCTGTATTAACTAGCAGGTTTTTTTGATAAGAATTGATTTGTGCTGTGTCGTCCTTAGTCTGACCTATAGGCATAAACCTTTGCAGACGTTTGAGTAGTTCTTCTTCACCAAGTTGCTCTAAACTTTCAATCAAAATTTTTCCCCTCAACCATTGGCTAGCAGTCGATCTGCGCCATCGTTAACTTTAATGGATAGAATTTGGTCATTTACATCTAATTTATTGAGAATTTCAGTCCCTTCTACTACATAACCAAAAGCTGCATTATTGCCATCAATTAGATTTCTCCCCGCTGGGTTTAGCTCTGCGTCATATAGAAAAAAGAAGAATTGTGAGGATCCATCATCTAAAGCATTTCCTGAATGCGACCAGCCAAGTGCACCTGGAGTTGAGAATGGAAGAACAGGAGTTTCTGTATATAGGCCTAATTCTTCAAAGGTATGGTTATAAATTGTTTCTGTTTGGTTTCGGACTCTGATTTCTAAAGGTACATGACGCTCTTCATTGGTTTGTGGATCTAAATAACCTGTTTGATCACCTTTAGGATCACCAGTTTGAAGTACAAAAAATTCTTCTGCTCTATTAATTGGTAATTCATCATAAAAGCCTTTTAGAGCAAGATCTATAAAAGCTCCTCCAGTTAAAGGTGCATTATATCCATCTATTATTGCTTGCATATTTCCTTTGCTCGTATTAATTGACACACTTGCTCTTCCTAGTAGTCGTGGCAGTTTATCAAACTCTTTGGGAATTGTGTAAGGGAATTTATCACCTAAAACCAGTGCTTCTAACTCCCCAATTTCCTGGAGACTTTTACTTCTTTCATCAAGGAATTTCCCCTTATTTTTATTATTAGCCAGCTCGTTAAGATTGTTCAGTCTTGTTTTTAACTCTATTAAGATATTTTCAGCTTTATTCCTTTGGTTTGAAGGAATTGTGTTTAGTATTTCATTTTTTTGGTTGCTAACTCGAAATTGTGCTGAAGATACTGCTTTACTAACAGCTGGCCATTGGTTTCGGCGCACCGCATCATTTGTGTCTTCTAATTTATGTTGTATTTCGCGAAGTTCTTTTTGCTGAATGGGCAAGGCATTCCGCAAGATTTCATAGGGATCTTTAACTGCATTGCCAGGAGGGAGTGCAGCTTCAGCAGGCTCGATTAACGTTGCTATTAGCGCAATGCTGATCAGCAGGAAAACTACAGATTGTTGGAAAAGCTTATTAACCATGTGGCTCAAGGTGATGAATAACTTTCGCACAGTCTTATGATCACGGGACAAATCTCTTAGCAATGATTTCCAGTAACGACTTCCGTACTGGCACCACCATTGAACTGGATGGAGCTGTATGGCGTGTTGTTGAATTTCTACATGTTAAGCCCGGTAAGGGCTCGGCTTTTGTTCGGACCAAATTAAAGGCTGTGCAAAGTGGCAATGTTGTTGAAAAAACATTTCGAGCCGGAGAAATGCTTCCTCAGGCTTTGCTTGAGAAATCGACATTGCAACACACTTATATGGAATCAGGTGATTATGTGTTTATGGACATGTCTAGTTATGAAGAAACGAGGTTAACGGCTGATCAAATTGGTGTTAGCCGCAAATATCTCAAAGAAGGTATGGAGGTCAATGTGGTTTCTTGGAATGGAAAGCCTTTGGAGGTTGAATTGCCAAATTCAGTTGTACTTTCAGTTAAGGAAACTGATCCTGGAGTGAAAGGGGATACTGCTACTGGAGGTACAAAGCCTGCCATATTGGAAACTGGTGCTCAGGTGATGGTGCCCCTATTTATTTCCATAGGTGAGAAAATAAAAGTGGATACACGAAATGACAGTTACCTAGGCAGAGAGAACTAATGTCCATACAACTTGATCACGACGAACTACATCGCTTGTTAGCTGCTCTGGCTGACAGTGATATACAAGAATTTCGTTTGGAAGGAGAAGACTTTCGTTTAGAAGTCAGACGGAATTTGCCTATTGCATCTGCAGTAGCTGCTGCTGTACCTGTTGCTTCTGGTTCCGACTTGCAGGTACAACAAGTATCACAAGTTAAGACTGAGCTTCCCGCTCCAAGTAATCCTCCGCCAGCTGTACCCGCTGTAAGGGCTGATCTGGTTGACGTTACAGCCCCAATGGTTGGTACTTTCTACAGGGCACCAGCACCTGGCGAACCAAATTTCGTTGAAGTGGGAAATAGAATAGGGGTTGGACAAACGGTTTGCATTCTTGAGGCAATGAAGTTGATGAATGAATTGGAATCAGAAGTTAGTGGTGAAATTATTGAAATTCTTGTTGAGAATGGAACTCCCGTAGAGTTTGGTGAAGTTTTAATGAGAGTAAAGCCAGCTTGATTATTTATTAGAGGAGAGATCCCACGCAGCTTTTATTGCAGCGATCATGCTGTTTGGCCTTGCAAGTCCCTTGTCTGCGATATCAAAGGCCGTTCCATGATCAGGTGAAGTGCGAATAAAGGGAAGACCCAATGTTGTGTTTACGGCTTCATCGAAGGCAATTAATTTCATAGGAATTAATCCTTGATCGTGATACAAAGCCAAAATCCCATCCGGACTTTGCTCATTTGGTTGTTCCTCCCAAGCTTTAACAGTAGACAGCCAACAAGTATCTGGGGGAACTGGTCCAATTAGCTTTACTTCTGGATGATTAACTTGCCATTGATTGAGAAGAGGGCTAATCCATTGAATTTCTTCTGTTCCAAGATTTCCATCTTCCCCTGCATGCGGATTTAGACCTGCTACAACAATTCTTGGATTAGTTTTGAATCTTTTGCAGAAGGTGAAAAGTGTATTTAGTTTGGATTCAATCAGGTCAGGTGTAAGTGCATTAGGAACACTTGTCAGAGGTATATGTGTTGTGGCAAGCAAGGTATTCAACCTCCAACCATTTTTTTTAGATACTGCAGTGAATAGCATCGCAGGTTCTTTCGCTCCTGTTAATTCTGCTAAGCGTTCTGTTTGCCCTGGATAAATATGTCCTGCTTTATGCCAGAATTTCTTTGAAATAGGAGCTGTTACAAGAGCTCTAGCTTTATTGCTTATTAGTAGATTGGTTGCATAGGTTAACCAATAAAAGCTTGCTGCACCTGTTTTTGCATTTGGTTGCCCAGGATTAACTTTATAACTAATAGGTAAATCTTCTATGATTAGATTTTTTGGGTTGATTAAAGAATTGACACCTTGTAATTTCAATCTCGAGTGAATTATCTCAAGAGTTTTCTTGCAACCAACTAACAATGGTTGCATTTCTTTTGGTAGTTCTTGAGAACATAGTGCTTTCAGTATTATTTCTGGGCCAATACCAGAAGGATCTCCTATAGCTATTACAATCCGAAGTTTATTGGAGTAAGGTTGTTTGCTGTATGTCATATTTTTTGGCTTCATCAAATCATTTTAGTGTATATCCAGATGGAAAAATGATGCATTGTTGATATATTTAAGTATAAAAGACTTTATAGATTCAATTTATCATTTTTATTTTTTAATAGCATAGAGTTTGTTTCTTTGTTTGTTAAATTAATTTTTTGCCGGCTCAAATTTTAAATTAAACATTAATTGGCTTGTAAAAAACAATCTTCGAGACCAGATTGATAATCTTGGTGAATTAGTTTGTATCCAAGTTTATTGCAAAGCATTTGGTTGCTTACTCTACGATTTTCTTGCCAAAAAGATAAAGCCATTGGACTCATTTGTTGTGATGCCTTTTCAAAGGGCTCTATTTCAGGTAGAGAACAATTCATTAGAGAGGCGGCATAAGTTAATACTTCTAAATTTGTAGATGGATGGTTGTCAGCCAGGTTGACTATGCTTGGTCTTTGACCTTTGGCGCTTAACTTGATGAGGTGAAATATTGCCCCAGCAATATCGTCTATATGAATTCTAGAAAAAACTTGTCCTGGCTTATCAATCATTTTTGCTTTGCCTGTTTGGAGTGTTTCTATTGCTGATCTACCTGGCCCATAGATTCCCGGCAGCCTCAGAATTTGTACAGGAAGATCTAACTCTTGCCATTTTTTTTCACATGTGAGTCTGCGTTGGCTTCTAAGTAATTGTGGATTTGGCAGATCAGCTTCTGAAACCCATCTACCTTTGCAATCTCCGTAGACACCTGTTGTTGAAAGGTATCCAATCCATCTCAGGTCCATTTTGTAGAGATTGCTTTTTAAGCATTTAAGAACCGGATCTTCTCCAGTTGAATCTGGAGGGATGCAACTGAGTAGATGAGTGACTTTGCTCAGTGTTATTTGTGAAGGAATTTTTTGCTTTTCACTATCAAAGACACAATTTTCATCCTGAGATTGGATCTTTCGTCGACTGCAGACCACATTTGTTCCAAGCTGTCTGGCCAGCGCCGCTACATGTTGCCCGCTGAAACCCGCTCCCAAGATCAATAGCTTTGAATTCTTAGGAAGAGGGTCAAATCGGTTGACAAGATCTGCAAGCATGAGTACAAATGTATTATCGATGGATTGGTCTCATGGTTTCGACTCCTGTAAGTCTTCCTATAGCCTCACAAGCTATTTTGCCTCGTTTTGGTCGTTTAAAGGTAGCTTCTAAATTTCAAAGGACTTTTAACTTCAGCTTGGCAATGTCTTTTACGTGTTTGACCTTTTTGACAATTTTGATTCCTGAGAGTCCCAATCAAGTTGCTTCCATTTGTGAAAAATATAATTCTGCAAATGCTTGCAGAATTTGGTGAAAAATTCTAAGCAGCTTGTAAATTCCAGTTATCGATGGTTTTATTTGCTGAATCAAAGCTGGTCGTGATTAGGCTGGGGTTGGCCCATTTAATTAACCTTAATGCTAGTGATAGATCTCCATCCATCCATGCCCGAATAGCCATTGCACGTCGGGGGTCATAAAACTGTTGCTGCCTATACCAATAAAAGGCTTCTGTATTTGATTTAAGTCCATTGCATGAGAGACATGCAGGTACACAGTTTTCAGTAATTGTTTGACCACCCTGACTTCGCGGAAGAATGTGATCAATTGACTCTGAGTTTTTTCCGCAATAGATACAGCTTTTGCCAGTAAAAGCGTGTAGTGATTTACGCCAATGTCTAGCTCTTAATTTTGGACAGAGATCTTCTAGAAAAATCGCATCCCTCTTTTGCATTGAGCGCTCTTCTTTTTATTAGTTTGCCGTGCCTCACTATCTAGTCAATGTATTGAACAATTCTTTGTACTCAATTATTTTTTCTCGTAGCGATGCAAATTTCTAAATACTGGATTAAATCAATGTAAAATATAAGTTAACAATTAAATTTAGGAGTAAATCAGTTTCTAGTTGTTATTTAGGATTAACTCCTGCAGGCATGATTAAGGTAGTTTTTCCTTTTGATGCTGTTACTCATTCACAGTTACGCAAAATAAGGCCACGTGGTTTTTGGCGAGGAACTGATATTGGTTGGGAATTTCCTTTTACAGCTGCTCAAGCTTTAACTGCTCTTCTCGCAAAACGTTTTGTAGTAAAAGATGATCTTACTGAGTGGCTTAAGTTATCTCAGGCACCATTACCTAAATTGCCTTCTCATTGTGAATTAATAGCTAATGCTGATCTTTATTCTGAATTAAATGATGGGCGAACTCCCTTTCCTCATCAAAGGGCTGGAGCGCGCTGGCTGTTATGTAGAAGAGGAGCATTGTTGGCAGATGAAATGGGTTTAGGAAAAACTCTGACAGTTCTTTTAGCAGCACGTGCAATGGTGCGCCTTGCCAATGTGCATGTATTAGTTATTGCTCCATTAGGTTTGCATGATCATTGGCTTAAAGAAGCTAGTGCTCTTCATATAGATATTGATTTGCATAGTTGGGCTGCATTACCAAAAAATTTACCTGCCTCAGCAACTTTGCTTGTTGTTGATGAGGCTCATTTTGCTCAGTCCTTAAAAGCTAAGCGATCACAGGCTTTATTGAAATTATCGCGTCATCCAAGTCTTATGGCGATTTGGATGATTACAGGAACTCCTATGAAAAATGGTCGCCCTGTAGAGCTTTACCCTTTATTAGCTGCTATTCAACATCCATTAGCAGAAGATCAACGTGCTTTCGAGAAAGATTTTTGTAATGGTCATTGGCAGAAATATGGCTTTTATCGTATTTGGAATTGTCACGGAGCAACTAATTTAAATGAATTGAGAATATTACTGAGTTCTTTAATCTTGAAGCGAAGCAAAGACAATTGCTTTGGACTTTTGGCTAAGATACGACAGGAACATTTGGTTTCACTCACTAAAGCTGAAGCAATTGGTTTTGATCACCGTATAAGATTGGTTCTTGATGAATATCGGTTAAGAGTTGAACAAGGTTTAGTTCAATCGAATGCTGAATCATTGACTGCTTTATTAGCTTTGCGACAGATTTCCTCAGAATATAAATTACCAGCTGTTACTAACTTGGTAAATCAACTTATCGAGCAAGGTCAATCAGTAGTTTTATTTAGTAGTTTTATTGAACCTTTGAAATTACTTAATAATCATTTAGATGGATTTTTACTTACAGGTGAAAATTCTTTTAAAGAAAGAGAGCTTGCAGTCAATTCCTTTCAAAAAGGACAAAAGAATTTATTGTTAACTACTTATAGAACTGGTGGACTTGGTTATACTCTTCACCGAGCTAAACATGTTATTTTGCTTGACAGACCTTGGACTCCAGGAGATGTTACCCAGGCTGAGGATCGTTGTCATCGTATAGGAATGAAGGGAACTTTAACTAGTCATTGGTTTAAATTGGGATTTGTTGATGAACTAGTAGATTCATTAATAGCTAGTAAGAATGACAATATCAATGAATTTATTCATTCTGAATTATTCAATGCTTAATAAGTACTTTCTTATTTTTTGCAATTTTGATGACGTATTTTCATTTGATATGCAATTAGAGGGTCTATGGCATTATTTTTACGTTGCACTAGAAGCATTGCTTGCTGAATATCTTTGCATGCAAGTATATTATTATTATTTAGGGCATAGATTAAAGAGCGATCATTAAGCGGCTGTGGACTATTGGGAAACATCTCTATAGTCTTTTTACAAATCTTGAGTGTATTTTCTAGATTATATTTTTTATATGATTTAAGACAAGATTCAATCGTTGTATCTGAATTTGAGCTCCTGCTACATCCCAAATTAAATAAAACTAGGCTCAAGACAATAAAGTTTATTAATTGATTATTCAATTTAATATGTATATCGCTCACCTTTTTTTATCTCTTGAGACTTTTTGAAGTTACTTTTTCCTTTTTCTGATCTTTCTTGTACTTTTGCAGGGGTAGTTTGGTCACCTCCATATAGTTGACCAAGATATTGAACACAATTACTAAATTCTTTACCTCCACCAATAACTTGTTCAATGATTTTATTGGCTGCACCTCGCGGGGAGGTTTTAATCAAACCTCCTCTTTCTGACTTTATTGATTCATATGCAGCTTGCCAACTAGTTTCATGGTCATTACCACCTTGACGCATTGTGCAGTAAATTTTAGCGCCTAAATTTTGACTTGCATGACTAGCAATTCCTAAAATGCTACTAGTAGAAAGAGTTACAGCTATTAAAGAGACAATCGTTTTCTTTAATTTTTTGGTCATGACTAAGAATACTTCCAATAAATCACAATATCGAAGGATTTTATTTTGTCCAGTCAGCGACTGTGATGTAAGCAATTAGACATTTTTATTTAATTTTATGAAAAGTTTAGCTCTAAGATTATTCTTGTGATCATCCAACGATCTAACTTGTTTCAGTATCCTTTGAAATGATAAGAAACTTTTACTAAGCAATGGTTAAAGAAACCAGCAGAAAAAATTAATTTCTAGACTAGGAGTTATTTAAACTTCTTTTCAAGAATAAGAATTAAGCATTAGGTACAAATTTATAGAATTGATTTTCATTTTATGAAATTCATTCAATCTTATGCATAGATTGGACCCTTGTTTAAAGGATTGCTTATAATCGTTAGTTTTATTGGATTTTTTTAGGTTGCTTAGAAAGAGGAAGTATGAGTTATTGGTTTCGTGCTCTTTTGAGCTGAAGGAATCATGATTAGAAATTTTTCTTTTTGCAAAGATGATGCTATTACTTATTTAAATTGTCCATTTCGAACAGGATTTGCGTTAAAATTATCCTAATTTCTTGTCTAGTTAGCTTAACAGGCATTTATGTGAGACTATTTCAATGACCGACTTTCAAACAAAACGCGAAGTTTTTTTTAAAAATGCTTTAAATCTCTTTGAATCAGCCTATACATATGCTGAAACTGGAGATTTTAAAGCTTCAGCTACATTTATTCTTAAAGCTCTCGATCAAGAAAGGCGAGCAAGTGATATTGGACCACAGGTTTTACAGTTAATTAAAACAAAAACATAATTTGAGCTTGATCAATATTTTTTTTGGTGTTTTTAATAAGCGGGTGACCGGACTCGAACCGGCGACGTTCAGCTTGGGAAGCTGACATTCTACCACTGAATTACACCCGCAATTTATGTATTCTAATTCATTTTAAAGAGTATCGAATATTGTTTATTGAAGCATTTTTGATGCAGCAGCTATACCAGCACCCATTTCATTATCTAGAAGATTGAGAGATTGCAAAGTTGCTTCAATTGCAGCTATAGCAGTGAGGACATCACGATCGCAAACAAATCCTAAGTGACCAACCCTAAAGATTTTACCTTTTAAATGATCTTGACCTCCAGCTAAAAGAATATCAAAATTCTCTTTCACATTTTTTCTCAGGATTTCCGCATCAATATCTTTAGTTGCGACTGCAGTAATTGCTGGACTTCCATTCTCTTCTGGAGCGAAAAGAGGCAGACCTATTGCTTTCATTCCAGCTTGGGTTGCTGCTCGATGCCGAGCATGTCGTTTAAAGATTGACGTTAGTCCTTCTTCTTGCATCATTTCTAATGCTGCTTCTAAGCCGAAGTAGAGATTTACGGCAGGAGTAAATGGATTGCTATTTTTTTTGGCTGTTTTCCGATAAAGATCGAGATCAAGATAAAACTTCGGCAGGTTAGATCTTGCTTGAGCTTCCCAAGCTCGATTGCTCATTGCAATGAAGCTAAGACCTGGTGGAATCATGTATCCCTTTTGGGAGCCTGATGCAACCACATCTAGCCCCCATTCATCCATAGGCACACTGCACGCTCCGAGACTTGTCACACAATCAACAATTGTTATAGCGCTGCCATGTGCACGAACATGCTTGCTAATTGTTTGGAGGTCATTAATGACTCCTGTTGAGGTTTCGGAGTGAGTGAGTATTACGGCTTTTATTTGTTTGTTTACATCTTGGCGAAGTACTTTTTCAAAGTCTTCAGAGTTGAGAGGCAGTCCCCATTTTGCTTTTATTACTTCAACCTCAAGCCCAAAAGCTTTTGCAACTTTTACCCATCTTTCTCCAAATTTACCGTTATCTCCGCAAAGGACTTTGTCGCCACGACTGAGTGTATTGATAATGGCTGCTTCCATGGCTGCTGTACCACTGCCCGTAATTGTGAGCACTTCATTCTTAGTTTGATGTAACCATTTGAGTTGCTCGCTAGTACGCTTAACTATTGCTTGAAACTCTTTGCTGCGATGCCCAATTGGGTGTTTTCCTACAGCTTGGAGTACTTTTTCTGGAACGGGAGTTGGACCCGGAATCATCAGGTTGAGTTTGTCCTGCATGCTTACGGGATTCATAATGAGTCATCCTAAAAACTAGCTGAACAGGTCCCTTTTATCGTCAATTCATCTTCTGGTTCTAGCGGATTCATTTTGCCGGTATGGGTGGTCGCCGCTGCTAAGGCTGCTACACAAGCCTTGGCAGGAGAGCATTTTTTGGCAATGCAACAAGTAGCTTTGCCTGATCAAAAGGAATCATTAATTGTTCCTGTAACCTCTGCTGCATTGTTGGATGAAGGCAAACAAGCTATTGGGATAACTTATGCAGATTCTGGAATTGGTCTTGATATAACAAGAGGGTTGGAGGTTTGGGCATGTGTGCAATTAGATAAAAAGCAAGAAGTTTGTGGTAAGGAGGTGGATTCCTCATCGGATTCGTGGTTGAAACTTGTTGCAGGTGTTGGGGTTGGTACAAATGAATTGAGCGGGGATATTTGCTTATCATCCTTTGCTAGAGATTTGTTCAAATTCAATCTTCGCGCTTTGGTTCCAAAGGGGCAGTTGTTGAGAGTAGAAATTGTTTTTCCAAATGGAAAGGAGTTAGCTCAACGCACTAGTAACAAAGCTTTTGGAATAGTTGATGGGCTTGCATTGATTGGTACACAAGCAGAAGCGCAAATTAGTGCCTCACCAGAACAACTTCAAAATACGATTGCTTTGCTGCGTTCTAAATGTGAGACCTTTAGATTTAATGGCTCACTTACTTTTGTTATTGGAGAAAATGGCTTGGCTTTAGCGCAACAAGTGGGTCTTTCATCTAAGCAAATTCTTAAAGTTGGTAATTGGCTAGGTCCTTTGTTAGTTGCAGCGGCTGAATCAGGTGTCAAAAGTCTTTTAATACTCGGTTATCACGGCAAATTAATTAAATTGGCTGGAGGTATTTTTCATACTCATCATCATTTGGCTGATGGTCGTATAGAAGTGCTTACAGCTTTAGCTGTAGCTGAGAGAATTCCTTTTAATTTAATTGAAGCTATTGCTCATTCATCTTCAGTAGAGGAAGCTTTTTTGAGAGTGGAGTGCAGTGATCCTGAGCTTGCACAAAAACTTTGGAGGAGGGCTGCCAATCGAGTAGAGCGAAGAAGTCATACTTATGTAAAACATTACGGATCATGGCCTATGGAAATAGGTGCAGCATTGTTTGATCGTCAGAGACGAATACGCTGGACTGGACCTGTGGGTGATCACCAGCTAAATGTTTTAGGAGTTGCTCTTGACAGAAAGATCTAATTTCTTATTTAGTCGCATGACAATCCTGCTTTTGCTTTACGTGCTTCTTTGTCCATATGTTTGATTTTGATTTGAAGGCCTCTCGTAAATCCGCGATTATTATCTTGGATTTTGGCTCGCAGTACTCAGAGTTAATTGCAAGGCGTGTACGGGAAGCTGAGGTCTTTTCCGTAGTTATGAGCCATCGCACCTCTGCAGATGAGCTTCGCGGACTTTCTCCTAAAGGAATAATTCTTAGTGGAGGCCCTAATTCGGTGTATGCCAATGGGGCCTTGATGTGTGACAAATCTATATGGGATTTGGATGTGCCTGTTTTGGGAGTTTGTTATGGGATGCAGTTAATGGTGCATCAATTGGGTGGCTGTGTTCAAGCAGCTACTGGTAAGGCTGAATATGGGAAGGCACCTTTAGAAATTGATGATTCCACTTCATTATTGAAAAATGTGGTTAATGGTTCCACTATGTGGATGAGTCATGGTGACTCAGTAAAACAACTGCCGGAAGGATTTGTTTGTTTAGCGCATACAGAAAATACTCCTGAAGCAGCTATTGCTTCATATAGTCGCAATTTATATGGAGTTCAATTTCATCCAGAAGTTATTCATTCTACTTGTGGGATCGAAATCATTAGAAATTTCCTATATGAGATATGTGGTTGCCAACCTGATTGGACTCCTAACGCTTTTATTGATGAAGCAACGGCGCAAGTTCGAGAAAAAGTTGGAAACAAAAAGGTTTTACTTGCTTTGTCAGGTGGTGTTGATTCATCGACACTTGCTTTTCTACTTAACCATGCAATAGGGGATCAGCTGACTTGCATGTTTATTGATCAAGGTTTTATGCGTAAGGGTGAACCCGAATTTTTAATGGAATTTTTTGATCAAAAGTTTCATATTAATGTTGAATATATTAATGCTAGGGAACGCTTTGTTAAAAAGCTTAGAGGTATTATTGATCCTGAGGAAAAACGTAAAATTATTGGAACTGAGTTCATTAGAGTTTTTGAGGAAGAGAGTGCACGTTTAGGACCATTCGATTATCTTGCTCAAGGTACTCTGTATCCCGATGTTATAGAAAGTGCTTGCACAACTTTGGATCCCAAAAAAGGTGATAGAGTAGCAGTTAAAATTAAAAGTCATCATAATGTTGGCGGTCTGCCTAAAGATCTTCAGTTCAAATTAGTTGAGCCTTTAAGGAACCTTTTTAAAGATGAAGTTCGAAAAGTTGGTAGAACCTTAGGCCTTCCTGAAGAGATAGTGAGACGACATCCCTTTCCTGGACCAGGCTTGGCGATACGTATTCTTGGTGAAGTTACAAATTACAAGCTTAATTGTTTACGTGATGCTGACTTTATTGTTAGAGATGTAATTCGGAAAGATGGCCTTTATGATAGTGTTTGGCAAGCTTTTGCTGTTTTATTGCCAGTTTCTTCTGTAGGAGTTATGGGAGATCAACGTACATATGATTGGCCCATTGTAGTACGTTGTGTATCTAGTGAAGATGGTATGACAGCTGATTGGTCGCGATTACCTTATGAGACTTTAGAAAAGATTTCTAATAGAATAGTTAATGAGGTTGAAGGAGTAAATAGGGTTGTGTTAGATATAACTAGTAAGCCCCCCGGAACTATTGAGTGGGAATAAATAATATACCCAATCATATAAACCATTATTCTATTTAACTTGTCTTAATCGGGATACTTTAATGAATTCATAATCTTGAAATGGTCAATATTCATTTACTTTTAATAATCTTTCTTTAGAATAAAAAACTAGTGGATGTCAATGAATGACTATTAATAAATATCTTTGATCTTGTGACTTCTTTTTAACCCTTTTTTGACCTTGCCTTATATATCTAGTAAGTTAAATAGAATCTATATAACATTCTATGAGTTCATTTCAGGTCTATAAATTTTAAAAGTATCTGAAAATTTGCCTCTGAAATTGACTTAGCAAAGGTTTTTGTTATTAAGTTTGGATCGGGACTGGTGCGAAAGCTCAGAGATCGATATTCTGGGTAACTCACTTTGATTTCCTTGACCGCAGCGTTACAGCAAGACTTGCAGTTGCAACGTCGTCTTAATCAAGACAGCATTCAGCTTGCTGGCAAAACCATTTATATAAACCCTTTTCTTTATTGGCGAAGGTTTGATAGTAATACGGATCGTTGGTTGAGAGAGCCAGGTCAGCTTGGAGAGGATCAAATTAAGCTCAACCGCACCCGCTTTTACCCTGAAGTTGATTGGATTAATTTAGAGGAAGAGGAAGAGGTGATTAAAAATGCCTCTGTAGAGATGTTTCTTAAAAGTCTTGAATTGATTAGCACTTTTCATCCTGAGTTGAATGCTGGACAGCTGCTTGAAGTGGAACGGAAGATGGCAGTGACAAAGAAGCGCTCTTTTGAGCGTTGGGTTGAAAAGTCTTTTCGAAGACGTTGGGATCAGGAATCTAGAGAACGTAAACGTTTTGCGCGTGAACGTTTTTGTCGTTCATTAAAAGAGTGGTTGAGTCATGAAATGACTCAACAAGCTGTTATGCCTCTTGTTGCTGTTGTTTTTTTGGCGGGATTTACTGGATGGTCAATAGGTGTATCAAATGTCAATTCTTCTACATTTTTGATGCCTACCGAGCAAAATAGTTTTAAGTAGCTTTTTAGGCTTATATGGCCGATGATCCAATAGAAAACTTGCGTCTATCTGTGATGCAGGATGCCTTGCCTGTTGGGATGGCAATATTGGAACGAGCTAGAAAGGGCGGTGTAAGTAGACTTGCTGAAGCTTTTGCGAATTCCGATGACCCTTTAGAAGTTTTGCGGTCCGAAGGAGAGCCTGCTGCCAAAACTATAAGAGAACAACTTGATAGGGTCAGTCCAGGTCTTGGGAACCCTGTGGTACCAGTAAAGGTTGAGGTTGATCAAACTAACTCTCAAAAAGAACAAACTTCAGATGAAGAAGAGTTAATTCGAGTTTTGGACAGGATTTCCAATGGAATGGAAGAGCTTGATAGCCGTTTGTGTGATGAGTGTTCAGAAAAAGGATGAAGTAAATGAAGGAAATTGCACAGAAGGATCTAAGTAATAGTCGGACCGTTGGATTGATTAATCAGCCTAATATTTTGCTGGTTTTATTGTTTATTATTTTTGGAGCTATTACAACACGACTTTTTTGGTTGCAAGTTCTGCAAGGCTCTTTTTATCGAAAGTTATCAGATGAAAATCGTATTCGTTTAGTATCACGCCCTCCAATTCGTGGTCGCTTATTAGATTGGAAAGGAAAAATTTTAGCTGATAGCAAACTTACATATGCTCTTTCCGTTCAACCTAGACTAGTTTCTCAGAAAAAATGGCCATTACTTCGTGATCGTCTTGCTACATATCTTCAGCTTCCTAAAGAATCTCTGGAGTACAAGTTCCAGAAGGGTATTAGTAATGACCCTTTTAGAATTACTTTGGCTAGAGATTTAAAGCCAGAACAAGTTTTACGTTTTAAAGAAAGAGATAGCAATCTGTTAGGTGCTGAAGTTGATGTTGAGTTAGTGCGTTATTACCCATATGGTACTTTTGCGTCTCATGTCTTGGGCTATACCCAATCAATTACGAAAGACGAATACAAGGTTTTGGGTGACAAAGGATATGAAATCTTGGACCGTATCGGTAGGACTGGTGTAGAGGCTGCTTATGAGGAGACTTTGCGTGGTCAATGGGGTGGAGAGATGTTGGAAGTTGATGCTGTTGGGACTGTTCAACGTAGTCTTGGGTTTAAATCTCCAAAGGCTGGTCAGGATCTATTCCTAACAATTGATTTTGAGTTGCAATTAGCCGCTGAACAGGCGCTAGCTGATAAGGCTGCTGGTGCAGTAGTTGTACTTGATCCACGTACAGGCGCTATTCGGGCTATGGCGAGTAGACCTAACTATGATCCAAATTTTTTTTCGAAGCCGTTTAAAACTCAGAAGGAATATGACGCACTTTTTGTGTCGTCTTCTATGCCACTGTTTAGTCGAGCAATTAATGCCTATGACCCTGGGAGTACTTGGAAGCCGGTAACAGCGATGGCAGGAATGGAGACAGGTAAATTTCCATCTGATATTCGGTTAGAAACAGTTCCTTGTATTCAATATGGAAGTCATTGTTTTCCAGAATATAACCGTAGAGGTTATGGGTGGATTGGATATGAAGATGCTCTGAGAGTTTCTAGTAATACATTTTTCTATCAAGTTGGTGTTGGTGTTGGTGCCAGGGCTTTGTATAACGCTGCTACTGCGTTGGGCTTTGATGCGTTGACTGGTATTGAAATTGGTTATGAGGAGAGCAAAGGAATTGTTGGGAATAAGGAATGGGCTGCGAAAGGTCGTGGATGGGGTCGACCTGGCCAAACACCTTGGATTCCCGAAGATATTGCCAGTGCTTCGATAGGTCAATCTGTTGTCCAGATTACGCCGTTACAACTTGCTCGAGCGTATGCTGTCTTTGCAAATGGTGGCTATTTAGTAACGCCTCATTTGGCAGATTTAGATCTTGATTGGACTGCAACAAAGTATCGAAAGAAAGTCAATATCAAGCCATCGACAATTGAAACTTTGCGTCGAGGTCTTCGCAAAGTTGTAGAGACAGGAACTGCTGCGCCGTTAAACTCCTCCTTACCCAACTTACCTCCAGTGGCAGGAAAAACTGGTACTGCTGAAGATAGTTCTGGAGGCCCTGATCATGCTTGGTTTGTGTGCTTTGCCCCTTATGAAGCAAGTGAAATAGTCATTGTTGCTTTTGCGCAAAACACTCCTGGTGGAGGCTCGGTTCATGCTTTGCCAATGGCAGAAAAGGTCCTTGAGGTTTGGAATCGTAATCGTAAAAGTGAATCATATGAACCTCTTTCTCCATAAACAATTTAGGCTGCTTGATTTATCTCCATTTCTTCAGAAAGCTTATTGGTCAAGATTTTTTTTGCTTCTGCCAGTGTGCAAGCATGTGTTCTAAAGGGAAGCAATAACATAGGACTCCGTTCTGGCCTTACTAACCACGTGTGACCTGGCTGTTGGAGGAGTAGAAACCCTTGATAACGAACAACAACGTTGTGATTGTATTGAAATCCCATTAGAGAGGGAAATACTTGTTCTTTTTAATAATTCATACCACTATATGTAGTGTTTGGCCACCATATATAGTGGTGTTGACATTTCCAATTGTGTTTAGGTTTTAAAAACGAATAGGATCCATTTGCATTAGTCGTTGCAAAAGGTCTTTGATTGATTCATCCTTTGCTGGCTTATTGTTATTACTCATTAGTTGGCGCCCTACGACTTGAGCGCCTAAGTGGGTAAGTTGTATTCGTAATGAGAGCAATAATTCCATACCTCCTCCTCCTGAAAATGTTGCCATGGCTATTGGCCTACCATTAAACAAATTTCTAAAATCTTGTTCTTGTACTGAAAGCCAGGCAAGTGTACTCGTAAAAACAGGTGGGATAGATCCATTGTATTCAGGGGCGCAGATTACCCAACGGGGTATCGCATCCATTTGTATTGAAAGTGATTTGGCTAATGGCGGGATCCCAATTTGGCTATGAGTACGTGGGTTGTAGAGAGGTAACTCCAGAGTGGTTAGGTCGAGAAGTTCTGGATGAGCACCAAGCTTTTCACCTGTAACGATGAATCGTTTAGCAAGCTGAAGATTTTCACCATTGCTTGCTGTTATAACTAGTAGGTCGGTTTGGGAAGTCATTTAAGCTTGCTGAGAATGATTTGGAGTAACTAGAAATTGGATTAATAATTGGCTCCAGTACGTCGATGGTGAACGGCTGTAATGCCTCTAGAATCGAGAACTTTTCCATTATGAATCTCTGCATAGATCAGCCAATGGTCTCCACATTCCATACGATCTTTTACACAGCCTTCAAGCCATGCTAAGGCTTTTGGAAGTATTGGTTGACCGTGTGGACTTTCGTCAACTTGTAGGCCTAAGAAACGATTGGCTCCCGGTGGAAAAGGTTGCAGAAACTGTTTCATTTGCTCTTTGCATTTTTCTTCAGCTAAAACATTAAGAGTGAAGTAATCCCCACAATGTAAAAGGGCTCCAACAGCTCGATCTTTAGCAACTGCTATTGTTAGTCCGGGTGGAGTAAAACTTGCTTGACTGACCCAGCTCGCGATCATTGCTCCAGTCAGAGCTTTGTTATCTTTGCCTTTTCGAGCAGTTAAGACACAAAGTGAGCCAACAATTCTTCCAAGTGCTTGTATGGCAGGATCACTTTGACTTGCAGACATACTCTCGGCTTTACGACGCTGTATAGCTTTTTTGGTTTTTAGAAGATGTCTACCAAATAGTGTTCCAGTTTCTTCTAAGGTTTTTACCATGGCAGGATCTGGACTAAATTTGATTTTGATTGGATCGAAGGCAAATTGAAAGCCTCCATCGCGTAGCTTGGTTTCTAGAAGATCTATAGCTTCTCCACTCCATCCATAACTTCCAAAAATTCCTATTAGGTTATCCCTATTCCCTTCCGCTAATAATGTTCCTAGAGCTGACACAATTGGGGTCGGTGCATGCCCCCCAAGTGTCGGAGAGCCAATGAGATATGCATCTGCTTCTTGTATGGCTGTAATAAGCTCATTTGCTGGGGTAAATTCGCAGTTCAGGATCTCAACACGAACTCCTGTCTGATTAATGCCATTAGCTAGGGCATCAGCAATCGTTGCCGTATTTCCATAAGCACTGGCGAAAAGCAATACTATTTTTATAAATGCTTGCTTTTGACCTTCTCCCCATTTGCGATAGTCGTTAAATAAACTACGCCAACTAAATTCGATTGCTGGCCCATGAGTAGGCGCAATACTTTTAATATCAAGCTCTTCTAATTTTTCAACAATATTAGCTACTTGATTCTCCATGGATGCCATAAGACAATCATAAAAATGGCGTCGCTCTTCTTCTGTACTACTTCTATTGTTTTCTGCCCAGTCAGTTGTACATATGTGGGCAGCAAATAATTTGTCGCTCATTAATAGTCCTAATTGTTCTTCGAATGCAAGCAACCCACCTGGCCAACGTGGAGTAGCAGCTGGTATAAGTCGAAGTTGATACTGGCTATTAATAATGAAATCTTGCTCATGTCGAACCACAGTTATCTTTGGAAATGGAAGTTCAATAGTCAGAATTTCTGACTTGTCTCCAGGTGCTTTAGGCTTGTGGAAAGACCATAGCTCTTTTAACAATTTTGCACCTGGATTAGAGCTGATTAATTCTAAATTGGGATACAACTTCTTTAATTCTCTCAATAGCTTTACTCGATTAGGATTGACATGCCCTACAATCACACGAAGAACTGTATTGGGATTTGGTACAAGATTAACGATTTGAGGTAGAAATACATCGGCATAGATAGCTCCAGGAGGATGAACCAAAACCGCTGAGTCATCATTCATTGAATCATCACTATCTCTAAAGAGAAAACAGTTGTCTGTACTCCCTCTTTCGAGTGCATATTCGAGTTCAAATCGTATCCTTTTTGGACTTAAACCTCTAATGCTTAGTACTCCTTCTTCTATTGGAATGACTATTATTTCTAGATCATCCGTTTGCTTTGCAGATTTATTAAGAGAAGGATTTTTCATTAGTAGTGGTTACCAACTTTACGATGATGAACAGCTGTGTTGGCTTCTGTATCAGCTACATTCCCTTGTTCAACAAGGGAATAAATAATCCAATGATCAGGACCTTCTAGGCGTTTAGCTACACGGCAGCTGAGAAATGCTAATGCATCAGTTAATACTGGTCCACCTGGAGCCATATCCTCCAATATATTTATTCCAGCAAATCGATTTGCGCCAGGAGGGAAACGCTTTAAAAAATGTCGCAGTAAGTGCTGGTAGTTATCTTCTTTTAGGATGTTAATTACAAATTGGTCATCAACGTGCATTAAGGCTTCAATTGCTCTGTCCTTAGCAACAGCAACAGTTAGTCCTGGAGGATTGAAACTGGCTTGGCTTATCCAACTTGCGACCATTGCACTGCTTCTTTGACTTTCTCCTTTGCCTTGTGTCGCTGTTACAATATATAACCCGCCACTTAAACGTCCTAGTGCTTTATCAAGATCACTATCGAGACTTTTCATGATAGCTATATTTTTTTTCTTATTCAGCAATTGACCTAGGTCAGTACCCGCTTCTTCAAATTTTTGAAATGTATTTCCATCGGGAATTTGTTTGACTCTTAAGGGGGAGAAAGCTTCTTTTTGCCCAAGACTACGCAGTTGACTCGCTAATGCATCTATTGGCTCATCATTACCTCCAAATGCATCATAGATAGCTATCCATTGTTTTTTCTTTAACGCTGCAAGCAGGGTCCCTATAGCGCTACGAAGCTCCGGCTCTGCTTTGTTTGGCCATGTGGGTACAACAACTGCAGCTGCATCACCAATAAGATTAGTGAGTTCTTGCGTGTCAGTTCCCCTTAAGTCTATAAGTTGGACTTGTGCATCTGTTTTGCTGACTCCATGTGCTATTGCTTGACTAAGACGATCACAAAATCCATATTGACTTAGATAACAAACAGCTGCATATTGTTCACCTTTACTTCGCTCATTACTCCAGTTTTGATAATTATTTGTCCATAGATCTAGGTGATGCCTTAATAGTGGTCCATGCCCTACTGCAATTGTATTGAGCGGGGGTAAATTTGCTATACGTTTTAGGGCTTGAAGAACACTGCGGGCATTGGGTCCCATCAGACAATCGTAATAGAAGCGAAAATCAGGCTCTATTAATTCTGGCTTCTCATCAAACAATTCATCTGAGCAGTAATGGAGTCCGAAAGCATCACAGGTAAATAGAATGTTAGTGCTATGGTCGAAGGAAAAAATAGTATCGGGCCAATGTAGATTTGGTGCACTCAGAAACTCAAAATGGTGTTGAATTCCGCTAGCTGGATTTATACCGAGATCTAGATGACTTCCTGTTTTGACAATAGTCGACTTAAAAGTCTTATGAACTTGGTTTTTTAGAAATTGTATAGCTACTTTCGAAGCAAAAATTTCTATCTTTGGGTTGTGATTCAGTAGCTCGCTAATGAGGCCGGAATGATCAGGTTCGGTATGACTAACTATGAGGTAATCAATTCTTTTTAGATCAATTTGACTTTTAAGTATTTTAAACCAATTTGTATTGAATTTGATATGACTAGTATCTACTAAGGCAGTTTTACTGCCTTGTATCAGGAAGCTGTTGTATGTGGTGCCATTACGAAGCCCAAATTCAATATCAAATCGACTACGATCCCAATCCAGCGATCGAATTGTGATTGTATCTTTTGCAATTTTTTCACATTGTAGTGATAATCTTGGATTGGTGAGTTTTTCTGTAACCTTGGCACTTGACTCCATAGCTGCTATGGGAGCTTTTTATTAATAATGAAACTTTAAGAAAGAGATTTATAAAAATGCTGCTTTTTGCTTAAGACCAAGACATATTTGGAAGCCAATTTACGAGAGATGGAGCAATGATGATCAGACAAAGGACACAAATTTGAAGAGCGACGAAAGGTATTGCTCCCTTATAAATTTCTTTAGTGGTAATTGATTTTGGTGCTACGCCACGCAGATAAAACAGAGCGAAGCCAAAGGGAGGAGTTAAGAATGATGTTTGAAGATTGGCTCCAATTACTACACCTAGCCATAGCAGGGCTTCTGGACCTAGTAATTCACGAGCTGCAGGAAGAAGTAGTGGTACAACAATAAAGGCAATTTCAAAGAAGTCTATAAAAAAACCTAACAGAAAAATAATTAACATGCTGAATGCCATAAAGCCGATCTTTCCACCTGGGAGGTTGAGTAAAATATTTGCAATCAGTTCATCTCCACCTACACCTCGAAATACCAAACTGAATGCTGTAGATCCAAGTAAAATTGCCATAACCATAGACGTTGTTCGTATTGTGTCATCGCAGACTTTGGAAAGTGTTTTACGACTGAATCCTCCATTACGTGCTGCTAATACCATGGCTCCAACTGCACCTAGTGTGCCTGCTTCGGTTGGGGTTGCGATTCCAAAGAAAATGCTTCCAAGCACTATTAAAATTAGACCTAGTGGTGGAATTATTACTTGAAGAAGTTTGATTAATTGAAGAGGTGCTAGGTCGATTGGATTGACTGGCGGAGCAAGTTCAGGCTTTAGAACACTAATAACTAGCACGTAAGTAGCAAATGCACCGGCCATGAGTATTCCTGGAATAAGTGACCCAAGGAATAGGTCTCCAACTGAAATTCCAAGTTGATCCCCTAATACAACTAAGACAATACTTGGTGGGATGATTTGTCCAAGGGTTCCAGATGCTGCAATTACCCCTGTCGCTAGAGAGCGGTCATAACCAGCTCTAAGCATTGCTGGTAGAGAGATGAGCCCCATGGTTGTAACTGTCGCTGCTACAACACCTGTTGTTGCTGCTAATAATGATCCAACTAGGACAACTGCAAGAGCCAATCCTCCACGCAGTCTTCCTAGTACTTTACCCATACTTTCTAGTAGTCGTTCTGCGATACCTGATGTCTCAAGCATTGCTCCCATGAAGATGAATGTAGGTATCGCTAGCAATGTGAAGTTTGCCATGATGCCCAAGATTCTTTGGGGAAGAGCTGTCAGAAATATTGGTTCAATTTCACCTAGTGCAATTCCTAATGTTGAAAAAATCACTGCAACACCACCTAGGCAAAATGCCACTGGATAACCACTTAAAAGGACAACTACTAGGGCCAGAAACATTCCAGGACCTAGAAATAATGTTGGCTCTAGACTGATTACATAACCAAGAATTTCTATTTCAATCAAAGTTATTCTCCTGTCCCTTTTTTGCTTGTGTTTTCTTCTTTGAGGATACGTCTGAGAGGAAGATCCAGCTGCGTATTGCTTCTGAAATGCCTTGAAGAGTTAATAGTAAAAAACCTATCGGGATTAGAGTTTTCATCCAATATCGTGGTAATCCATTTGGATCAGGAGAGGTTTCACCAATAAGCCAAGAATGAACAGTTGGTTCAATTGATATGAGCATTACTCCAATAGCAAAAGGCAATAACAAGAAAAGTGTTCCTAAGAGTTCGAGCTTTGCTTTACGTCTTTTGCTCCAACTTGCTTGTAGCACATCTACTCGTACATGACTTTGCTTTTGCAGTGTCCAACCCAATCCCAGCAAAAAAATCATGTCAAATAGATACCACTGTCCTTCTATAAGTCCGTTTGAGCTGAGATTATGACCAATGGCTACTCCTAAATATCGTCCGATTACATTCCAAAGTCCTAATCCCAGCATTAACAACACTGCCCAACGAGCAATTGTCGAGACGGATTGATTTAGCTTGTCAAATCGATTTGAAATAAGGAGCCATTTATTCATGTTTTTCGTTATAACTTGGCATAATTAAACTTTGAAAAAGAGAATTCATTAACTTTGTTCCATGAGGAGACTTCATTACGGAATTTTTGCCAATCTTTAAAGAGCATTCGAAAGTCTTGATTTTTGCTAGAGAGATCCGAATAGAGTTGAAATGCTGCGTCTTTTGCGGCTGTAAGAATGCTCTTGTCGTAAGCGACAAGCTCTGTTCCACTGTTGATTAATCTTTGCAATGCAGCACCATTCAGCGTGTCATATCTACTAAGCATTGTTAGGTTTGCTTCATAGCAAGCTGTATGAAAAATAGCTTTGTATTCATTAGGTAGTTTTCCCCAGGCTTTTTGGTTGACGAGGGCATTCAATGTTGGTCCAGGTTCCCACCACCCTGGGTAGTAGTAGAAGCGAGCTGCCCTAGCAAATCCAAGTTTTTCATCATCATATGGTCCTGTCCATTCGGCAGCATCAATTGCGCCCCGATCAAGCGCTAAATAAACCTCACCACCTGGAAGAACTTGAACATTGACTCCTAGTTGAGCCATAACGGCACCACCTAGCCCTGGGATACGCATTTTTAACCCTTGAAGTGATTGTAATCCTTCAAGTTTTTGTTTAAACCAACCTCCCATTTGCGCTCCTGTATTACCTGCTGGAAATGCGATGACACCAAAATCACCGAAAATTCTATTCATAGCTTCAATTCCGCCTGCTTCATAGAGCCAGGCATTTTGTTGTTGAGCAGTTAGGCCAAATGGCACTGAAGTGCCAAAGGAAAAAGAAGGGTTTTTCCCTTTGTAGTAATAACTGGCGGTATGACCACATTCCACAGAGCCTGCTTGCACTGCATCTAAGACCTCGAGGCCAGGAACTATTTCTCCTGCAGCAAAAGGTTTAATTTGAAAATTCCCACCACTTAGTGCATATACTCTTTGACTGATAGTTTCGGCTCCTCCATAGATTGTATCTAATGAGATAGGCCAACTGGTTGCCATGCGCCAACGTATTTTTGGCAATGACATCTTGCTTGTAGACTCCTCTCGCCGGATTGTGCAGGAGCTTATGACACTTGCTCCTACTGCAGTAGTAAGAGCTGTGGCGCCAACTCCAAGTAATTTTCTTCGTTGCATGCGTTTCCTGAGAACTTTTCTTGCTCTATTTAAGTTCTGAAAACCATAGGATTCCTTTTTGTCTAATTGTTTTTTATAGTTTCCACCAAGAATTAAAAGTTGCAGCCTGGCCAACAACATTGTTGGCCTCATCTAAAATGGTCCAAATACGAGCATTTTTGATGATGAAAAGCTCTCCTTGGCTATTTACTCTTATACCTTGATAATTCTTGATTGCATATTGTGTAGTTACTTTGGTGAAGGCTTTTTTTCGCTGCTCTTGCTCTTTGTTTGGTGTTGTTAATCGTGATGGCATGCCTATCATTTCGTTCCAACATTTTTTCCACAATAGAAGTGCTGCAGAATTGGCATAGTTCAAACAAGGATCTTTTCCATTATCGTGTGCCAGAACAGGATTTTTTGTTTTGAAGAGTCTTGCTCCTTGTTCTTTTTTGGAATGCAAATTCCGCGAAGGAATTAGCAGGTCTTCACCATAAGAATTCTTATAAGACATTAAAAGTAGATGTACTAGTGTTAATGACTGTTCTGTTTGCCAGGGTTCATTATTCATCTGTTGCCATTGCTTGAATCATTGCTTGTTGAGCTAGTTTTTTCCCTTGAGTGTGTAAGTGGTCGAGGAATTTTCTTCGGGAATCTGGGAACCGTGGTTCTTCTGCTAGAGGTAAATCACCTGCAGCATCCATACCAGTATCTCCATCCATTGTTGGAGTTATTACTACGAGATCTGAATGAAGATTGCCTTCATACTTCCACCAAAGTGTTGGATCGATTACGGCAGGGTGAGGTGCTATTACAACTACCTCTTCTATAATTGATTTTTCCAGTGAGTTATTCTTCTTATCATTGTCTTGTAATTTTGCCGCTAAAACTTTGATACGTTGCTCTGCTAAATCTTCAAGCAATTTCGC
>QCGC01000005.1 GCA_003278225.1 Prochlorococcus sp. AG-363-P01 | reverse complement strand
AAGCAAGTAATTGGATATGGAGAGCGCACAATGGATGATATTGTTGATGCATATGTCAACCCAGATTTGCCTCCAGAGGAATGGGACATTGAACAATTAGTTGATAAGGTAAAGCAATTTATATATTTGTTGGATGACTTAAGTCATCATGATTTGAAGGGATTAAATATGGAAGAGTTGAAGGCCTTTTTGCAAGAGCAACTGCGTAATATATATGATATTAAGGAGAGGCAAATAGAGGTAGAAAGACCTGGATTAATGAGAGAAGCTGAACGCTTTTTTATCTTGCAGCAAATTGATACTCTTTGGCGTGAACATTTGCAATCAATGGATGCGTTGCGTGAGTCAGTAGGGTTAAGAGGATATGGGCAAAAAGATCCATTAATTGAGTATAAAAATGAAGGCTATGATATGTTCCTTGAAATGATGACAAATATGCGACGTAATGTTATTTATTCAATGTTTATGTTTCAACCAGCACCTAAAACAGCTAATAATGAAAATACCGAAAGTTAATTAATTTGAGGGATTATCTCCAATAAATTCTATGATTTCACGGTCTTTTAAATTTTGCGCTTCTCCGGATAAAATCTCCTGAGGAATTTTTACTTTAGCAACATTTTCTAGGCATATTTGCATTGTACTAAGTTGATTTTCTAGTTGATCAATACGTTCCATCAGATTGCGAATAACATTGGCTTCTGCATCAGGCAATGCGGAATGAGCTAATGGATTGACCTTCACCCCACTTTGATGCACAACACGGCCTGGAATGCCTACTACTGTGCTGTTTGCTTCAACATCGCGAACTACCACTGAACCAGCACCAACCCTTGTATTTGCTCCAACGGTAATAGCCCCTAGGATTTTTGCGCCTGCTCCAATTACAACATTTTCAGCCAATGTGGGATGCCTCTTTCCACTTTCCTTTCCTGTGCCACCAAGCGTGACCCCTTGATAGAGCAGACATCGATTACCTATCTCTGTTGTCTCTCCTATTACGACACCCATACCATGATCAATAAATACGCCTGTTCCAATTTTGGCGCCAGGATGAATTTCTATACCAGTTAGCGCCCTTGTGATTTGACTTAGTAAACGTGGCACTAGTGGCAACCGATGTTTCCAGAGTCTGTGGCTAATTCTGTGTAATGAAATTGCCTGAAATCCTGGGTAGCAAAGCAGAATCTCTAGGAATCCACGTGCTGCTGGATCTCTTTCGCGAATTATGGCTAAATCGCCCTTGATGGTTTTGAACATCTTCGGCTGAAATTATTAAGCTAATTTTAAGAGAGTAGACCTATTTCTTTGCGAAGTTGTTCGATAGTCGATTCGCTGAGATAATTTTCTGCGCAATGTATTTGAGGCATACGCATTAGCTGTGAACGATTTTGACGAAGACTATTTTCCACTAAAGGGAGACTAGGGCTATCGCAAAGTACATGGCTTGTAGCTCTAAGCAGGGCTAATAATCTACTGCCAACATCAGGTGTTGCAGTCATCAGTAATAGTTCATTCCCTCTCATGCTGTGAAGGATTACCTCAGCTGCTCTAAGGATTCCTGGACTAATACTGACCAATCCAACACAACTCCCAGAACGCAACTCTTTCAGCATTGACAGCTCTTTTCTGAAGTCACTTAGATCTACTGCTATAGCTCTTACTGAATGCTTTTTAGCTAGCTCTTCTAAAGGTTTGAGGAAGTATCTACTTGTTACCACTGTTCCATTGTTTGAACTTTGGAGAACACTTTCTAATTCCTCCATGGGTACGACTTCGACTGGCACCTGTAAGTTTGGCTCCAGTTCTTCAGCAATAAGCATGGAAGCTCCGATATCTTCTCTAGGTGTGCTGACTAATACTCTGGCTCCACATCTCAGTCGCCAATCAATTTCACGAGTTAATAATTCTCTTGTTTGTTGCAATGTGCAGCCGGCATTGAGTAGTCCATCCACACATTTTCGAACTTCCTGGTCTAAGTCTTTTGCTTCTCGATGCCTTGCATGAGGCGATACACGACTTTCACGTTGTTTTTTCTGATCTCGGACGTATATTCCTGATCCAGCGATTGCTTCTACAACTCCATCATTTTCGAGTTGGCGGTAAACCTTACTGATTGTGTTGCGATGCAGTCCAGTCTGCATTGCAAGTTGGCGGGTGCTAGGCAATCGGTGCCCTGGGGGATAGTGACGTGCTGCTATAGCAAAACAGATCTGGTTATACAGCTGACTAGATGCAGGGATGTCGCTTTCTTGTTGTATATGAAATCGCACGCCTTCGTGACAGGTTGCAATGTGACCACATTAAAGACTGGTAGCCTTGGTGACAATCCTCTCTGTGTCCTAAGAGGTTGTGACAATTGTGAGATCTTTGTCACAGCCTTTGATTAGGCTTTATCCAACAATTTGCAATAAATCAAAAATTGAGAATGATTTGACTCATTTCTCTTAAGTTATTTCGAAGAAGAATTTTTCTAGATAGCGCTATCTGTTTTTTTTGCAACTTTTGAGCTATTAGTTCTTATCGGGGTACTAATTGTCCGTACTGCTTGAACAGTTGAAGCACCATTTTTTTCTTTTTTGATCAGAGGGGTTTTTCTGGGGGTAAGGAACATGATCATATTTCGACCCTCTCGTTTGGGAGCTTGTTGAACTTCTGCTTGCTCTTCTAAATCCTTAGCCATGCGCCTTAGAAGTGTTTCAGCAAGGGAAGTATGTTGAATTTCACGGCCTCTGAAGATAACTGTGCATTTAACTTTGTCCCCTGCTTTGAGGAAACGAGTTGCATGTCCAATCCGAACATCGTAATCATGCTGGTCAATTTTGTAGCGCATTTTCACTTCTTTCACTTCGGTTTGATGTGACTTTTTCTTTGCTTCTTTAGCTTTTTTTTCTTGCTCAAATTTGTATTTGCCGTAATCCATAATTCGGCAAACAGGAGGATCTGCTTTTTCGCTTACCAAAACTAGATCTAGCTCTCTCTCTTTAGCCACTTCAAGGGCTTCTTCTCTATGGATTACACCTAGTTGTGTACCGTCTGAGTCAACCACCCTGAGCTTTGGATAGTTGATTCGATCATTAATATTTGGAAGCTCTCTGACTGGAGCGCGACGATCAAAACGAGGACGTGGAGGCATTCAGTGGGTTAAGGGAACAGTGCAGATGAAAGGAGGAAATAAAAGCTTTTGTCTGCTTTACTCACCCTAGACTGGAATGTATCAAGGATAGTGCTTCTCTGAGTGGTTCCTCATCTTTTAACCATTTGGGATTATGTTGCTTACGAAACCATGTGCGTTGTCTTTTTGCAAATTGATGAGTGCGACGAGTAGTGATTTCTATGGCATTTTTGATTGTTAAACTGCCTTCAATGACTTTTAAAGCTTCTGAGTAGCCAATTGTTTTTAACAGAGGCAGTTCAGAACTGTATACATTGCTTAGATGCTCCGTTTCTGGAATAAGTCCATTCCTGTATAGCTGTTTTGTTCGAACTGAAATTCTTTCTCGGAGATTTATTGGGTCTAACCCTAACTCTAAAATTTGCCAGGGCGGTGGTTTAGAGCCTTCTTGTTGTGTAATTGATTGCCCAGTTGCATAAAGTACTTCTAGTGCTCTTTGAGTTCGTATTGCGTCTGCTGAGGCAATACGTCTAGCAGCATTTGGATCAGAAGATTTTAATAGCTTATAGCATTCATTTTGGCCTATCTCAGTTAGTTGTGTGCGGAGATGTGCTATCGGTGGCACTGCTGAAGGTTGAAGTCCACAAGTTATTGCTTTGAGATATAAACCACTTCCTCCAACTAATAAAGCCATTTGATTTTTTTCGAGATTTTGCTCAATACTTTCTAGAGCTTGTTTTTGAAATTCCTTGAAGGTTAAGGGATTGCTGGGTTCCCTAAGATCTATGAGGTGGTGCTTAACTCTCTTTATTTGTTGCTTGGTTGGTTTGGCTGTACCGATATTCATGCCTATATAAAGCTGACGGGAATCTATGTTGTGAATATCTAGATTTAATTCTTCGGCTATATCTATTCCAAGCTCTGTTTTGCCGCTGGCTGTTGGTCCTAAGAGAACAATTATGAATGGCTTAGTTGAGCACATTGTTTTTTGATTCACTTTGCCTTGCCAGAAATCATTGTCAAAAGCATTTTGAAAATCGAGACTTTCAGTGAAACGAGTGGTAAATTGTGGCTGCTAGGTAGAGGTTTCTGGTCAATGGGACCTTTTAGAAAAAACCTTCCTGGTTGTAACGTTTCCGAATGAGCGAAGACTCCAAGGTTCATAAGGTTCAAGCCGCTTATGGCGCGGAACAGATCCAGGTGCTTGAAGGCCTGGAGCCTGTCCGGAAGAGACCTGGTATGTATATAGGCTCTACTGGGCCTCGAGGTCTACATCATCTTGTTTATGAGGTAGTTGATAATGCAGTTGATGAAGCATTGGCAGGACATTGCGATGAAATTATTGTTTTACTAGGTAATGATGGCTCGGCTTCGATTACTGATAACGGTCGGGGGATTCCTACCGATATCCATCCTCGTACTGGGAAGAGTGCATTAGAAACTGTCCTTACTGTTCTTCATGCAGGTGGAAAGTTTGGGAGTGGTGGTTACAAAGTTTCTGGAGGTCTTCATGGGGTAGGTGTTTCAGTTGTAAATGCTTTGAGTGAGTGGGTAGAAGTTTCTGTACGTCGCCAAGGAAAGGTCCATAATCAAAGGTTTGAACGAGGCGCACCTATAGGTAGTTTGCGTTCAGAAAATCAACCTAGTTCAGAGAAAGAATTGACTGGCACAACAGTTTGCTTTAAGCCTGATCAAGAAGTATTTACTGGTGGAATTGTTTTTGATTATTTAACTTTGTCATCGCGATTAAGAGAATTAGCTTATTTAAATGGTGGTGTGAAAATTATTTTTAGAGATGAAAGAATAGCTTCTGCTGATTCAGAAGGTAAGGCACATGAGGAAATTTATTTTTATGAGGGTGGAATAAAAGAATATGTTGAATATATGAATAAAGAGAAGGATCCATTGCACTCAGATATTATTTATGTCAACTCTGAAAAGGATGGAGTACAGGTTGAAGCAGCCCTTCAATGGTGCGTAGATGCTTATTCAGATAGTATTCTTGGTTTTGCTAATAATATTCGTACAGTTGATGGTGGAACACATATCGAAGGCCTTAAAACTGTTTTAACAAGAACACTTAATACTTTTGCGAAAAAGCGCGGTAAACGAAAGGAAGCAGATGCAAATTTGGCAGGTGAAAATATTCGTGAGGGTTTAACTGTTGTTCTTTCTGTAAAGGTACCTGAGCCTGAGTTTGAAGGTCAGACAAAGACAAAGTTAGGTAATACAGAAGTACGTGGAATTGTAGATAGTTTAGTTGGGGAATCTCTAAGTCAATATTTAGAATTTAATCCAAGTGTTATTGATTTGATTTTAGAAAAAGCAATTCAAGCTTTTAATGCTGCCGAGGCTGCGAGACGAGCACGGGAACTTGTACGAAGAAAAAGTGTTTTAGAAAGCTCGACTTTGCCTGGTAAATTAGCTGATTGTAGCTCTAGAGATCCTGCTGAAACTGAAATATATATTGTTGAGGGTGACTCTGCTGGTGGCTCTGCTAAACAAGGAAGAGATAGACGTTTTCAGGCTATTCTTCCTTTAAGGGGAAAGATACTTAACATTGAAAAGACTGATGATGCAAAAATCTATAAAAATACTGAGATTCAGTCTCTCATTACAGCACTTGGACTTGGAATTAAGGGAGAAGAATTCCAGTCCAAAAATCTTCGTTATCACCGAGTAGTAATTATGACCGATGCTGATGTTGATGGTGCACATATTAGAACGCTTCTTTTAACTTTCTTTTATAGATATCAAAAAGAGTTAGTGGAAGGTGGATATATATATATTGCTTGCCCCCCTCTTTATAAAGTTGAGAGAGGTAAGAGCCATAAATATTGTTATAATGAAGGACAATTACAAAAAATGATCGCTCAATTTGGAGAGAAAGCTAATTATAATATTCAGCGATTTAAAGGTCTTGGTGAAATGATGCCTAAACAATTATGGGAAACAACAATGGATCCATCCTCAAGAATGATGAAAAGGGTTGAGATAGAAGATGCTTTAGAGGCTGATCGTATTTTTACAATATTAATGGGGGATAAAGTTGCTCCTCGCAGGGAATTTATTGAAACCCATAGTGTAGATCTTGATATGAATGCTCTTGATATCTGATGCTGGCAATGATTGCTGCGCTTCGCTGGACCTGGTTTTTAGGAATAGCATTATTTTTGCCAGTTGCACTTCCTGCTGGAGGTATTGAAAACTTACAATTAGAGTATTGTCGTTCTCAATATTCAAAATCTTTATTCATTAGTGATTTTTGTGCTTTAAAAGCAAGTCCTTCTGTTAATGCTCCTAGTTTGCGTACTTTAAAGCTTGGTACACCATTGCAGGTTTTAAGAAGATATCAAGGTAAAGATGGAAATGCATGGATCCATGTTCAAATTGTTTCTAATGAAAGAATGGAATTTAATTCTTTTGTAAGGCGCGGCTGGCTAAATGTTCAAAAGTCTTGAAGCTTATAGACCTTTTTTAGTTCTTTCAGTTGGTGCAATTGCTGGTTCTTTGATTCGAGTATATTTAACGAGTTTCTTTAGCTCCATCTTCTCTGCAAAGCATTGGGCTACTTTTGTTGTGAATATTTTGGCTGCATTTCTTCTTGGTTTGTTTTTGGCACTTAGCTCTCGTTTTGGGCTCAATTCTTTTGATAATAATTCTCCTTTAGCTTTGTTTATCTGTGTAGGATTTTTGGGAAGTTTAAGTACATTTTCTGCCTTTATAAATGACTTATTAAGTCTTTTACTAGATCATCACTGGAAGCAGTTCTTTGTACTGTCTTTATGCTCTTTGCTGGGCGGTCTCATGGCAGCCTTAGCTGGCTTAGCTTTTGCTAATGGCTAATTTTTATTTATTGCTAAGAAAAGAATTTACTCATCTTATTGCAATATCTTTAGGGGCTATTCCAGGGGCATTAATACGCTGGCAAATTGATGACAACTTTGTAGTGAATATTTGTGGCTCTACCATACTTGGCTTTTTAATTAGCTTGCCATTGAAGCATCAATATAAATTGATTTTTGGCGTTGGTTTTTGTGGTGCATTAACAACTTTTAGCAGTTGGATGATTGATGTTGCGCAGTTACTTTCAAGTGGTGCTTTTTTTAAGGCATTAGGCTTGATTTGTTCTGCATTTTTTTTTGGTTTAGCCTCCGCAGCAATTGGATTTGCTCTTGGCAAGAGTATTAATTCTTCAATGCCTTTTCTATTGCGGTTTTTATTTCGACGCTATTAGGTTCGATTGCACTTTTAAATCTTTCGAGGACGTTTCCTTCCTTACCAATTAGAAATTTTTCGAAGTTCCACTCTACGTCCCCAGATGGTTCAGCTTGGTTAAGGGTTGTATATGGCTCTGTAGTTTTACCTTTGGCATGAATTTTGTCGAAAAGAGTAAAAGTTGCTTGATAGGTTCCAGAGCAAAAAGTCTGAATCTCTGTGATGGTTCCTGGCTCTTGTGCGCCAAAGTCATTGCAAGGGAAACCAAGGACTTGGAATCCTTTGCTGCCATAAGTATTTTGTAAATCTTGCAATCCTGCATATTGCTTTGTAAAACCACAGCGGCTAGCAACATTCACTATGAGAAGGACTTGGCCTTTGTACTCTCCAAGGCATTTTTGTGTCCCATTTGCAGTCATTACTATGACTTCATTAACATTCACGGTCATTTACTTAAAACTGATAATTTCTGAGCTTAGCCATAAAGTAACAAGGCTCTGCAAGTGCTCCGATGAATGAGACAAATAGGGCCCCTGCAGGAATGGCATCGTTAGTGAATAGTCCGCACCAAGCAGATGGAGTAGCTGATGAAATTGAAGCAATGTTGTCAGCGGGCAATTATGACGGAGTCAAAGCTTTATTAGAACCTGTTCAGCCTGTTGATATCGCTGAAGCAATAGGTAAGCTTCCTTTGATCTTGCAAGCCTTGGCTTTCAGACTTTTAAACAAAAATGAAGCTATAGAGGTTTACGAATATCTAGATGCTGTGGTTCAGCAGAGCTTATTAGACAGGTTGAGATCAGGAGAAGTGCTCGAATTAGTTGAAGAGATGTCTCCAGATGACAGAGTTCGATTATTTGATGAATTGCCTGCGAAAGTTGTGCGTCGATTGCTTTCTGAATTAAGCCCTGCTGAGAGACGAGTTACCGCACAACTTTTGGGTTATGAGACGGAGACAGCTGGGAGGTTAATGACAACCGAGTTTATAGATCTCAAAGAGTTTCAAAGTGCTGAGCAAGCTTTAACAATTGTTCGTCGTCAAGCTTCTTTTACAGAAACTATCTATAGCCTTTATGTCACTGATAAGGAAAGACATTTAACGGGCATTCTTTCTTTAAGAGATCTAGTAACTGCTGCTCCACAAGATCGGATAGGCGATGTGATGACACGCGAAGTCGTAAGTGTTCGTACAGATACAGACCAGGAAGAGGTTGCAAGAGTAATTCAGAGATATGATTTTTTAGCTTTACCAGTCGTAGATCTAGAGAAGCGTTTGGTTGGCATTGTCACGGTCGATGATGTGATTGATGTCATTGAGCAAGAAGCGACTCGAGACCTTTATGCCGCTGGTGCGGTCCAGGCAGGCGATGAAGATGATTATTTTCAAAGCAATTTGTTTGTTGTAGCTAGAAGACGTGTTGTTTGGCTTTCAGCCTTGGTACTTGCAAATGGCTTAACAACACAAGTGATAGCTATGAATGATTTGGTTTTGAAGCAGGTAGTTCTGCTTGCCGCATTTATTCCTTTACTAATTGGTACGGGAGGTAATGTTGGTGCTCAGAGCTCAACAGTGGTAATTCGTGGTTTAAGTACTCAAAGTATTCAATCTCTTGGCGTCATGAAAGCCGTGCTGAGAGAGGCCATAGCGGGTGCACTGTTGGGCTTATTGATGTTGTTTGTTGTGGTTCCATTTGCTTGGTGGCGCGGGGAGGGGCCTTTGATCGGTGCAGCTGTAGGCATTAGTTTGCTGGCCATTACAACTTTGGCTGCAACTGCTGGCGCTGCGCTGCCTTTACTCTTTGACCGCATGGGATTAGATCCAGCCTTGATGTCTGCACCTTTTATTACAACTGCAACAGATGTGGCAGGAGTTTTGATTTATTTGAAAACGGCTTCTTGGCTTTTAGTACACATGGGTACCCCTTCTTTGTAGGTATAAATACTCAATTATGAGTACAATTAATTATCCGATATAGATCTTTACAGTTCTTAGTAGTACGCTTTACATATCGCAATACAGCTTTAATGGCATCCCTCCAAGGACTTACTTCATCAAGTCAGGAAATTGTTGCTCCTCTTAGAGACTTCCCGATAGAAGTTGATTTAGTGCGTTCCTATTTGCGTGATATTGGGCGTGTACCTTTGCTTTCGCATGAAGAGGAGATCACTTTGGGTCGTCAAGTCCAAGAGTTGATGTCTTTGGAATCGCTGGAAGCTGAGCTGAAAGCGAATATGGATCAACAACCCAGTATTGAAGACTTGGCTGTTGCTGCTGGATTAACAATGATCCAGTTAAAAAGGAAAATGAAGAATGGTCAGCGTGCTAAAGAGCGCATGGTGTCTGCCAATTTGAGATTAGTTGTCAGTGTTGCTAAGAAATATACAAAGCGGAATATGGAGCTTTTGGATTTAATCCAGGAGGGAACAATTGGATTAGTCCGAGGAGTAGAGAAATTTGACCCAACACGTGGATATAAATTTTCCACATATGCGTATTGGTGGATTAGGCAAGGAATTACTCGTGCAATTGCAGAGAAAAGCAGAACAATTCGCTTGCCTATTCATATCACGGAGATATTGAATAAGTTGAAGAGGGGGCAGCGAGTATTGAGTCAGGAAATGGCTAGAACGCCGACTTTGACTGAGTTGGCTGAGTTTGTAGAGCTGCCAGAAGATGACGTTAAAGAGTTGATGTCTAGTGCCCGTAATCCTCTGAGTTTGCAAATGAGTGTGGGAGACAGTGATGACACAATGTTGCTTGACTTGCTCCCTGGTGAAAAGGATTTACCTGATGAGCAGATTGAGTTTGATTGCATGAAAGGGGATTTAGAAACATTGCTTGAACAGTTACCAGACCTGCAGTCTCGAGTTGTCAGAATGCGCTATGGGATAGATGGAGAAGATCCTATGAGCTTGACTGGGATTGGTCGTGTTCTTGGAATAAGTAGGGACCGTGTTCGTAATCTTTTAAGAGATGCCTTAAATGGACTTCGTCGACTAGGTAATGCTGTACAAGATTACGTGGCTTGTTGAATTAATTCTAAAAGGATTTGATTGACTTGTTCAGGACATTCATCATGTGGGCAATGTCCTGAATCTGGAATAATTTTTAGTGATCGAATGCATTTATAAGTTGTAAGCCAATGCTGGGCTTCTCCGAGAGGCTCCCAGGGATCTTTCTCTCCCCAAATTAAATCAACAGGAATTTGCAGGTCTTTTAGTATTTGAGGAGCAAGGTAGTCATCAAATAGATTTATAAATCCTCTAAATGCCTCTTGAGCCCCTTCCCTTTGACTGGGCATTTGAAGTAATTTAATTAGGCTTTCATCCACATTTCCACTAGTGGGATAAGCCTGCTTTAGCACTTTTTTGATGACAGTTGGGTTGGCTGCATTACGAAAAAGATTTGTACTTAGCCAGCGTTGTCTAACAAGTTTTTTCAACCAAGGGCGTGTCCAGCGCATCCATATTGGTTGCTCATTTAATCGCTTGTCGTCCATCATTCTTTGTGCACAGTCGATAAGCACTACAGAGATGCAATTTTCTTTGAGTAATTGAGAGGCTCGAAGGGCTATAACCCCACCAATAGAATTGCCAACAAGAATGACTGGTTTTTTGACCACTTCTTGGCAAAAATTATTTATTTGGGAGGCCCAAGAATCGAATTTATAGCTAAAATCACCTGGTTTTGGATTTTCTCCTTGCAATCTCGCTTGAGGCTGGCTGCTGTCACCAAAACCAATTAAATCTATTGCATAGCAGATTGTTATTTCTCCCAGTACTGGTTGATTATGTCGCCAGTGTTCTTTGCAGGCTCCAAATCCATGTATTAGAACTATTGCAGGGCTTGAACCTTCCTCTGATCCAACACTATTCCAAGCTATTTCTAAATTGGACCAGCGCCATATATTGTTTTTGTTATGAGTTGATAATGGCTTCATAACGCATATTTATTCCATTTAATTATGTACTTAAGTGATGCTTGGATGAGTTAATGAAACTGAAAAGAAAGGTGGTTTCATCAGGATGTTTTCTGACAACAGAAAAAGTAAGAGATTTAAGAAGTAGTTTGTTGAATTGGTTTTCCGAAAATGGGCGTCATGACATTCCTTGGAAACTTAAACAAGATGGAAATCCGCCAGAGTCTGGAGAAGCGATATGTCCTTATAGCATTTGGATTGCCGAGGTAATGCTTCAGCAGACTCAATTAAAGGTTGTTTTGCCTTATTGGAAAAAATGGATGACGACGTTCCCAACTGTGATTGATTTAGCAAATGCATCTGAGAAAGAAGTCTTGCTTGTTTGGCAAGGACTTGGTTATTACTCAAGAGCACGTCGAATCCATGAAACAGCTAGACAATTGTCGGAGCTGCTAGGACATAAAGATTCTTTAGATCCTTTGGTTTGGCCTCGTGATTTAGAAACATGGATTAGCTTTCCTGGAATAGGCCGCACTACTGCTGGAAGTATTCTTTCTTCTGCATTTGACTTCCCAGCAGCTTTGTTGGATGGAAATGTAAAAAGAGTATTGGGAAGATTCACTGCAAACCCAAAACCTGAAGAGGACTCTCAAGTTGAATTGTGGGCTTTAAGTGAGCAACTTTTAGATCGTCAGAATCCAAGAAGCTTCAATCAAGCGTTGATGGACTTGGGTGCAATGGTATGTAAACCACGAAACCCAATTTGTTCTAATTGTCCTTGGAGTGGACATTGCGTTGTGTACTCTTCAAATCAGGTAACACATTTTCCTGTGAAGTCTGCTGGCAAAAACTTACCCTTGCAAGTGATAGGAATAGGCATTGTTTTTAATCAAGCTGGCCAAGTTCTTATAGATCAACGTTTGAATGAAGGTTTTTTGGGTGGAATGTGGGAGTTTCCAGGAGGCAAGCAGGAACCCAATGAAACTATTAAGGAAACTATTGAAAGAGAATTGAGAGAAGAGTTAGCAATTGAAGTGAAGGTAGGGGAACAATTAATTACATTAGAACATAAATATAGCCATAAGAAGCTTGCCTTTATTGTTCACCTTTGTGAGTGGATTTCAGGCGAACCTAAACCTTTAGAAAGTCAAAGATTTCTTTGGGTTCAGCCAAGTGATCTAATGGATTATCCTTTTCCTGCGGCAAATACAAAGATGATTTCTGCTTTACATAAATTTCTTCAGAAAGGCAATTTTAATGATTTGCCTTTAGGTTTTAGTCAGTAAAGATCAGCAAGATGGTTGATAATTCATCCAAAAAATGTGATTTCCCTCAAGTTATTTGTATTGGAGAGGCACTGGTAGATCGTCTAGGCCCTCTGGGGGGCGACTCTTTACATGATCAATCCTATGAAGATTGCTTAGGAGGTGCTCCTGCGAATGTTGCGTGTGGGTTAGCCCAATTAGGTACTTCTGTAGCCTTCTTTGGACGTTTGGGAACTGATTCGATTGGTGAATGCTTTCAAAATTTGTTTAATGCTCGTGGCATTAATCTCAAAGGGTTGCAGTTTGATCAATCAAGGCCTTCTCGCATAGTTTTGGTACGTCGTGACCTTTCTGGAGAAAGATCTTTTCAAGGCTTTTCAGGAGATAAGGGGGAGGGATTTGCTGACCAGGCTTTATCTGTAAATTGTATTCAAGATAATTTTAACTTAATACTTAGGAAGACTAATTCTTTGCTAATAGGTACTCTTCTACTCGCAAATGAAATTTCTGAGGAGGCTTTATCATGGTGTGTTAATAAAGCTTGTGAAAGTAAAATTCACATTACTTTAGATATAAATTGGCGCCCCACTTTCTGGGATATAAATAATGCCCCAGATATTGGCCCCAGTCAAAAAGAGCTTGAAAAGATTAAACCTATTTTAGAAAAAGCTTCTTTATTAAAGCTAGCCAAAGAAGAAGCAATTTGGTTCTTTAGCTCTGAAGATCCCAAGCAGATTTCCAGATCATTACCTTGCCAACCTGATGTAGTTATTACTGATGGATCGAATCCTGTGAAATGGCTAATTGGTGATTTTTCTGGGGAAACGGATGCTATCTCCCCGAAAGTAGTTGTAGATACAACTGGAGCTGGAGATTCTTTTACAGCAGGCTTAATCAATCAACTATTAAGACACTCATTCAAACCAGACACGCATCAGGAGGCTGAGGCGGCAGTTAAATTTGCTGCTGCATGTGGAGCATTGGTTTGTACTGGATCTGGTGGAATTGATCCACAACCAACTTATAAAGATGTTTTAGACTGCTTGTCAGCAACTTTTGGTGGGGATAAGTGAAATAATCGTTCTTCACAACTTCGATATTCAATAGTTATCTTCCATGCTTCTGGGAGGGAAAAATTCAAACGTTCTGGCCATTCGACAATTATTAGGCCATCTAATGCATTTGCTTCTTCTTCTTCTTGAAAAAATAATTCATTTGCAGTTTTGTAATCTTCTAACCGATATAAATCCAAGTGAATCAGAGGAGTGTTTCCAGATAGGTAGTGTTGAGCTAGAGGGAAAGTGGGACTAGTAATTGGTTCTTCAATTGCCAGGGCCTTTGCCATCCCTTTAACAAATGAGGTTTTACCTGCACCTAATGGACCCTCTAACAAGACTAGTTTTAGATTAGGAATCCTATGAATAAAGGCCTCCCCGAGACACATTGTGTCTGCCAGGTTTTGTATTAGCCAACATGAATCTGTAGATTGCCACTTACTTGCAATAGAAGCTTCGACCACTTTGTAGTGTTTCTCATTCTCTTTTCCCTTTTTTATTGAACTTTTGATCATGGTTGCTGTACCTTCCTCCATAAATACTTTGACTGATTCTCCTGACTATGTTGTTTTTGATATAGGGCAGGCTGAGTTTGGGCGCAAGGAGTTGACGATTGCCGAAACCGAGATGCCGGGCTTGATGTCTCTAAGGGCCAAGTATGGGAGTCAAAAGCCTTTAAAAGGTGCTCGTATTGCTGGCAGCTTGCACATGACCATTCAGACAGGGGTACTTATAGAGACTTTGGTGGCTTTGGGTGCAAAAGTTCGTTGGGCATCATGCAACATCTTTTCTACTCAAGATCATGCTGCTGCTGCAATCGCTGCGACAGGTGTACCTGTTTTTGCGGTTAAAGGAGAAACATTAGATGAATATTGGGCATACACTCATAGGATTCTTGAATGGGGTGATGATGAAGCTCCCAATATGATTCTTGATGATGGTGGGGATGCAACAGGTTTGGTGATGCTTGGCAGTAGGGCGGAAAAGGATATGGGAGTTCTTAAAAATCCTTCTAACGAAGAAGAGGTCTCCTTGTTTGCCTCCATTCGAGCCAAGTTGCAGAAAGATCCTGGTTTTTATTCCCGTATCAAGAAAAGTATTCAAGGGATTACTGAAGAAACTACAACAGGTGTAGCTCGCCTCTATCAGATGCAAAAAAACGGTGAGCTTCCTTTCCCTGCAATTAATGTCAATGATTCAGTTACGAAAAGTAAATTTGACAATCTTTATGGATGTCGTGAATCTTTAGTAGATGGCATAAAGCGAGCAACAGATGTAATGGTGGCTGGCAAGGTTGCATTAGTTGTTGGTTATGGAGATGTTGGGAAGGGATCTGCTCAGTCATTAAGAGGTTTGGGAGCAACGGTAATGATTGCTGAAATCGATCCAATTTGCGCTCTCCAGGCAGCAATGGAGGGTTACCGAGTTGTTCGTTTAGAAGAAGTTGTGCAGGATGTAGATATCTTTGTTACTGCAACTGGGAATTTCCAAGTAATTCGACATGAGCATCTTATTTGTATGAAGGATGAGGCAATTGTCTGCAATATTGGTCATTTTGATAACGAAATTGATGTTTCCTCATTAAGAAAATATGAGTGGGAAAATATTAAGCCTCAGGTAGACCATATAACTTTACCTAGTGGGCATAAAATTATTCTTTTAGCTGAAGGACGTCTAGTTAATTTGGGGTGTGCTACAGGGCATCCAAGTTTTGTGATGAGTAATTCCTTTACTAATCAAGTTTTGGCTCAGATTGAATTATTCACTAAAGGCTCTCATTATTCCAATCAAGTTTATGTGTTGCCAAAACATTTAGATGAAATGGTTGCTCGTTTGCATTTGGAAAAGATTGGAGCAAATTTAACTCAGTTAACTCCTAGCCAGGCAGAATATATAAGTGTTCCAATTGAAGGTCCCTATAAACCAGATCATTATCGTTATTAATTGAACTCTATTTAAAATTTAAGGAAAATATTTTTCGAGAATTAATTTTATGGAAATAATTGAACTAATTACTAAATTGCCTGAACTTATTGGTAAGGCTGTTGAAGCTAATCAATGGATTGGTTACAGCGCGATTTTAGCAGCGATGTTTTTGGAAAACCTTTTTCCACCTATACCTTCTGAGTTAATTATGCCTCTTGGAGGTTTTTATGTGCAGCAAGGTCAATTGCATTTCTTGCCAGTTGTTTTTGCGGGTTTGTTGGGAACTGTATTAGGTGCATTTCCTTGGTATGGATTAGGACGTTTGGTTAATGAAGAAAGACTTGAGAAATGGTTGAAGAATAATGGTAGATGGATTGGCATTAATCCTGAGGAATTGGCACGAAGTCGTAGATGGTTTAATCGATATGGTGTAGCTTTAGTTTTTTGGGGACGTTTAGTACCAGGGATTAGAACTTTGATTTCAGTACCCGCGGGTATTGAGTTAATGCCTTTAATACCTTTTCTAATTTGGACAACTGCAGGAAGTCTTATTTGGACTTTATTATTGACTTTGGCTGGTTTAGTTCTTGGAGAGAGTTACACCAATGTGGAGTTTTGGGTTGGCCCTTTATCCAAAAGTGTGAAAATTATTATTATTGTTGGAATCATATCTGGCTTATTGTTTTTAATCCTTAGAACTCTTAAAAAGTTAAAGGTAAAGGATTGAATAACTTTTAGAAGGGTATTTCTTCATCATTAGTTGAGACTTCACTAGACCTTCCGGTATTAAAACTGTTTGACTCAGAGTCCCGTTTTGAACCAAGCAATTCAAGGCGATCCACCCGAACTACAGGCTTGCTTCGTGGCTCACCTGTATTCCTGTCTGTCCAGCTGTCCACTTTGAAGCTACCTGTAATGCCTAGTAAGGAACCTTTCTTTACATAATCTGCTGCTACTTGTGCTTGCTTGCCCCATATTTCGATATTGAACCAATCAGGCTCATCATTACGACCACGACGATTAACTGCCAATGTAAGATTGGCCACAACGCTACCAGACTCGAAATAACGAACTTCTGGGTCTCTTCCAGCTCGACCTACCAATGTGACGGAATTGATGCTCATTTATTTGTTGCCATGGTGAGGCCTCTTAATAATGCTTCAAGTTAGGAGGTAATGGATGCAAGGACTTCAAGACTCTTCTTTGTAAGTAACAAGACGAATTGCCTAAGCCCTCTATGATTCGCCGAATTGAATTAAAACTGTGTTGCTTAATCGATTTAAGTTTTCTCGAGATATTGGTATTGATCTTGGGACGGCAAATACTCTGATATACGTATCAGGGAAAGGAATTGTTCTTCAAGAACCTTCTGTTGTTGCAATGGATTTAGAGGAGGGAGTCCCTCTTGCGGTAGGCGATGATGCAAAGTTAATGCTTGGTAGAACTCCTGGCAATATTCGAGCTGTCCGACCTCTGAGAGATGGAGTTATTGCTGACTTTGATGCAGCTGAGCAGATGCTCAAAAGTTTCATACAAAAATGTAACGAAGGTCGTGGGATTATTTCTCCTCGTTTAGTGGTGGGAATACCTAGTGGAGTGACTGGAGTGGAACGTCGAGCTGTGCGGGAGGCAGGGATGGCTGGTGCTCGCGAGGTGCATTTAATCGATGAGCCAGTTGCAGCTGCTATAGGCGCATCATTACCTGTGACTGAGCCAATTGGAACTATGATTGTTGATATAGGCGGAGGGACTACTGAAGTAGCTGTTCTGAGTTTAGGAGGCACAGTTTTAAGCGAATCAGTAAGGGTTGCTGGAGATGAAATAAACGATGCGATTGCTATTTATTTAAAGAAAGTGCACAATTTAGTTGTTGGTGAGCGCACAGCCGAAGAGATCAAAATACGAATAGGCTCTGCTTTTCCTGATAATGATCAGGATATGAAATCAATGGATGTACGTGGTTTGCATCTTTTATCGGGCCTTCCAAGATCAATAAATTTACAAACAGGTGATTTAAGAGAGGCTATGGCTGAACCGCTCAGCAAGATTGTTGAGGCTGTTAAACGTACTTTGGAGCGAACTCCTCCTGAGTTGGCTGCTGATATCGCTGATAGAGGAATCATGCTTGCCGGTGGAGGGGCTTTAGTTAGAGGAATTAGTGATCTTGTTAGTCACGAAACAGGGATTTTTACGCATGTTGCTGAAGACCCTTTGCTTTGTGTTGTTAATGGATGTGGTCAGGTTTTGGAAGATTTTAAGCGCTTAAGAAGAGTCTTAGATACACCTGAGTTTGCAAGAAATTCATCAACTGATTGATGTATGACTGGCGGGCCTAAATTAACGACTCAAAGATGGCGTTTTTGGCGTAGACGTTGGCCTTGGATTTTCTTGATTGCGAGCCTTTTCATTATTCGATGGAGCAAAGGAACTGGATTATTAGATGTTTATGCATTTATAACCAGACCATTTTGGCCTGGTACTTCTCAGCAAGAGTGGCTTCTGCAGGGAGCGCAATTAGAACAGAAGGCTCGCTTGGATTTACTTGAACAAGACAATATGCGATTGAGAAGGATGCTTTCTCTCAAGGAATCCTCGAAAGATGATTTTTTCTCATTACCAGTGATATCTCGAAAATCGAATGGATGGTGGCAACAATTAGAATTAGGTAAAGGTAAATTTGCGGGCATTAAAAATGGTTCTGCAGTAATGGGACCTGGCGGCTTAATAGGGATAGTTCAAAGTGTGACGCCTACAACCTCAAGGGTGAGATTGCTTACAGCTCCTGGTAGCCAAATAGGTGTTTGGGTTAATAGAACTAAGCGACATGGACTTTTGCTTGGCATGGGAACTAATCGACCAAGATTGACTTTTTTAGATAAAGATTCTCAGGCAATAAAAGGCGATATTGTTAGTACATCACCAGCAAGTACCCTTCTTCCCCCAAATTTGCCTATAGGTGTTATTCAATCCATAGATGCAAATGCAGTCCCTGCACCTCATGCAACTGTGCAACTTTTTGCATCTCCAGAGGCCATTGATTGGGTACAAGTTCAAAGACTTGATGATTAGATTTCGCTTGGGTTCAGTTGTTGGATTATCTGCTATTGGGGTGCCTTTTTTGACTTTGATAGCCCCTAGTTGGCTGACTTTGATGGGAGTAGGGCCATCATGGTCAATTTTGTGGTTATTGCCTTGGTCTCTTTTTGCAGGACCAGTTTCGGGCTTGCTTAGTGGCTTTGCATTGGGCTTATCTTTAGATGCTATTAGTCTTGGTGATGCAACTTACGCACCTTTTTTGTCAATACTTGGACTTTGGTGGGGTTATTTAGGGAAAAGATCTTTGCTTTTTCAGAGAGGCTTTAGTCTTGGATTGTTGTCGTGGATCGGAAGTATTTTTGTAAGTTTAGGTTTGTGGTTGCAATTTGTTCTAAATGGAACTGTTAGCCCAGTCACTTTATTTAATTTATGGAGCTTTCACACCCTCCTGGCTCAGTCAATACTGACAGGTTTAATGGCTCCTTTAATTTGCTCTCTACTTTTGATGTGTTTTAAGAATTATAGGTTTCTGCCTTCAAGTAATTTTTCTAGAGATAGTTTATGATCTTATTAAATAATTTATCTTAAGCTTATTTAATAAGCCTTCAGTGCATAAAGCCAAGATTTTTAACCCTTAAGTTAGACTAGTTTGTATAAACTAATTGGGTATATTTAATTAGAAAAGTAAGGATTATATTGCATTTTTCTTAATTTATTTGGTTTCTTTGCTTGCGAAGAAATATGTATCTCTATATTTCTTCGTAAATCTTTCCATGCGGCTTGAAACCTGAGGGAAGCAGATTCTGTTCCCTCAGGTGATTCTTTACCCCACAAGGTATCTTTTTTTACAGCCCAAATTAGGCAAAAATGAGTAGAAATACTCGAGTATAAATACTTTTGAAATCTTAAAAAAAGCGGGAAACTCTTCCGTCCAGAGCTTTACCCCCTTTTGTTTCTTTGGGTTGGAAGGTTATTGTTGCTTTTCTTGATGAGCAATCACTCATGCCACGAAGAGGTCCATCAGAGCTTAAAAGCATTGATGGGTCCCCCAAGAGGTCACATGCAATGAACCCAAAGGCCACCATCCTGGTAGTTGATGATGAGCCAGCAGTCTTACGCGTTTTAATAACAAGACTTCAGCTAGCTGGTTATAGAGTCATTTCAGCTGATGATGGAGAAAAGGCTATAGAGGCTTTCCACAATGAGTCACCTGATTTGGTGGTTTTAGATGTAATGCTTCCAAAGCTTGATGGATTTGCAGTTTGTAGGCGTCTCAGGGCGGAATCATGCGTCCCCATAATCTTTTTGACAGCGCTTGAAGCCATTTCTGAGCGAGTTGCAGGACTTGATCTGGGTGCAGATGATTATCTTTCGAAACCATTTAGTCCTAAGGAGTTGGAGACGCGAATAGCGACAATTCTTAGAAGGATGGGGCCAGGAGTCTCAGTTGTTGAAACACGCGAAATACCCGTTGGACAAGGTGTTCTTCGTTTGGGCGATTTAGTGGTAGATACCAATCGGCGTCAAGTTAGTCGTGGTGGTGACCGTATTGGTTTGACTTATACAGAATTCAGCTTGCTGGAGCTTTTATTTCGTGAACCTGGACGGGTAGTACCCAGAGCAGAGATTTTGGAGCAATTGTGGGGGTACCCTCCCAGAAGAGCCGCAGACCTTCGCGTAGTAGATGTTTACGTTGCGCGTTTGAGAGGGAAGCTTGAGCCCGATCCTCGTAATCCTGAGTTAATACTTACTGTCAGAGGGATTGGATATGCATCTCAGCGAATGGGTGAGTTCCCTACTGCAATCGCTAGTTGAACAATAGCCTTGCTTTAAGAGTGCAAGGTGCGCCATATAGAGGCAAGATGACGCCGGTCTGCTAATTATTCGTTGTCTGACTTCCGTGAGATTCGTTTGGAAAAGGCGAAAGCCTTGAAGGCTCTAGGTCAAGAGCCTTATGCGTTGAAATTTGAAGTTACACATCACGCACATTCCTTACAAGTTGACCATAAAGATCTTCCCAATGGTCAAGAACGCAAAATTAATGTTGCTGTAGCTGGGAGGGTGATGTCTCGACGAGTAATGGGCAAGATTGCTTTTTTTGTGTTGGCTGATGAAACAGGCACTCTTCAGCTTTTTTTAGAGAAAGCCACAATGGAAAATTTTTCTGAAGGATCTGATGATTCGAGTTCTTTTGCACAATTAGTTGATCTGGTTGATTCTGGAGATTGGATAGGCGTAAGAGGGATTTTGCGTAGAACTGACCGAGGCGAACTATCTGTAAAGGTTCATTCATGGCAAATTTTGACTAAATCTTTACAACCATTACCCGACAAATGGCATGGCCTGACAGATGTCGAGAAACGTTATCGCCAGCGATACTTGGATCTTATTGTTTCTCCTCAATCTCGTGAAACCTTTCGAAGGAGAGCATTAATTATTAGATCTATTCGTAGATGGTTAGATGATCGTCAATTTTTAGAAATAGAAACTCCAGTTTTGCAATCTGATGCAGGGGGTGCTGAAGCTAGACCATTTATTACTCATCACAATACTTTGGATTTACCTCTCTACTTAAGGATTGCGACTGAGCTTCATCTCAAAAGACTTGTTGTTGGCGGTTTTGAGCGGGTCTATGAGCTTGGCCGCATATTTCGTAATGAAGGGGTAAGTACTCGTCATAATCCCGAGTTCACATCTGTTGAGGTTTATCAGGCCTTTGCTGATTATGTAGAGATGATGAACTTGACAGAACAGTTAATTTCTTCAATTTGTCTTGAGACTTTGGGTTCAACTACGGTTTCTTATCAGGGAACAGAAATTGATCTGAAGCCACCTTGGAAAAAGGTCACAATGCATGATTTGGTGAAAGAGGCAACTGGTATAGATTTCAGTCTGGTTAAGGATCGATCAGAGGCTGCATTATTAATGGTTCAAGCAGGTCTTGAGGTGCCTGCAAAAGCAGATACGATTGGAAGATTGCTTAATGAGGCTTTTGAGCAAAAAGTTGAGTCGAGTCTTGTGCAGCCTACTTTTGTAATGGATTATCCAATTGAAATTTCACCGTTGGCGAGAAAACACCGAAGTAAAGAAGGTTTAGTTGAGCGATTTGAACTTTTTATAGCTGGTCGTGAAACTGCTAATGCTTTTAGTGAGTTGATTGATCCCATAGACCAACGTCAGCGGCTTGAGGAGCAACAATCTCGTCGTAAGGCTGGTGATTTAGAGGCCAATGACATAGATGAAGATTTTTTGAACTCTTTGGAGGTAGGAATGCCTCCTACAGGAGGCTTAGGCATAGGGATTGATCGATTAGTAATGCTTCTGACTGATAGTCCTTCGATCCGTGATGTGATTGCTTTCCCTTTACTAAGACCTGAATCTTAAGAAAAACCTTCCTACTGGGTACCATCAAAGTGGATAATAGTCCGAATGGCACGGTTCTGTTCAGATGAGTGGTGAACGCGTAGGTTTCCGCTTTAAACACACTGATGCGGTGGTCAAGCGCAATCCCCAGGGACGTTCTAGACGTGGCTGGGTTATGGAACCTGTTGAGCAGACAACTAGTAGAGGCACAAAAATGCCTGCATACCGCATTAGATGGCGTGATAGTGAAAGACCTGAGATTGTTCTTCAGCACATGCTGATTGCCGACCCTGATCCAACTCCCCCACCTGAGAATGTGAGCTTACAACCCCCTTCGTCATAAGGATTTTCTTGATTGATTCACTTAAGACTTACTGATGGTTCGTTTTTTGAAGCAATTTTTTGCTGGTAGAACCAGGTGCTCAAGGTCAGGATTTCTTGACAAAGATAAGAATTTTGTTTTTTCCATTCACTGGACTAGAAGCGCTTTAAGGCTGATTTCATGTCACGATCAGCTTGTTTTCTCTTTTCCTCTTGGCGTTTGTCATAAAGCTTGCGACCTTTCCCAAGCCCAATTATGAGTTTTATCCAGGAACCTTTCAATTGAAGACTGAGTGGAATCAGAGTGAGGCCTTTTTTATCTAATTGACCTTGAAACTTATCGATTTCACGACGATGAGCTAAAAGCTTTCTAACTCGTAAAGGATCGTGATTGAAGTATCCACTCGCATGGCTATGAGGGGAAATATGTACATTATGGAGTTGGATCTCTCCTTTTCTAATTAAACAGAACCCATCTTTTAAATTTGCTTTTCCTGCTCTTATAGACTTGACTTCAGTCCCTAATAGCTCAATACCAGTTTCTAGGGTTTCTATGATTTCATAATGATGTTTAGCCGTACGATTTTCTGCCAGCCTTTTATTGGCTGCAAGGCGAGCAGCAGTTTTTAGCTTTTTTGTTTTTGTCTTAGTCATTTCACTTTATCGATACTTTGAACATATCCAGGGATGGTTACCCTTCCATCATGGCAATTGTTTCTTCTGGTTTCGGGCAATCCGATTTCAAATCTTCAAAGAGAAAACCTCGAGTTTTGGACTCATCCCCTCTTTTGGATGATGAAAAGTCTCATAGAGAAGATGGGCTCAGACCTAAACGATTAGATGAATATATCGGTCAATCTTCTTTGAAAGAAGTTCTTGGCATTGCTGTGAAGGCTGCAATTGGTAGAGGAGAAGCTCTGGATCATGTTTTGTTGTATGGACCTCCTGGATTAGGCAAAACAACAATGGCACTTGTTTTGGCTGAGGAATTGGGCGTGAGATGTCGTATTGCAAGTGCACCAGCACTGGAACGACCTAGGGACATAGTCGGTTTATTGATGAACCTAAATCCACGTGATTTGCTTTTTATCGATGAGATTCATCGACTTCCACGAGTGGCTGAAGAGCTTTTATATCCAGCTATGGAAGATAAGCGACTTGATCTCACTGTTGGGAAAGGCATTTCTTCACGTTTGAGGTCTTTGGAATTACCTCCTTTCACTTTTGTTGGTGCTACAACAAAAGCTGGCGCCTTAAGTTCGCCTTTGAGAGATCGCTTTGGCTTGACACAAAGATTGGAATTTTATAATTTCAAAGATCTTCAAGAAATTGTTCAAAGAACAGCGGGATTGCTTGATATTTCGATTTTTGAAGAAGCCTGTTTTGAGATAGCTCGTCGGTCTAGAGGAACACCCAGAATTGCCAACAGATTATTAAAAAGAGTCCGTGACTTTGCAGCTGTTCGTGGCAGTGTTCATGAGATTGATAAATCTTTGGTTGTAGAGGCGCTTAAGTTGCATCGTGTAGATAACTTGGGCTTGGATGAAAGTGATAGACGCTTTTTGGAATTTATTGTTGATGTGCATAGCGGGGGGCCTGTGGGGCTAGACACTTTGGCAGCTGCTTTAGGAGAAGATTCAGTGACTTTGGAATCCGTTGTTGAACCTTATTTATTGCAAGTTGGTTTTTTGAAGCGAACACCTCGAGGCAGAGTCGTTACTCCTACAGGCAGATTGCATATGGGATTGAAGAAGATTTCGTGAAATTTGAATCTGTTTATAAAAGTCTTTTTTCCTTTCTCTTGAAGACTTCTTTGATTTTGTGGTTGATTGTCAATCCAGGTGCATTGTTTGCGATGCAATGTTCATCAATTTTTGAAGAAGCGCATCAAGCTAGTAAAAAAGCTGAGTTTGTAGAAGCTTTGTCATATTGGGAACAACTATTTGAAGACTGCCCACAATATTCATTTGGGTCAAAGACTTATTTCAGGTCTTTTGCACTTCAAAACTTTGAGGAAGAAATATCGGATAAAATTAGTTCAACAGGTTTTTTCTCATATCAATTTAAGTCGCATTTAGATCGGGGGCTCGCGGCGGCAGCTTTGAATTTATGGGATGATGCTGAAACTGAATTTAACTGGATTCTTAAGCGCAATCCTGAGAATCCATATGCTCTTTATAACCTTGGGAGCATTAGCCTTTCTAAGGCAAATTGGATACAAGCCTTAGAATTTTTTAATAGGGCATCTTTGGCTAAGTCAGATTTTCTCTTAGCTTTATCCAATCAAGCTCTAACGTTGTATCAGCTTGGCCATTTAGATCAAGCGGAGTTAGAGCTTCGAGGAATTGTTCAGAAGTATCCAATGTTTGCGGATGCAAGAGCTGCTCTTAGTGCCCTTTTATGGCACAAGGGTTTTTTGGGTGAAGCGAAAAGTAATTGGGCTGCCGCGGTTGGATTGGATAATCGTTATAAGCGGCAAGACTGGTTATTGAAAATACGTCGTTGGCCTCCGGAGCCAACTAAAGATCTTTTGGCATTTTTAGCTTTGGAGAATTCATGAATCCTTGCAAGATTTCTAATGAACGTTTCAATCATTTTTTATTAGAGTTGATTGAATTAAGACGACATTTGCATGCCCATCCTGAGTTAAGTGGCAGTGAATATCAGACTGCTGCATTAGTTGCAGGAGAGCTTCGAAGTTATGGGTGGCGAGTGCGTGAGGGTGTAGGTCGTACAGGTGTAGTCGCAGAACTTGGTCCTACCGATGGCCCTTTGGTTGGGTTAAGGGTTGATATGGACGCATTACCAATTGAAGAGCAAACTGGTTTGGAATATACATCTACTCGGCAAGGTCTGATGCATGCCTGTGGGCATGACTTGCATACTTGTATAGGACTTGGAGTGGCCAGGGTATTAGCAGAACAGAGCCAGTTACTCTCTGGTGTTCGGATTTTATTTCAGCCTGCAGAAGAAATAGCAGAAGGCGCACGTTGGATGCGTGCAGATGGAGCTACTGAGGGCTTACATGCACTTTTCGGTGTACATGTATGTCCTGAATTGTCTGTTGGTGAAATAGGCGTGCGCAGTGGAAGCCTTACTGCAGCAGCAGGAGAATTGGAAATAGAAATTCTTGGAGAAGGAGGACATGGTGCTAGACCTCATCAGGCTATCGATGCTATTTGGATTGCTTCAAAGGTCATAGGTGGTTTGCAGGAGTCGATCAGTCGCCTTTTAAACCCTCTGCATCCTGTTGTAATTAGCTTTGGAAGAATTGAAGGAGGGAAGGCGTTTAATGTTATTGCCGATCGAGTAAAGCTTGTTGGAACAGTTCGTTGCTTAGATGAGTCTGTGCATTCGGAATTACCACAATGGATTGAGGGTAAAGTTCAGTCAATCTGCTCAAGTTTTGGTGGAAAAGCAATAGTTAACTATCGATGCATCACCCCAATTGTTTATAACGATCCTGATTTAACTAGTTTGTTAGAAACCAGTGCTGTTTCTGTGCTTGGAAAAAATAACGTATTGAGATTAGATTATCCTTCTTTAGGAGCAGAAGATTTTGCAGAATTATTGCAAGGTGTTCCAGGCACTATGTTTCGTTTAGGTGTGGCCGGCGTCAATGGTTGTGCCCCTTTGCATAATGGGCAGTTTTGTTTGGATGAGAAGAGTCTTTCGGTGGCGATAGAAGTACTTATAGTCACTCTTTATAAATGGATGACTGATCATCCCATATGCGGTGCTAATTCGTTATGAAGAGTTCTGGTGATCGATTGCTATCACTAGCTGCACCGCTTTTAATCATTGTTGCAGCTATGGGATTATTTCAAAGAGAAGGTAGTGAAAGGTTGCAATCTTTGCCTGCTTTGCTTGCTGGAGCTGGACTAATAATTAGTGGCTTTTTAAAACGCCGCAGGCGTAGGCACAAGCTTTTTTTGACACTGCGTGATCAAAGTATAGATGAAGAGTAATTTTGAAGCTTTAACAATTGATTGTAAAAATATACTTGCTTAGAGTATTTGTTTTTTTAATACATTCTCCTTCCTGCTTCTCATTATTTTCTTGAGCTTCACTTTGTCTTGATTTGCGTGTGAAGCATTCTTTTTAGTAAATACATTGCGGCCTGATCAATGAAATAGAGCTAGGTTTTATACACCACTAGGGGTGCCATGCAAGCTTTAGCTTGTTGATTGGCTGAGATCACACCCTCTGAACCTGATCCGGGTTGCTCTGGCAAAGGGAAGTGAAAAATCGTGATCTTTGCTGAGAGGCCCCAAAACTCTTTTTTATTTTTTAGATCATGCGAACTTCCTGGGTTGCTTCTCGCAAGGGCAAGAGCAATGTTTCGCAATTGCATTTTGCTCGTAAAGGACTGATAACAGAAGAAATTGCGTACGTTGCAAATAGGGAGAATTTGCCAGAATCTTTAGTTTTGGAAGAGGTGGCTCGCGGGAGGATGATCATTCCTGCGAATATTAATCATGTAAACCTAGAGCCAATGGCTATAGGTATTGCGTCTAAATGCAAAGTGAATGCAAATATTGGAGCTTCACCTAATGCCAGTGATGTCAAAGAAGAATTAAAGAAATTAGAACTTGCTGTTAAATATGGTGCTGACACTGTTATGGACTTATCAACAGGAGGTGTGAATTTAGATGAGGTCCGTACTGCAATTATTAATGCATCTTCCGTTCCAATAGGAACTGTTCCTGTTTATCAGGCCCTTGAAAGTGTTCATGGTTCGATTGAAAGATTATCTGAAGATGATTTCTTGCATATTATTGAGAAGCATTGTCAACAGGGAGTGGACTATCAGACCATTCATGCTGGATTATTAATTGAGCACCTTCCTAAAGTGAAAGGTCGCTTAACTGGAATTGTCAGTCGCGGTGGAGGAATACTTGCTCAGTGGATGCTTTATCACTACAAACAAAACCCTTTATATAGTCGTTTTGATGATATTTGTGAGATTTTCAAACGCTATGATTGTTCGTTTTCTTTAGGAGACTCCTTACGGCCAGGTTGTTTGCATGATGCTTCAGACGAGGCACAGCTTGCTGAATTAAAAACATTAGGAGAACTAACTCAACGTGCTTGGAAGCATGATGTACAAGTCATGGTTGAAGGACCTGGACACGTACCAATGGATCAGATCGAATTCAATGTGCGTAAACAAATGGAAGATTGTTTAGAGGCTCCTTTCTATGTTCTCGGCCCTTTAGTTACTGATATAGCTCCTGGATACGATCACATAACAAGTGCCATTGGCGCAGCAATGGCTGGTTGGTATGGAACTGCAATGCTTTGTTATGTAACACCTAAAGAGCATTTGGGATTGCCTAATTCAGAGGATGTAAGAGAAGGTTTAATTGCTTATAAAATTGCTGCACATGCTGCAGATATAGCGAGACATCGCTCTGGTGCACGTGATCGTGATGATGAGTTAAGTCGTGCAAGATATGCATTTGACTGGAATAAGCAATTTGAGTTGTCTTTAGACCCAGAACGTGCTCGTGAGTATCATGATGAAACTTTGCCTGAAGATATCTTTAAACAAGCTGAGTTTTGCTCAATGTGTGGGCCAAAACATTGTCCAATGCAAACAAAAATTACTGAAGATGATCTTGTAAAACTTGAGGAAGTTATCAATAAAGAAGAGAGCTTAGGGTTGATTGGTATTAATTCGAATCAAAATTAAGACTGACTAATTAACTCTAATTCAAATATCTATCATTAACTCTTAATTCAGAAGGCTTCTTATTAGAAAACCTTCTGAATCTAAGCTATATATATTCTTATCGACTAATTAAAATAAAGCTATAAATAGTTATTTTCTTAATTTAGTAAATCATTGGCCTTGGAAAGTACATTTTCAACTGTGAATCCAAATTTTTCCATACAGGTGCCACCTGGAGCAGATGCTCCAAATCGACTCATTGTGACACTCGTTCCATCTAATCCGATGTACTTATGCCAGCCAAAGGTTTCTGCAGCTTCAACGACTATTCGCTTACGAACTGAAGTGGGCAATACTTCTTGTTTATATGCATCACTTTGCTCTTCAAATAACTCTACACATGGCATTGAAACTACTCGCACTTTTCGCCCTTCATTGGAAAGTTGTTTGGCAGCTTGTACGCAGAGATCAAGCTCACTTCCAGTCCCAATAAAAATCAGCTCTGGAGTACCTTCGCAATCCTCTAGTACATATCCTCCAAGTGCAACTTTCTCGATAGATGAGTTGGGTTGATTGACCATGCCTTGTCTACTTAGGCATAGAGAACTTGGACGTTTTCTGTTTTGAATGGCAATTTTATAAGCCCCACTAGTTTCATTGCCATCCCCAGGACGGAATACCAGCATATTTGGCATTGCTCGGAGTGAAGGAATTGTTTCGATGGGCTGGTGGGTTGGGCCGTCTTCACCAACACCAATGGAGTCATGTGTAAGGACGTAAATCACCCCGAGCTCGCTCAAGGCAGAGAGTCTCATGGATCCACGCATATAGTCTGCAAAGACTAGAAATGTTCCTCCGTAAGGAATTAGTCCACTGTTGTGGTATGCGATGCCATTAAGAATCGCGGCCATTGCGTGTTCACGTACACCAAAGTGTAAATAACGTTTTTCTGGGGTTGCAGGTTGGAAAGAACCTGTTTCACCTTTGATATCGGTGTAGTTGGAGTGAGTTAAATCGGCAGATCCTCCTATAAGTTCAGGGAGATTTGGACCTAGAGCCCCAAGGCAGATTTGTGAATGTTTACGAGTTGCAAGACCTTTGTCTGCAGCCGTGTAGGTAGGTAGATCTTTTTCCCAGCCATTTGGAAGTTCACCACGCAACATTCTTTCAAATTCAGCTGATTCTTGAGGATATTTATTGCGGTAATTAGCAAGGTTTTGATTCCATTCAGTTTCTAATTGATTCCCTCTTGTGATTGCCTTGCGATATTGGTTATAGGCCTCTTCGGGGACTTCAAAAGGCTCATATGACCATTCAAGTTGTTGACGAGTCAGACTTGCTTCTTCTTCGCCAAGTGGTGCTCCATGAATTCCCGCAGTATCACTTTTATTTGGTGATCCATAACCAATTGTTGTGCTGACTTTGATAATTGATGGCTTATCAGTAACCCCTTTAGCTGTCTCCAGTGCTGTCGCAATGGCACTTACATCTGTATTGCCGTTAGGAACATGTTGAACATGCCAGCCGTATGCTTCATAGCGCTTAAGCACATCTTCTGTAAAAGAAACATCTGTTCGACCATCAATGGTTATCTGGTTGTCGTCATAGAGAGCAATAAGCTTGCCTAATTTTAGGTGTCCCGCTAATGAACAAGCTTCTGATGAGACACCTTCTTGATTACATCCATCACCCATGATTACGTAGGTGAAATGATCAACAATTTTTGAATCTGGCTTATTGAATTTTGCAGCCAAATGGGCTTCTGCAATTGCTAGGCCTACTGCATTGGAAATACCTGCTCCTAAGGGTCCCGCAGTCACTTCTACACCAGGTGTTTCAAACGTTTCAGGATGTCCTGGCGTGCGAGCTCCCCATTGGCGAAATTGTTTGATGTCTTCAATGGTTACAGAGTCATATCCAGTCAGGTGTAATAACGCATAAAGCAACATGCAGCCATGACCAGCTGAGAGAACAAAGCGGTCTCTATTGAACCATTGTGGATTTTTGGGGTTATGACGAAGGACTTTGTCCCACAGTGCATAACCCATAGGAGCACAACCCATTGGGAGACCAGGGTGACCGCTATTGGATTTGTTAACCGCATCGACTGCCAGCATCCTGATGCTGTTGATGCAGAGCGTGTCGAGAGAAGCTGGCGCAGCGACCATTTTAAAAATTGGGATTTAGTGATTGTTGATGAAAAAGTTTGAGGCAGAGCGGTTTTTAGATCATCTGCCGGAAAGCCAGGCAAACGTTATGGCCTCCAAATCCAAAAGAGTTAGATAGAACTGCTTTGACAAGGTGATCTCTGGCTATGTTTGGGACATAATCCAAATCACAATCAGGATCTGGGTTTGAATAATTGATTGTTGGAGGCACTACTCCATTTTGGATTGATAGAACACAAGCCACGGCTTCAATTCCCCCTGATCCTCCAAGCAGATGTCCAGTCATTGACTTGGTAGAACTAACAGGGATCTCATAAGCTTTTTGGCCAAAAACAGATTTAATTGCGGATGTTTCGTTTTTGTCGTTTGCAGGTGTACTAGTTCCATGGGCATTGATGTAATCGATTCTGTCGAGACTAAGTTGACTATCTTCTAGTGCTAGCCGAATGGCATTTGCACCGCCGATTCCGCCTGGAGATGGAGCAGTTATGTGATGTGCATCACATGTTGTTCCATATCCAACAACCTCAGCATGAATAGTTGCATCTCTTTTTTGTGCGTGTTCAAGTGTTTCCAGAACTAACATTCCGCTGCCTTCGCCGATGACAAAACCATCTCGTTGAGCATCAAAGGGTCTACTTGCAGTTAAATGATCAGCATTGCGAAATGAAAGGGCCTTTGCACTGGAAAATCCAGCCACACCTAACGGCGTGATACTTGCTTCGGCTCCGCCACAAACCATTGCATCGGCTTTTCCGTGTTGTAGTAAACGAAATGCGTCACCTATTGCATTAGAACCTGCTGCGCATGCAGTAGCCACTGCTGAGCTAGGACCTTTTGTTCCTAGTGCAATAGCGGCAAGCCCTGTGGCCATATTTGGAATCATCATCGGCACTGTAAAAGGGCTCACTCTTGAGGGACCCTTGTCAGCTAGGACATGGGATTGAGTTTCCATAGTCAATAATCCACCAACTCCAGAGCCAATGATTACGCCAATTCGTGTGGCATTGCTTTCTTCAATTATGAGACCTGAATTTGATAAAGCTTCCTTTGCTGCAATTACTCCGAATTTTGAGAACCGATCCCATCTCTTAGATTCTTTCGGTTCCAGAATTCCTGTTGGGTCAAGTTCTTTGACCTCAGCAGCAAATTTGCAGGCATGTGAGGAAGCATCAAAAAGAGTTATTCCTGCCACACCATTTTGGCCAGCAGTAAGACCGTCCCAGTATTCCTCGACGGTATTGCCAATAGGTGTAATCGCGCCGAGGCCAGTGACCACAACGCGATGAAGACCCTCCACCATTAGATCCTCAAGATTGCTTGTCTTCTATGTACTTAACAGCATCACCGACTGTGGCAATGCCTTCAGCAGCTTCGTCAGGGATTTCGATGTCGAAGGCTTCTTCGAGAGCCATTACTAGCTCCACTGTGTCGAGTGAGTCAGCTCCAAGGTCGTTTTGGAAATTTGAATCCGGCTTCACTTCACCGGCTTCAACACTGAGTTGTTCTGAAACAATAGAACGAACTTTTTCTAGGATCGCTTCCTGAGCCATAAATACCTGATAAAACCAGACTTTGCATTCTATGTGTTGATGGTAAGTAGTTAACAAGAGTGACGGCAGATGCACGAATGTATTTAATTTCGACTAAGCAGAGTAAAGTTTTTATAGGCCTGTTCCGCAAAAGGACTTATGTCCCACGCCGTAAAGATCTACGACACATGCATCGGTTGCACACAATGTGTGAGGGCTTGCCCTCTAGATGTGCTTGAAATGGTCCCTTGGGATGGATGCAAAGCAGGGCAAATAGCGTCCTCACCACGCACAGAAGATTGTGTTGGTTGCAAACGTTGTGAAACTGCTTGCCCAACCGATTTCATCAGCATCAGGGTTTATCTAGGTGATGAAACCACCCGAAGTATGGGCTTGGCTTACTAATCAGATATTCCCTTTTTCGCCCCTTTCGGTTATTTTCATAAACCAAATGGGTAAGCACAGCCTGTTTTTACAGGCTTAACAATGTGTGGAATTGTTGCTGTAATTGGCTCTAGACCAGCAGCCCCTCTGCTGTTGGAGGGATTAAAGCGTCTTGAGTACAGAGGCTATGACTCAGCTGGTCTAGCAACAATAAAATCATCTTCTAAATCATCCAAAGGTTTTTTAAGATGTCTTAGAGCCAATGGAAAGTTGGCCAATCTTATGAATTTGGTTGATGAGAAAGGGGCTCCTGGTTACTTAGGAATTGGCCATACCCGTTGGGCAACTCATGGCAAACCAGAAGAGCGGAATGCTCATCCTCATAGGGACTCATCAGGAGGATTGGCTGTAGTTCAGAACGGAATTGTTGAAAACCACATATCTTTGCGTAAGAGTCTTGAGGAAGAAGGTGTTCATTTTGTATCTGATACTGATACGGAAGTTATTCCTCATTTGATATCTCGCGAACTTTGTTTGCTCAGAAGTGATGGACAACCTGCTAATAGCGCATTGCTTTTAGAGGCTGTTAGAAAAGTTTCTTTGCAGTTAAAAGGTGCGTATGCATTGGCAGTTTTATGGGAAGAGGTTCCAGATGCCTTAGTTGTAGCTAAAAAACAAGCTCCATTATTAATTGGACTTGGAGAAGGAGAATTTTTATGTGCAAGTGATACTCCAGCATTGGCAGGTTTTACAAGGACTATTTTGCCTTTAGAAGATGGAGAGATTGCGCTTTTATCACCTTTGGGAATTGAGCTATTTGATAGTGGTGGTAACCGTCAACAAAGAAGTCCTTCGTTATTAAAAAGTCAGGAAGATGAAGCCACTAAGAGGCATTTTCGTCACTTTATGTTGAAGGAAATTTATGAGCAATCTGAGATTGCAAGTCTCTGGGTTGATCGACATCTTCCCTTGGGCTTACCAGGAGAAGACCCTGTGGCCTTTCCTTTTAGAGATTCTTTTTATAAAGGTGTTGAGAATATACAAATTTTGGCTTGTGGAACTAGTCGTCATGCAGCAATGGTTGGAGCTTATCTATTGGAACAGTTCGCTGGAATACCTACTACGGTTTTTTATGCAAGTGAATTTCGTTATGCACCGCCGCCATTAACTCCTAACACTTTGACCATAGGAGTTACTCAATCTGGTGAGACGGCTGACACACTTTCTGCATTAATAATGGAGGATCAAAGAAGGAAGCTTCATGGCGGTGCTTTATTTGCTTCTAAGCAGCTGGGTATTACAAATCGGATAGATAGTTCAATTGCAAGACAAGTTCCATACATTTTAGATATTGGGGCAGGATTGGAAGTAGGAGTTGCAGCAACAAAGACTTTCTTGGGCCAGTTGTTGACTTTTTATGGTTTAGCAATTGCATTTGCTTCTAAACGAAAGAACCGCTCAACTCATGATTTGATTACATTGAGGGATGAACTTAGATGTTTCCCAAGTCAATTACATGCTTTGATTCGGCAACATGATGAGATTGCTGCAAATTTAGCCCCATCGTTTTCAGACACCCAAAATGTTATTTTTCTAGGACGTGGAATTAACTATCCGATTGCTTTAGAAGGTGCACTTAAGTTGAAAGAAATTAGTTATATACATGCAGAGGGTTACCCCGCTGGGGAGATGAAACATGGTCCAATTGCCATGTTAGAGAAATATGTTCCTGTGATTTCAATCGCGACTCCTGGACTTGTTTTTGAGAAGGTTTTAAGTAATGCCCAGGAAGCAAAAGCACGTGATGCAAAACTCATAGGTGTTGCACCTGAAGGACCAGTAACAGAAATTTTTGATGTTTTAATGCCTATCCCAGAAGTTAGTGAATGGATTAGTCCTTTATTTTCAGTTATACCAATGCAATTGCTGAGTTATCATATTGCAGCTAATAGAGGTTTAGATGTTGACCAGCCACGTAATTTGGCCAAAAGTGTGACAGTTGAATAAACATATATATTGTATTTTGATTCTAATTTATAACTCTAGAAGTCCCTTTGGAGGTGTAAGTAATAACCAGCCTTCTTTAACCTTAATTAAGGGTACGATTTGTTCAACTAATGGAATTAATACTTTTCGACCTTCTATAAGTTCTATTTCAAGCAAGTCATTGCCAGCATTTTTCAGATCAGATACTTTTCCGATAGCAGGTTCATCTGGATTTAATTTCGCTTCTAAACCGACTAGGTCAAGGAGATGAAACTCACCTTTAGCAAGCTTTGGTCGATGACTAGTGGGGACTAATAGATTATTTCCAATAAGCACTTGAGCTTCAGTTCGACTTTTGACACCTTCGAAACGCACTACAAAAATTCTTTTCCCTGGTAATTGCCTGCCTGAAAGTAGTTCAATTGCATATGGATCATGTTCTTTTGTTTTTTGTAACCATCGCTTCCCTGGCTGAGTAAAGCGTTCTGGGAAATCACTTCTTGGATTAATTTTGATTTCTCCTCGCAGACCATGGGGTGCGACAAGTTTGCCTACTGTCATCCAAGTTTCGTTGCTAATCATCTGAGATGGTTAGATGCTTTGATACAGACCTTATGCTTCTTCATTTTATCTGTGGCTAATTCCCCTAAACCAATTTTGCCTGGTGCAACAGTTCAAGTGAATGATCCTTCTTCTATTTATAAGGGATATAAAGGTTTTGTTCAAAGGATTAGTGGAAAGAAAGCAGCAGTGATTTTTGAAGGTGGTAATTGGGACAAATTAATAACTATCCCTATAGATGATCTTGACTTGACTTAACATTCTCACCAAAGCTAATAATAAATAACTTAAATCATTCATTATTAGCTTTGATAAGGAACTTGAGTGCAAAGGCGGCTCCTTGTTTTTCTGCTTCTTTGCGAGACCTTCCCCATCCTTCCCCAATAATCTGGCCATTTAGATGAACCTCGCAGAAGAATCTCTTTGGGTCTCCATGCTTCTTTGATAGCTCTTTTATATCATATTTTGGCAGCTTAAATCCTCTGCTTTGACTCCATTCCTGCAGAGCTGATTTTGAATTGTTTCTATACGGATCATTTAGAACATTTAAACTTTCTTCTTCCCAGTAAGGATTAAGCCAGTTGTGGATTTGAGTCAAATCTTTATAGTGTTTATATATGGCACCAATTAGTGCCTCTGTGGCTTCTGCTTGGAGTGTTGAAAGAGCAGAGGAATCCCCTGCGGCTTTTGGCCCAATCACAAATACCTCATCAATCTTTATACTTTTTCCAACTTTTGTTAACCAGCGATCACTGACAAGTTCAGATCTAAGTGCTGACCTATCCCCAACGCTCATCTTGGGAAATTTTTGCTCAATAAATTCTGAGGCTGCAAGTCTTAGAACAGCATCACCAAGGAATTCCAAGTTTTCATGATTATATTGTAATTGAGCAGAAGTATGGGTTAATGCTTCATCAATAGCGTCTGAATTATGACTTATTTTTTCTCCAAAATACTCATTAGGGTTGATTTTTATTCTCATCAGCAATGACTTAAGCTGATTTATACGATCAATAGGGATTTCGTACTTTGCTCTTGATGTCATTTACTATCTGTTTTGTGTTATTTGGAAGAAAGTTTTATGGGTAGTGAATTGAATAGGGTGAAAGCAGGTCGTAAGCCGGGTTCTGTTCACAGTCTCTAGAGAGATGTGGGTGATCATCTATCTGGGACTGTCGTTACCGACAGCCTCTAGCGGTTCATTTAATGGAACCAAGTCAAGATGGCCCTTCTTGGTCCCTTCACCTTGCTCCTGGCCGGGGTTTACCTAGCCAGCACCTCTCGATGCTGCTGGTGCGCTCTTACCGCACCTTTGCACCCTTACCTGTGCTTGAGGCTTATGCCCCATATGAAGCCATCGGCGGTGTGTTTCTGTGGCACTATCCTCACGGTTTCCCGCACTGGGCGTTACCCAGCAAGCTTGGCCATTGAGGAGCCCGGACTTTCCTCAATCGAATACTGAATGCATTAAGCAAATAAGTATCGATTGCGATCACCTCTCCTGCTTTCAAACTCCATAATGCCTGGAAGGCATAATTCATTCCAGTGGGGCTGTAGCTCAGCCGGATAGAGCGACGGTTTCCTAAACCGTAGGTCGTGGGTTCGAGTCCCGCCAGCCCCGTAAGAAGCAAGTATGTATTTAGTGGCCGGTGCTACATCTGGTGGGGTATGCAAATTGCCTCCCCTGCCGCTAGCGTGACAAAAGTGAAACAGTCTCCATGACCAAGCTTCACGATCTGCGTCTTCGATTACTTGTTCAGCAGGAAAGTGAGCAAATTGCGAATGCTCAACCTACTGATTTAGATCTTTCAGTAGTTCAGGCTAGATGTCTTTGTTGGTTAAGCCTTTTGGCTGAGGCTCATGAAGATCAAGCTAGTGATGCAGAGCGGCGCGGTGATACCGAGCAGGCTATGGGTTGGTTTGCAGATTCAATGCGACTTAGGGATGTAATACAGGTTGTTACGAGCATTGAGATCCCACTGCCAGATTGCGTTGATGGTGAACAAATAGAGGGCAATCACCCTGAAGAACCCCCATTTGCGTCATAGCAGGTGTAATGATGGGAACAGAGCTGGAGGGACTGCGGTGCCAGAAGAGCCCTGTCAATGTCCTGATTGTCAAAGGTTTTATAGAGAACATGATCGATTAATTCGTGAATTCCCCACTTTGCGACAGCAACAAGAGTTGAACTGGGCTTCTTTGCAGTCTTTCAGAACTCTTTCAGGACGAGTTTTAGAAGATTTGCAAAAGCAATATGCAGCTCTAAATAAGGAAAGATCATCTACACCTGTCATTAATGTTGGTGGACATGAAGAGCGAAAATTAGAAGCTTTGCAGCAAGCAATAGCAGACCTTGAGAATATTAATGCCCATCTTTTTTCAATAGAAGTTTTAATGGAAAGAGTCTTTGATGTGAAGGTTCCTGAAATAGTTGAACAAAAATTTCGTGAACTTGCAGGAGAGATTGCTCCTGATCCACTTAATGCAGATAGATTAAGATTAAACAGGCTTCTTCATCAGACGCCTGATTTGCCTGACAGAAGTTAAATCTTATAAAAGTTTTTCTAGTTAACAGTAGGTTAAATAATTTTAAATAGTTTTTAATAAATTAGCTTCTTAGAGTGATCCTATGAGCAGTTAAATAATGAATTAAATCTTGTATTTTTTATTATTGACTGCCAACTAAACTTGTATTGCAAATGATCTCAACAGCTAATGGTTCAACATTCCATATTGAGTGACAATAATCACGAATCGATCTATCAGATGAGAAGAAACCTGAACGTGCAGTATTTAATAATGACATCCGATTCCACTCTTCACGATCTTGCCAAGCACGGCTAACATTATCTTGGGCTCTTAAGTAATCAGCAAAGTCAGCCATTACGAAGAATGGATCATGGCCTCTAAGATTGTTTGTAATTGGTCGGAATAGTTCAGTATCCCCATTACTAAAGTGACCTGAGTCGACTAATCTCAATGCTTCATTTAACTCTGGAAGAGAATTAATGAAATGCTTGGGATCATAGTTGTTATTTTGCAATTCCATTATTTCGCTTTCGGTGTTACCAAAAAGGAAGAAATTTTCCGCGCCAACTTGTTCACGAAGCTCAATATTTGCTCCATCTAGAGTGCCAATAGTCAATGCACCATTCATGGCAAACTTCATATTGCCTGTTCCAGACGCCTCTTTTCCTGCGGTTGAAATCTGTTCTGATAAATCTGTAGCTGGATAAACTTGCTCTCCAAGCTTTACGTTGTAATCCGGCAGGAAGACAACTCTTAGTCGACCTTCCATATCTGGATCTGCATTCACCATTTCGGCAATACCGTTAATAAACCTAATCATTAGTTTTGCCATGAAATAGCCTGGTGCTGCTTTTCCACCAAAAATCACGGTCCGAGGGGCCATTCCTTGCCCAGATCCATTTTTTATCCGTAGATATTGAGTAATTATCTGGAGTGCATTCAGGTGCTGTCTTTTGTATTGGTGGATTCTTTTTACTTGCACATCAAACATGCTGGAAGGATCTACAAGTACGCCAGTTTGACGATGTATATATCCAGCTAACTTCCTTTTCCCAGACAATTTGGTTTCTCCAAATTTCTCTAGAAATTCTTTATCAAACTCTTTGCTTTCTAGGTTTTTTAGTAATTCCATATTTGTAATCCAGTCAGGACCAACTTCATTTTCGAGGAGCTTGGAGAGCTCTGGATTCGCTAATGCAACCCAACGTCGAGGTGTGACTCCATTAGTGATATTCGTAAATTTCTCTGGCCACAATTCTGCAAACTCTGGTAGTAGTTGCCTCTTGATTAGATCAGAGTGCAGTGCAGCAACTCCATTGATATGGTGGGCTCCAATCGTTGCTAGATGTGCCATTCGTACAGCCTTGCCACCATCTTCATCAATTATTGATAATTTCCTCAGAATTAAATCGTTACCTGGGTAGCGTAAACGAACTTGTTGAAGGAACCTACGATTGATTTCATATATCAGCTCAAGATGGCGAGGTAGCAAACTTTTAAATAGTGAAAGGTCCCATTTCTCAAGAGCCTCAGGTAGCAATGTGTGATTGGTATAAGCCACTGATTGATTAGTGATTTCCCAGGCTTTTTCCCATTCCAAATGATAATGATCTATAAGTAATCTCATCATTTCTGCTACTGCAATAGCAGGGTGAGTATCGTTTAGTTGAACTGTCCAATGATTTGAGAATTCGCTTATTTCGATACCTCTTTTTTCAAGACTTCTAAGCATGTCTTGGAGTGAACAACTAACAAAGAAATGTTGTTGTTTCAATCTCAAGCGCCGACCTTCGTCTGTTCCATCATTTGGATAAAGCACTTTTGAGAGAGTTTCTGAAGCTACTTTTTCTTCCACTGCCCCGTAATAATCACCAATATTGAAGGCATAAAAATCAAAACTTTCTGTGGCATCAGCTCTCCAAAGACGTAAGCGATTGCAAGTGTTTACTTTGTAGCCAAGTACTGGAACATCGTGAGGAATTCCTATTGCATGTTCTGCAGGTATCCACCTTGATCGATAGTTGCCTTTTTCATCTATATAGTTTTCTGTTCTCCCTCCAAATCCAACAAAGCAAGCTTCATCTGGTTGGGGAAGTTCCCAAGGCCAACCACCTTTGAGCCATTTGTCGGTTACTTCAACTTGCCAACCATCTCTGATTAGCTGATTGAAAATGCCAAATTCATATCTAATTCCATAGCCGATGGCTGGTATTTGTAAGCTTGCTAGAGATTCCATATAACAAGCTGCTAGACGACCTAACCCTCCATTACCAAGCCCAGGCTCTTCTTCTACCTCAAGAATGTGTCCCAAAGATTCGATTCCAAATCTTTTTAGTGCTATTTCTGCTTCTTTTTGAATGCCTAGGTTTAAAAGGTTATTGTTTAATTGCGGACCAATCAAAAACTCAGCAGACAAATAAGCCACTGTTTTCTGTGGCCTTTCACGAATAGCTTCTTGGCTAGCAAGGTAGCGGGTCATCAGTCGATCACGCACTGCATAGCTAAGAGCCATATAGAGGTCATGCAAACTGGCAGTTGGAGCTAGTTTTCCAAGTGTGAAAAACAAATGCTCGGTCATTCCATCGAAAACAGCATCAGCACCCACTCCTGCCCTTTCGTGGTCGGCGTAACAACCTGGAGTTGGAAGTTTTAGATCTAGTGGCTGGGAGCTGCTCATGACGACATAAAAGTTGATTGATTAACTTTCCTTAGAAGAGTGCTCCCGATGGACGTCGGGAATTTTCGTTGATCTCGATGGACAGTAGCTTCTACTTTCCAGTTAGGGGACTTAGTAACTTCAGATCCACACGAGCGAAGAAAGATTATTTTTAGTAATCAAAATCACAAGAATTGGCTTCGCAGTCACCTATGTTTCAACAATAAAAAGATTTCGAAAGACTTGGGTTATGTATTTGCCACAGCTGTTGTCAGTTTTGAGTACGCACGATGTCGAGGTAGCAGAAACATTAATTGGTGTTATTAATTTTCTTCTTATTTTTATTGCTGCCAGGACTTTGGCTGAGTTTTTGGTCAGAGTGAGCTTGCCAACAATTGTTGGAGAACTTTTGGCAGGAGTTTTGATAGGTGCTTCGGGTTTGCATCTTCTTATACCCCCTACTACAGGTGCGCATTTGAATCAGGGCTTGATAAATGCGATTAGTGCTTTGGCTTCGGTTCCTCCTGAAGCAGTGCCTGATTTGTATTTTGAAACATTCCCGTCTCTACAGGCAGTAGCAACACTTGGGTTGTATGCCTTACTTTTTCTCACTGGTCTTGAAAGTGAACTGGAAGAACTTGTTGCGGTGGGCGCTCAAGCATTCACAGTTGCTATGGCTGGTGTGATTTTGCCATTTGCCTTTGGAACACTTGGTTTGATGTTTATCTTCCAGGTGGATTTGATACCTGCAGTATTTGCTGGTGCCTCTATGACGGCTACCAGTATTGGGATAACTGCAAGTGTTTTTGGAGAGCTTGGTTATCTCAAAACAAGAGAAGGACAGATTGTTATAGGTGCAGCAGTACTGGATGACATCTTGGGCATAGTGATCCTTGCAGTAGTGGTTGCTTTGGCAACAGGGGGCTCATTAGAAATTGCTCCGATTATCAAACTTGTTGTTGCTGCCACTTTATTTGTTGTTGCTGCCATAGTCCTTAGTAGAACTGCTGCTCCAGCTTTTGACTGGGTACTCGAGAGGCTTAAGGCGCCTGGGGCAGTTGTAGTGGCTGCTTTCGTAATTCTTGTTTTGAGTTGTTTTATAGCTACTGCTATTGGTTTAGAAGCAGCTTTAGGTGCTTTTGCTGCTGGTTTGATATTAAGTAGCTCTAAGAATAATCATGCTATTCAGCAATCGGTTTTGCCTCTTGTTTCCCTTTTTGCAACCATTTTCTTCGTTCTTGTTGGCGCAGGAATGGATCTTTCAGTGATTAATCCATTAGATCCAACTAGTCGATCTGCATTGGTTGTTGCAGGATTTATGTTGGTTATTGCGATTGTTGGAAAGGTTGCGGCAGGATGGTGCTTCTTAATTGATAAGCCAACCGATCGCTTAGTTGTCGGGTTAGGAATGATGCCTCGGGGTGAGGTTGGTTTGATATTCCTAGGTCTTGGGACCAGTGCTGGTCTTTTGGGACCTTCTTTAGAAGCTGCGGTTTTATTGATGGTTATCGGTACTACTTTTCTTGCACCAGTTTTACTCCGAATTGTGCTTAAAGATAAAACCCCTGGTGGGGGTAATTCGATACCCGATGAGGTAGCCGCTAATCCTGTAGGACTTGTTTAGATTACTAGTTTCAATCCATTGAGGTTTTGGATGGTTTGAAGCTAACCATCAGCAATTAAATAATTAACTGACTTATTGAGACTTAATTGTTTAGCATCTCAATCCTTAGTCAATAGATGTCAATTTTTCATGTCTGTTTTGGCCGCCACTCCAAATGCTCCTTGGAACTATTTAGGTCATGATGTTTATTCCGTGAGTAGTAGTCCTCCGCACTTGTCTCAGGACGAAGCCCACAAAATTGGACCTGCTGTCTTGCTTGTGCATGGTTTTGGGGCTTCAACAGATCACTGGAGGCACAACATTCCAGAGCTCGCGAAAACTTATGAAGTGCATGCGATTGACTTACTTGGTTTTGGGCGAAGTGCTAAGCCTTCTGAATTGGAATATGGAGGTGAATTGTGGAAGGAACAAGTTGTTGCGTATGTCAAAGAGCGAATTGCAAGACCTACCGTGATTGTTGGCAACTCTCTTGGTGGATATGCAGCTTTAGCTGCAGGAGCAGCTCTTGAAGGTGATTCTGCTGGTGTTGTTTTACTCAATGCCGCTGGTTATTTTAGTGATGAAAAGTTTGTTTCAAAGCCCAAAGATTTAGGCTCTAGAGTGCGTCAGATGATTGGGCTTGGTCTCTCCAGAGATCTTGTTGTGAAGTGGGTTGTTTACCCATTCATGCAGAGATTGATTTTTGAAAATTTGCGTAGACCTGGTGTAATTAAAAAAACTCTTCAACAGGTTTATATCGACCCTACCAATGTTGATGATTATTTAATTGAATCGATTCGGCGACCTTCGCTTGATCCAGGAGCTTTTCAAGTATTTCAAAAAGTTTTTCAGGCCCGAGGACTAAAAGGCAAGCCTATAGATGAATTATTTGAAGACTTACAATCTCCACTTTTATTACTTTGGGGTGATAGCGATCCCTGGCTAAGAAATGCTAAAGCCAAGCAGGATAAATTCCGCACGTTTGCACTGAAGGCTTCTTTAGAAGTTAAAGAGGTGTTATTAAACGCTGGTCACTGTCCTCATGATGAGATACCAGACCGGGTTAATGAAGAAATGATTGATTGGTTAAAAGATAGTTAATATGTTTTTATTTGTAACTTGGCTAACTACTTAACCACTTATTGATGGCAACTATTTTCTCTAAAAAGGAGTTACCTTATAATCATTGGGAGTTATTAGATATTGATTTAGGAAATCGCTTGCGGATCGTTCCTGAATGCGGTGGTTTGATTACCGAATGGCAATGTAATGGAATGGAAATTCTTTATTTTGATTTTGAGCGATTTTCTCAGAAAGGAAAAAGTGTTAGAGGTGGAATTCCTATTTTATTCCCTATTTGCGGAAACTTACCTGGTAATTGCTTACCATTAGCCAATAAAAATTTTATACTAAAACAACATGGATTTGCAAGAGATTCTGATTGGCAAATAAAGTTTATTGATGGTCAAAATGGTTTTTTGTTAAGTCTCTTTGATTCTGAATTAACTCGTTCTGTTTATCCATACTTTTTTAATATTGCTATTAAAGTTACTTTAGAAAAAAATGCACTTGACTTTAAGATTAACATTGAGAATCGTAGCCAAGAAAAGATGCCGTTCTCTTTTGGATTGCATCCATATTTTAATGTGATGGATTTGGGAAAAACGGAAATTCTGGCTTTACCTTCTACTTGTATTAATCATCTAAACAGTATGGAAAGTGATACTGATAATCAATTGGCAGATTTAATGAAAGGAGTTGATTTCATATGTGGACCTTCGAAAGTCGTAACCCTTCAGGATTTATTGAACGGAAGGCGCATTTCTTTACAGCATCAAGAACCTATGGACTTAACTGTTGTTTGGACAGATCCTCCTAGAAAGATGGTTTGTTTGGAGGCATGGACAAGCCCAAGAGAATCTTTGATCACTGGTGAGCGTACACTTTTACTAGAGCCGGGAGCTCAACAAATGCTTCAGTGTAGATTTCTAGTTGATTAAGTTTATTTGGCTATTTTTTTTTTTAAATATAAAATTATGGTTCTTGCAGATTGATTTTCTGAGTTTATTTTATGGGTATCTGCTCTTAATTATAGATGACTTTTTTTTCTATGATCAATAATCAGTTGGATGACTTCCAAAATTCTTTATTTACTATTCTTGAAAAAGAGTCAGTATTAACTCAGCAGGAGAAGATTCGCTTTTACAGCACAGGCATTCGTGTTGGGAGTGGAGAAGCCTGTGCTGTGCTCTTCCCAAAGAACTTGTTGCAATTGTGGCAAACATTAGAAGTATGTATCTCTTTTAATAAGGTTATTATTATGCAAGCTGCTAATACTGGTTTAACTGGGGGCTCAACTCCAGATGGAGACAATTATGATCGTGATATTGTCATTATCAATACTCTTCAACTTGATCAGTTGGTTTTGCTAAATAATGCCTCTCAAATTATTGCATTTCCGGGTTCAACTTTATATCAGTTAGAAGAAAAACTACTACCACTAGGTAGAGGCCCACATTCTGTAATAGGTTCTTCTTGTATTGGCGCTTCAATTGTTGGTGGTGTGTGCAATAATTCTGGCGGGAACTTAGTTAATCGGGGCCCTGCCTATACAGAGTTATCTTTATTTGCAAGATTAAATGATGAAGGAAGTCTAGAACTAGTTAATCATCTTGGAATTAACTTAGGCAATACGCCTGAGGAGATACTTACTAATTTGGAATCGTCTAATTTTGAGCTAAATAACTTGCCAAATACAACAAAAATGGCATCTGATCAAGAATATAAAAAGCGTGTTAGAAATATTCAGGCAAATACACCTGCTAGATTCAACGCTGATAATAGACGCCTTTATGAGGCAAGTGGCTGTGCAGGTAAAATTGCTGTCTTTGCCGTAAGAGTTGATACTTTTTTACTTCCCAAAAAAGAACAAGTTTACTTCGTTGGCACAAATGATCCAAAACATTTGACCGATCTAAGGAAGAGTATTTTATCTGGATTTGATCATTTGCCTGATATGGGTGAATACATGCACCGTAGTTATTTTGATGGATCAGATAAATATTGCAAAGATACATTTATTTTTATTAAATACTTTGGCACAAAATTCTTGCCAAGACTTTTATCTATAAAAAGACGTGTGGATCAAATTACTGAAAAAATTTCTTTCTTACCAAAACACTTCGCTGATAAGGCCTTACAATTTCTAGCGAATCTTTTGCCTGATCACCTTCCAATTAGGCTACGTAATTTTCGTGATAAATATGAACATTATATGTTGATTTTAGCAAGTGACGAATCTATTTCACTTACCCAGAATCTGTTGGAGTTAGTGACTTCTAATCAGGATCAATATGAGTATATTTCATGTACTAAATCTGAAGGAAATGACGCACTTCTGCATCGATATGTCGCAGGAGCGGCGCCGACTAGATATCGTATATTAAATTCAGCTAATGTAGGAGAACTTTTGCCATTAGATATAGCCCTACCAAGGAATTGCTCTACTTGGAATGACTTGCTTCCAACTGAAGTAATATCTCAAATGGCAGAAACTTTTCAGTTAGGTCATTTTTTATGTATGGTTTTTCATTGGGATTTTGTCCTTAAAAAGGGAGTTGACTCTAATCTCTTGAAAGATCAAATCTTAAAGATTTTAGATAGGAATAATGCAAAATACCCAGCTGAGCACAATGTAGGCCATTTATATAAAGCAGATCCATGCTTGATTAACTTTTACCGTGGCTTAGACCCCACTAATACTTTTAATCCTGGTATAGGAAGAACATCTAAAAAAAAGTATTATAAGTGATTTTAATCTTCCAGTTTGTTTTTGGAGTTGAGAAATTTCTCATTTATGCGTAGCTTCCTGCATGGATTGCTGATATCTCGTAGAATGAATATATTATTTCGTCATTTATCTCGATGGGTGGGAATGTGGGAGCTCCAAGCGTAGTAAATGTTGGAGATCTACGTGTTTTAGCCAAAAATCGACTACCTCAGATGGTTTTTGATTATATAGATAGCGGCGCTGATAGAGAGCAAACTTTATTGCAAAACTGTACTGCATATAACGACATATATTTTCGACCTAGATGTGCAGTTGCGACTCCTTCTTGTGATTTAGGAATAAAAGTTATAGATCAAAAATTTGAACTTCCCTTCCTTCTTGCACCAGTAGGAAGTAGCAGGATGTTTTATCCTAAAGGTGAAGTTGTTGCTGCTCGTGAGGCAGGAAGTGCAGGTACTGGTTATACACTCTCAACTCTTTCTGGTTGTAGATTAGAGGAAGTAAAAGCAGCAACAAATTTTCCTGCTTGGTATCAGCTTTACCTTCTTGGAGGTAAGGATGTTGCTTTAAAAACTATTGAAAGAGCAAAATCGGCAGGTTTCTCCGCAATAGTTGTAACTATAGATACGCCAGTATCTGGTTTGCGAGAACGTGATGTTCGGAATGGTACTAAGGAGTTGTTATCAATGAATCCGATCACAATGCTGCCTTATATCTCACAAATGTTAGTGAAACCTTGTTGGTTGTCGCAATGGCTTGGAGATGGAGGGTTAATGAGTTTTCCAAATGTTCAATTAGACGATGGACCAATGGGATACACCGAAATAGGACCAGCGTTAGAGCAATCAGTTGTTACCTGGGATGATTTGGCATGGATTCGAGAGGCATGGGGTGGAAAAATTATTGTTAAGGGAATTCATATAGGTGATGATGCAAGAAAAGCAGTTGAATTAGGTGTAGATGCAATAGTAGTTTCCAATCATGGAGCCAGACAATTGGATAGCGTTGCGCCTACAATCAGGGTTCTTCCTGAGATTGTTGATGCTGTAAATGATCGAATAGATGTTCTTTTAGACGGAGGAATTCGTAGAGGTAGTGATGTTGTTAAAGCAATCTGCTTAGGAGCAAAGGGTGTGCTTATAGGCAGGGCCTATGCTTATGGCCTTGCTGCAGGTGGCGGACCTGGTGTTGCTAGAGCCATTGAGATTATTCGAACAGATATTATCCGTACAATGAAGCTTTTAGGATGCGAATCGATAGCTCAATTAGATTCTTCTTTTGTTAGGATTCCTGATAGTTGGAAGCAGTATTAGTTTTAAAAGGTCAATAGCTAATTGGTTATTAAAAAGATTATTTATGAAGGTTGTAATCTTCGATGATGACCCCACAGGTTCTCAGACTGTTTGTGATTGTCCACTTCTTTTGCGTTGGGATCAACAGGCTTTGATTAATGCTCTTAATCATTCATCTTCTTTGCTATTTTTATTAGTTAATACACGTTCAATGTCTGCTGAGGCAGCAGAGAATCGAATTCGTCAAACTTGTCAATCAATTAATCATGCGCTCAAGGATGTTTGTTTTTCTCTAGAAGATGTTTTTTTTGTTAGTCGAGGGGATTCCACTCTTCGTGGACATGGTGTTCTAGAACCAAAAATTATCAATGAAATCTTGGGTCCTTTTGATGCCACTTTCCATATCCCTGCCTTTTTTGAAGGTGGACGAACTACGGTTAATGGTGTGCATTTGCTTCATGGTTGCCCAGTGCATAAGACAGAGTTTGCACGTGATCAGACTTTTGGATATTCCACTAGTGCCTTAGATCTTTGGTTAGAGGAAAAGAGCAAGGGTGCGATAGTTGCTGAAAATGTTGTTCGCCTCACGACTCAATTACTTGATGAAGCGGGCCAGTCAGCAGTTGGGATGAAAAAGCTGGTTGATTGCTTGATAGCACTCTCTGGGAATCAATCAGTTGTTGTTGATGCTGAACTCCCTTCTCAATTGGCTGCTTTAGGACAGGCAGTTAGAAGTTTGCAAAGACAAAAAAGGTTTCTTTTTCGCTCTGCTGCAAGCTTCATAAATGGCTTAGCGAATTCTCCTGTTCAATTTCATCATCCTGAAAAGTTTTCTGCTTTCAGGCTTAAGACTAAATCTGGTCAATTGAAGCCTGGATTAGTAATGGTAGGGTCTTATGTTGCACTTGCTGATCAACAACTAAAAATGTTACTTAGGCAAGACTCCTGCACTGGCCTTGAGCTCCAAGTTCAGGAGATCGCTAATGCTTTTGAGACCAGATCAACACAACGGATTCTTTTTGACTTAGAGAATCAATTATTGGAAAAACTAAGGCATATTATAGCTTTAAATAAAACACCTGTTTTTTATTCAAGTCGTGGTGGACTTCACTACGAATCTTCAAAAGACACGACTAATCTTGGTAATAAAATAGCATACTTTATGGCTAATATTGTTGCTAAGATTACACCAACTTTAGGATATATTATTAGTAAAGGAGGTATCACAACAAATGTTTTTTTAGAAAAGGGTTTGAATCTTGATTCAGTCCAATTAAAGGGCCAATTATTACCAGGATTATCTCTTGTATGTGCGGATGGTTACTTATTAGCAAGAGGTTTGCCAATAGTTACTTTTCCAGGAAACTTAGGTGATCAGCAAACACTTTTATCTGCATGGAGAATAATGGAAGGTTTAAATTAATATTATTGGAGGAAGAAATATCTTTAGTAATAATTGAAAGTGATCTGAAAATATTTTTGATTTAATTAGAATCGATCAATGATTGATTTTGCAAATCCACTACAACTTAAAGGTTCGACAGGGGGATTCAGAAGACGAGCAAGGTCGTAGGTAACTTTTTGATCTGAAATTGATTGACTGATTCCTTTGGAAATTAAGTCGGCTGCTTCTTGCCAGCCAAGAAATTCCAACATCATCACACCACTAAGAATTACAGATCCTGGGTTAATTCTATCCAGCCCAGCATGCTTAGGAGCAGTCCCATGTGTGGCCTCAAAGATTGCAGCTTCATTACCTATATTTGCTCCTGGTGCCATACCAAGACCACCCACAATTGCAGCAGCTGCATCTGAAATATAGTCACCATTAAGGTTCAAAGTTGCAAGTATTGAATATTCTTGAGGTCTTGTTTGAATTTGTTGAAATATGCTGTCTGCAATTCGATCATCCACTTTTATCATTTCATGCCATTTACCATTTCCATGACTTGTGCCAATTGTCTCTATAACTGATTTCACTTCGTTGCAAATTTCTTGTTTTTTCTTTTCAGTTAGAGATGAGAACCCTGGGTCAATTAACTTTGCATTTTCCTCAATACTTATTGATGAGTTATGCATTGCATTTTCTAGAATCCAGATTTCTCTTTCAGTAATACATAAATCACGGAACTCAGTAGTAGCTAATTCATACCCCCAATCTCTAAAAGCACCTTCAGTAAATTTCATGATATTTCCCTTATGAACAAGGGTTACATGACGTTTCTTTCCTGAAAGTCTTGAGGCATGTTGGATTGCCTTGCGGATATGTCTTTGACTACCTTTTTTACTAACTGGCTTAATACCTATTGCGGAATCTTGAGGAATCTGTCGCTCTTTTAGTTTTCCATTTAAAGGAATTACGTTCTCATTAAGTTGTTTTATTAAGTTTATACATACTGGATCGCTAGACTCCCATTCGATTCCCATATAGATATCTTCAGTATTTTCTCGATAAACGATCACATCTAAATCTTGAGGTCGCTTATGTGGGCTTGGTGTCCCCTCGTAATAACGACAGGGTCGAACACATGAATACAGGTCGAAGATTTGTCTTAATGCAACATTTAATGAACGAATTCCTCCACCTACAGGAGTAGTTAAAGGGCCTTTAATAGCAACTCCATAAGTGCGAATTGCCTCAAGAGTATCTTTTGGAAGATATTGATAGGTTCCATATAGATCACAAGCTTCGTCGCCGGCATACACTTTGAACCATTCAATATGACGCTGATTGCCATAGGCTGTTTTGATGGCAGCATCCAATACGGCTTGGGTGGCAGGCCAGATATCTACACCTGTGCCATCTCCACGGATGAATGGAATGATTGGGTTGTTGGGAACGACTGGGCTGCCGTTCAGGAATTGAATGGCTTGCCCTTCGTTGGGAGGGATCAGCTTTTCAAATTGAGCCATAAAATTTTTAAGCGACTATTTGATCTATAACTGAGCTTATGACTGAATGTGATTAGACAAATTGAGGAGTCTGCTTTGATGTCCTTTAAAATCTCTAAATGCTTTTAGCTTCTTTTAACTTTTTCATTGCTTCGCCCCAATGTCTGTAGCGCTAGCGAGCCAACTCCGAGAAGGGACGAAAAAGGCTCACACGATGGCTGAGAATACCGGCTTTGTCCGATGCTTTCTTAAAGGTGTTGTTGATAAAACCACCTATCGCAAACTAGTAGCAGATCTTTATTTTGTATATCGAGCGATGGAAGAAGAGATCAGCAGGCTTTCTTTAGATCGCCACCCTGTAGTAAGCCTTATTGATTATCCAGAACTAAAGCGCTGTGAATCTCTGGAACAAGATTTGAATTTCTATTTTGGTTGTGATTGGTCAACTGTCTTGCAGCCAACTAACTCTGCAAAGGCTTATGTCGACAGGATTCATTCTGTTGCTAAGGAGACACCTGAATTGCTTGTAGGGCACCATTACACTAGATATATAGGTGACTTGTCTGGAGGACAAATCCTCAAAAATATTGCTCAAAAAGCAATGAATCTTCCAGAACAAGATGGATTACGCTTTTATGAGTTCGAACAAATCAAGGATGAAAAAGTTTTCAAAAAGCAATATCGTGCAACTCTTGATTTATTACCTATTAATCAATTAACTGCTGACTTGATAGTTGAGGAGGCTAATCAGGCATTTAAATGCAACATGGAAATCTTTAATGAGTTGGAAGGTAATTTGATTACTGCTATTGGTAAAATTCTCTTTGGTTATCTCACAAGGAAGAAACGTAAAGGTAGCACTGAGAATAGGAATTAAAGATTTTTTAGACTTAAGATAGAGATAGACAAAGCAGTCTTTATAATCAAATTTTTGATAGATTTATATATTTCTTGTAAAATAATTCTAGTATCTAGTGATAATCAATCTCCCTTGTCTGTTATTTATACGACTTCTTCAGATACCCAAACAGAAACTAACGCTAAGATGGAGAAGAGAATGATTATCCAAAAAATTGAATGTATAAAAAAAGGCAATATATTCAATTCGAGTTGGCTGGGAATCGCTCAAAACTCTTGAAAATACTTGGCCTAAGGTAAAAGGACCACATATATGTTTGACCCTTTATTAGAGCGATTAAACAGAAGCATTCGGGCTCGAGGCGGTCAGCCTCAGGTTATTCCGGATGGGTTAGAGGAATGTGTGTCTAAAAAAGGGCAAAGTAATATTCGTAGCTGGCTTTGGAAGTTGCCTGGTTTTCGGCGTTGGAGGGTAACAAGACTTGATGCTGGTCAGAATCTACAGGTCTTAAACTCTGTTGCATATCCTGATTACATCAATGAACAGCCTCTTATGGGGATTGATTTGCTGTGGTTTGGCAAAGCATCCAAACTGGTTGCAATCCTCGATTTTCAGCCACTTCTTCAAGATAAGGATTATTTTGATCGATATCTAAACGGTCTTAAATCTCTGCGGATGCGTTTCCCAGAGCTGAGCAATCAAGAAATGATGCGATCATTTGACCCAAATCAATATTTTTCACCTTGGTTACTTTTTTGCAGAGGAGGTGCTGAACAAGCAAGAGGTATTGTTTCAGAAGCTTTTCCAGCATTTTTAGATTGCTATTGGTCTTTAGCAGAGGCTTCTCTTGCAAAACCTTCCAAAATGCAACCTAGTGAGGTAAAACGATTACAAATAGCTTATGACCAATATAGTGCCGAACGAGATCCGGCTCATAGCTTATTTACTAGATATTTTGGGAAGGAATGGTCTGATCGTTTTTTACAAGAATTTCTTTTTCCAGCCAGCTCAAAACAAAGATTTTCTTCGGCGGATGAATTCTATAAAAACACATGATTTGTTCAAGAAATAATAGTCTTGATCCAGTAGATATTGAAGGATGGCGATGGGCTTCTTTCCTAACGGAGGTAATTAATTCTTTTTCATCTTTGAATCCAAAAGTGGTTCCCATACCATCAGACTTTCTCAACAAGCAAGGCAGTTTTGGATCGCAGAAAAATCCTCAAAAAGTACAAACACAAACTTGGGGATGTAGTACAAAAAAACTGAGATATGTCAGAGCTGCTTGTGTTGAGTCGTCTAAATTTGCTTCTGTTTTGAATCTTCTTGTAACTCCATCATATAATTTCGATCTTCCTTTTTTTGGAGCAGATTTTGTCACTCTTGCTTCAGGACATCTTTTGGCTCTTGATTTACAACCAGTTTTGAAAAAAGACAAATTGCATACAGAGTTAGTTTGGCAGCGCTTAAAACCTTTGCATGCCAAATGGCAATCTTTATTACCTGAAGGTGGACCTATTCCCAAAGAAGCAGAGCCATATTTCTCCCCAGGTTTCTTATGGACAAGATTGCCATTAGGTATTGAAACTGATCAACTTATTGAAGAAGTAATTCAGCCAGCTTTTAGAGAGTACTTCAATCTTTACTTGGATTTGCTTAAACAAGCTAAAACTGTATCTGTAGAAAGGTCTCGCTATTTATTAGAAGGTCAGGAAAATTATATGAGGTATAGGGCTTATAAAGATCCTGCCAGAGGAATGCTTACACGGTTTTATGGAGCTGAATGGACAAAATTTTATATTAATCAAGTTCTATTTGATCTATAAGAGAATATTTGCATATTCTCTTTTAAATTATGATCCTTATATCCATGTTGTATGAGGTAGTTTGGATAGGCATCTTTGAAAGAGGAACTTACTTATGCAAAAACAAATTTTATTTGTTTGCCTTGGTAACATTTGTAGGTCCCCTGCAGCTGAGAGTGTTTTTATACACCTTATAAAAGAACAAGGAATAGAAGATTATTATCATGTTGACTCTGCTGGTACAGGGAGCTGGCATGTAGGGAGTCAAGCTGACTCCAGGATGAAGGATGCTGCAAAAACAAGAGGTATTGTGATCAAGAGTATTGCTAGGCAAATTACAAGAGAGGATTTGCAGAAGTTTGATTTAATTCTCACAATGGATAATGAGAATTTATCATCAGTTATGTCTTTAGCAGAAGAATTAGATTCTAATTTAACTAAGAAAATAAAGCCAATTCTTAGCTATGCAAGTGCTTCAAAGTTGGTTGAAGTACCAGACCCTTATTATGGAGGAGAACAAGGTTTTGAAAATGTTTTAGATCTTCTAGAAGATAGCTGTAAAGGACTCCTTAAGGAACTGATTAGAATGGGCTAGGCCAAGCTTCCTCAGGAATTTTTAGACGAAATAGCTCTTCTATTTTCTGAACGACTTCTTGAATATTCATATCATCTGTGATTACTTCTTTTGCATCTTTTGCCAGCTTTAAAGGAGAGATTTCTCTATTCCTATCCATGTCATCTCGCTTTGCAATTTCTTGTTCTAACACATCTAAACTTGGGACAGAGAAACCTTGATGCTGTAAATCTAGACTCCTTCTTTGGGCACGTTCTCTTGTACTTGCGGTTAGAAAGATCTTTAGCTCAGCATTTGGAAATACTGCAGTTCCAATATCTCTACCTTCTGCTACTAATCCCCCAGATTGGCCTATCTTTTTTTGTTGATTAGTCAATGATTCCCGTACTGGCTGTTGAGCAGCTACTGAGGAGACAATAGAAGTTACTTTGGGAGATCGGATTGCATTTGTAATGTTATTCCCATTGACAATTACATTTTGACAATTATTAGATAGTTCTAATTCAAGCTTGAAATCTTTTAGTATTTTTTTGATTTGAAAATGATCAGTGGGATTGATTCCTTTTTCAAGGATGAACCAAGCGACCCCTCGATACATTGCACCTGTATCTAGATAAAGTAGTCCAAGTTTCTTAGCAAATGCGCGCGAAACTGTACTTTTTCCGACGCCTGCAGGTCCATCGATGGCAACAATTGGCTTGCGAGTCATAAGAAAGGTGTGGTCAATTAAACGAGTTGTTCCGCATTTAATAGAGGCGGCTAAAAGAGAAAAATGCTTGTCAGGTTTAGTCGGTTGTAGTTGATGGGGGTCAACTACTTCTAAATAATCCACATCTAACTCATGACTTTTTAAGTCAGCTCTTAGCTCTTTGAGATTTAAGGCTTTGCCTTTCTGGGCATCGTGAGTCGCTTTGGCGAGTAATCGAGGTAAGGCTAAGGATCTTTCACGTTCTGATTTACTTAGATATTGGTTTCTTGAACTGTATGCCAAACCATCGGGATCTCTAACAGTGGCTACTCCATGCATTTTTACAGGCAAACACAAATCCTGAATTAGTTTTCTGACGATTACAAATTGTTGCCAATCTTTTTCTCCAAGTACAAGAAAGTTGGGTTGTACATGTCTTAACAAATGAATTATCACAGTGGCTACACCATCGAAGTGTCCTTTTCTGATTGAGCCACATAAATATTCCTGGAGCGAAGCAGGAACATTGATTTTGAAATTTGCTTCTGGTCCTCCTGGAAAAACCTCCCTAATTGAAGGGGCCCATATCGCATCAGCACCTGATTGTTCAGCGATCTGGCAATCACTATCAAGATCTCTTGGATATTCATAGAAGTCTTCATCAGGTCCGAATTGAAGAGGGTTTATAAAAATGCTGACTAATACGCTTGACGGGGAATCGTTGAAATGAGAATTACTAGCTGATTGTATTAATTGACTATGACCAGGGTGCAAGCCACCCATAGTGGGAACTAAACCAAGTTTTGAGGTTAGTTTCTTGCGCCATTCCAATAGCTCGTTTTGCGATCGCAGAACAGAAAGTCTCATTACACTGCTTTGGCAATAATGTGGTTTGTTTCGTATCAGATTGTCTATACCTTTCCAATATTGATTGCATACTGGCTAGGTAGAGAATTACTGCAAAACTTCAAAGCAAAGTCAACATAGAAATCATTGAAGATTATGGATTACAAAACTGCTGGTGTTGATGTTGAGGCAGGAAGGGCTTTTGTTGATCGAATTCGATCAAGTGTTGAAGCGACTCATCTGTCTGGTGTCATTGGAGGCTTAGGTGGGTTTGGAGGAGTGATTCGTTTGCCTACTGGACTATCTAGTCCTCTTTTGGTAGCAGGGACTGATGGGGTAGGCACGAAGCTTGAATTAGCACAGCAATATCAAGCGCACTTTGGAGTAGGGATTGATTTGGTTGCAATGTGTGTAAACGATGTCATTACAAGTGGGGCTCAGCCACTGTTTTTTCTTGATTACATAGCTACTGGTGCTTTAGGTCCAGATGCAATGGCAGAAGTCGTAGAGGGGATTGCAGATGGATGTCGATTTAGTGAATGCGCACTTTTGGGAGGTGAAACTGCTGAAATGCCAGGTTTTTATCCAAAAGGGAGGTATGACTTGGCTGGTTTTTGTGTGGCCGTAGTTGAAGAAGAAGATTTTATTAATGGCACCAAAATTGAAGCTGGTGATCAAATCATTGCTGTTTCAAGTAATGGATTGCACAGTAATGGGTTTAGCCTTGTAAGAAAGGTTTTAACTAATGCTCAAGTCAATGAGAGCTCGCGATTTGGAGAAGCGCAGCTACCTCTGATATCTACTTTGCTTAAGCCAACTGCTATTTATGTGAGATTGGTCAGAGATCTTCTTCTGAACAAAGTGCCATTACATGGCATGGCACACATTACTGGCGGAGGACTACCTGAGAACCTTCCTAGATGCTTGCCAAAAGGCCTCAATGCTTTTGTGGATAGAAAGACTTGGGAAAGGCCTGAGATTTTTCATTGGCTCCAGGAAGCTGGCAGAATTCCTGAGATTGATCTTTGGAATACTTTTAATCTTGGTGTTGGATTTTGCTTAATTGTCCCTGATGAAGTTGCAAATGACTCAATGAAAATTTGTTGTGATAATGGATTTCAAGCATGGATTATGGGACGAATCGAAGAATCTTCTGATTCTGATAACACTAGAATCCGTGGCTTGCCTTGATCAATACTATTTTTTGGCCACTGTTTTAAAGGCGTATTGCTTCGGAGTCCTACAAGGACTTACTATTACAAAAAATCTGGTAACTACGCTAGTAAAATTTTTTTAAATGCAAGCTGAGTTTTTTAGCCGCTGCGTAGTTAGATCTTTAACTTAAATTCTATGTCTTTTGAGAATCCTCAGCGTCTTACGCGTCGGCGTAGCTCAGCAGGACCTGTTCCTCCCAGGCGCCCTCTTGGGAATATGGTTGATGGTAATAACCTCCACCGTCAGGGCCCTAGACCGACTTTTTTAACTCTTAGGGACCATGGAAAGGTTTATGTGGCTGATTTGCCAAATCTTTCAGATGGCCAATTAGCACATATACGCAATGAAGCAGATGAGGTTTTAGAAAGTCTTGATCGTCGCCTTGGGGATTTAGAGAAAGATTCAGAGCAAGGCCAAGCTGACAATGACACCTTAATTAAGGCATCTACTAAGCGTGACGTAACTCTTCGATTTATAAGAGCTATTCAAGATGAGCAGGAATATCGACGAAATAACCCTGCACTCAAGAGTGCAGCTGCAGAATCTTTACCTAGAACATTTCTAGAAGTTGCTAGGCATAGATTACCTGGTTCAACATTTGACTCCCTGTTGAGAGAAGCTTTAGAAGCATGCGCTCAAGAAGATAAACCTAAAGAAGAGCCCCCAGCTAAAACTCAAATAACCCCCCCTGTCAAAATTGTTCCTATTCGTTCAACTCCTAACAGCATGCCTGTAGTTGTTAGCCCTGACCCTAAACTGACCAATACAACAACTGTTTAATTAGCTTTACTTATATTTTCAAGAATATTGTTGACATCTATGGAGGAGCAAAATGATATTGATAATCAATCCAGGTCACTCAAAAGTGTAAAACTTAATAACCTACCCCAGAAAGATTCTGGCAATAGATTGCTTTGTCAATATTGTCGAAGAACCAAGCTTAATAGTGCTAAATGTATTGGGCGATGTGTGGCAGATAATGAATATTAGAAATCTCAGTTGTTTATACTATGAAGGAATAAGTAAAGATCGAATTCTTTGAATTCGATTTAATGTTAGGTTCTCTTTCTTTAGGCAGTAAGTCTTATAATTAAATATGACTTAAGAAGGAATCTTCGGAATTGACCTATGCTAAGGATTACTTAGATCTGATATATTTGGTTGAGATGAGAAATATTTACCCTTAGAATAACTTAGCAAAGTGTCTAGGATAGATTGTAAATGGCTTTATAATGATAGTAAACAAGTTTTCCTAAATTATTAAGTACTGATCAAATTCTATTTCGAATTTATTATATAAAGACAAACCTTTATTCTAATGAATCTATTATCCCCTCTGTAATATATCTAGCCATTTGCATAATATTATTGTCAACCTTTCTTTTTGCTATTCCCCACTTTGCGGATATTTTTTTGGAAAGTTTATTAGTTTGTGAATATCGTATCATCGTGTTAGCAAGAAGTGGGGGTAGATCTGCTTTATTTTGCTCTGCTAATTGATCCCAGCTTTCTTTATCTAGAAGACCAATGGCTTGAATATCTTTAGTGCCAGAATATTTATATAGTTCCATTAAGCCCACATATAAGAAAATTTGTCCTAGTTGGTGTAAAGGGCTTTCACTTTCTTCCGATGCCTCATATTGCTTTAAAATCGATTCTAACTCTTCACTTTTGCCCTCTTCCCCTTCTTTAGCTGCATTTAGAATCCTATAAAATTTGCTGAACTCGACTGGTTTTTCCTCGACTGGTTGGTTCACAATAGAAGTAATGCGGTTTTAATTATACTACTTAAATGGAATGATAATCAATTGCTTATTGATTTTAAGATCTATAGTCATGTATGTTGCAGATTATTTGTTCTCAAATATATTTTCACTAGTACCTAATCCTAATCTTGGTATTCAACAAATCAAAAATGAATAAGAATACAACTTCATAAGAGTATCGATTCCTATTTGCCGTAGGGAAAGGATTTTCTTATCAAAGATAATTCAGCTAAATTAATTAGATTTTAATAAATGATAGACTTACTGATCGCTTAGACTACAGCTGCCCTAGTTTTGATAATGGGCTTGATCCTCGTTTAAACTCCTTTAAGATTTTCTATAGTATGACTAGAAATCAAGCAACTCTTTATTTTCTTGCACTCTTAATGCTGATTTGTATAGAAATAGGCATTGTATATTTTTTCTAGTTGAGGGAATTGAGTTGCAAATTATTGTTGCAACCTTTCTTGAAAAAATAATATACTTTGACCCTAACCCGTGGAAAAAGAGTTATCTTAAGCTTGTTAGTTAAGAGGTTAAGCAGATGGCAGAGCCAAATCCTATGGAAAAACTTAAGGGATGGATTAAGAGTGTATTGAGAGGTATGGGGGGTGCAGTTGTAGCTGAAAAAAGCAAAACAGTTCCCCCTAGTATTGGTGATCAGCCTTATAGAGATAAGCCTAAGAAGGGAATTTTATGAGTACACCATCTCCTTTTCAACAAGAATAGATCATCTTTAATTAAAATTATTCTACTTATTAACTCATTATCTTTCAAGATTATCAAATCATGCGCGGAGTTCTGATTTTTTAGAATGACCTGGACCAAATTCATCTTGTTTTTTTGATTTCAAATTGGAATTGTTTGTCTGGTATGAATACAAGACAAACTTTTAACTTATTTTTGCAATCTTATTGATTTATTAGATTATGGTATAGACGAAATATTAGCGGTTTCATGAACTACCCTGTCGATAAGAAAGGTAGATATGTTCGTATTCCAATCCCATTAAAAAGAAGGACGATATCTATTAATTTGATAGAAAAGCATAAGAGTTTTATCGCTTGGTATCAAAGGAAACTTGGCCTGAGTAATTATGGACTGCTTTGGCTCATTTTTTGTAAGGGGATGTTGGTGGCTTTCGTTGTTGAGAGATTAATCCTTCACTGATTAAACCTCTGACTAGTTTCATTTGATTTGGACAAGCAAGTTTCTTATGATTAATTAAAAAGTAATATTTGACTATGATCTAAGTCTAATCGAGCTTAGTTATGTATAATATGATAGCTTTCAACTATCATATATTCCATATGTTGGTAGACCTTCTGGTAAGTTATATTCCAGGTAATAAAAAAATATTGAAGTCAATGTATTTAGCATCTAATACAATAAAAGCAGTCAAAAAATATCTGAGGCTGAAGAAGAATCCTCAGATAAACTTTGAAAGTATATGTATGAATGATCCAATATCAAATAAATTAAAATGTTTAGCTAGATATAATAAAAGCGAGGAACTAATTAAATTAATTACACGTCAATTGAATATTCGCAGTGGAGTATACGATGGAATAGCAGATAATACTTGGCTTATCGATGCTTCAAAAATGGATGAATTTATAGATCTATTGTCAACTTTGATTTTATTTCATGGACTTAAAGTATCAATACATGGAAAAAAACAAAATTATTTTAATAATATGCATGCTGATATCAGTAAATATTTATTGAGAATGAAATTAAGAGCTATTCGAGGTAAAAAAATATTCATTATAGATCTTCTCTATCCAGGCAGTAAATTAATGTATAGCAGGAAAGTTCTTGTATATAAGAAGTCAGAGAAAGGTTTATGCTCCATTAAACATAATAATAATATTTTAGCTAGTAGATTTCAAGAGGGTTCTTTAAATGATTATTTTCCAAGAGCAGAATCTAATGATCTATCTAAATTATATCATAACAAAGTAGGTGATATTGATTTGGTAATTACATGGGTAAATCAAGAGGATAATCAATGGAAGAAGTTGTGGCAAGAACGTTACGGAAAAGATTCTTCTATAGAAAAAGATCCAGATAGATACTCAGATTGTGGAGAACTAAAATATTGTCTTAGATCTATTGAAAAATATTTACCTTGGTATAGAAAAATATTTATTGCATCTAATTGTCGCAAGCCTGATTGGTTAACGAATATGAATGGGATTGAGTGGGTGGACCATAGTGAATTTATTACTCCAACTGCATTACCAACTTTTAGTTCTCATGCAATCGAAGCTTCTCTATATAAAATTACTGACCTGAAAGAACATTTTATTTACTTTAATGATGATTTTGTATTAACTGAGCCAGTTCAAAAGTCCGATTTTTTTGATAATCTTGGAAGAGCAATAATGTGTTTAGAAGGCTATGGAGTAGTCAATCAAGCTTATGCAGAGTTTTTGAATAAGGATTATCTAATTGCTAGCAATAATTCGAGAAAATTAATTGCCTCTAAATATAATATTAGTATGACTAGATTACATAAACATCTCCCCTATGCTCATAGAAAAAGTAATATTATTGATTTTGAGCAAGAGTTTTCTAGTGAGTTTAGAAGAACAATAAATAGTCCATCTAGGTCGAGGAATGATATTAATGTGATGTCTTTCGCAGCTCATTACTATGGATTGATTAATAATAAATCAGTTTTAGAAGAAAAAAGCAGTCAATCAAACTATCTATTAGTGCGCCCATCTAATATTCTGCATTTACTATGGAATCGCAATAAGTATAAATATTTATGCTTTAATGATGGTGATGGCTCCTCCACTAATCTTTTTTATAAACTTCAAATGCATTATTATTTAGAAAGCAAGTTTCCTTCGCCATCTTCTTTTGAGAAATGATTGCATATTTTGTTATTGATTAATCACTCTAAGCAACATCCATATGAAGTTGCAAATACTAACTCTAGATGGAGAATGTATGAGTGTTAATAGTTAAGGGTCTAAATCCTCTCCCCATTGAGGTTCGACTTTGATCCATCCATCTGCTCTCAATTTATCCCAAAGTTCAACAGCATCACATTTTGGTAGGTGGCTTCTACTCTTTAGCAAGGCAGGTGAGCCATCAGGCATGGCCCTTCCTTTATCTAAAAAGACAAAAGGAAATCGAGCCCATGATTTTTGGTCTCTATGGAATCTCATTGACCAGTGGTTGTTAGGGTCCATCAGCCAACCTTCTGGATCGCTAGCGGAGCAGCTAATCATAGCGTTATACTAAGTACATTAGTACTACTCTCTATCAGTGAGTTTCGTCAAGTGTTTGGTCAGGTGGTCCTCCATGGAGTTTTGGATATGGTCGTTATTCGCTGCTTGGTGTCGCCTTTTGGAAGAGCACTGCAATCTGCAATGACATCGTTCGCTTGCTTTCAAAGTAATGGATGAGGACTAGTCTCCTTTTTGCTCCTCAACTCCTTTGGCATCATCCTGCGGTATTTCAATCGAGGAATGTTTCTCGGTAGATGGATGTATCAAAATAGAAAAGTACTGAGAAGCATCAACTTTTTTTATATCAATAGTCTTGCTATATCGAAATACTATATTAAAAAGAACAAAATGCTTGTGCTATGACAATTATTGGATATTGGCGGACTAGTGCCAGTGAACAAGATGGTGAGCGACAGGTTCGTGCTTTAAAAGAAGCAGCATGCCAAAAGATTTATGGGGATCAAATGGTTGGCTCAACCCTTTATGGAGAAAGGCAAACACCTGAACTTTCTAGATGCATTGCAGGGCTGAAGGATAGTGATCTCTTTATTTGCGAAGACCTTGGCAAATTAGGTCGATCAATGGTTGAGATATTAGTTCGAGTTAACGATCTGATAGAACGTGGGGCATATCTCAAAACACTTGATGGCAGGCTGGACACTTCCTTAATGCCTGATGAAATTGTCAGGATGATTGTTTCAGTGATGGGATATGTAGCAGAAATGGAACTCAAAAATATTAAAAGTAAGGCCTTCGAAGGGAGATTAATTGCTCAATCTAGAGGAGTAAAGTTTGGGCGAAAGAGAACTTATGATGAATCTCAGATAGCAAAGATTATGGAGAAAAGAATTCAGGGGCAAGGGTATGGCACTATTGCTAAAGAATTAGGTATGAGCAGGTCAATGGTACAGAGGATTGTTCAGAAACAGAATCTCGAAGCTGCCTGAATTAGTAAAATAAAGCTTTTAGCATTGATAGTATTTTGTTTATAAAACGATCTCAATTTATTGGTTTTAAAAAACCTGGCGAAAATTTTTAATATTTTTTTTACTTGAACTGCTCCTCCTATAGATTGCGACTTATGGAACCTTAACTATTACCTTTTTTGATGTTTCTAAGATTTTATTAGTCTTTTCCAGATTGATTAATCTGGAGTTTTCTATTTGAGAAAAGATATCTGCCTCATGACTAATAATGGTGAGTATTCTATTAAATGACATTCTTTCAACCATTTTGATTATTAACTCAGTATTTACTGAATCTAATGAACTTGTTGGTTCATCCATAAAGAGCATGGGTCTCAGCTCCATTAGACATCTTAAAATATTAATCCTTTGCTTTTGACCTCCGCTGACTAGATCTTTTCCATCATTGACTATTTGGTCAAGATTTATATTGCTTAAATTAATTTCTTCTAATAGAGAATATATTTCATTGTCGTTAATAGCCATTGAATCTTTATTGATTAAATTACTCTTTAATGTTCCTGGAATTAGGAAAGTGGTTTGCCCACAATAGCTTGAGTAGTTCCTGATTATTGTTGAAGGAATTTTCTTTGAATAATTGACACCATTTACGCTTACATCAATATTTTCAGATGGTAGTAAACCAGAAATTATATCGAGAAGTGTTGACTTTCCACTTCCAGATTTGCCAGTTATTATCAATGGTGAATTTTTCTTTAAAATAATAGAGCTTATTTTTAAAACTTGTTTCGATGTATTTGGGTATGTATATTCAATGTTATTATAAATAACTCTATTAAAACTCTTTAGAGATAATTCTTTTTTTTCTACGCCATGAGGCATATTTCTGATTTTTCCGAGATAACTTACTACAGTATTGATTGCAACGTGAGAGGTTCTAAATATTATTAGATTTGTATTTATTGTGGTTAATATTGGAACTACTCTTGCAATTATAATTAATAAGATTGGTGTTGTGCTAAGTATGTTTTGACTGGCTCCATTTTGTCCAAATAAAAGAAGTAATGACATTGTTCCATACAGCCCAATCTCTACAAACGTTCTTGGAAATATTGAGAATAGAATATTTGTTGCTTGAGTTTTTTTAAGACGATTATTATTCTCTTCAAAATCTCTTAAGAATATCCCTTCTAGGCTATAGATCTTTAATGATCTAGGATCTTGGAGAACATTTTCAACTATAGCTAATATTCTTCCGTTTGATCTGTCCGCTATTTTGTTTGAGTGTGTTAGATAGTCTTTATATTGTGAGTATGAAATAATAAGTAAACTAGCTGCAGGAATTAATACTAATAATATCTTCATTCCAAACATAAAACTTAAGGCTATAACAAAGCAAGGTAATGTAGTAGCTCCAACAATTAGAGATATAATGCTGGTGTGAACACCATGGACGATAACATTTAATCTGTAGCTAATTGTATTTCTTATCTCTTCTTTATCTTGAAGTATGAACTGCTCGTAATTATAATTAATTATATAAGCAAAGATGTCTTTTGATATCCTTTCCCCTACTGATTTAACGTGTATAGATAGTGAGACATATGAAATAAATCTAATAATAGTTGTAAAAACCATTATTAATACCAATGTAAGCAAAGCACTGGTTGCGCTTTCTGTGCTTGTATTGTATTTATAAGTAGTTGATACGATAGCTCCGCTATCACATACTGCCAGCATTAAATTGCATATAATTAATCCATAAAATTGCCTTCTATGCTTCTTTGAGAGAAGACTTATATACCTCTTTGCAGATAATATATCCTTCATTATATACTCTATTTTAAGATATTATAACATATCGCAGTAGCATATAAATATCGCAGTAGCGTATAACCCCTTTTAACAAAATTTAGTAGATACATATCAAGCTTCTAAATACGGTACTATAATTAGCGTATAAACATTTGATTTGCATAGTTCTTGATAAAGTTTAAGGAACTTCATTCGGATATATATACTCAACATGATCTTTCACGATTATGTGAAATGAGAAATGAGAAGGACGTTCAAAGATATTTGAATATAAACTCTTTTACCCAACAAGATATATACCAAACAGAATCATGGATACAAAAACAGATAAAAACCAAGAAAATTGTACTATTTATATATTCTGATGATCAGTTGGCAGGTTACATTTTTATTGCAGATCATGATTTAGGAGAATCATTAAAAAAAGGATGTGAGATTGGCTTTGCAATACATAAATCTTGTTGGCATAAAGGCTTTATGTCAAAATTATTTAACAAATCTTTGATATTGATGCATGAGCTTGACTTTAAATTTATAGTAGCTCGTGTTCTAAGCAATAATTTTGCATGTATAAAATTTTTGGAGAAGTCAAACTTTTTTAAAGTAGCTACTTTTATTGATGTAATTGAGGGTGAAGGGAATTTATTATTTTATCAACGTAATATAGAGAGTGAATAACAAACATACCTAATGATTAATTTAAAACTTTCAAAAAGATACATCTATTTATTGAGCGATACTCTAAATTTAATTGATGTGCTAATATTTCAATTTGCATGATATGCATTCTAAATACTGGGAAATAATTTATGAGCAGAATAAACAGTTAAATCTTTATCCTTGGTCGAATATAGTTTCGTTTCTATTTAGATATAGAACTTATTTTGTTGATTCTCCTGGTTCGATTTTGGAGCTTGGCTGTGGATCTGGAGCAAATTTGCATCCTTTTGCCAATTTAGGGAAAGATTGTATAGGAATTGATTTATCTTCTTCAGCTGTTGACTTTGCAAGAAAATATGCCAATAAATCTTCATTAGATATTAATTTCAAACAATTAGATTTATTATCAAATAACGTCAATGAATACTTCAGAGAATTAGATGTTAAATTCTGTTCAATTATTGATAGAGCTTGTTTTACTTGCATAGAGTTTAATAAATTAATAAAATTCTTATCTATAATTCGTCCCTTTTGTGTTGATAAATGCAAACTATTTTTTAACCCTTACTCTATATCAGACTCTTCATGTCCAGTCGACCATTGTTCATACATAAAACCAAATTATAATTCTCACTTAAGCGATGTACCGTTTATCATGTATTACGATAAAGATTTAATTGTAAGACTTGCAGATATTCTCTCTTTTAAAATACTAAGTATTAGACATATTGAACAAGAAGAAGTCTACGCATGTTTAGAGTCTAGTAATTCATCAAAAGTTGCTACCTATGAAGTGATTTTAGAATCATGAACAATGTCGCAATAGTAGGTACTGGAATACAAGGCCTCTATGCATTTTGGTACCTAGAGAAATTTTTTAAAATCAAAGCAGATTTATATGACATTTCTCCTATTGCTTTCGGCGGTCGAATTAGACCAATTATATCTTCTTATGGAGAAATAAATAGAGGGTGCCATTACTTTTCTTTAGGTGAACTGACTTATAGATTCTTATCGGATATTTTAAAACCAGAGCAAATTTCTAAATTTCAAGCTCAGGGTATGTCAATACACGAATTAAATAACAAACGAATCTTTAGCTCAGACCATGGACTTCCGCTTATTGACTATAAAATCTATAAAAATAGAATTTCAAATATTGATTTTGATTCTCTGGATAGTCTTTATTCTCTTAATAAAATCAGATATGGGCAAGAAGCTGCCAATCAACTATCTAAGATAGCATTTAATTTTTCAGGAGTTGATACTAAATTATTAGACCCGTGTTCTCGTAATCCCCTTCAATTAACTAGGATATGTTTAAACTCACCACCACATGAAGTCCTAAAAATGAAGAAGAAGTCAACATATATTGATGAGGATATTGCAGTACCAAAATCGCTCAGGCTTAGTTCGAATGAGCATGATTCTTGTCAAATTAGAGGTGGACTTTCACAACTATTTAACAGTGAGTATATAACTAATATTAGAGAAAAAACTAAGAAATTTTCTCTTACTAGAAAAAATATTGAATCATTCCTTTCTTATAAAATTGGATCTTCTAAATATGATTCAATTGTATATACGGGAAGTACACAACCAATTGTCGAATATTTTAATCATATTAGATTGACTAATAGCTCTTCTTCACTTGCACTTGTCAACTTCATGTATCAAAAGGAATGTACTAAGAGAACATTCTTGCATGACTTTACTTCTAGCAATGTAACCAGGCTTTCTCTGGAGCCTTACGGAAATAATACTTTAATAATTATTGAACAACATAATAAAAAAGAACCCCCTCAATATGATCATATATTTAAATATTTAGAAATAGATAAATACAACGTAGAGTGTATAAATAAATCATCTTTCTCTTCTTTTTTATATTTACCTACTGAGTTTTCTAGATTATATAAAAACTCAATTAAATTAATAAACAAGAAATCTCCTAACGTCATTTTGCCTGATAGTATATATTATTCAACCCATGATTTGATCTATAACTTGACTAAATCTCTCGATAAATTCTTTTCGACTTATTAAGTTGAATTATTATTTATTCCAAATTATTTAACTAAACAAGATGAGCAGTAAAAAGAGAAATTAAGTTATATCTAAATCCTAGAAAAAGACTATAGGCCATCCGCAGGTTTCTTGTCCATAATAATTAATAATGCATGAATAATAAAACCTAACTCATTCTCTTTGAAGTGCAGAGGTCAAATACAAGAACTTCTGATTTATTAATAGATTGTTTCTACGAGGATCGGGAGTCACTGGCTTATCAAGTAATTTTCAAAATTATATAAAGCTAAAATTTTTTATTTACTTCAAAGGAAGTGGAAGGATGTAATTTTTTCACACCAAAGAATGGAGAAGATACTGATGCCTAACATTGCAAAATACGAGGTAGAGATACCTTCTATCGATGAAGTGGAAATTTATTCAGAGAACTACATGAACTAGTCAATTGCATCATTAATGAATTAATTGCGCCCTATCTTGAAGGGAAGAGTTGCTATTTCTGCAATTTCTTTGTCCGCAACGATAACGCGCAATCAAATAGAAATGGGAGATATAAATCCAATCATGAGAGTAAGTTCTATCAAATGTGTGGATCTGATGGTGATCGATCTGTGGCACGGTTGAGATTCGATTCAAAAAGGTGGGTTGAAGAGTTTGTTCGTAAAGAAAACATCAACCCACTCCCTTAAAAAAGAAAACAAAAACTCAATATCTTGTTGATCAAACCCCTATAGATAAGATTAATAATTTTCTTGACTTAGTTCGTTCAGAAAAGAAACTAGGTAGAGAATTAGATACAAACAAGATGGTAGAACAACTTCTCCTGTTCAAGAATTACCAGAGGAAGAATTATGAGGGAAAAGATTTCTAAGCAAGACCGGTTTAAGCGCTTGTCAGAGGTGGCGAAAATGGTGGAAGTGTCCAACGGCACCATTTACAACTGGATGAAGCCTGGAAGATTTCCTAAGTCAATATCTCTTCGAGCTCAAATTGTCGTTTGCTCAGCAAGTGACGTTTAAAAATGGATGCAAGAGAAGATAAAAAAGAGGGATTAGTCTCTTTTTTTTGGTCGTAAGTTACTAATCCTTGTTGTATCAATGCATTACACCAAGCGACCATAAATTTCCTACGTTCCTCTAAGAATTCATTGCGGTCATATGCCTACTGTGTGGTCCTGTGTGAAAGAGTTTAAAACGAAGAGGGTGTAGCTATTAACTTGGTTCTGGAATAGACGGCATTAGACAATCTTTGCATGTCATTTAATTGAAGAGAAAAGATGGTCGTGGGCTCCAAAAGTCTTTACAAGCGAATATCCTAGTGGTGAAAAGAAGTCTTGAAGCAAATCAAGACTACGAGATTCGACAAGAATATAAGCAAAAGAGTTGATTGTGAAATCAATACCTTTAAGAATTGGTAGCTCCATGCCTTCTGTATCAAGGGAGAGAAAAAATATATTTTTTGGACAATTGTTCTTCCTCAGGAGAGACGACAATGAGGAAGAATAAGCTGGAAAAGTAACATGTTTTTGCGCTTTTTTACCAGTTAAAAGATTGGTACCCTTGAGGGCATGATCAGAATCCAACTCACAAGAATCTGTAATAGAAACTGTCATGCTATCAGAGTAGAAAAGGTCAATAATTTGACTATCTTTTGGACCTAAAGCTGTTAATTCGAAATAATTACGATTACTTCTGGAATCTACACACTGCAAAAAAAGATTTAAACAGGGCTCAATAAGTAAACCACTAAAACGATACTTATTTTCCAGAAAAAATGTGTTACTTGAAGTCAAACCATCATGTGCTCCCGCTTCAACATAAAAGGGGGAAAAGGTTTTAGGAACTAGAGAGAAATCAAAAAGGTCCTCAAGCTCTTTATCAATGGTGGTGGATCTAATTGGGTGCCCTGTATAAGGAGAGAAATAAAGGGCTTTAAATAGTAAAAAATTCAAACGTATTGAACGATCATATATGGTTAAAGCTAACGACCTAAGACGCTCATAGCTTTTAAACTTACGGAGAAATGCCATGTGTCAAGATAAGGTAAAACGGACCAAGGACAATCTATCTTTATAAAACAAAAATTAGCGTACTAGAGGGGGAGCTGAATTGCAATTGGCGGGTTCGAAAAAAATAATCAATGAACTTAAGAGTAAAGCGAAGGAAAATCTAAATTTAATGGGTATGAGAAAACTGCTATAATCGACTGAAATGCAAGGGATTTAAGACGATTTGGGCAGCGGCAAGATACATTGAAAACGGAGAGGGGGGTCCGTCGACTTACTTTGTAGAGACAAGTCCCGAACAACTATGAATAGGATTTGACGGATATATCGGAAAAAAATTACAAACAGATCACGAACCCATTAAAAAAGATCGAAATAAAAATAGTAATACCACATATTTTATTGGGTTCGTTCTTTTTTAATGATTCATTAAATCCAATCATTTATCAAGACTTGGAATGTGCGGAATGATAAAATTTAGGTAAATGATGGATCGTGATATTTGTATTAAATTTTAGCGCACTTTTTTTTATTCTTTAACTTTACCCCAACTATTTTTATTGGAAATAGCAGAAGTTAAATAATTCACACTTCAGATGACGGAAAATCCTTTAACCAAAAAGAGGCAATAAACCTGTTGGGGACCTTAGTTGCCACTGACCTCAACTCAGAAAAGAAGTGGAGGGGTTTCTATAACTCCCTATCAAGCACTGAACTACAGGATGAGAGGGATGAGTACTAGAAAATTTGAAGAGGTCAAAATTATCCTTGGGTATTTGTACAGCAATAGACCCTGATTACCTACCAATGGACTTTTAGATGGCGGTTATTTCACAGCAAAAGATCATCTGGATTGGTTCCAGTCAGAGAGTGTCTTTTTGCGTGTTGGTAGGTAAGAATTGGACCTATAGGTTCACTAAGTCGCGAACTGACTTACCTACCGGTTACCTACCGTGAGAATTAGGAAGAGAGATCTAATAATTGAGTTCCTGCAGTTGATCTGCGGGAAAGGTAAGAAGGCGGCACCCAGATTCGAACTGGGGATAAAGGATTTGCAATCCTCTGCCTTACCGCTTGGCCATGCCGCCACTATGGAATTTTCACTCCCTTTAGCGGATCGTATCAGTCACTTCACTGAGAATCTGTTATTTCTTTCGAATGGACATGGTGAAGACTTAATAACCCTACAGATTCTTCGAGCTCTACATGAACTTATCCCTAGTCTTTCTCTAGAAGTTTTGGTATTGGTTGGAGAGGGTAAAGCCTTTAGATCTGCAGTTTCTGAGGGTTGGTTGCGAATAGTTGGTCCGTCTATGCGTTTACCAAGTGGCGGCTTTAGTAATCAGAGTTTACGTGGAATGATTGCTGATATTGCTGCAGGACTTTTTCAGGTCACTTGGAATCAATGGTGTTTTGTGCGAAGTACTGCCCATAGAAGAACACTAATTATTGCGGTAGGTGATTTGCTCCCATTATTTTTTGCATGGTCAAGTGGAGCCTCTTTTGGATTTATAGGAACTCCGAAGAGTGATTACACCTGGCGGAGTTGTTTAGGTTCTGATATCAGTGATTATTACCATTGTTTGAAAGGGACTGAGTGGGAACCATGGGAATATGCATTTATGCGATCTTCTCGCTGCAAATTGGTTGCTGTACGCGATCAGTTGACTGCTAGAGGCTTAAGAAAAAAAGGAGTTGCAGCTCAATCACCTGGCAATCCAATGATGGATGGCCTGCACAAACTTTCTCTTCCTGAATCTATAAAACCTTTTCGGCGCTTGTTATTGCTTTGTGGCAGTCGTGCTGTGGAGGCCAAGAGGAATTTTCAGAGGCTAATCACGGCTAGCTCATTGGTTAAGTGCCAAACCCCTATCATTATTTTGGTTGCATTGGGCTCAGAACCTTCGGCAAAGGAACTGGAAGATGTTTTATCAGGATTGGGGTATCAACGATCTTCTTTTTTGAGTAATCAAATAGATGCCCAAAGTTCTTGGACGAAAGGCTCATCAAATTTACTCATTGCAGAAGGTAAGTTCAGCCTTTGGGCTTCATGGGCCGAAATTGGCCTAGCCACTGCGGGTACTGCAACAGAGCAATTGGTTGGACTTGGTATTCCTGCCTTGTCCCTGCCAGGAGAAGGGCCTCAATTCAAGAGAAAGTTTGCTGTTCGACAAAGTCGTTTGCTTGGCGGGGCAGTAACGGTCTGCAGAAGTCCAGAATTGTTGGCTGAACGTATAGAAATACTATTAAATGACCACTCACTTCGCCAGAATATAGGGAGTGTTGGTCTAAGAAGAATGGGCCTGCAAGGGGGAAGTGCTGCTTTGGCAGCTTTAATTTCGAAACTTTTATTAGGTCATTGATAATTTCTTGAAAGACTGGGCCTTTGAAGAGAGATACTTAACTTCTATGTTTTTTTTTGATGGCACCTATAGAAGATCATGGGTATATGAAGCTTTGTGCTGATTTAGCTAGTTGTCTAAGCATCAGTCTTGCTTCTGCAAGGAGACAAGTTGAATTGGCTGTTGCTCGTGAAGGTCTAAAAGACTTGACCTCTAAAAAAACTATTGCGGAACGATTATTAAATGAAGCACGTTCCCGGCAAGAATCAGAAGGAATTTCTTCTTCTACACAGTTAGATCATTTGTTAACTGCATTGGCCGAAGAAGAGAACTTTATGATTGAAGACTAAGGCATTGAAAAGAATTTTTAATGCTCAAAAATTTGGGTATATCTCTGTCGATCTAGTTCTGCAAAGACTGGGATACAACGAAAACAATCTTGGGCCAATTCCAAGCGACCTTCCCTTTTTAATATTCCCTCAAGCTTTTTTTTCGCGCTAAGTAGATACCGCACATCATTAGCTGCGTACATCAATTGCTTTTCACTTAGATCTTCTGATCGTCCCCAGTCACTACTTTGTGCTTGTTTGTCTAGTTCTACTCCTAATAGTTCCATGATGACTTCCTTAAGACCGTGCCTGGGACTATATGTACGTCCAATTTTGCTAGCTATTTTTGTGCAGAAAATAGGCTTTACTTTTATATCAAGTCCATTGGCTAAGGCAGCTACGTCAAAGCGAGCAAAATGAAATACTTTTGTAATAGCAGTGTTTTCTAAGACGAGTTTTAAACGTGGAGCTAGTTTTTGATTGATGTCGATTCTTACACAGGCCACGTTGTCCTTTGGGTCACAAATTTGCACTAGGCAAAGGCGGTCTCGCCCATGAATTAATCCCATGGCTTCTGTATCGATTGCGAGTTCAGAAGCTTGCTGGAATTGACTTGTACTAGCTTCATCAAGATCTTGGCTGAAGATAGAGAAACTTTTAGGAGTCGGAGAGAATTCAACCATCATGCAATTCAATAGCTTTTATATATGACCTTATAGCTAAGAAATGCTTAATGATTTCATTAAAAGATCTCAGATTGGCAATTTTCTAACTTTAATTGAGAACAGGATTTGACTTTTTTAGTTAGTCTTAGCTTGTTCAACGTAACTAATGAAAGCATCTGTACTCATTTCATCTAAGCTTTTTCAAGCTTTAGAACGTTAAGCCAATCTTTTATACATTAATTTTGAATTTACATGGGTTTCTCATCCGTACTTTTGTTAACTTTTTTGTTGGCAATTGGATTGGTTTTTTTTCTTCGAGCTGCTAGTAAGGATCGAACTACAGTAGTGGATGTTCATTCGTCATTGCCTCCATTAGAAGTTCTTAATGCTGTAAGTATTTGGTTGGAACAGAGGGGCTGGAAAAACAATGGAGGAGATGCAGATAGGCAGGTACTTCGTTTCCAAGGGAGTGTTGCATCTAGTGGAACTTTGGCAGTTCTCCTTTCAATATTTGGAGCTCTGGGGTCAGCTTGCTTGGGATTAGTTATTCGACAGTTATATCCTTTGCTTGGCTGGTGGCCGCTATTGCTGGCAATATTAGGTGGACCGTTGGCGGGCTTTATCTATCGACGCAGAGCAGCTCGAGTTGAATCTTTAGAGCTTCGATTAGTGAGTTCTGCTGAAAGTAATGAAAGTGTTTTGCGTATTAGAGCTCATCGAGATGAATTGATTGCTATGGAATTAGAGCTTTCTAAGAAACTTGACTTGTCTAGTGATGGGTCTCTGCTTTCTTCTCCGATTTAATTTATGAAGTGGAAATCTTTTTTCAATAGGTATACAATCGTTTCAAGCCTAACTGTTGTGATCATATTCTTTTTGTCTGATTGGAAAACTTTTTTTGAAAAGTCATTTTCGAGTAATTCAGACTCTCTTTTCGTATTGAGAGAGGATTTAAATAGTAAATGGATTGGGGATTTGGAAGTTTCTCCATCATTATCTTTTTTGATCTTTGCAGGTCACGCAGATTCTCAAGGGATTGCAGGTTCTGGAACTCGTGGAGAAGCTGTTGATCTAAATGGGATGGCTCCAATGGATACTTCAATGAGCGATGAGTTGTATTGGAATTTGAGGATGCGTGATGCCATTGTTCGGGTAGGCCAAGAAATGGGTCTAAATATCAATTCTTATGATCCTGGTGAACGCAATATTCCAGATGCGAATGATCCAAGGACAAATTGGTCGGTGGGATCTGAACATGCACGCAAAGGTGGGTATTCATTAGAGATACATTTTGATGCTTATGGGGAATATGGGTTGGGATCCGGCTTGATTCCCGCAGTTTCTAGTGGGTTAAATACTGTTGATGAAAGCTTGGCAAGAACTTTCGGACGTTATCCAATTTTCTTTCGTGGAGGGCTTGGGGCTGCTAGACGAGGTATCAGGATTTTGGAAATAGGCAAACTAGAAGGTGATTTGGAGGCAGGCCTTCGAGATCCAATTTCTAGTAAAAAACTTTTGCAAGACTTGGCTATGAAGGTTGTAAATGCACTTGTCTTAGGCTTAGATAAAAAACTAATTTTTAATCAAGAGCATCATATTGAGCACATTTCTCAACAAGTGAGTCATCACTAGACCAGTTTTGTGGCTTGGTGAAGAGCTCAGTTAGCAATGCTTCTCTCGAGTTTGATGGTGCTGAGTAGCCATACTCCCATCGTGCGAGAGGTGGTAACGACATTAAAATTGATTCGGTTCTACCATTTGTCTGTAATCCAAAGATAGTGCCGCGATCCCAAACGAGATTAAATTCGACATAACGTCCTCGTCGATATAGTTGAAATTGTCTTTCTCTTTCTCCATAGGATTTATCTCCACGCTTATTGATGATTGGTATATAAGAGGGTAAAAAGGCTTGCCCACAGGCTTGGGCTAAAGAAAAAAGTTGTTCCCATGTTTGCGTGCATGTCCCTATCTGATTGGAAATCTTTGCAGCAGGACCATCGGGATTTTGCCCTTTATATAGCACTCCTGACCCATCTTGATAGTCATAAAAAATCCCCCCTATCCCACGGGTTTCTTGTCGGTGCTTAAGGAAAAAATATTCATCACACCAAGGTTTAAAGACTTTATGAAATTCTGGATTTACTGAGTCACAAGCTTTCTTGTGAACTTTGTGGAAATGACGTGCATCTTCTAAATACGGATAAAATGGTGTCAGATCAGCACCGCCCCCAAACCACCAAACAGGTCCGGCTTCGAAGTAACGATAATTTAAATGAACTGTTGGGATATATGGATTGCGAGGATGAAGAACCATTGATGTTCCTGTTGCAAACCAACTGTGCCCTTTTGCTTCTGGTCTTTGATTAAGTATGGATGGTGGTAATTCATTTCCTTCTACCTCTGAGAAATTAACGCCACCTTGTTCAAATATTTTTCCTTCACTCATTACTCGAGATCGGCCTCCTCCTCCCTCAGGTCTGGTCCAAGTCTCTTCTTCGAACTTTCCTTGCCCATCAGTCTTCTCTAAACCTGCGCAGATGTCATCTTGGAGTCCTAGTACCAATTGTCTTGCTCTCTCTCGAGAATTTTCAGGGGGTATTGAGATTGTTTGATTTATTGGTGATTTATTAGAAACTTCCTTAGGTTCTCTTTTAGGTGATGCCTTGGTAAGAAAATTGGTCAAGGTGCGGAACATTGCAATTCAGTTGAGTGAAGTTTGTTAGTTTCTTGAAAGCCTTTTAAAAATAATCATTGTATTTGTGCAGACTAATTCATAGGATTTTACCCCCCGTAAAATTAAGGCTGCCAGCCTGAAAGGAATGACACTTGCTGAAGACGCACAAATAGCCCTGAATAACGTAAAAGACTCTGGAAGTGGTCGTTCAGTAGGGGAGCTTGGCTGGATTGATCAAATAAGAGTGAATCCTCCTAAGGTTATTTTGAGATTAGGGTTGCCTGATTTTGCACTGAGCCAAAGAGACCGAATAGCTCAAGAAATTAGAAAGGCTTTATTGGAACTTAAAGATATTAATGAGGTTCAGATAGAGATTAAGAATTCCCCAACTAGTCAATCACCTATTGGTCAAGCTGGGCATGGTTCGTCTGGTCAACTTCAGGAAATACCTGGGGTAAAAAAAGTGATAGCCGTAAGTAGTGGGAAAGGAGGAGTTGGAAAAAGTACTGTTGCTGTGAACTTGGCTTGTGCACTTGCTCAGACAGGACTTCAAGTGGGATTACTTGATGCAGATATATATGGTCCCAATATCCCGATAATGCTCGGAGTTGCTAATTGCGCACCTGAAGTCATAGGGAGTGGAGCGGATCAACAAATTGTCCCAATAGAAAGTTGTGGGATTGGAATGGTTTCAATGGGACTACTGATTGATGAGAGTCAACCTGTGATTTGGCGTGGTCCGATGCTTAATGGAATTATTAGACAATTTCTTTATCAAGCATGTTGGGGGACAAGAGACGTGTTGGTTGTGGATTTACCTCCTGGAACTGGAGATGCCCAGCTTTCTCTGGCGCAAGCAGTTCCTATGGCAGGGGTGGTCATAGTTACTACGCCTCAGATGGTTTCATTGCAGGATGCAAGACGGGGATTGGCAATGTTTAGGCAAATGGATATTCCAATTCTTGGGGTTGTTGAAAATATGACAGCATTTGTGCCACCTGATTTTCCAGACAAAAGTTACCCTCTATTTGGTGTTGGTGGAGGCAAGCAGTTGGCTGATGAAAATAACGTTTCTCTATTAGCTCAGATTCCTCTTGAGATGCCTGTGCAACAGGGTGGAAATGAAGGACAACCAATAGTTCATTACCAACCTGATTCCATTAGTTCTAAGGTTTTTAGGAATCTTGCCAATAATCTTAGAAATAATGTATTTAATTTAACTTGATTATGCCTTTAAGCTTTGACTTAAGGCGGAGGAGCAAATATTGGGGAAGACCTGGCCGTTTAAGAAATACTTTAAAAAAAACTGAATTTATTTTATGGGGCATTCCCTCTTTATTAGTCATTCTTGCAAGTTTTTTGATAGCAAGTACACAGAGAAATGCATCTTATGCTGATTGGCATCAGCACTTAATAATTGCTTGCATAGGTCTTTTGATCGCGACAGGCTTTGCAAATATTTCATTAGAAAGGATTAGGCCATTTTTAATACCTCTTTATTTTTTCTCGATTTTCAGTTTGTTGGCCGTTAGAATAATTGGGACATCAGCTTTGGGTGCACAAAGATGGTTGAATATTTTTGGATTTAATGTTCAACCCTCAGAATTTGCAAAGTTAATTGTTATTTTAACTTTAGCAGCTGTTTTGGATGGCCATCAAATTAGACATCCCAAGAATTTGTTGAAGCCTTTCAGTGTAATTATAATCCCTTGGTTATTAGTATTTTTTCAGCCAGATTTAGGCACATCTTTGGTTTTTGGTGCTGTACTGTTAATAATGCTTTACTGGTCAGGAATGCGATTGGAGTGGATTTTACTTAGTTTTTCAGCAACTTTAACTGCACTCCTAGCAGGTTTATTCCCTGGTGCTCTTTTGATTTGGATCCCATTAGTTGTTTTGTTGGCTTATCGATCTTTACCAAAAAGAAAACTGGCAGCTGCGATTTCTATGATTGCTCATTGTGCAATTGCTTGGTTTACTCCTTGGTTATGGCTTAATGGCTTACAGGACTATCAAAGAGATCGTTTGGTTTTATTTCTTGATCCAGCTAAAGATCCTTTAGGTGGTGGTTACCACTTACTTCAAAGCACAGTTGGCATTGGATCAGGTGGTTTATGGGGAACTGGTTTGTTACAAGGCCAACTTACTAAATTGCGCTTTATTCCTGAACAGCATACGGACTTTATTTTTAGTGCTTTAGGTGAGGAAGTAGGTTTCTTTGGAACAATGTTCGTCGTCGTTGGTTTCTTTTGTTTGATGGTTAGGCTTTTGGCTGTCGCAAGAGAAGCACGGACTGATTTTGAATCTCTTGTCGTAGTTGGTGTATTGGCCATGCTGGTATTCCAAGTAATGGTAAATATTTTTATGACTATTGGTCTGGGCCCTGTTACTGGAATTCCTTTACCTTTTATGAGCTATGGACGTAGTGCGCTATTAGTGAATTTTATTGCTATAGGTTTTTGTCTTTCTGTAGCTCGGCGTGGGTATTCAGCTAGCAGAAACTGGTGAGTTCTCAAATCTCCTTAACTGCCATTCAAGCTCGAATGGCTCAAGACGTTCCAAAAGGAAGAGTTGATGAACCAACTGTTCGTAGATTGTGGTGGGGTGCTCTTGCAACTTTGCAGGATGAGATTTTGGGCCCTATGGAATTGAATCAAGGTCTTTGGCTTGCATCTCCCTTACCACCTCTTTATGATCCCCGATTACTTGATCGACTCAAAGGGTGGGTTTGGGCTCCCGAAACACTGCAAACTCTTTACTCTCCATACCCTGTTGCATTGCCTTCGAATCGAGGAGTTGGGTCAACAAATGAAACCGCTCAAGCAGGAATAGGTAGTTATATCCGTCTGCCTCTTCGTGATGAAGATGGTCATGACCCTTTGCTAATGATTATTACTCCCGAGGTTCAAGTTGCACTTGCGTTGCAAGGACCTCCTGGGCAAAGGAATCTGCTTATGCGCAGTGATCCTGAAACCTTTAGAGATCTTATGCAAATACTTGATATGAGAATTAATGAGGAGAATCCTGAACAGGCCTATGAGCTGCGTGAAGCATTAGCAGGTTTAGGTGATTTGCGCAGCAATGATTCAATTCAGGACATGTTTTGGCCTCTTCTTTCGTCAAGGTTGGCTGGTACTGCTGCACGCCTAACAGTTCAGACTTTGCCTGAAAAAACCACTGGTAAACAGCATGAAAATGATTCAAGTAGTGATTTAACTCTTTTGGAAGCTTTGACTCATGAAATTAGAACTCCTCTTGCAACAATTCGAACATTGATACGCTCGCTGCTTAAGCGAAAAGATCTTCCGAAACTGGTCATAAATCGGCTTGGTCAAATTGATTCAGAGTGCACCGAGCAAATTGATAGGTTTGGTTTGATTTTTAATGCTGTCGAGCTGCAACGGGAGCAACCAGGTGAATCGAGGCTTGCCAGTACAGATTTAGGTAAAATGCTTGAAATGCTACATCCTATTTGGAGTCAACAAGTTGAACGGCGCGGCATCAAACTGCATCTGGATATATCTCCGGACTTGCCACATGTTCTTAGCGATCCAACGAGACTGGAATTAATGCTTGGGGGCTTAATAGATCGGAATAGTAGGGCCTTGCAAACTGGAGGCAGTCTTTTGTTAGAACTTCGTGCTGCAGGTCAGCGTTTGAAACTCAAGATTGTTAGTCACTCCTCAAATGTTCCGGAATCGAAGCATTTACAAATTGAGAATCATTCTGACCTTGGTCCTGTACTCAGTTGGAATCCAAGTACAGGGAGCCTCCAGCTGACCCAGGCTGCTACGCAACGCTTATTAGCCAGTTTGGGCGGTAGGCTGACTCGACGGGGCGACAGTGCGATGATCATTTTTTTTCCAATAGCAGAAGGAAAATTTTGAAATGTTGGAAGTAATATTGTTGACGGGTGTGAAGGTTAGTGTTGCTTAGTGCCATACGGCACAAAGTGCGGTGCTACTTTTCACTTAACACAGGCATGCCGAATTTCGAGTAAAGCTATGACAGAAGCTCTGAAAGGCAATCTTCCTCAAAGCATTGGAAGCACTGGTGGTCTCCTCAATGCTGCTGAAACTGAAGAAAAGTATGCGATCACTTGGTCTAGCTCAAAGGCACAAGCCTTTGAGCTACCTACAGGTGGTGCAGCAACTATGAATGAGGGCGAAAATTTAATGTATTTCGCTCGGAAAGAACAATGTCTTGCTCTTGGTACTCAACTTAGAGGTTTTAAACCAAGAATTGACGACTATAAAATCTATAGAATTTTTCCTGGTGGTGACACAGAATTTCTTCATCCAAAAGATGGTGTCTTCCCTGAAAAAGTCAATGAGGGACGGCCAAAAGCTGGGCATAACCCACGTAGAATTGGCGAAAACCCTAATCCTGCAAGCGTTAAGTTCACAGGTAGGAGCACCTACGAATAATCTTAATAAACTGGTCTATAACATCCAGACTTCAATAACAGACTCTATCGGGCTGCGATGATCTACTCATGCACAGCTTCGATCGTGAATCATTTATAGAGGCAGCTTCTAAGGGCGCCAATTTCATCCCGGTTGCTCAAAGTTGGCCTGCGGATCTTGAAACGCCTTTGACAACTTGGTTAAAAGTTGGACATGGAAAGCCACCTGGAGTTTTACTTGAGTCTGTTGAAGGTGGAGAGTCCTTAGGCCGATGGAGTGTGGTAGCTCATGATCCTCTCTGGCTTGCTACTGCTTATGGAGATCGTTTGACGCGAAAATGGCGGGATGGTCGATGTGATGAATTAAGAGGCAATCCATTTGAGGAATTAAGAACTTGGTTGGCTCCATACAAGCCTTTGCGAAACCCTGAACTGCCTCCTCTAGGCCAGCTTTACGGGATATGGGGGTATGAATTAATTCAATGGATTGAGCCCACAGTCCCTGTTCACTCTCGTCAAGCCAAAGACTTGCCTGATGGTATTTGGATGTTGATGGATAGTATTTTGATTTTTGATCAAGTTAAGCGTCTGATTACTGCTGTTGCTTATGGCGATCTAACAAATCAAGATTCTCCTGAAGCAGCCTATGAACAAGCTCTTGGGCGTATTCGAGATCTTGAAAGACTTATGGAAATTCCACTTCCAGCTATGAAGCCTTTGAGTTGGGAAGAAAATAGTTCATATCAACCTAGAACTAAGCGTAATTTTCGGAAATCTGATTTTGAAGAAGCAGTGCAAACTGCTAAAAAACACATAGTGGCTGGAGATGTATTTCAACTTGTTCTTAGTCAAAAAATTGAAACCCGACTCAAACAACCTCCTTTTGAGTTGTATCGCAGCTTGAGGATGGTAAACCCCTCTCCATATATGGCATTTTTTGATTTTGGAGACTGGCAGTTAATTGGCTCTAGCCCTGAGGTGATGGTAAAAGCTGAGCCGACTGTTGATGGAATTCGTGCAAGTTTGAGACCAATTGCAGGAACTCGTCCTCGAGGCAGATCTAATAAGGAAGATCGTGCACTCGAAGAAGATCTTCTAGGTGACCCTAAGGAACGAGCAGAACATGTCATGCTCGTTGATTTAGGGCGTAATGATCTTGGTCGTGTTTGTAAGCCTGGAAGTGTTTCTGTGAAGGAGCTAATGGTGATTGAGAAGTATTCCCATGTAATGCATATAGTTAGTGAAGTTGATGGTTTGCTTGTAGTTGGAAAGGACGTATTGGATTTGTTAATGGCTGCCTTCCCTGCAGGGACAGTAAGTGGTGCACCAAAAATAAGAGCTATGCAGCTTATTAATGAGCTTGAAAGTCAAGTTAGAGGACCTTATTCAGGTGTTTATGGGTCATTAGATTTAAATGGGGCTTTAAATACAGCAATTACTATTCGCACAATGATTGTGCAGGTACATCCACAAGGTGGCTGGAAGATGGAGGTTCAAGCAGGAGCAGGAGTGGTTGCAGATTCAGTCCCTACTGCTGAATATCAAGAGACACTGAATAAAGCCAGAGGCATGCTTACAGCTCTTGCATGTTTGGGGCCATCAAAATTATGAGCAATGAACTATTGCTTAAGGGGTTCGAAGTTGAACTTTTTACAGGTCTTTCTAATGGAGAGCATGTTGGTGTTTCAGCCGATGTCTCAGAGGAGCTCCCAGATTTTGTTAAGGAGCCAGACCAACGCAATCTTGAATACATAACAGCGCCACTTTGTGACTACTGGGCTTTAAAGGAAGCACTTCTTGTACCCAGAAGGAAGTTGCGAGAGTGGTTAGATCCTAAAAATTTGACTATTTTGCCTGCAAGTACCTTAAGTCTTGGCAATAGTCAGATCTTTGAACGTTCTGATCTTTCAAATCCTTATCACGCTTTAATTGAGTCAACATATGGAACCAAAGTAGTTACTACTAGTATCCATATTAATTTTGGAATAAAAGACTTATCTAGGTTATTTGCAGCTCTTCGTTTAGTGCGCTGTGAGGCAGCAATGTTTCTTTCTTTGAGTGCGAGTTCACCTTTCCTTGATGGAAAAACAACTGGAGCACATTCACAACGTTGGCTGCAGTTCCCATTAACTCCTAAAAAAGTTCCACTTTTTACAACACATTCTCATTATGTGACTTGGGTTGAAGAGCAGTTGTCTAGCGGAGTGATGTGGAATGAACGCCATCTATGGACTTCAATACGTCCAAATGGTCCTTCTAGACCTTATAAATTGAATCGTTTGGAATTACGAATTTGTGATTGTATTACCGATTGCGACCTGCTTTTGGCGATTACTGCCTTAATTGAACTTCGAGTGTTCCTATTATTTGAGAAGTCAAATCAATTGGATCCTTTAATAGCAAGTCGGTTATCAGCAACAGAATTAGCAGATTTAAGTGATTCGAATGATGTAGCGGCTGCTCAAAACAGTCTTGATGCGACTTTGCATCATTGGCTTGATGGTGAGCCCATAACTTGTCGGGAATGGCTTTGCAATACCCTCCATGAAGTGATGCCATTAGCAAATGATCTGGATATGGCTCAACTTCTAGTCCCAATTCAGGTAGTTTTAGATCAGGGCAATCAAGCTATGCAATGGCTCGATAGATTTTCATCAGGTCACTCTGTAGAAGATGTGGTTAGAAAAAGTATTGTTGATATGGAAGTTCAAGAAATATCGATAATTAAGCCTGAGGCTGTTTTGGGTTAATTATGGCTAAAACTGACTTAACAAAATCGTCTATGCAGAGTACTTCCCATCACTTATCAGGTCATGAGCACTCTCCATCACAACATGATGGCAGTCGTTTGCTACAACAACGTCTAGAGCTGGTAGAAGATTTATGGAAAACTGTTTTAAAGAGTGAATGTCCACCTGAGCAAACTGAGCGTTTACTGCGTCTTAAGCAACTTAGTGATCCAATCAACTTAGAATCAAAAAATCAAAAGGCTACTGGTGAAGCGATTGTACTATTAATTCGCGAGATGGACCTTGCAGAAGCAATTTCTGCTGCTCGTGCTTTTTCTCTGTATTTTCAATTGGTTAATATTCTCGAGCAACGAATAGAGGAAGATAGCTATCTCGAAAGTATTAGCTGTTCGCAAGAGAAACGATTGGAAGATGAATCTTTAGACCCTTTTGCTCCACCCCTTGCCAGTCAGACAGCTCCTGCAACATTTAGAGAGTTGTTCCAACGCCTTCGCCGTCTAAATGTACCTCCTGCGCAGCTAGAAACGTTGCTACAGGAGATGGATATACGGCTTGTATTTACTGCTCATCCCACTGAAATTGTGAGGCATACAGTTCGCCATAAGCAGCGAAGAGTGGCTAGTCTTTTGCAACAACTTCAATCTGAATCTATTGGCCTAGGGCCTGAGACTGAAAGCTTGAGACTTCAATTAGAAGAAGAGATTAGGCTGTGGTGGCGAACTGATGAGTTGCATCAGTTCAAACCAACTGTTTTAGATGAAGTGGATTATGCACTTCATTATTTTCAGCAGGTGTTATTTGATGCAATGCCTCAATTGCGTAGACGTATAATAGCGGCCCTTGCTGGCAGTTATCCCGATGTTCAAATTCCCCAAGAAGCTTTTTGTACTTTTGGTTCTTGGGTTGGTTCAGATCGAGATGGTAATCCTTCTGTAACCCCTGAAATCACTTGGCGCACAGCTTGCTATCAACGTCAGCTTATGCTGGACCGCTACGTTAGTGCAGTTCAAAATCTTAGAGATCAACTTAGCATTTCCATGCAGTGGAGTCAGGTTGGAACTCCTCTTTTGGAATCCCTTGAGATGGATAGACTTAGGTTTCCAAGTATTTATGAAGAAAGAGCTGCCCGGTATCGTCTAGAGCCTTATCGATTGAAACTTAGCTATACTTTGGAGAGGTTGCGTTTAACACAGCAACGAAACCAACAGCTTTCAGAAGGAGATTGGAAGGTATCTCTTGAGGGCATGAATCCTACGTGTTTTGCTGAGACTCCTGATGAAGCGGAACTTCATTATGTTTCCGCAGAAGAATTTCGAGGAGATCTGGAGTTGATTAGAAATAGCTTGGTTAGTACTGACCTTAGCTGTGAACTACTTGATACTCTTTTAACTCAAGTCCATATTTTTGGATTTTCTCTTGCGAGTCTTGACATTCGTCAAGAAAGTACTCGACATAGTGATGCGTTAGATGAGTTAACTAGATACCTCAATCTTCCTAAACCATATGCTGAGATGGAAGAAGATGAGAAGGTGAGATGGTTGATGCAGGAAATACAAACGCGTCGTCCATTAATTCCAGCAGCAGTTACTTGGTCTGATAGCACAGTTGAAACTGTCTCTGTATTCCGCATGTTGCATAGGTTACAGAAGGAATTTGGTAGTCGAATTTGCCGAACTTATGTGATTTCGATGAGTCATACGGCTTCTGATCTTTTAGAGGTTATTTTGTTGGCGAAGGAAGCAGGGCTGGTAGATCTTGCATCTGGCTCGGCTGATCTTTTAGTGGTGCCTTTGTTCGAAACTGTTGAGGATTTGCAGCGGGCTCCAGAAGTAATGGAGCAGCTTTTTCAAGAACCTATTTATAGAAATATGCTGCCACGTGTTGGAGAACAATTGCAGCCACTTCAAGAGTTGATGCTTGGTTATTCCGACAGCAATAAGGACTCAGGTTTTTTATCTAGTAATTGGGAAATACATCAAGCACAGATTGCACTCCAAGACCTTGCCAAGAGTCAAGGCATTGCATTGCGTTTATTTCATGGCCGAGGTGGATCTGTCGGTAGGGGTGGTGGGCCTGCTTATCAGGCAATACTTGCCCAGCCAAGTGGAACTCTTCAAGGACGCATCAAAATTACTGAACAAGGAGAAGTACTTGCTTCTAAATACAGTCTTCCCGAGTTAGCACTCTATAACCTTGAAACAGTCACAACTGCAGTCCTTCAAAATAGCTTGGTAACTAATCAATTGGATGCAACTCCAAGTTGGAATGAATTAATGAGTAGATTGGCGGCAACTTCTCGTGAACATTATCGTGCACTTGTTCATGACAATCCTGATTTGGTAGCTTTTTTTCAGGAGGTTACACCTATTGAAGAAATAAGTAAGTTGCAGATTTCTAGTCGGCCTGCACGACGTAAGACTGGTGCAAAAGATCTGGCTAGTCTTAGGGCAATTCCTTGGGTGTTTGGTTGGACTCAGAGTAGATTCTTATTGCCTAGTTGGTTTGGAGTAGGTACAGCTCTTGCAGCGGAGGTTGAGGCGGATGTTGGTCAACTGGATCTACTGAGAAGATTGCATCAACGTTGGCCTTTCTTCCGTATGTTGATCTCTAAGGTAGAGATGACTCTATCTAAAGTAGACTTAGAGTTAGCTCATCACTACATGACTAGTCTGGGTGCTATTGATAATCGGGATGCTTTTAATCAGATCTTTGCAATTATCTCAAATGAGTACAGCTTGACCAAGAAATTGACTTTAGACATTACTGGGAATAGTCGATTGCTAAGTGCTGATCCTGCATTACAGCTTTCGGTAGACTTGCGTAATCGTACGATTGTGCCATTAGGCTTTTTGCAAGTTGCTTTGCTGCGTAGATTACGTGATCAGAATCGCCAACCTCCTATGAGTGAGTCCTTAAGGGGGGGGGATGAAGTTGGGCGTACTTATAGCCGTAGTGAATTACTTAGAGGTGCTTTGCTGACTATTAATGGGATTGCAGCAGGTATGCGTAATACTGGTTAAGCTTTGTTTTCATTTCGCAAGAAAAATCCGTATCTTCCATCAGGCTTTGTGATGGATAATGAGACGCCTCCACCAGCGGAAGTCTTGAATAGACTTTTAGCTAAATGCAATCAAGAAACATATCCTTCAAAGCAGTTGTCATTGGCAATAAAAAACAGTTCATTTCATCTAAGTATTTGGGAAGAATCAACTGGCAAACTTGTTGGTTTTGTGCGAGCAACTAGTGATTATGGCTTAAATGCAAATCTTTGGAATTTTGTTGCCGAACCTTCGCCTAGACAGAAACAGTTTTTAGCAGTTTTGGCCTATCGAGCATTGGAAATATTAAAAAGGACAATGCCAGGTTGCAGTATCTCAGTTTCTGCTCCTGCAATAGCAGTTGAAGCACTAAAGGAAAATGGGTTCCTGATAGACCCTGGTGGCATTCGTGCTATGGGATTACATCTTCGGTGAATTCGACTAGACCTTGAAATTACGAGCATGGAGGGACTCGAACCCCCGACCCTCAGAACCGGAATCTGATGCTCTATCCAACTGAGCTACATGCCCAAACATTTGCTTTATGCATATGTATGAGAAGAACTTTTTAGAACTCCCATTAGAATTAGTTTAGCTAAAAGATACTTCAAGGAAGATTCGGCTTCATCAGCTCGAGCTTTATTCATTTCGTAATTACAGTCAGCTCAAGCTTGAACTGACTGAAAAGCGTTTATTGGTTATAGGTCCCAATGGAATAGGTAAGTCAAATCTTTTAGAGGCAGTCGAGTTAATTGGAACTCTTCGTTCACATCGGTCTAGTAGTGATCAAGACCTTATTGGTTGGAATCAAGATAGGGCGTTGTTGCGGGCTATTGCTGGTGAATCTGAAGAACTGCAATTGGATTTAAGGCGACAAGGAGGCAGACAGGCGTATCGCAATCAAAAACTGTTATTACGTCAGCTGGATTTGTTAGGTCCTTTGAGATGTGTGGGCTTTAGTGCGCTTGATTTGGACTTGGTGCGTGGAGAGCCAAGTCTGAGACGCAATTGGTTAGATAGAGTGATTCAGCAATTGGAACCAATTTATTCAGATTTACTCAGTCGTTTTAATAAGTTGCTTCGTCAAAGGAGTCAGATTTGGAGAAATTATCAGAATTTTCCATCCAATAAAGATCGTGATGCACTATTAGATGCTTTTGATATTCAAATGGCTTTAGTTAGTACACGTATTCATCGACGTAGAAGCCGAGTTCTGCGACATTTGCAACCATTAGCTTCAGCATGGCAAGAAAAACTTAGTAATAGAAAAGAGAATTTACAACTAGCTTATGTGCCTGGAAGTCTCTTGGAAGGAGAGGAGGAGGAAGAATCATGGCGAATTTCTATTGAGCAACAGTTGTCGGCTCAGAGGCCTAATGAGGAGAAGTTAGGACGATGCAAAATTGGTCCACATCGCGATGAGGTGATGTTTTTGCTTAATGAAGTATCAGCTCGTCGCTTTGGTTCGGCAGGGCAGCAGAGGACTTTGGTTTTAGCTTTGAAACTTGCCGAATTGGAATTAGTTGGGGAATTGTATGGAGAACCACCGCTGTTGCTTTTGGATGATGTACTTGCAGAACTTGATCCCACGCGCCAGTTACTTCTTCTTGAGGCAGTTGGGGATACGCATCAGTGTCTTGTAAGTGCTACTCATCTAGAAGCCTTTGAAGGGGATTGGAAAAATCATTCACAATTGGTGGAAGCTGAAATTTTGCTTGGAAAGGGAGATGTCAGCTAAAGTGCATAGCTATTTTTTATTTTCAAATGGAGCAATGCATCTTTGACATCCATCCGAATCCTGGATGGGAGGACTGTGATATCCAAAAAATTACTACTTTAAAACCTTCTAATTCAACAAATATTCATGGCACGCATTGCATTCTTGAGCTGTATGAATGTGATGAAATCAAGCTAAATGATGAAGCATTTTTAAGATATACAATTGGCTTGGCAGTTAAACTTGCTGGGGCTACTCTTCTCAATTTAATTACTCATCAATTTGAACCTCAAGGAGTTACTGGACTTGCTCTTTTAGCTGAATCTCACATCTCTATTCATACTTGGCCAGAATGTGGTTATGCGGCAGTTGATGTATTTACTTGTGGTGACCATACTATGCCAGAAAAGGCTTGTGAAGTTATTTCTTCAGAATTATCAGCAAAACATTTCTCGTTTAAAAGTTTGCAACGCCAAACCCCTCAGGCACTTAGTAGGGATCCACGTAGACAGTATTCTATTAAACCTGCAAGTTCTTGAGGCTTAGAGTTGTGTTGAACCCCTATTAAGCTTCCCACTAATTAACCCTTCAAGATCGACACTTACAGAAGTAAATCCAAGAGCAATAAAATACTTAACGATGTTTTCTTTTTTAAAGTTAATGATTAATTGTTCAATTTGATTCGCAGGTAATTCAATTTTTGCAGTGCCGTTCTGACTTCTTACTCTCACTTCTTCAAACCCATGATTTCGTAACCAGTTTTCTGCTTTTTCTATTTGTTGTAGACGTTGAGAATTGACTGCTTCTCCATAGGGCAATCTTGATGCTAAGCATGGTTGTGCAGGCTTGTTCCACCATGGCAAGCCTAAGGCTCTTGAAATTTGGCGGACAGTTGTTTTGTTTATGCCTAGCTCGGCGAGAGGAGATCGAACACCTGCTTGGCGTGCTGCTTCAATACCAGGCCTATATTCACTGAGATCATCATGATTTACCCCATCAACTACTTGGGCACCTCCAGATTTAAGGGCTATTTCACTTAGGTGTTGATGTAATTCCCTCTTACAGGAAAAACATCTATCTTTTGGATTTTTGCTGTAATTGGGGTCTTTTAATTCATTAGTAAAACATTCTTGATGAAGGATCCCGAGCCAGTTTGCTTGGTTTTTTGCTTCATTTCTTAAATGTGTTGCTAGCGAAGGAGAGACACCTGTAATTGCAAATGCTTTTTTGCCGAGTTGCTCTTGTGCAATTGCAGCAACTAGTGAACTATCAACTCCTCCTGAATAAGCGACACAAACTGTTTTGAAGCTTTTAAGTTTTTCTCTTAATAATTCGAGCTCCTTTTGTTTTGATTTGGATAAAGGCTCCAGTAGTTGAAACATTCTTTTCGGCATGTTGTTTGAACCCTATCTTCGCTGGCTGATCTAGTTAAGCTCCAAATATTAAGAGCCCTATGCATGGTGTCCAAGCCCGAGGAATTAAAAGTATTTCGTGGAGGACGCGGGAAAGGCATTGGCATAGTCACTGCAGCTGATAGTAACGAGCGAAGTCATGGTCAATTGCATATCTATGACGGTGAAGGGAAAGGGAAAAGCCAAGCTGCTCTTGGCGTTGTATTACGAACTATTGGATTAGGGATATGTGAGCAGAGAAGAACAAGGGTCTTATTACTGCGATTCCTGAAGGGGCCAGGTCGAGCTTATGACGAAGATGCTGCTATAGAAGCTTTGCAGCAGGGTTTCCCTCATTTGATAGATCAAGTGCGTACAGGGAGGGCAGATTTTTTTAATGCTCAACAAGCAACGAAATTTGATGCCTCTGAAGCCCAACGAGGATGGGATATTGCAAAAGGTGCTATTGCTAGTGAGTTGTATTCGGTGGTTGTACTTGATGAATTAAACCCTGTGCTGGACTTGGGTTTACTTTCGGTTGAAGATGTTGTTAAAACCCTGCATGGGCGACCAGCTGGCATGGAAATAATTGTTACTGGGCGGGCAGCTCCTGTCTCTCTTGTGCGAGTTGCAGATTTGCATTCTGAGATGCGTGCTCATCGTCGACCGGAAATTGATGAAATCTCTTTGACAGTGCCAAATTCAATAGGTGGTATTGAGATTTATACAGGCGAAGGGAAGGGAAAGTCTACGAGTGCATTAGGGAA